>NZ_CP030041.1:905000-1505000 GCF_003260975.1 Echinicola strongylocentroti | reverse complement strand
AATAATCTACCTCCCGAAGAGTATTGAAACGTAGCGGGGTCAGGGCCTCATCGTAGAAGATGTTGTCTATCCTAAGGAAAAACAATACCCTGTTAAATGAAAAACCAAATCCTCTGCCAGCCGTTTCAAAGGCGTTTTCAAGGATGGACCGGATGGTGAAATAGGTGTAGCTGTAGGGGACATCATTAAAATCCCCCATTAGAATAGCCGGGTATGGGCTGTTTTTGACGTGCTCAGCTAAGAAATCTACTTGGCTGGCCCGATTGACAATACCTCGGTTTAGCCTTCTCCAGGTCTTCTGGTAGTTCTCTTTGATGCCATCAATATTGTCCAGCTGCTCGGCCGGAATACTCATTGATTCCAAATGGACGTTGTATACTCTGATGGTGTCTTCATGGACTTTCAGATCCACAAACATCGCCCCATTGGTCTTTCGATTGTCAAATAGTTTGCCCTCATTGATTATGGGGAATTTAGAAAAAATGGCCAAGCCAAAAAAACGTTTCCCTTTGCGTTCTTCTACTGACTGGGTGGCATAGTGGTATTCACCATCCCTGCCGATAAGCTTGATGGCATTCCTCGCCGGTGTAGTGAAGTCCTGATAAAATTCCTGCAGGCCAATGATGTCTGTGTCTTGCTCCCTTATCCAATTGTAGATATTGGGGGTGACTTTAGGGTCCCTGGCTTTGTATTTTTCATAGTTGAATACATGGGCATTATAGCTCATGATGGATAGCCCATCTTCACTAGATGTATTGTTCCACTGTACGGTGACTCCGATAAACCTCCAGCCGATAAGAATGGCTGCGATAGGTAGGACAAAAAGTTTTCGTTTTAGAAGAAGTAAGATAATGAGCAATGCAAAATTAAGGAGCAAAAATAGGGGGATGAGTACTGGGACCAATCCTGCATAGGCGAGCTGTTTTGGTGAAATATTAACACCAAAAAATAGCAGGACGGAAACCAAAAATACCAAGGATACCAGATACCTCATCATAAAGCGTCTTATAAGGGAAAGCGAAAATAGTGTAAGATGAAAGGAATATCAAGCAGTTTTTGGGACTAGGGAAAAAAATCGCCAACTTTTTTACAAATGATTTTTAGTGGCGTCCGAGTAAAGACTTTGCTTTTGAAGGAATTTAGTTAAAATTTACCCCTAAATCCCCTAAAGGGGACTTTTTAATCACCTCTTCAGCGTACGGGCCAGTTTTAGGAAATCGAAAAAACCTCTCCTCTTATCTTTTAAACCCGGATTATGCGTTGGGAATCGTAGTGAGAGCTGAAATTGCAAGAAAATCAGTTAGTTTGGAGGCATTAGCGTAGCACCGCTACGGTAATGCCGAAAACTAAAGTGAAACGGCTGATTTTGAAGCAGTTTCAGGTCGCAACAGATAGGCTAATGCATATTCCGGGTTAAACCTACTTTTTCAGTCTATGTGAAATTTAGTCGGACGATAGTAAATGATTTTATGTAAAGATCAGCGATTAGCTGGGGGAATGAGGGAGATGATAGGCCGGATTTGGTTAATGGACTTTTGGGTGGTTAGGTTGTTTAGGGAATTTTAAAAAAAAACTACCTGAGAGCTAAAGGAATGGAGGATATGGGCGTGTGAATAGCGTTGGCGAGAAGCTTAAGCTCCTCGAATTATTTCAGGAAAATATAAGCCGAAGTAGAAAAAATGCATAAATTCGTCTTGAATCAATTATTGAATTCCTATGAGAAAGTTTGACACTTTATTTTTATTTGGTTGTTTTTTGTTGTTGGCAGGGCTGTCTAGTTGCGGAGGCAGTGGTAAAAACGAAAAGGAAGCAACCCAAGAGGAAGAGGCACAGGCCATGGAAATGAAAGAAGAAGAAAGGGCCAGTCCACTCGAAACTTCCCAAGGGAAAGTGGGAGGAAAAACACTTATGGTCCAATACGGCGCTCCATCCGTGAAAGGCCGGGAAATATGGGGTAACTTGGAGTCGTATGGCGAAGTGTGGCGCACGGGAGCAAATGAGGCGACTTATATCGATATCTCAGAAGATGTGTCTGTAGAAGGCAAGTCATTGTCCGCAGGGAAATATTCCCTCTTTACCATTCCCGTGAAAGAAGGTGACTGGACGGTGATCTTTAACTCCGATTGGAACTTGGAGCACGGACATTACCAGTATAAGGAAGAAAATGATGTGTTACGAGTGGAGGTAACCCCAGAGTGGTTAGAGGAAAATCAAGAACAGTTGAAAATCACCGTGGAAGAGCCGGGGATAGTTATTCGGTGGGAGAAGCTGCGCTTGCCGATTGCTATCCAATGATGGATTTCCTCGTGTATTAATCCTCGGTTTATCAAAAGGCTTCAGATTATGGAGCCTTTTGTCTTTTTATAGTAGCGTCCAAAAACAGTACTGTTTGACGACTTCTCTTTCAAAAACTCCGGGAAGGTAAAAGATAAGCGGTTTTTTCAATTGGAAATACATTTTTAAGGCTTAAATTCGGGAGTTATTGCCCGATATTACTTCTTAGTAGCTTATTTTATGAAATACTTTGGTTTTTTAATTGTTTTTATCATTTCGCTGGTTTTGGCTGTAGCGTTGTCCGTGAATTTTGGCCAAATACCTTCTTTGGGCTATTTGATGGATCCCTACCATGGGTTTTGGCAGAATGCTTACAGTGAAGATGAGCTGGCTGAAGAAGAATTAAGCGTGACCGGACTCAGTGCTCCCGTCAAAGTGATCTATGATAACCACCTTATTCCCCATATTTATGCCCAAAATGAGGCAGACCTTATGATGGCCCAAGGCTATGTCACTGCCAAGCACAGGTTATGGCAAATGGAATTCCAGACCAGGGCAGCTGCAGGAAGAATTTCTGAAATAATAGGAAGTGCAGCGCTTGATTTTGATAGGATGCAACGACGAAAGGGCTTGGGATATGGGGCCGAAATGGGGCTCCAGTTTCTCGAAGAAAATAATTCCGCCACGTTGGATTTAATAACGGCTTACACCAAAGGGGTCAATCAGTACATTGATCAATTGGACATGAGCAAGACACCTGTGGAGTACAAGATACTGGATTACAGGCCAGAGCACTGGACGAATTATAAGACGGTGTTACTGTTGAAGTACATGGCTGATATGTTGGTGGGAGACAAGGATATCGAATTCACTAATTTACGGAAGCAATTGGGAGAAACGATGGTCAATCGATTGTTTCCTGATAGACCAGCAAGTGGCGATCCAGTAATAGAAGCAGATCATCAATGGGATTTTGAACCGCTTGACGTGGTACGGCCAGATAGTATCGACTATCCTGATCTGTCCCTGCTCATCGAGCCTATCCCTTCACCTGAGCCGGGAGTGGGATCGAATAACTGGGCAGTTTCTGGAAGTAAGACCAAGAGTGGCCGTCCTATTTTGGCCAATGACCCCCATTTGGGACTTAATTTACCGAGTCTTTGGTATGCCATACAGCTTAGCACGCCTGATTTTACAGTGAAAGGAGCATCACTCCCTGGAGCACTGGGTGTCATCAGTGGATTTAACGAGAACATCGCTTGGGGTGTGACCAATGCCACAAGGGATGTAAGGGACTGGTACGCAATTGAGTTTAAAGACGACAATCGGTTGGAGTACCTTTATAATGACCAATGGATACAAAGTTCCATCCGGGTAGAGACTATCCAAATCAAAGGCGATGTCCCTCATCAGGACACGGTAATCTATACCCATTATGGGCCAGTAGTCTATGACAAAAGTTTTCATCCAAACAGTCAGAAGTTGAATTTTGCCTTAAAATGGACTGCCCATGAAGGCTCTAACGAACAAGGAACTTTCTTAGGGCTGAACAGGGCAAAGAACCATGCCGACTACCTTTCGGCGCTGGACCACTTTACAGCGCCAGCTCAGAATTTTGTGTTTGCTTCAAAAAACGGGGACATTGCCATGAAGGTTCAAGGGAAGTTCCCCTTAAAATGGCCAGAACAGGGCAAATACCTTATGGATGGAAACAATCCCCTGTTCGAATGGGGTGACTATATACCCTTCGACCAAAACCCTGCTACACTGAACCCTGATAGAGGGTTTGTCAGCTCAGCCAATCAATACTCAGTAGGGGAGTCTTATCCCTATTACATTTTTGATAATAGTTTTGAAGATTATAGAAATAGGAGGATCAATGATCGTCTGCGCGAAATGGAGAACATCACATTGGAAGACATGAAAGCCTTGCAGTTTGACGATTATGACCTCCATGCTGCGGAGGCATTGCCCCCGATGATCAATTATTTGACACAGGATACGACAATGATCTTAGGTGAGCATAACGAAGCATTGTTGGGAATTTTGCGTAAATGGGATTTTTATGCTGATCCTGATGCCAAAGGCCCAGTGATCTTTGATATTTGGTGGGGACACTTTAAGGACAGTGTGTGGAAATGGCTCGGTAGTGAAGGAGGGGCAGTGGTGTACCCGGATGATTTTACCACCACTTCCATAATGAAGAAAAGCCCTCAGGATAGTGTTTTTGACCTTGCCAGCACTCCGGAGATAAAAGAGGATGCTGTGGATCATTTAGTGAAGAGTTTTGAGGAAACAGCGATAGCTTGGGAAGCCCTTAAAGAAGAGAAAGGGGAAAACATCTCATGGTCAGCCTATAAAAACACTACGATACAGCATTTGGTGCCTAACTTCAAATCATTCAGTAGAGCAGGGATATTTACAGGAGGAGGAAGGAGCATTATCAATGCCACTAGTGAGCGACATGGGGCCAGCTGGAGGATGCTGGTAGAATTAGGGAATGATGTGAAGGCATTTGGGATTTATCCTGGCGGCCAATCAGGAAACCCCGGAAGTAAGTTTTACGATAATTTTATCGAAACTTGGGCGGAAGGAGAATACGTTGATTTTAGTTTCAGAGCTGAGTCCAGCACGGCCGATGCCCTTTTTACCACTACTTTAACACCGACAGACTGATATGAAATTCATACTTTGGTTAGCAGTATATATCATAGTGACTCTTTTATGTGGGCCATGGCTTACTTACTGGATGATGATGTTAGTTTGGGCGGTACTGGGAGCAGTCATTGGTGGAAAAGGAGCAAAGGTGTTTTTTGCAGCAGCATTGGGAGTGGGACTTACTTGGTTGGGAATGTCCTATTGGATAACGGTACATACCGCATCTGCCTTGCCGGGACAAATGGCAGAAATCATGGGAATGGGCAGTGCTGAGTTAATGATGTTGGTCACTGCCTTTTTAGGAATGGTAATTGGAGGGTTCAGCGCACTGACAGGAAACCGTTTCCGGAAATTGTTTGAGCGGAAATCCGTCTATTATTTCGATCGATAGTCATTTTGACATGACCGATTTTGTCCGTTTAGGGCGGATCGGGTCGCCATACCTGTATGCTATGGCGTAGATAGGCTAATGCATATTTCCATCTAACATCCCACTTCAAAAATAACCTGGTTGTTTTGAATGGCACGCAGATAACGCAGATTCAGCAGATTTTCGCTGATTTTTTTTTTAATTGGCCACAAAGTCGCGAAGTCACAAAGGGGTGGTGAATAGTGATTTGTCGTGTACTTGGCCTATTACTTTCCAAAATACTTAGCGTCTTGGTGCCTTAGTGGCTTGCTATTGATCCACCAAAAACAGTGAAGGTACCGATAGGATGACTAGATGCACATCCCCCTACGGTGACCTATGTGACTATGTTGTTACACATAAATCAAGCTCCAAAACATAACAGTTGTACGTGGTATTGAGTTAAAAACTCAAATTTACCTGGTTCCGCAGCACAGCTGTCGGAACAACCGTTGCCTTGGTGGCTTACTTTTTTGGCCACAAAGTCGGGAAGTCACAAAGAGGCGGTGGATAGTGATTTGTCGTGTACTTGGCCTATTACTTTCCAAAACACTTAGTGTCTTGGTGCCTTAGTGGCTCCCTATTGATTCACCAAAAACAGTGAAGGTACCGACAGGATGACTAGATGCACATCCCCCTACGGTGACCTATGTGACTATGTTGTTACACATAAATCAAGCTCCAAAACATAACAGTTGTACGTGGTATTGAGTTAAAAACTCAAATTTATTTGGTTCCGCAGCACAGCTGTCGGAACAACCGTTGCCTTGGTGGCTTACTTTTTTGGCCACAAAGTCGGGAAGTCACAAAGAGGCGGTGGATAGTGATTTGTCGTGTACTTGGCCTATTACTTTCCAAAACACTTAGTGTCTTGGTGCCTTAGTGGCTTGCTATTGATCCTCAAAAACAGTGAAGGTACTGACAGACTGATTAGATACATACCCCCCTACGGTGACCTATGTGACTATGTTGTTACACATAAATCAAGCTCCAAAACGTGACAGTTGTACGTGGTATTGAGTTAAAAACTCAAATTTACCTGGTTCCGCAGCACAGCTGTCGGAACAACCGGTGCCTTAGTGGCTCCCTATTGATCCACCAAAAACAGTGAAGGTACTGACAGACTGATTAGATACATATCGCCCTACGGTGACCTATGTATGTGTCTAATAAATTAGCTAGTTTACGTTGCTTCCTGAATGTCTTAGAATCCGGGGTTAAGCAACTATTTCCAGGAATTTTATGGGGATGTTGACCAATACGGTTTGGTGAATGCTAGGCACTCTAATGATGAAAAAATCTTGATTACCTTTTTGAATGCATTCTCCTTCGAAGCCCTGTAAAGGTCCACCTATGATTTTTACCTGCTGGCCTTCCTCGATGTCGGTAGTTTCGACTTCTACGGCTACGCCGGTTTCTACAATTCTCCTTATGGCGGCTATTTCCGACTCTCTTACGGTGGCATGGTCTCCAGAGAAATTGACAAATTTAACAGCTCCTTGAACTTGTAGCGCTTCCCAAAGTCGGTTTCTTTCTGATCGTACAAAAAGATATCCATTAAAAAGAGGGCGTTTTACCTTTTTCTTCCGGTCGCTCCACTGCCGGACTTCTTCGATCATGGGAAGGTAGTTTTCAACACCTTTCTCCTCCAATCGTTTTGCTACTTTCTTTTCAGCCCTTGGAGCTGTGTACATTACGTACCAACTGCTATCAGAATCCATTGTTATTACAATTTTAAAAACCCAAAAATGGTAATATATCCCTGTAATATCAAGCATTTTCATTGAGCGTGTAAAAAAACAGGGGAAATCATCCATGGATGCTCATTATCTAAATTAGGCCTAGTTTTAACCCTGCTTATGCATTAGGAATCGTTATAGACCGTAATAGATTGGCTAATGCCTATTTCAGGTTTAATGCAGTTAATTTATGGGTGGGCATAAGGGAGGTGCTATGAGTCCTTCAATCACTTTACTATAAGTAAGCTCAGTGTAAAGCTAAAGTCCAAGATGAGTGCTGACATCATCCAGAATTCCTTGACTAAACGGCATAGATTCCGGCTTAAAACTTCTCATGATCTACAATAGTATAGCTCCAAAAAAAGTACCTACCAAATCAGTCTCGTCAGGGGCTCTTGGGCGTATGGAAAGTGAGGTAGGTAGATGAGGCAATCGGTGAATGCTAGTGATCCGAAATACATAAAATAATTTTTTAAAAACAATTTTTTGTATTTAAAATAAAATGTTCTACTTTTAGAATATCAAATGAAACAGGGCATAAATGAAGTAAAGATGTCGTGATTTAACCAGAAGGGTAAGACATTCTCTAAAGTGGAATGCACTGATCGAGGAGTTTCGTGTTATTGGACTTGCCAGTGTTCTTTAAAGTCCAGTAGGGGGAATTTTGATATGCTGGAAAAATTGTTTGGCAATCCATGGCTTGGTATCTGGTGGAATCAAAAGAGGAACGGTAGATTTTGTAGGAGGGAGGATGGCCAAGTTAAAAAAATGCAACGTACCCAAGATACCTTAATCAATCTTTTAAAACCAAGCAAGCGGTAATTAGTCCCTTTTTATGGGGTGTCTAAAAGATGCTGTGAAAAAGCGGAAGGTAATCCTATGTCAGCCTAAGGCTGTTGTATGCTGTTTTACCATCCAGTCGAAACGAATAGATAAACGAAAAAAATAGGCATTTAAATATAGAAAGTATGTATTCAGATGATAGGTTAATTCTTCAGTTATTGTCTCTCCTGAAACAATTCAATGTAAGGAAAATAGTTGTTTCACCAGGAAGTAGGCATTTTTCCATTATTCATTCTATGGAAAAAGATAGTTTTTTTCAGCTGTATTCGGTAGTAGATGAAAGAAGTGCAGCATTTTTTGCATTGGGTTTGATACAGAAGTCCAATGAACCTGTTGCTGTGGCTTGTACCTCTGGTACGTCGACGATCAACTACGGTTCTGCGGTTGTAGAGGCTTTCTACCAGCATTTGCCCTTGCTTCTACTGACAGCAGATCGTCTTCCGGAATTGCTCAACCAAATGGAGGAGCAGATGTTCAAGCAAGATGATGTGTTTCGTAGTTTCGTCAAATTCGAAGGTCAGCTTAAAGAGGTCAAGAACGGTTTTGATGAATGGTATTGTAACCGCGTGATCAACGAGGGGCTAATGTCATTGACCTCCCGTGGTCCAGGACCGGTGCATTTGAATATCCCGATTGAGTCCCATCAGGGCGATACTTTTAGTACGGTGAACTTGCCTAAAGTAAGGAAAATCACCCGTACACGAGCAGATCTGGAGGATTTTCAATGGGGAGAATATGCGGAGAGGCTGAAAGGCAAGCGGATTTTGATCATTTGGGGCCAGTCAGCTCCCATGTCCGAGCAGCTGCGCAGATCACTGGACGCTTTCTGCGAAAGTTATAACTGTGCAATATTGTGTGACAAAACTTCCAATTGTCGTCACGAATATGCCATTGACAATGCCTTCGTCACATTACGGAACTTCTCTATTGACGAAGGTGCGAAGCGACTTCCAGACGTGGTGATTACTTTATTCGCCAATTACATATTTAACAATAACATAAAAAAGTACATCAGACGGTTTTCTCCAAAACTCGAGCACTGGAGTGTGGCGCCAAGTGGGGACATCATAGATCCGTTTCACAAGCTTACCGATGTATTCGAAATGGAGGAGGGATTCTTCTTCAGGAAAATGGCCACTCCATCTTATAAAGGTTCTACAGATTACCTGGTCAGTCTGAAGGCTATCTCACAACGGATCATGGAGCCCGAAGCAGCATTCAGTGAGCTGTATGCAGTGGGCCAACTGATGAAATCCATACCAAAGGGAGCTTCTTTGCATATAGCCAACAGTGCTTCGGCGAGGATGGCAAACCTGTTTGTGACTGATGAATCCATTAACGCCTATTGTAATCGTGGGGTAAACGGGATAGATGGATGTATGTCTGCTGCAGTTGGCTTTGCCGCAGCAGCGGATGAGCCGGTATATTTGGTAATCGGTGACCTTACCTTTTTCTATGACATGAATGCTCTGTGGAACAGACACCTATCGTCTAATTTGCGGATATTGCTGCTCAACAACGAAGGAGGAGCCATCATGCACCTGCCATTGAAAGAATCACTTGCTGATGTCCTTTCTAAGCATATATCTGCAGGACACCAGACTTCTGCCAAGGGATGGGTAGAATCCTTGGGTATGAAATATAATGCTGCCAGAAATCAAGAGGAATGTAACGCCGCAGTGGATTGGCTGTCAGATCCAAATGAGCAAGGGCCAATGGTCCTTGAAGTCTTTACCAAGAAAGAGGTGGATATTAAGATCCTCAAAAAATATTTTGGCAGCTTGAACCGAGAAACGAAGTTTGATAAAGCGAAGCTTAAGGTATCCCAGAAGATCGATAAGTTCGTCAATAAAAACCATTAAGGGTAACATATAGATGTCATCAAAGAATACGCGAATTGCCAAGAATTCGTTATCACTGTACCTTCGGATGCTGATAACGATGGGTGTTTCGCTTTATACCGCAAGGGTAGTGTTACAGACCCTAGGGGTCAGTGATTACGGGCTGAACACGGTAGTTGGTGGAGTGGTAACGATGTTCTCTTTCCTGAGTGGCACCATGGCTTCGGCTACCCAGCGGTTCTTGAACTATGAACAGGGTACCGAGAATGGCAACAGCCTCAGAAAGGTCTTTAGTACTAGTCTTTATATCCATTACCTCATTGCATTGGTAGTGTTGGTATTGGCAGAGACGGCAGGACTTTGGTTTTTGAACACTCGGTTGAACATCCCCGAGGGAAGGATGGTTGCTGCTAACTGGGTTTACCAGTTTTCGATACTTTCCTTTGTGCTGACCGTGATCAATGTGCCCTATAATGCAGCCATCATTGCCAACGAGCGAATGACTGCCTTTGCCTATATCAGCATTATTGATGTGATCTTGAAGCTGTTGATTGTCTACCTGCTCCAGTTGTTCATGATGGACAAACTGATACTGTACGGATTTCTGACTTTCTGCGTCACATTTGTGGTCAGGATGGCCGTGCGTTGGTATGCTAGAAGAAATTTCGGGGAATGTAAGGTAGGTGTGAGCAAGGATGATACTTTCTTTAAAAAGATGTTGGGATTCTCAGGATGGACGATGCTGAGCAGTATATCGGTGGTGCTCCGGAACCAGGGGATTGCAGTAGTTCTCAATATGTTTTTCGGAACGGTCGTGAACGCAGCCCAAGGGATATCTAATCAGATCAATACGGTGGTGACTACCTTTGCAAGGAACTTTACCCAGGCAGTGAACCCACAGATCGTCAAGCAGTATGCTGCAGGTGATCTGACAGGCATGAAAAAGCTGCTTGTCACCAGTGTGAAGATGTCCTTTTTCCTCATACTGCTGATCTCGTTGCCGATATTTATTGAAGCACCTTTTATACTAAAGCTTTGGCTGGGGGAGGTGCCAGAACATACCGTGTTGTTTGTCAGACTGGTGATGGTCAAGGCATTGATAGAGTCCTATGCCAACCCTGTGGCCACTGCACAATCCGCAACGGGAAATGTGAGAAATTACCATATTACCTTGAGCATTATTGGACTATTGAATCTACCAATCAGTTACTTTATGCTCACTATAGGGTATGAACCTGAGTCTACCTTGGTGGTGGCGATCCTTTTGTCCGCATTGATTAGTTTTATCAGGGTGTCGTTCCTAAGGAAGTCCATCGGATTTAAATTCAGGGATTTCCTGGTTGGAGTGCTGGTGCCTTCCTTGGTCGTGATATTGTTGGCGATCCCCTTACCGGGCTACTTGTACTATACAATACCAACAAACTTGGTGAACTTTATAATAAAAGTCCTTTGTGCCTGTACCACTGTCCTTACCGCAGTGTATCTGGTAGGACTATCAAAGCAGGAGCGGAATTTTATCAATAATATCGTTGTCAAGAAAATATTAGGAAAACGTAAAAAATGAAAAATTTCATCAAGAGATTGGTTCCCAAAAGTATGAGGAACAAAATTAAGGGGATGGCCCCCGGGAACACAGGTGGTGTGTCTGTAGCTGTACCCTATACGATTCAGGTGTCCACACCAGGACTGCTCAAAGGGAAGGTAGCAGTGGTGACAGGAGGTAGCGGAGCCATTGGTAGGGCCATCTGTTGCCGGCTGGCCGCTGACGGCGCCATGGTGGTAGTATGTGGCATGAGCCATGATAAGATGCAAGGTGTGGTAGATGAAATCAAGGCCAATGGCGGTCAGGCGGTGAAGAAGCAACTTGATATTTCGAGTGAGGAAAAAATCAAGGAATTCTATCAATGGCTGAAAGATACCTTCCACCAGTTGGATATTTTGGTAAATTGCGCTGGTGGAAGTGCAAGGCAGGCCAGTAGGCCAATTTATGAATTGGAGACAGAGACAATAGACACTACTTTGCATGTAAATCTACGAGGAGCGATACTTTGTACACGGGAGGCTTCAAAAATGATGGTAGAGGCAAAGAAGGGAGCCATCATATCGGTCACCTCTGTAATCGGTGAGCATGGCAAGGCCAAGTTTTCCGAATATGCAGCTGCAAAAGCAGGTATAATCGCCTTTACCAAATCCATTGCCATGGAGCTTGGTAGCTTGGATATCACTGCCAACTGCGTGTCGCCGGGAATCGTACAGCGGGGAACGATCACACCTGCACAAATGGCTAAACTAAAGAAGACCAATTATATGAATACCTATGGCCGGCCTGAGGATATTTCCGAAATGGTGGCCTACCTAACAAGGGAAGAGGGTAAATTTATCACGGGACAAAATTTCAAGGTTGACGGAGGTAGAAGCTTGGGGTTGAAAGGAGATTGACCGATAAAGAAAGGAAATGTCGTATAACAGATAGTAACAGGTTTGAGCTGGAAAAGGATATAATGTTGTTTTCGGCCGTCAGAAACCATAAAAGTAAATACAATAGATTTTTAATATAACCATACTATATAACAATCGATCATTTAACAAATAACAGCTAGAAAAATGAAAATCACAGTCGTAGGAACCGGATATGTAGGCTTGGTCTCAGGAGCCTGTTTTGCCGATGTAGGTATCGAAGTGGTCTGCGTTGACATTGACCAAAAGAAAATCGATAAGCTCAAAAATGGGATCATGCCTATTTATGAACCGGGCTTAGAGGAAATTGTGGTAAGAAACTATGAAAGTGGAAGGTTGTCCTTCTCTACTAACCTAGGGGAGGCTATCCAAGATTCTGAAGTGGCTTTTATAGCAGTAGGGACACCTCCTGGCGAGGATGGTTCTGCTGACCTTAAATATGTGCTTGCTGTAGCAGATGAAATCGGCAAGACCATGTCTGACTATATAGTAGTGGCCACCAAAAGTACTGTGCCAGTGACTACAGGCTGCAAGGTGAAAGAAGCCATTCAGAATGCACTTGACAAGCGAAAGAGTGATTTGCCATTTGCGGTAGCATCGAATCCTGAATTCTTGAAAGAAGGTGCCGCGGTAGAGGACTTTTTGAAGCCAGATAGAATAGTCATTGGTGTAGAAGAGGAAAGAGCAGAAGAGATTATGAGGCGTCTTTATAAGCCTTTTCAGCTGAGTGGAGATAGAATAATCTACATGGATATTCCTTCGGCAGAGATGACCAAATATACTGCCAATGCGATGCTGGCTACCAAGATCAGTTTCATGAATGACATCGCCAATCTATGTGAGCTGGTGGGAGCCGATGCCAACATGGTAAGGGCAGGGATTGGCTCAGACCCAAGAATTGGGAATAAATTTATCTATCCAGGTGTAGGATACGGTGGAAGCTGCTTTCCCAAGGATGTAAAAGCCATCATCAGAACGGCCAAGACATACGGCTATGATCTACGTGTGCTCCAGTCTGTAGAAGCAGTAAATGAGGACCAGAAACATACTTTGGTGAAGAAGGTGAAGAAACATTTTGGAGATGACCTTAGTGGTATGACCTTCGCCATGTGGGGACTGAGCTTTAAGCCAAATACCGACGATATGAGAGAAGCACCAGCTATTGTGATGATCAATGAGCTGCGTGCAGCAGGGGCAAAAGTAAAGGCCTATGACCCGATTGCGATGGAAGAAGCCAAAGAAGTATATGTAGGCGATAAGGTGACTTATTGCGATGATGCATACGACGCTTGCGTGGATGCCGATGCATTGCTTCTGGTCACAGAATGGTCTGAGTTCAGGATGCCAAGTTGGAGTGCATTGGGTAAGTTGCTTACCAATAAAGTGGTTTTTGATGGACGGAATATTTACGATCGTAAGTACCTTAAGGAAATGGGCTTTGAGCATTATGGTATCGGAATCTAATTATGCTTAACTTTAATAAGTGTAATTGACACCGAACTTATGGGAAAGGAAAAATTAACTTCAGAGCTCTCAGGAGCTAAGGTTTTGGTCACAGGTGGAGCCGGGTTTATCGGCTCCAACCTGATTGACACTTTATTGGAAGCTGAAAATAAGGTGGTATGTTTGGATAACTTTTCGACAGGTAAGCCTGAAAATCTGGAAAATGCCAAAAAATCGCCTTTATTTACCATGCTGGAAGGGGATATTCGTGATGCAGCTACCTGTCAAAAAGCAGTAGAAGGCTGTGAAGTGGTATTTCATCAGGCCGCCCTCGGATCGGTACCTAGGTCTATTGCAGATCCTATGACCACTACCGATGTCAATATTGGAGGTTTCGTGAAGGTTCTTTTTGCAGCCAAAGAGGCGGGTGTAAAAAGGGTAGTGTATGCTGCCAGCTCCTCTACCTATGGTGATCATTCGACCTTGCCAAAAGTAGAGCATGTTATAGGAAATGCACTCTCCCCCTATGCCATTACCAAATATGTGGATGAGCTGTTTGCCAAAAATTTTGCAGATATCTATGGGCTTGAAACCATTGGCCTCCGCTATTTTAACGTATTCGGCAGAAGACAGGATCCTGATGGGGCCTATGCTGCTGTCATACCTAAATTTGTACAAACGCTGATAAAAGGCCAGCAGCCAAAAATCAATGGGGATGGATCCTTTTCGAGGGATTTTACCTATATCGATAATGTCATCCAGGCAAATATCAAAGCTGCTGTAGGGAACACTGAGGAAATTAAAGATAAGCTTGGGGACTATTATGCCCAAGTTGCCCAGGATTTCTCTAAGGAAGCAGTATTGTCAGAGGTTTTTAATGTAGCTTTTGGTGAGCGGGTAAGCCTGAACCAGTTGGGAGAATATTTAAAAACAGAATTGTCCAAGTTTGAACCGGGAATAGCCAATATAGCGTTTGAATATGGTCCACAGCGGGCAGGTGATGTGCCTCATTCTTTGGCGTCGATAGACAAAGCTAGAGGAGTATTAGGGTATGAACCTGCTTTTTCCATGAAAGAAGGGCTTGAAGCGGCATGTGACTGGTATTGGAACAGTTTTAGAACTGCCAATGTAGAAATGCCCCGATAGTGACGGTTTTTAATTATAACTTAGATTTATTATCCCATGAAAATAATAAATATCGTATTGTCTGGAGGAGTAGGGAGTAGACTGTGGCCGCTCTCTCGCAAAAGCTGTCCAAAACAATACCTGCCAATTTTTGAAGAAAAAACACTATTTCAAAAGACCGTAGAACGAAATTCAGGTCTTTGTGACCAGCTCATGATCGTGGGCAATAAAGCCAATTATGAATTGTCCAGAAAGGACGTGAATGACTTGGGGATAACCGATTATGCAGAGGTAATCGAGGCTTGCCCCAGAAATACGGCCGCCGCCATTGCCTTTGCGGCGTTGAGTTGTGATCCAGAGGATGTGTTGTTTGTGACTCCCTCGGACCACCTGATTACTTCTGGAGAAGCTTATTCCAAAAGTGTAGAAAGAGCTATCGCTTTGGCGAAAGAAGATCAGATTGTCACCTTTGGACTGAAACCCACAAGGCCTGAGACAGGTTTTGGGTATATCGAAGCCAAGGGAGAGGAAGTGAAAGGCTTTCGTGAGAAACCGGATTTGGAAACGGCCAAACTCTTTTTGGAAAAGGGCAATTTCCTGTGGAATTCTGGAATGTTTTGTTTTAAGGCCCAGGTATTCTTGACTGAACTGGAGCAATATGAGCCAGAAGTATATCATCGATCCCAAGAAGCAATCAAAGCGGCTGACAATGGTTTTTTGGATAGAGAACTGTCCATGAAGATCCCGTCTATTTCGGTGGACTATGCCGTGATGGAACGGACCCAAAAGATAAAAGTAGTGCCTTCGTCATTTGGGTGGTCGGACATGGGGTCCTTTGAGTCGGTTTTTGAATACATGGAACAACACGGTTATAGTGCAGATGAACAAGGTAATATGATCATCGGCAGTGATATTCATACTGAATTTGTTGGCCTTGAAAACACGATATTGGTACAGACCAAAGACGCTATCCTTGTACTAAAGAAGGAAAGTGCCCAAGAGGTAAAAAAGGTATTTGAAAAATTGGAGAAAAATAAACCTGATTTGGTTAATTAAACCCAGAATATGCATTAGCCTATCTATTACGATTACCAATGCATAAACCGGGTTAAATGACACTAAATTAGGAGGAGTGCCATGCAAATCAATCTTAAAGAGCTAACCAGTACAGCTGTCAAGGCTTCAAAGGCAGCGGGGGATGAGATCATGAGGATTTACCATTCGGCAGATTTTGGTGTCGAATATAAAAAAGATGACTCCCCCTTGACCAAAGCCGACAAAGCAGGGCATGATGCTATCATAGATATCTTGAAGGAAACAGGGTTACCTGTCCTGTCCGAAGAAGGGAATGATATTCCCTATGAGACTCGAAAGGAATGGGACTATTTCTGGATGGTGGATCCCTTGGACGGAACCAAAGAGTTTATAAAAAAAAGTGGAGAATTTACGGTCAATATTGCCTTGATACATAAGGGCAGTCCAGTGCTCGGTGTAGTATATGCTCCCGTACTGGAGTGGATGTATTGGGGCAATGCGCTCGAGGGCGCTTGGAAACAGGAGAAAGAAGAGACGCCGTTCCAACTGACTCCTCCCGAGAAGGAGGAAGTGAAGACCTTGGTCGTTAGCCTTTCACATCAGAGTCCAGAAACCAAGGCTTTTATGGAAAAGTATCCAGGTGCTGAAATCATCAGCATGGGGAGTTCCTTAAAATTCATGCTCGTGGCAGAAGACAAAGCCCAGATTTATCCCCGTTTTGCCCCGACGATGGAATGGGACACTGCAGCAGCACATGGAGTCGTATTGGCCATGGGAGGACAAGTTTTACAGGCCAAAAAAGGAGTTCCATTGGTTTATAATAAAGAGGATCTCTTGAACCCTTGGTTCATTGTAAGCATACAGTCTTTGGTAGCGGATGACCTCTAGCCATGCGGTTTCCTTTGGCCAATTAGGAAGAGGTGCAGCCAAAATGGTTGCACCTTTCCTCGTTTATCCGCATTTTGGAAAAATAGTAATAAACTCCGGGTTGAATTACCCGCAGCGGAACTATTCTGGAAGGATGTGATGTAAATACAGCCTTGTACTGTTATCTTTGTGGCCAACCTTATTTTATTACGATAAATTAAATTTGATACTAATTACTTTATAATTAATACTACTCATGAATACACTACTTTTTCCTCTTGAAGACGCTAAGATTTCCGTTATTGGTTTGGGCTATGTTGGCCTACCTCTGGCGGTAGAGTTTGCTAAAAAATACCCTGTTGTCGGGTTCGATATTTCCTCTTCCCGTGTAAGTCAGCTTTCCCAAGGAATTGACCATACGCTGGAGGTGGAGGATGAACTGTTGCAGTCGGTGTTGGAGACTTCCAAAAGTTATTTAGATCAGAAAAAGGGCGGCTTTTACCCCACATCAGACCCCCGGGATATTGCAGATAGTAATGTTTATGTAGTTACCGTGCCTACACCTACAGACAAGCACAATAGGCCTGTATTGACACCTATGCTCAAAGCCTCGGAATCTATCAGCAAGGTGCTGAAAAAAGGAGATGTGGTCGTGTATGAATCAACAGTGTATCCAGGCGTCACCGAGGAGGAATGCGTACCGGTGCTGGAGAGTGGTTCTGGTTTAACGTTCAATCAGGACTTTTTTGTAGGGTATTCTCCAGAGCGGATCAATCCGGGTGACAAAGAACATACGGTGTCCAAGATACTGAAGGTAACCTCAGGGAGTTGTCCCGAAGCAGCTGATTTTATTGATGATCTTTACAAGTCGGTGATAACGGCGGGGACCTTCAAGGCTACCTCTATTAAAGTGGCTGAAGCTGCCAAGGTCATTGAGAATTCCCAGCGGGATATCAATATTGCTTTTGTGAATGAGCTCTCCAAAATCTTCAATCTCTTGGATATCGATACGCAGGAGGTACTTGAAGCGGCTGGTACTAAGTGGAACTTCCTCCCCTTTCGTCCCGGTTTGGTAGGCGGCCACTGCATCAGTGTAGATCCTTTTTACTTGGCCCAAAAGGCACAAGAAGTAGGCTATCACCCTGAAATTATCCTAGCGGGAAGAAGGCTGAATGACTCTATGGGCAAGCACGTAGCTACCGAAGTGATCAAGCACATGATGAGAAAAGACCTCAAGGTGATGGAATCAAAGGTGCTGATCCTAGGCTTTACCTTCAAGGAAGACTGCCCAGATGTCCGCAATACGAGAGTAATTGATATTTACCAAGAGCTGAGAAATTTTGACATTAATGTGGACGTTTATGATCCATGGGCAAACTCAGAAGAAGTGGCCCATGAATACAAAATCAATGTACTGAGTTCTGAGAAACAGCCTGACCTTTCCGAATATTCGGCGATTATTTTGGCCGTTGCCCATAAGGAATTTAAAGCATGGACTATCCAAAAGTCCGATAAACAGGTGGTGTACGATGTCAAGGGCATGTTGGATAAAACCTTGGTCGATGCTCGACTATAAGGGGAGATTCAGGTAACCAGTCTGTCGGTGCCTTCACTGTTTTTGGTGGATCAATAGCAAGCCACTAAGGCACCAAGACACTAAGTGTTTTGGAAAGTAATAGGCCAGGCCAAGTACGCGACACATCACTATTCACTACCCCTTTGTGACTTCGAGACTTTGTGGCCAAAAAAAGTAAGTCATAAACGCAACGGTTGTTCCGACAGCTGTGCTGCGGAACCAGATAAAATTGAGTTTTTAACTCAATACCACGTACAACTGTTATGTTTTGAGCTTGATTTATGTGTAACAACATAGTCACATAGGTCACAGTAGGGGGGATGCATCTATTCATCCTGTCGGTACCTTCACTGTTTTTGCTGGATCAATAGCAAGCCACTAAGGCACCAAGACACTAAGTAGTTTTGGAAAATAATAGGCCCGGCCAAGTACGCGACACATCACTATTCACCACCCCTTTGTGACTTCGAGACTTTGTGGCCAAAATAAGTAAGTCATAAACGCAACGGTTGTTCCGACAGCTGTGCTGCGGAACTAGGTAAATTTGAGTTTTTAACTCAATACCACGTACAACTGTTATGTTTTGAGCTTGATTTATGTGTAACAACATAGTCACATAGGTCACAGTAGGGGGGATGCATCTATTCATCCTGTCGGTACCTTCACTGTTTTTGGTGGATCAATAGCAAGCCACTAAGGCACCAAGACACTAAGTAGTTTTGGTAAGTAATAGGCCAGGCCAAGTACGCGACACATCACTATTCACTACCCCTTTGTGACTTCGAGACTTTGTGGCAAAAATAAGTAAGCCATAAACGCACCGGTTGTTCCGACAGCTATGCTGCGGAACCAGATAAATTTGAGTTTTTAACTCAATACCACGTACGACTGTTACGTTTTGAGCTTGATTTATGTGTAACAACATAGTCACATAGGTCACAGTAGGGGGATGTGTATTTAGTCATCCTGTCGGTACCTTCACTGTTTTTGCTGGATCAATAGCAAGCCACTAAGGCACCAAGACACTAAGTAGTTTTGGAAAATAATAGGCCCGGCCAAGTACACGACACATCACTATTCACCACCCCTTTGTGACTTCGAGACTTTGTGGCCAAAATAAGTAAGTCATAAACGCAACGGTTGTTCCGACAGCTGTGCTGCGGAACCAGATAAAATTGAGTTTTTAACTCAATACCACGTACGACTGTTATGTTTTGGAACTTGATTTATGTGTAACAACATAGTCACATAGGTCACAGTAGGGGAAAATGCGGTAATCAATAATCCTCATTATCGCTGAAGGCTGAAAGTGAAAAAGACAGTTAGTTTGGAGGTGTGAGCGTCCTCCGCGATGGATCAGGTCGAAATAGATAGGCTAATGTATAAATCGGGTTTAAAAAAACCGAGCCACTTTTCTCTTTGATTTCCCCTTTCAAACAATTATTAGCGATTATGGATTGTGGGAGAAGTGGGAATATCCAAAAGTCCAGTGACTCGGTTAGGCTGTGGTCTATTTATGGTTTAGTTGGTTTTCACAATTACTGGCCTTTGCCATTGACCATGACTTTCACCGTTTGGTAAATGATGAAGATATCGGTCTTTAAGTTGACACCGGTTAGGTAGAGCAAGTCATATTTCATTCGTTCTACCATTTCCTGTACGGTTTCGGCATAGCCATAGTATACCTGACCGATAGAGGTAATTCCTGGTTTGATGCCTTGGAGTTTTTTATAACTTGGGGAGACACTTACGATCTGGTTGATAAAGTGTTCTCGCTCAGGTCTAGGGCCAACGATGGACATATCCCCTTTTAGCACGTTGTAAAACTGTGGGATCTCGTCTAAGTGGGTTTTTCTCATGAAGTTTCCCCATGGGGTTATCCTTGGGTCGTTGCCACTCGTGAGTTGTGGTCCATTTTTCTCTGCATCGGTATACATACTCCTGAATTTGTAGATGTCAAACGGTCTACCGTTTTCGCCAATGCGCTCTTGTTTATAGAATATTGGGCCTTTAGAAGTGGCTTTGGTGATGGCCATCAGCGCCAGGTACACCGGCGCTCCAAGTAGTAATACAAAAGCGGAAAATAGAACGTCAAACATCCTTTTCAGCACTTTCGTGGTGCTGTCCACTTGCATGTTCAATATTCCGTTGTGTATACGATCCCTGGTGATGAGATCCGAAAGTGTGAATAAGTCTGGGACGGTCGCCGTAGTGGTCATTGCCCTGTTATAGATTATTTCTTGATTATGATTAGCCATTTTTTTTATGTTAAGTCAGTTAATAAACCTGACTAACATAAGCCAACATATATGCCAAGTGAGAAATACCTTGAAATCAGCCTTAAAATGCAGTTAAATACCGTTAATGTGGGTTTTGCCTGTGGAAGCCTTACTCACTATGTGGAATGCCAAAAGTGCTTGTGCATGGATAAAAATTTGTTAAAAGAAGTTGGTAACTTCTTGTGGTTCAGGCCTATTTTGTACCCGGTCCATTTGGCGAAAAGTGACGCTATGGACTTTGGAAGGGCTAGGGGATTGTTTTTTGAGGCGTAGGTCAGTTCAGACTGTAAATATTGAAAACCGCGACCTTCGGCACGCCCGTAGTGCTCAAAAATCCACTTACTTTTAGCATGGAAGACGCCAATATCAAAATAGCGCTTGAATTCCTCCTTAACAGTGTAATCGTGTGAATGATGAACACAAGCATTGGCGATATAGGCCATCTTCCAGCCTTTCAGTAACATTTTGCCTGCGATATAAGCATCCTCTCCCAAGATCAATCCTTTTGGGAATCCACCAGCCTCTTCAAAGGCCACTTTTCGGTAAGCGGCAAAGGAATTGGAGCAGGATATGGTTTTGATACCGTATTGTTCATGGTCTTTTAAGCTACGGACTTCGCTTTGTGCAGGGTAGTTGAAGAGTCGCGCATGTGCCTCTAGGGTTTTGGCACCTAAATGTGGGAGTTGACGGCCATAGGCCATTCCCAATTCAGCATTGTTTTCCAATGAGGCCACTAGAATGGAGAGAGCGTGTTTGTCTGCAGGGATGGCATCTTGGGTCAAGAAGATAAAAATATCTGCATCATTGAACTTTTCTACGGCCATTTGTCGGGTGCCCCCGTGGTCAAAATCCTTTTTATCTATGGCCATCACTTCCCAATCATCCAGTAAGGGGGCTTGTAGCGTGCCATCTGTAGATCCAGAATCGATCAAGATCTTACGGTGAAATACGGCTGTTTGTTCCGCAATTTTCGCTAAGGTTTGGTTCCACTTTGCCCCTGCATTGAGTGTGGGGATAAAAAGGTTGATCTTCATCATTTGCTACTTTTAAAGGTTACTTTTGGCCACTTTTACCTGACCAAAATCTGTGGTGCCTTTGATGATTTTTTCGGCGTCCATTTTTGCTGTTCCTTTTCCTTCCATAAGCACGACAGTGTGGTCATCCATGCCAGTATGTTCGTTTCCGGTAAGCTGTAGATCTTTTGGGTTTTTGCTCCTTAGGGTGAAGTAATGGCTGCCTGATTCGGCCGCAGTAAGTTTGTTGCCTTTGATTTGCAGGCCAGGAGAACCGTTATCGATGATGCAGGTGTTGGCAGCTTGGATGGTGTTGTTTTGAATGAGCACGTTTTTAGCAGAGCTATGTATGGTGATGGCCGGAGATCGGCCGCTGGAGAGATAGTTGTCTTCCAATCTGATAGCGTCGGCTTTTACCAACAGCAAGGCCGGATCCTTCCCTTCATTGAGGATGCGGTTACCTGTCAGCTGGATGTTTCCGGATAAGTTGATGTTTATAACTGAATTGGTCAGTTCGTTTTTGTTGAGCAAAAGGGTGTTGACAGTGATGTCGTTGGGGAGGTACAGTGTGCCTAGTTGGTTGTTTTCCATGCAGATGTATTTTGCGTGGACGTTTTTAATGAACGTGACATTGGCAAAGACATTGGCGAGCATGGTGAGATGATCTAGCCCGCCCACGAGTTCCACTTGATTGTCAGCCACATTGCCCTGTAGGAATATTTCCCCACAATCTTCTGCATAGACAGCCGGACGGTTGTTCCCTTTGGCTTCATTGTTCAGGACTTCCACATTGGATACATTGACCAAAGTAGCTATTCCAGAGCCATCGGGAGTGGACTTTCCGTCCACAAAACCATTTTCTTTACTGTCATTGTCCTTGATGACGGCATGGATGTCGAGAGGCCCCTTAGGAGCCCTGTTGTTGATATCGACCGCATCACCGGCATTGTGATGTAGGATGTTGTTTTCGAAAAGATAGTTTTTTTCAACTCCGCTGGTGCCAAAGGCTACCTGGATTCCGCTCATACCATTGTGGCTGATAGTGGAGTTGAGAACTTGGACATCAGGGCTGCTGTGGATAAAGACGCCATTTTCACCATTATAACAAATACTGGATTTTATGATGGAGATATTTTGGCTTTCCAGAATCCGAATGCCTGTTCCGGGTTGGTAATGGTCGGTGTAAATTCGGTCAGTTCCAAAGTTACGCACTTCCGATTGTCTGACGGTGACGTTCTTGCACTTGTACAATAGAACCCCTGCAAAAGAACGGACTTTTGTGCTGTCTCCTGAGAGTAGGGAGTGGATGATGGAGATGTTTTGACTCCCGCTGAGGTAAATCGCCTCATGGAGGGCTTGGGCACGAATGGCAAGGGAAATACCAGCCACATTCTTACCCCTAAAAAGAGGCGCGGAAGAGTTTTGACGCTTTGTAGTAAACTCCTCTGTGCTGTCTAGCTGTTGTTTTAAAAGACCGTCAGCCTTAATGTGGACTCCGGATCGTAATCCAAGTGTTTTGACCACATAAGTGCCTTCAGGGATCCATACCGTATCTCCGGGGTTGGCCAAGCGAATGGTGGCTTGGATAGCTTCGGTATCATCTGTAAAGCCGTCACCTTTGGCCTGGTGTTCTTTTACATTCCAAGTGGTAGGGCCATGGGCTTCATTGCCATTTGTTTGGCCATAAATGCTTCCTGCGACCAGAAGAAATGCTAGGGGCAAAAGATATTTTATGAAGTGTCTTTTCATTTTTTCTGATTTTCGAACTTCTGGTTAAGTACAAAAGAAAGGCCAATATCTTAAAGGAGGCTAGTGATGTGGAATCACAGGATGATAAAGTCATGTTAATATCAATTCCCAAGTTTTTTGGGCTGTATTGCTCCAAGGAAACTCCCTTGCACGATGGATGCCTTTTTCGATGCAGGCTTCATAAAGTGGGCCGTTGTTTACCAATTGTTCGATGCCTTCTTGGATGTTCGCGATTTTTGTGGGATTGACGCAGACAGCTGCTCCTCCAGCGATTTCCGGCAGTGAGCTCACCGAGGAGGTGATGACAGGTGTACCAGAGGCCATGGACTCCAATACCGGCAAGCCAAATCCTTCCATTAAAGAAACGAAAAGGGTAGCGTAGGCCCCTTTATAAAGTTTGGGGAGGTCTTCCTCAGGGATAAAGCCCAGAAACCGCACTTTTTTTTCTATGCCCAGCTGTTGGATCAGGGCATTGAGCGCTGGATGAGCCTTACCGCTTAGGGCAAAGATGAAATCATCAGGGATTTTTGCCTTGGCGAAAGCTTCCAGCATGGCCGGTAGATTTTTATTCGTCCGCCTGTTGCCAACATACAGGAAATACGGCCTGTTTAGCGACATGGCTTCCTCGTTCTGTAGAAAATGAGCATCGACACCGTTATATATGACGGTGATCAGGTGCTCTGGAATGCCAAGCAAGGTGACCAGCTGTTCCTTGCTGAATTGGGATACGGTGATGATTTGTTTTGCCCGTAGGGCCAACCGGGCTATGACATGTTTATAATACAGCTTGTGCATGGCCGAGTAGTAAAAGAGGTGCATCAAGTCATGGACAGTGAAGATAAAGGGGATTTTTGAATACAATGGAGGCATAAAGGATGGGCTGTAGAATATATCCGCCTCAGATCGACTGATGTCTTTCGCTAAGTCATATGGTGAAAACATGCTGCCCAATCCGGCTTTGGTGGTTACCCAGTGACAGGCTGCTTCTGGAGGAGCTGCCTGCATGACCTCTTTATAGAGCCTCCCTATTCCTGTGTCTCCGGCCCATCGGCCATCGATCAATACTTTTCTTTTTTGTTCCATAAACCTATGTTAACCTTGCCAAAATCGGCCTTGTCCCTACAGGTCCCCAGCAAGTAGAGGATCGCAAGGTACATGATAATATCATTGTCATATCCTGAGTAAAGGATGCACATGATCGCAATAAGTGGCAAAAAGCATGCTATCCAGAAATCCCTGCTGTTGCTGACCGAAAAGCAGGCTTTGATATAAAATACCAAAAATAGCACAAAGGTTACCAGACCAATAATGCCTAGTTCTAGGTAACATGACATAAAGGTGTTGTGGATATGGGGCTCTCCATGGTAAAACTGGGCAAATTCATTCAGGAAAGAAGGGGCCTTCATAAAACCATTGCCCCAAATAGATATTTCGGAGAAATGGGAAAAGAAAGCTTGCCAATAGACAAGTCTTACCCCCATGCCATCATTGGAGGCGGTGAGCTGGTCCACCCGAATGACTTTCTGCAATATAATCGGAATGGCAGCGACTAAGATCAGGACCATGATAATCCTGTACTTTTTTGAAAGCACTGCCCAAAGGAGGTAGCCACAGCCAATCAGTAATGCCACTATAGGAGTCCGGGAAAGGGATAGGTAAGCCAATAAAAAAACAAAGGCCAATCGCCAAACAGCAATCCTCCGATAACGGATAACGGGAACCATGATGTAGAGAAAACCCAACAAAGCGATCCTTGCGCCCAACATGTTTTTATCGGCCAATCCCCAGAAAAACCGGTGGTGATCGTACAGCATACTGGCCTCACCGGAAGAGCTGCTTCCGGCCACTAGCCTAAAGTGCAGGGCTTCATGATATACCATCAATTGTAGGAAAAATAGTACAAAGATCACATGTAACGTAAAATCCAATAGAAACAATAGGTTGTTGTTGTCCCTTTGGGAAAGCCAGATAAAGGAAAAATAAAGGAATATACTATTGACCATCAGCTTGGTGATTCCGGTAAGCAAAGCAGGTTGACCTTGGTAGGTGGCAAGAAAGCTGATCAATGCATAGCCGCTGAAAATACCCAAACATACCGCCCAAGGGAGGAGTTTTTTTTGAGGGGATTCAGCATAAGAAAAACCCACAGATATCAAGAACATCGCAGGATAGACCTTAAAAGGAAGGCAGGTGGAGGCTATGGCCAAACAGAATACCAATTCAGAGAGCTGGATGGACTTCCATTCAAGGGCAGGAAGGGGCAAAGGGCCTTTTTGTTGCTGCAAGGTCGTGTTCATAAGCTCAAGGTGTTTCGAGAAGGTGTTTCTCTAGTGTGGAGGTGATGACTTCCTGATAAGCATCCAGCATCCTATCACGGTCCAAAATAGAAGCAACGGAATTCCGGGCCTGGGCACTAAGCTGATTGTAATAACCCGTGTTTTCATACAGTTTTTGAAGGGCTTCTGCTAGGGATTTTGGCCTTTCTGCTGCACAAAATAGGCCGTTGATTCCCTCCTTTACCGTTTCCTTTAGCCCACCGGCCTTATTGGCTATCACGGGGACATGGTGAGCTAGCGCCTCGATGGCGACCATTCCGAGGGGTTCCTCCCAGAGTGAAGGGACCACCAACACGTCGATCTGCTCAAATAGCTCGCTGGGCTTTACATACCCGATAAAATTGATATAATCGTGGTCTAGACTGAGCGCGGTCAAGTGCTCTTCATAGGCTGTCTTTCCCTTGCCGGCAATGCTGAGTTGCGTAGGGAAACTTAGGTTTTTGACCGTCTCGATCAGCCATTCTACTCCCTTGATTTTGGATAAGGTCCCTAGGTATCCAATACGCAAAGGACTTCCTGCTACACGCGTTTTGGGAAGACCGGGAGAAGCGATGCTTCTTGTGTTGTGAATGACATAGGAAGTGGCGTTGGGGAAATAGCCTTCTGCCGTGAACTTGTCCAGAATACTTTGGCTAATGCCCACCACCGCATCTACTTGAGAGGACTTTTTTCCGTGATGGAGTCGTAGCACCTTACATTCCATACAAATGCCTTTACAAGGGATGTCATTTTTGAACATGTTGCTGTTGGGGCATAGGAGATACAGGTCGTGGAGCACTTGGACAATAGGAATATTGTGTTGACGAATGACATCCCAGACAGCTATGGACCAGCCTGCCAGGTTGTGACAGGAGACGATATCAGGTTTTTCCCGTTTTATCACTTCATGCACATTGCGGGCCATGTCCCTGTTGTCGCGGTCTTTTACATGCCATAATAGCCTTTGATAGTTGGGCTGGTGTTTTGGGCTGTATGGCCAGTACCTATTGTGAAGGCCTGCCCGGTAGACGCTTACTCCATCCACTGTCGAGACGGAAAGATCACCGTCAGGAACCATGCTCAATACCCTGACTTCAATACCTCGGGACTGCATGCCTTCCACGAGGAGTTTGAGCGAGATTTCGGCTCCTCCACGGATATCAGGTGCATAGAGTGAATTGATATACAGTATTTTCATGATGGCCTTGTTAACCTGCTCATACGATGGTGTATATCGTATGGACAGTCGATAATTTATCAATTTTTTGGTTCAAAAGTGACTTTACCTCAGGTGATTATTGATTTGACAGATTTTCATAGAGATTTACCAGTTGTTTGCCCACCAGTGACTGACTATTATGGGTGAGTACATACTCCCGCATTTTCTGTCCCATTTCATCCAAGGCTGTCGGATGATCCTTTTTGAGGTTTATTGCTTTTTGTATTGTCGATCTGATCTTCTCCATGTGTTCGGTAGTTGACTGGTAACGGTATCCAAAAAAATGATCTTTTGCTTCTTGTAGATCAACCAATGTGCCAATTTCTGGACAAATTACCGTTTTTTGATAACTGAAGGCCAACATTACTGTTCCTGAATTTAGACTGCTCTTTAGGTCATAAGGTAGGATCAGGATGTCTGCTTTTCCAATTAACTCTGGCAGCAGGCCGTCTGGGATAAACTCTAGGACAAGGTCAATATTAGGGAATTTTGCCGCTATTTTGGTGAGTGTATCGTGGTATTCACTGTCTTTTGGCTTACCCGCAATCGTCAGGGAAACCTCTTTGCCCATTGGGCCAATGGTATTGATGAGCAGCTCGATGTTTTTGTAAGGTTTTACTGCTCCCATAAACAAGAGGTGAAGTTTAGGGGAGTCCGAAGGGGCATTGTCAGACACCGAACCATAACTGTCCACAAAATTAGGATGGGGGATTAAACAGGTTTTGCGGGCTAATGCAGGATCTTTTTCAGCTAATAGCTCTCTGGAGGTACTGCAGTGAATGACAATGGCATCAGACCACTTGAGTAATCTGCCCGTTAATATTCGGCTGAGTTTGCCGGTTTTTTTTTCGTGTGTCATCCGGTTATGCATGGTCCATACCAGCTTTTTGCCGCTGAGACGGATGACTGTGAGGACAAAAATTTTCCTGAAAAAACTCCTGAATGCTTTGATAGTGGAGGTGTCATCAATGTTTTCAAACCAGTTGAGGTGGACCAGCCGGATATGCCGAAAATGTTTCCAGCTGGTAAAAAAAGTGTCCAGCTCATTGATGTCATATCCAGCTTTGCGAAGCGGCTGGGTCATGAGCTGGATGTATTTGTTTTCGGTGTTGTCTGGAGGATTGAAGATGATTTGCATGTATAAAACTTGTGTTGGCTGATTTGCAATTTACTATATGACACCATCTATATTTTTCTCATTTTCCTGCTTTTTGCAGCAGCCAGAAAAATGTCCTTGGCCTTTAGCTGAAATTTTTTTCGGTACTTTAGCCATTTACCTATTTTGGGAAATGGCTCGGAGGCCATGATTTTAGTGATAGTAAACAGTTTTCGTTCGTGCATGTAGCGGTCTTGGTTTTCCACCAAATGCCGATAGATAATAGGACGTTTTTCCCCTTGTGGGTTTTCCTGTAGAAATTTCTTTAGCCATGCTGCATACCTGCTGTCTGCTTCTAGCTTGGCAAGGCCATTAGTGGTCGTCGATGAGATGGAGAGGCCATGGCTTCTGTACTGAAAAACAGGGCGGTTGCTATGTGCAATACCTTTTTCTGCCGAAGCGATGAAGGCGGTGATATCATCTGCCCCCCATGCCAAAGGCAGGTAATGAAAGCCTCCCTGCGCTCGAAGTGCGCTGGTGCGGTACATATAGTCAGAGATATAATTGGAACGGTACTGGTTCAGGCGATGCCAGATGCTGTCGTAGACGTCTTCATAAGCGGGACAGGCAGGAGTCAATAGATGGGGGATGCCCTTTTCATCAATGATCTTACTTCTGCAGTGGTACACATCCAGTTCTGGGTAGGTGGAGATGAGGCTGGAAAATTCCTCCAAATAATCTGGTTCCAGTAGGTCGTCATCCCCCATGATCACGATGAATTCGCCCGAGGCCATGGATAAGCATTTGTTCCAGTTGTGTACCAGGTCCAAGGCTCCTACGTTCTTCTTATTTCTATGGTACTGTATCCTTTTGTCATCAAACTGGGAAACGATCTCTTCAACAGGTTCTGGAGAGCAGTCATTGAGCACGATCAGTTCAAATTCAGCAAGGGTTTGGTTGAGGATGCTGTCTATGCATTCCTTGAGGTGCTGGCTCTTATAGGCAGGGATGCAGATGGAAAACGGTAGGGGATTATTCCTTTCCATGGTTTGCTGGTTTGTTCAAGAGATTGGTTTTTAGGTATTCAATATCAGATCGCTTAATGACGAATGCCCACTGATAGGCCACAAAAGCCACGAAAAACACCACTGTTTGCAATGCAACTTCGAAGTAGGGACTTGCCATGCTGAGTAAGCTACTGGTATAATGTGCCAACAAGAGAGCAATAACTGCGCCCAAAAGGGAAGGGCAAAAGGCCCCAAAGAATATTTTGGTACTGTTCAGGTGAAGCACCTTGGGAATGTAATGGAAGTAAAAGAAGGCCATCTGTATCAGCATATATACCAAATACCCGATTACCGCAGCACCAACTCCCATTTTCTCCGCGAAAACCACCGTAATGGGCAGGGAAATGACGCATCCAAGTGCTGCGGAAAACACTAGGGCTTTGGTCTTTCCAGAGGACAATACCAAACTGGCCACGGGGGTATTGTGCATGGATAATAACACGGTAAGCAGCCAAATAACTAACCAGATGTTGAGGTCTAGGTAGCTTTCACCCATATAAAGCACAAGTAGATTGTCAGTGTTTAAGATCAGGGCAAAAACCACCAGAGTAAGGAAAATGGAGATGTATCGCGTGGCTTCAAAGACCATTTTTTCCATTTTTCGGTGGTCGTTTTCAGCATGTGCCTTGGATGCAGAAGGAAGCAAGACCTGAAGGAAAATGCTTCCAAAGGACATGACCAGATTGGCAATCGTCTGGATGACCCGATAATCAGTCAATACATCGATACTAGAGGCGAATTTTGCCAAAAGTAGGGGGCGTAGTTCCTTGGCCGAAAACTGGAATAGCCCCATGGCGAAAATGGCCATGCTGTACCCCAAAATCTGCCGGAAGGCCTTTTTGTCCCAATGCGGGGTCAATAGTTCTTTTAAAGCAATAGGGTATACCTTTAGCCGGTATACATTGAAGGGAATGACCACGAGCAGGGACAGGGTGTAAAATAGAAAATAGACAGTCAGTGGCCATTCGAAGTGAATGGCAGCAAGTGCTATTATGAAATTGAGGAGGCTGCTGATCACTGTGATACGGTTGACGTAGCCCAGTTCGTCTTTGGCACTGAGCAGTTGCAGGACCACGTTGGAGAGCCAGTTGAATACCGTGCTGGCCGCAAGGATGTACATCATTACCCTGTAAGTGGGCGCTTGATCAGCTGAGATATTGAAGAATTCACTTCCATAATCTGCCATCAACACAAAAATCAACGCATTGACCAGCCCAATAACACCGTAAAAGACCATGCTTGACCTGGATGCCGTTGCGATTTTTTTGTATTGGGACTTGGCCTCCCACATGGCAAAATACCGGACGGAGCCAATGTTCATTCCCAAGTCCATTAGCCTCAGGTAAGCGTTTAGGGAAAAAGCCAGTGCAATCAGCCCATAATCGGCTTTGCCGTAATACCCCACCAATAAGGGGATAGTGACAAACTTCGCCACAGCATCGATAACCTTGGCCGCAATGCCCCAAACGGAGCCAGAAAAGATTTTTTTTACCGAAGATTGTCCGGACATAGATGGGATTATATAGAATTAAGTTGGGAGTAAGATAGGTATGTTTGGTTGTTTCTCACTGATTATGTTGATTAACGCTTCATATAAAAAGAGATTGACCCTATATCGACCTTATTGCGTAGCAATCTTGGTGCTAAATTTTCAATAAATGGTGTCTTTCCTTCCGTGATTAGAGTTGATAGGTAGTAAAAGATGGTTAGGAAACTGTGTTGATGTTTTTTTCTGCTTGACTTTTATTCTTTTAATTGAACAATGAACCACAATTTTTAGAAATTACTAAAAACAGGTAGGTTTTTTGTTAGCTTCAGTAATTATGGAAAATGTATTAATCATCGGAGCCTTTGACCGGTACAACTACGGGGACCTGCTCTTTCCCTTGATCATCGAAAAACAGCTGAAAACCTACGGTCAGGAGTTTAATTTCCGTTTTTTTGGCTTGGTAGAGAGCGATCTAAGTATGGTAGGGGGGAAGCCCACAGAAGATTTGTCGGCTTTTTATGCTGCGTGCAATGCGCCTAGCGGCAGGAATCATATTATCGTAGCCGGAGGGGAGGCTTTAGGGGTGACCTGGCATTCACTGTTTGCGGCACTCAATCCCACGTACCAAAAAATACATCGGTACCGTTACCGGTTGTCTAAGCTGATCGACCTCAATGCGATGGCAAAACGTTTCTTGAATGGAGCTACTGCCTTGCCTTTTGTGTTTACGAAAAAGGATTTTGGCAATGTGCAGTCAGTTGTTTTAAATTCCTTAGGTGGGTCAGGCCTCAACAAGGAAATTTTTGAAAAATACGCATTTATGCAGGAAAAAATTTCCAGAGTGGATTACCTAGCCGTGCGGGATCGGTTAACGGTAGGTAATTTGAGCGAAAATGGTGTCTCTGCGGAACTGTTTCCCGATTCGGCAGTACTGATGAGCAGATTTTATCCCAGTTCCTATTTACAAAAAAAAGTAACTCCTGCCGTATGCGACTACGTGGAAGCAGAAAAGGGCGACTATTTGTTTTTTCAGATCAATAGAAAAAACACACAGGGACTTGAAGCGAATATTGCAGAGCAACTTGATAAGATAGCCCAGCATACGGATACCAAATTATGCCTTTGCCCCATTGGGAAGGCCTTGGATCATGATGATCATGTGGCGCTGGCAGAGGTGCGAAAGCATCTTAAAAGTGCCCATACCTATTTTGATGCAGATAATATCTGGGACATTATGTACCTGATCGCCAATGCCCGATGCTACGTCGGGACCAGCCTTCATGGCGCCATTACCGCCATGAGCTATGCGGTGCCCTATGTGGGGCTGAAAGTAGAAAAACTGAATGCTTATCTATCCACTTGGGGTGTAGAAGGCAATACCTTTGCTGTTGATTTTGACCGTTTATTTGAGCAGTTCAAGGTTGCTACAGCAATAGATAAGGAACGGTATTCACAAAAACAGGAAGAACAGATAGGCCAGATTAAAAAAGCTTTTGACCAAATGGCCCGTGTCATCTTGGGGTCTCAAGTGAGAAGGTGACAGGTGGTTTGGCCCTTTACTTTCCAGAAAAATTGCCAAAGGGTTACTTTTTGAACATGGTGGGCAAGGAGTTTGTCAAGGGATTTTATGGCAAAAGTCAGTGAAATTATCTACAAAATGGTTAAAAAAATCCACAAATAAATCAGGTAGATCGCTGGATAGCCTGAATCGTTTGTGTAAACACAAGGTTACTGGGGTGCTGTAAGGCTGTTTAAGGTAGATTTTGTTATTTTATAGTATTTTTTCAAGCGTGTGGAACGGAGGTTGGATTCTTTAAAGGTGTGTCACAAGTGATTTAACCCCATGAAAGATGAAGATACCGTTAATTAAGTTGTATAGTTTGTGCTGGATATTTTGTGTGGGAGGTATATTCCACGCAAAGGCATCCGGGCATTTGTCATTATCATCGGGAAGGCCAATGACTTTTTTGAGTTCGGTGATTTCTCAAGATACCGTTCCGGACCTTCCTCAAGACCTGGCCGTTCCCGCAGATACCGTGCGTGCTCCCAAGACGACCATTTCAGGAAAAGTGACTGACTCCGTGGGGGCTTCCTTGCCTGGCGCCACTGTTCAGATCAAAGGTACCGAAACTGGTACCATTACAGATGGAGAAGGTAAGTATCAAATCAATATTCCTTCAGAAAACACCAGCCCCGTACTGGTGTTTTCTTTTGTAGGCTTTGAAGGGAAGGAAGTGCGCGTAGATAATCAAAGCCAGATCAATGTTACATTGGCCAGCGAGGAAGAAGAACTGGAAGAGGTGGTGGTGATCGGATACGGCTCTGCCCGAAAAGCAGACCTTACCGGCTCCATAGCTCAGGTAAGTACCGAAGAGGTCAATGCATACCCTACGACTAATGTGCTCCAGGCAATGGCTGGACGTGCCCCGGGGGTCCAAGTCATCCAAAACGATGGATCCCCCGGTGGAGGAGTGAATATCCGTATACGCGGCAGTAACTCCATCCAAGGAGACAACAGCCCTCTTTACGTGATTGATGGGTTTCCATACTCGGGCAGTCCGACTAACTTGAACAATGCTGATATAGCCAGTATTGAGGTGCTGAAGGATGCTTCTGCTACCGCTATCTATGGGTCCAGGGGAGCTAATGGTGTAGTGCTTATTACGACCAAGGGAGGAGTACAGGCTCCTACTACGGTGGAGTTTGATGCTTATTATAGTGTCCAAAACCTCCGAAAAAAGCTAGGATTGATGGACGGGAGACAATATGCTCAGTTGATGAATATACAAGCAGAAAATGACGGAATTGACCCGTACTTTTCAGAAGGGGAAATAGCAGGATATGGTTCAGGAACGGATTGGCAGGATCAGGTGTTTGACCAAGCACCCATCAAGTCCAGCTCCATCAGGGTGTCAGGAGGTAATGAGGCCACTCGGTTTTCTGTAGGGGGAAGCGTTTTTGACCAAGAAGGAATTATCCAAGGTAGTGACTATAACCGATATGCCTTACAGTCTTCCATCCACCATACGCTGAGCGATAAGTTTACGATTGATTTTTCGACCAACCTGACCAAGCTGACCACTGCCAGAAGAGATAGTGATGGAGGAGCGAGGGGTAATTCCATGATAGGTTCAGCACTGGTGGCCTCTCCTTTGTCCACTCCGTATAATCAGGACGGTACCTTGACGATACTCTCACAGGACTATCCCTTTGTCTCGCCGGATATTATCAATCCGCTCAATTATATCAATGAGGAATTTAATAACGTAACAGCCAACATTGTATTGGCTAATGCTTCTGTTAGCTACCAGCCTATCCCCAAATTGACCATAAAAATTCTGGGAGGTATTGAGAACAGGGATGACCGGACCGATGTGTACCGGACCACTGATTTTATCAATAGCGATGGAAATGCCAGCGTCAATACGCGACAATATATTAGCAGGCTCAATGAAAATACCATTGCCTATACTGATACTATAAATGAAAAGCACAAGTTTGATATCTTGGCAGGATTTACCTATCAGGATTTCCAAACGAGGTACCTGGCAGGAAGTGCTGCGGGGTTTTTAAGTGACCTTTTTGAAACCGATAACTTGGGAGCCGCCACTACACCAGGCATTCCTACCTCCGGCTATGCCAAGTCCGTTTTGCTGTCTTATATCGGTCGGGTAAACTACAATTATGCAGATAAATACCTGTTTACTGCGACGTGGCGGGCAGACGGTTCTTCGCGCTATAGTGAAGGGAACAAGTGGGGACACTTCCCCTCAGCTGCTGTAGCCTGGAGAGTGTCTCAGGAGGGATTTATGCAAGATCAAACGGTTATTTCGGAACTGAAAATACGCACCAGTTGGGGGTTGACGGGGAGTCAGGCGATTGATCCTTATAGCACCTTGAATAGACTGTTTCCAGGATATACGGTTTTTGGCGAAGAGCTGTATAGCACCTTTGCTCCGCAGTCCTTATTGCCTGGTGACCTGAAATGGGAGACTACAGAACAGTTTGACCTCGGGATGGATCTGGGGATAGTAGGAGGAAGGATCATGATAGGAGCGGATTTTTATGTGAAAAATACCCGGGATCTATTGAGTACTGTTCGTTTGCCAAGCTCCTATGGCTATACCACCACCATCGCCAATGTTGGTGAAATCCAGAACAAAGGGTTAGAGCTGAGCTTGGACGCAATCGTGCTCAATAAAGCCTTTAGATGGGATGTCAAAGGAAATATTTCCTTTAACCGTAACAAGGTGGTGAGCTTAAATGAGGGAAATCCCATTCTGACCAATTATATCAATGTGGTGACTGTAGCGGACAATTTTTCCATTATGGAGGAGGGCAGGCCGCTCGGGCAGTTTTGGGGATATCAGGAAGATGGATATACCGAGGAAGGGAATATCCGGTATAAGGACTTGGATGGAGATGGAGAGATCACCGACAGTGACAAAACGGCCATTGGTGACCCCAACCCGGATTTTTTCTATGGGATCAATTCTACCATGACCTATAAAAACTTCCAGCTTGACCTGTTTTTACAAGGTTCTAAGGGCAATGATATCTTTAATGTATCCTCCATCTCCAGTACCATGGATTATGGACAGGGACTGAACATGCCAGCGGAAGTTCTCGAGGATCATTGGACTCCTCAAAATACCGATGCGAAATACCCGCTAATCAGTAGAAATACCGACCTGAAAGTGTCCGATAGGTACGTGGAAGACGGGTCTTATTTACGTCTGAAAAACATCCAACTGGCCTACGATTTTTCTTTTCCCGAATCGAAGTGGATTGGAAATCTTAAACTGTATGTCAGTGGACAAAACCTGCTGACGTTCACAGATTACTCTTGGTGGGATCCTGAAGTCAACAGCAACGGAGGAGATACCAGCCTTGGCATAGACCATTATAGCTATCCCATTCCCAAATCATATACCCTGGGCCTAAGGGCTACATTCTAATCACTACAAAGACCATAAAGCCATGAAAAGAGATACGTTAAATAGACGAAAGTATTGGAAAATGCCCTTGACGCTGTTGTTGGTAGCAAGTGGTTTGGGGATGTTGACAGGGTGCAATGACCTGTTGGAGGAGGAGCCTAAGACAGTCGTGGCAGAGAATTTCTATCAAACTGCCGCAGACCTTGAAGCAGCCACCAATGCCATATTTACCCCATTGAGAAAAGTCCGGCCTGAGCAAGTAGCAGTACTCAGTGCCCATACGGATTGGGGTTATGGTCGTGGCAGCAGGGCACAGTACAATGATTTTGATGGCTTGAATGCTACCAATATCAATACTGCCGCTGAGCGATGGGCCCAATTCTATGAAGGGATCCGAAATGCCAATTTGGTCCTGTTTTATGCTCCCCAAAGTGACCAAGTAGAGGAAGAAACCCGCAATCGATTCTTGGCCGAAGCTAGGTTTCTAAGAGGGCTTACCTATTTTGATTTAGTGAGAAATTGGGGCGGTGTTCCACTTCGTACTGCTGAGAATATCTCCGAACAGAATGTGCCGAAAGCTACACCTGGCGAAGTATATGACTTGATACTAGAAGACCTCTTGATGGCCGAAGAAAACCTCCCTTCACAAGCTTCGCAACCAGGAAGGCCTACCGCTTGGGCTGCCAAGGCGCTTTTGGCAGATGTGTACTTGCAGCTGGAAGATTATGATGCCGCCAGTAACAAAGCGGCTGAGGTAATGGATTCTGGCGAATTTAGCTTGGTGCCTATCCAGCATGAGGAGGATATTCAGCAGAAAATTTTCGGACCGGATTTGGTCACGAGCACGGAAGAGGTTTTTTATCTCAAGTATACCCGTCAGTCTTCACAAGGCAATGGCCTGCCATGGATCTTAAACCATCCGAGTACAGGACTTTATAATTTTGGTGGTGCATATGCACATTATGGTGATGCTGCCAATCCATTTTTTGAGGAATGGGATGATGAAGATTTACGGAAACAGCTTTGGCTGCCGGTGGATTTTGGACTGGGTGAGACCACCTTGGTGAATGGAAAGTTTGTGGAAAGACAAGCTCCGGATAATACGGGGGCTGGAAATGATTTGCCTATCTATCGATATGCAGAAGTATTGTTGATTTATGCAGAGGCAGATGCAAGACGGGCGGGGAGCATAAGTTCAGGGGCGCTGGAGGCAGTGAACCAAGTACACCGGAGAGCTTACGGGCTAGACCCCGTAGCGACCAGTGAGGTGGACTATGACCTTGCTGATATGACTGTAGAGGCTTTTTTGGATGTTGTTTTGCAGGAAAAAGCCTATGAACTCCAGTTTGAGGGAAAAAGGTGGCTAGACCTCAAAAGAACTGGAAGAGCGGAGGAGTTTGTTTCCAAAAACAAAGGGGTAAGTATCGCCGAAAGACATTATCTATGGCCAATTCCTGTGGACGAGCTCAATTATAATACAGCCATGGACGCTTCGAGTGATCAGAATCCGGGATATTGAGCCCGGAATATGCATTAGCCTATCTACGCCACGGCACACAAAATCAGTTGCTTCGCTGCTGTTTTTGAGTTAACCGTAGCGGTGCTATGCCTCACATGTATAAACCGGGTTGAAAATAAATCAATGGTGTCCGAGTAAAGAGTTTGTCTTGGAAGGAAATTCGTCAAAATCTACCCCCTAAATCCCCTAAAGGGGACTTTCTGATGAGTCCTTCAAAGAGCGGAAGAGTTTTTGTAAATCGAAATAATCTTTTGTTATTTCGATTAGATCTACTTTTTCGGCACATGTGGGATTTCGTGTAGGGCAGCTATCATCCGTGCCGCTGGCACTCCTTCTGGAGCTGGAGGAGTGCTTAACGTCCTGCGGATGAATCCGCAGGTTACTAAATTCATCGTGCCGCTGCCACTTTACCCCAGTTAGTACATTAGGAATAGCAGCAGCCTGTCCCGGCAAATACTGAAAAAGCAAGGGCATCAGTTGGTATAAACCGGGTTTAAGAATTTTATGTGTATCCATAACGCAACACTTAGCCTCGGAGAAACAAAGTATTCACTGTGAGTCCATTATTCGGCCTTTGGAGCACTACGGTTTGTTAAATAATCTTGATTTTTTTATTAAAACAAGGTCGAATTTGCTGAATTAGCCTGATATTTTATAAATTCGCACTCCTACCGCCATCAGAATAAAAAAAACAGAAACCTTGAAAGCCATTTTGGTGTTAATTGTTTCTGAAAAGAACCCAACTATTTCGTTCAAATTCTATTGGAACATATATGAGTACTTTATCTCCAGTAAAAAGGCTGTGGCGGCTGCTGAAACTTTACAAGCCAGAAATCAGGCAAATCTATACCTATGCTGTGTTTATTGGTTTGGTGAACCTTTCCCTGCCTTTGGGCATCCAGGCCATTATTAATTTTCTTCAGACAGGTGAGCTTTCCTCATCTTGGTTTTTTCTGGTTACTGTTGTGTTGGTGGGAATTGGCGTGGCAGGTATCCTTCAAGTCCTTCAGCTGCGCATAGTAGAAAATATCCAGCAAGACATCTTTGCCAGATCAGCTTTTGAGTTTGCCTTTAGGTTTCCCAAAATGAAAGCAAAGGAAGTGGACAGTATCCATGCGCCAGAGCTGGCCAATCGTTTCTTTGATACGCTGACGATACAAAAAGGATTGCCAAAAATTCTGATTGATATTTCCCTTTCCACCTTTCAGATATTTTTTGGTTTATTGCTTCTTTCCGTGTACAGCTTGTACTTTATTGGTATGGGGCTGGTCATTATACTCGTGCTTTACCTTCTGGTCAAGATAACTGGTGAGGTAGGGCTAAAGACCAGCATCGAGGAGAGTAAATACAAGTATCGCCTGGCACATTGGCTGGAGGAAATCGGACGGGCGAGGAGGACATTTCAGCTCAATGACCCCAGTTCCTTCCACCTTAAGAAGTCTGACAATATCACGGTGGATTATATCAATTCCCGAGAATCTCATTTTAAGGTACTATTGGATCAGTTTAAGTCTTTTGTAGGGTTTAAGATCCTGATTGCCGCTGGTATTCTCGTGGTTGGGGGACTGTTGGTGTTTAACCAGCAAATGAACATAGGACAATTTGTGGCCGCAGAGATCGTGATTATTTTGATTATCAATTCCGTAGAGAAATTGCTTAGGGTGTGGGATAATATTTACGACGTGCTGACCGCCTTCGATAAAATTGGTTTTGTTACAGACCTTGAATTGCAGGAAAACCAAGGTCAGGAGGTGGTGTCTTCGGACGTAGACTGTTACCTATCGTTTAAGAAGGCGACCTTTAGGCATAAAGGCCAAACAGCCCCCTTGTTCAGTGACTTGGACCTGAAAATCCCAGCAAGGGCCCGTGCAGTGCTAAATAGCAAGACAGGTACGGGGAAATCCACATTGCTCCAGATCATGGCAGGTGTACAGGACTTGGAGTCTGGCGATATTTTGCTGAATGATATTTCATATAGTGTGCTGAGTCGAAAGAGCCTACATCAAAAACTGGGAATAGTATTCGCTTCCAATCAGATTTTTGAAGGCAGTATCCGTGAGAATATCTTGGTGGGTAGAGAGGTTTCGGAGAAAGCACTTTTAGCAGTCCTCAGGGATTTGGAACTCGAAGATTACATCAAAGGGCTTCCAAACGGGCTGGAAACTATACTGGACAGCGGGGGAAGAAGGACGCCACGATGTATCATTCAGAAGATTCATTTGGCCAGGGCTATATGTCATGGTCCAGGTTTGCTGTTAATGGAAGATCCCTTGGTCAATATTCCTTTAGAGGAACGCAGCAAGTTGATCAATTTCCTCACTGATGACCGTCATCCCTGGACACTGATTGTCATCAGCGACGATGAAGAATGGTTGAAAAAAAGTACAATGACCGTGAAGTTGTAATCCGCTATGCTAAACATCTCTGAAAATAGTATCAATAATTATATTAAAAAGAAAGATTATAAGGTCTTTAAGGTGCTGGAAGATGCGAAATCCTTCCAGTTTTCGAAAAAGACCTTTTTGATCATTTTTGCCGTTTTGTTGGGGGTAATGTTTGCGCCCTGGACACAGAATATCCAGACTGATGGATATGTGACTACCCGCTCACCAGAACAACGACCACAGTCCATCCAATCGGTCATAAGCGGAAGGCTGGAACGGTGGTATGTCAAGGAGGGGGATTTTGTCGATAAGGGAGATACGCTAGTGTACATCTCTGATGCCAAAAGCGAGTATTTTGACCCCAACCTTTTGGAGAGGACCCAAGAGCAGTTAAGTGCCAAGACACAAAGCGGGGATTCTTACGATATGAAGGTGGAAGCGCTGCGCTCTCAGTACCAAGCGTTAAAAGAAGCATTGGGGTTTAAGCTACGGCAACTGGACAATAAAATCCTACAAGCAACCAATAAGGTAGCCATGGACAGTATGGACTTGGTCGCCAATAAGACCAATCTTTCCATTGCCCAGAACCAGCTGCAAAGGACCTCAGAACTGCATAAAAAAGGGTTGAAATCCCTAACTGAGCTGCAGGAAAAAGAGCTGAAGGTACAGGAAACGCAGGCCAAAGTGAACGTCCAACAAAACAAACTGACCAATCAACGGAATGAGTTACTGAACCTGGATCTGGAGATTTCCTCTACCGAAAGAGAGTACCGTGATAAGCTGGCCAAGGTTCAATCAGATATCCAAACGGCCATGTCTGCCAAATTGGGGACTGTGGCAGACGCCTCCAAATTGCAGAATCAGCTTCGCAATTATACAGAACGGCAAGAACGCTACTACATCACCGCTCCTCAATCAGGCTATATCACCAAGACAGTCACCAAAGGAATCGGAGAGATAATCAAGGAAGGAACGGATATCATGACGATCGTTCCTGATCAATATGACCTGGCCGTGGAAGTATATGTCCGTCCTCAGGATCTTCCGCTAGTCCACCAACATGAAAAAGTACGACTCCGATTTGATGGTTGGCCAGCGATCGTTATCAGCGGGTGGCCGGAAGCTTCCACAGGTATATTTTCTGGTCATGTGGTGGCCATGGATCGTTTTATAAGCAATAATGGATACTATCGATTATTGGTGACCCCTGATCCGGATGACCGCCAATGGCCCGAGCGGCTCAGTATCGGCACTGGAGCCAGGGCATTTCTATTGCTGAACGATGTGCCGCTTTGGTACGAACTATGGCGCCAGCTGAATGGCTTTCCCACGGACTATTACAGTGAGGAAAAAGAAAGTCCCCAAAAAATCAAGCTAAAAGCTCCGCTAAAATCAGTAAAATAAAAAGTAACATGATCAGAGAGGGCATCTATACCATTTTACTCTTTGTAGTGCTGGGAGGTTTGCTTCCGAAAGCCACGGCCCAGGATACCGGAGATAATGCACTGGAGTTTGATCAGTACATGCAGCATGTGCTGGATTATCATCCTCTATCCCGAAAAGCCAGATTAAATGCCCAAAAGGCCGATGCTACGGTACGTGCTGCACGAGGGAATTTTGACCCAGTGGTGGGGGCAGATTTTAGCCAAAAGCATTACGATGACAAGATCTATTACCGAAAACTGGCTTCCGGACTGCGTATACCTACAGTAGCGGGATTTGACCTGGTGGCTGGCTATGAGAAAAATTCAGGAAACTACCTTAATCCCGAAAGCAATACAGCAGGTAACGATGGGCTCTGGAATGCAGGGATAGAACTGAATGTGCTCCAAGGGCTCCTGATGGATGAGGGGAGGACCGCATTGAGACAGGCCAAGGCTTATGCTGCCATAGCAGAAAATGAACAGGTCTTACAGACCAATGACTTGTATTTTAGTGCTGCAGAGGCGTATTTCTATTGGGCTAACAGTCACCAGTCTCTGATCATTGTAAAAGAAAGCGTAGTCTTGGCAGAAAACTATTTTGAAAATACCAGGACGGCTTATGAGAATGGAGAAAAAACCGCCATGGATACCTTGGAGGCTTATACCGTTTGGCAAGACAGAAAAAACCTTCTCCAGACAGCAGAGTCGAGCTATGTGTCCACGATGACAAATCTTGAAAATTTTCTTTGGGATGAAAATGGCAATGCCTTTTTGGAAGGCCGGAAACCTGAGCAATTGGAGACGATACATGAAGAAGTCCCTGTTCCGATGATTCCTGTCGACTCGGTAGAGCAACACCCCATGTTACAAAAGGCCAGGTTAAACCTCACGGCATTGGAAGCAGAAAGGAGAATGAAGCAAGAAAAGTTGCTCCCTAAGCTGAAGGTAAAGTATATGCCCTTACTGACTCCTGATGGGGAAGGGTTGCCAGGGTACAATCAAAATGACTATAAATGGGGTTTTTCTTTTAGTTTTCCACTGTTGCTAAGGGGAGAACGTGGGAATTTACAGCTCAGTAAGATTAAATTGCAACAAAAGCAACTGGAGCTCGACAACAAAACATTGGGCTTAAAGAACAAAGTGATCAACAGCATAGCGCAGATCGACCTTCTTGAAAACCAAGTGTCCAACCAGCAACAAAATGTCGCTGGCTATGAACGATTGCTATGGGCTGAATCCGAAAAATTCAACTATGGAGAGAGTTCTGTGTTTCTACTGAACAAGCGGCAGGAAAAATACCTGGAAGGCCAGTTGAAACTAGTGGACCTTATCACCAAATGGCAGCTTGAGAAACTGAAATATGGTTATTTTTCCAACACCCTGGATATTCCAGAAGGAGAAGAGTAGCGGTTGTTATTACCTGGAGAGGATAGCTTCTCTATAGATATGGGTTTGGAGGCAAGGAAAATGACAGCAAGGGCGAATGGGGCAGCAGGAACCATTACGATTATGGGTTCAGAATCTATAATCCGGGGATAGGGAAGTTCCTGAGTGAGATCCGACGACCGGTTCCTATCCAATGCTTACTCCTTATCAATTTGCTAGTAACAATCCTATAGCAAATATTGACATCGACGGTTTGGAGGGTCAATATGCTGGCTGGCAAGACTATCACAGATTAAATACAACTGCTATTAAAGGCGGCGACGTGAAATCTGTTGCTGCGGAAATAGATAGGAAAAATAAGATTAATACTGTGATTGCTTTTGGTACAGTCTTGGCTCCATTGGTAGGCGTTACAGCTGTGGAGACCATGCCTGTTTGGCTCCCTTGGGCTTATAGTTCCGCTGCAAGCGGGATCTTGGCCACTGGAAAATATAGTCCTGAAGCTCTTGGGTTTGCTGCCGGAGCTATGGGGTTTGATGGTGAAATTCCTGGGACGAGTGGGGATGAATTTGGAAGGCTAATAAATAAGGGATTCAAACTAGGTGGTGCATATGGAAGGATGAAGAATTTTTATGGTAGTTTAGGTGAGCTCCTTACGAATAAGAATCATTTACCAACGCTTAAATCCTATGAATTATCTGGATTTAAAATTTCTAGTTACATGGGCAGTGCTAACATAATTTCTATACAAGATCATAAGGATTTTATATCAACAGGTGGAAAAGAGGTTGCAAAAATGTTTAGACAAGCGGAAGCTAATCTACTTAGTGAAGGGAGATATTTAAATGCAAATGCTATCAGAGAACAATTTGGGGATATCTACAATGAAGGATTGGACGATGCAAGGGATCATTTTGTGAAAGAGGTTATTCCTATTCTCGAAGAACAATCAAAAAAAAATAAGCAATGAAGATAATTCCATATTTTTCTGTTGGTGATTTTAAGCTAAAAGATAATTTTCAAGAAATTTTATCTAGGTATCCTAATTCCAAAGAAGGAAGCACAAGTGTTCTAGGCAAAAGAAATAAGACTTTATATTTGCCTGCTTACGATATTCATATTGTATTTTCAGATATCGGTGGTAATGAAATTGAAAGCATTGAAATATTTAAAGGAGATGTTTTTTTTGACGAATTGAATATGCTGAATTCAACTTTTCTGGAAATAAAAGAAAAAATTTCAAAAGAGGATCTAGGGTTAATTGCAGATAAAGAAGGGTTTACATCCCCCAAATTTGGATTTGGAATCTATTTCAAAAGCCTTAGTAAGAAATCTAAACCAACTAGCGTTATAGTGTTTAATAGTGTGTATCTCAAAAATGTGGTTCCCAGCCCTGATGATATTATCAAATACTATCTGGGAAACAAAAAGCAGTAATAATTGATTTTTAAATATAACGGCATTTTGGAAGCGTTCTTTGACTGGCAGGCCGTGTAGGGAAAAGTGAGTCCTGGGTAAAAAACCGCACAGAGGTTTTAGAGCACCGATCCGCTGACGAAGTCCTACCCGATGCTGACGCCGTATCAGTTTGCGAGTAACAGGCCTATCGACGGGATCGATCTTGACGGGTTGGAATACTTTAATTCTACTACAGTAACTTATAGTGAACTTGGGGCGAATGCTGGGCTTGGTTATGGAGGAGCTATGGCAATAAAAAAGGGGACAGCTTGGGATATGGTTGGTGAAACTAGTTTTGTGTTAAAAACTTTATTGTTGTTACATGATCAAGATTTAGAAGAATCGAGTGACAACCCTAAGGTAATTAGTGGAGCCGAAGCAGAATTGTCATTAGGATTTGAGATTATTAGAGACCCCCCTTTTTTAAAGGCAGAGGAAGCATTAGGTGTCAGTTTCCCGACAGACGTTGGATTTAGTTTTGGGCTTGGAGCAGGAATTACTTTCTCTGAAAAGGTTTTTGGTATAAGCGGTGCATTAGGAATTGGTGCAACAATTAAGACAGGTGATCAGGATGATTTAGTAAGGTCAATTTCTTTATCTTATGATGAATCGGGAAAAATTGCATTTGGAGAAAATTGGTTTTCAGGATTAAGAAAATTCCACCAAGATGATCAGGTTTCCCCAGCCAAAGTCAATCAAAAAAAGGGATCCTTAGGTACATATAAAAGAGGGGATACCCTTGACTAAACGGCATTGATTCTGGGGTCAATAGGCAACTTGGGTTTCATGGCCATAAATCCTTGCGAGAACTACCCTAATACTTAAAAATTAGCGGGATTTATGTTAACTTTCCCAAACTTTACAAATCACTAAACAAAGACAACGATAAAATTATGAGCAAACTGGCTGATATAGGCCTGATAGGGCTTGCAGTAATGGGAGAAAACCTGGTGTTGAACATGGAAAGCAAGGGATTCTCCGTAGCTGTGTATAACAGGTCCACGGAGAAGGTGGACAAATTTATTGAGGGACGAGGAGCAGGAAAGAATATAAAAGGCACCCATTCTGTAAAAGAGTTGGTGGAAGCACTGCAAAAGCCCCGAAAAGTAATGATGCTGGTAAAGGCAGGTGATCCAGTGGACAGCTTTATCGAGCAGATTATCCCTCATTTGGAGGAAGGTGATATTATCATCGACGGTGGTAATTCCAATTTTACTGATACCATTCGCCGGACCGAATATGTAGAAAGCAAAGGCTTCCAGTTCATCGGAACCGGTGTGTCAGGAGGAGAAATTGGGGCGCTACGAGGACCTTCTATGATGCCCGGAGGAAGTAAATCAGCTTGGCCTCATGTAAAGGAAATATTCCAAGCAGTGTCTGCAAAAGTAGACGATGGCATGCCCTGCTGTGATTGGGTAGGTGCTAATGGAGCTGGCCACTATGTGAAAATGATCCATAATGGCATCGAATACGGTGACATGCAAATTATCACAGAGGCGTACCAGTTTATGAAAGACGTATTGGGAATGAGCTATGACGAAATGCACCAGACCTTCAAAAAATGGAACAGCGAAGAGTTGGATTCTTATCTGATAGAAATTACGGCGGACATTTTGGCCTATAAGGACGAAGATGGGGAGCCTATGGTGGAAAAAATCCTGGATACTGCCGGCCAAAAAGGCACAGGAAAATGGACTGGCATAGAAGCCATGCACTTGGGAGTACCGTTGACATTGATTGCAGAGTCTGTGTTTTCCCGCTTCTTGAGTGCTCAGCTGGAGCTGCGCGATCAAGCTTCTCAGGTATTTGAGGCTCCTGCGATTACTTTTGACGGGGATAAAGAGGCGATGTTGGAGGACTTGAAGATGGCTGTTTATGGCGCTAAGATCATTTCCTATGCCCAAGGGTATAACCTCCTGATGGAAGCTTCGAAGGAGCACGACTGGGAGTTGAATTATGGTGATATAGCTTTGATGTGGCGTGGAGGATGTATCATTAGATCGGCTTTTCTCAGTGATATTAAAAAAGCTTTTGACAAGAACCCAGGACTTCCTCACTTGCTACTGGATGATTTCTTCAAAGAAAAAGTGCAGAAAGCCCAGACAGGATGGAGAAAAGTATGTGCTGTTGCCGTGACCAATGGCATCCCAGTGCCTTCATTGAGTGCTGCCTTAGCTTATTTTGATGGGTTCAGAACGAAGCGTTTGCCGGCAAACCTACTGCAAGCTCAGCGGGATTATTTTGGCGCCCATACGTATGAGCGAACCGATAAGACAAGAGGGGAATTCTTCCATACCAACTGGACCGGTGAAGGTGCCGATACGGTTTCCACAGCTTATAATAGCTAAATGACGCTTATTGATACTTGTGGCTTTGAGGAGATAGGTGTATTTTAGAAAAAGGCTGTCCTTTGATCCGGAATATGCATTAGCCTATCTATGGCCACGGCGCACAGGAAATGCGGCCTGATCCACCACGGCGGATCAGGCCGCTTTGCTTTTGATTGGAGGTGTAACAGTAGCGGCCAGGGTTAGAAGATGATCTGAAATTGTACTACTGCTTGCCAATCACCCACGATGTCAGGCTTGATGGTGTTATAAAAAAGCTGTCCTGTCGCACAATAGAAAAAAGGACTGTTACCTATCTTGAAGGTCTTTCCGCCTCCTCCTCCAAGCGGTAGTAAGGTCTTTTGACCCGTTTCTGCCAGCCAGTTGGTGATTACGGTGGCATTGCTTTCCATAAACCATCCTTTTCTTAAATTATAATAAGTAAAATACTGGAAATTGAGGGAGTTTACTTTGTTGTTCCCTTCACCTCCCAAGGACCAAAAGTTTTGGATGACAAAGCCACCGGAGAATTTGTCACCATTATGGTTGAAGAGGGCTGATGGGCCCATGCTTAGGCGGTTACTGCCTAAGGCTGGATTTGTTCGCGTGGGTAGCTGGATGGCAGGGCCAATTCCCCAGCTGATGCTCCCTTTCTTTTGGATGGAGGACAGGTAGCCGTTAAATAGGATATTGCCCAAACCCGCATTGGATTGAGGAGAGCCATCGGCGACAGAGGAGACTGGATGGAGAGGGATGTGTGAAGTGTTTTCCAGGGCAGGTACCGTTTGGAAAGGAATGATCGTATAGGTGATCAGTTTAAGGTTTTTAGCCAGTTTTATAGGGAAAACAGGCTGGATAGAGAACGAATGTGCCATGCCGTCGCCCACTGGTAGCATAACGTCCTGAAGGTAGACACTTCTTAATCCCGCTACTGGATCCTGTCTTTTTTTGGCCATTTCCTCGACAGTCATCTGTGTAGAATCCTGCTGGGCAAGCGCAGTTGAGCACAGGAGGTAGCAAAATACAGAAGCAATGCCATAATAGAATAGCTTATCGGTCACGGTCTGGGACATATAACACAGAAATTGGTTCACAAAAGCAGTTGTGGGGTTCATAGACTCATGAAAACAACTATTGCAGCCACATCGTTGTGGCTGCAATAGTGTAAGCATTCCCTCCATGTTTTTTTATTAGGGGGAAACCTCATTCATGTCAGGCGTATTATTCACCTTTCTTTAGCAACTCAAAATCCCCCACTTTGTAGGTCCTGTCAAAGAATCCTTTTTCGGGGCCATAGAAGCGGAAGAGGCTGAACCAGCCTTTGCCCGGAACGGTTTTGATAAAGTTAGGTTTGTTGTCTGGATTTTCTGGGCCTATAAAGAACGTAACGGAGCCGTCGTCGTTTTTGGTCAGGTCATTCATGGAGTTTAGCGAAGGGTACTCTTGGCCTTCTGCATCGACTCCTGAAGCTGTTTCTGCATCATACAGTGTCAAGGACCAGAAAAGTTTTGCAGGCATATTGGGAGGGAAAGTAATCAGGTAGGTATTGCCTCCCATGAGGTAGTTACCATCACTGTCCTTGTAGGCATTACCATATTTGGCACCTAAACCAACGATGGACGACATCATTCCCGTACTGATGGAGTAGTGGTTGATGTACATGTGGGCTTTGGCATTTACATCAGTATAGCCTGTTTCCCTGTTCCTGTATTCTTCATCGATCAAGGTATGCATAAAATCATCCAACTCAGTATGTGCATGGGCGACCCACTGGCGATCTTCCCACCATAGCCCGTCTTCTTCCTCGTCGAAGTTAGCGGCAATGTTTTTGGCCATTCTCCAAGCAGTTTCGGCAGCTTTGTCCAGCAAGGCTTTTTGCTTTGCAGTAGGGGCAAATTCCTTTCCTTTGCTGATGCCCAGCGCGGCCAACATTCCATGCATGTAAGGATCTACGGCATCTAATGGCTCGCTTTGGATGAGCCGGTTTAGCATTTCATAATAGGAAAAATCATGTGAGAACAAGGCGTAGGAATCTACATCAGATGCATGCTGGAAGTCCATGGGCTTTTTTTCTCCTTCCAAGGGATAGATTTTGATGCCTTCTACTGCTTTTACCCCGGGGGTTAGGTCATCCACGGATTGGAAGAAGCCCCGCTGGAAAATAAACACACCATTGGTTTTGCTCGTGTATAGGTAATACCCGTCAGGAACCTCGCCTTCGTACCCCTCGGGGACGATTAGGTATTTCCCACCTTTGCCTCGGTCTGGGCCAGGAAAACCAATATCACCTAGAAAATGTGTGCCGTCAGGTTTTTCAGGGCCTGTTAATGGTCGGTGCCAAAAATCATCCAATAAGCCTTGTAGCATCGGTGGTACATCCAGTACCAAGGGACCTGTCTTGCTCAGGTCCGCAAATCCAAGGGCATAAATCACGTCTGAATTAGGAGTAGTAATAACGGAGTTTGGTTTTAGTCTTTTTTCAAAGACCGATACTACATTATATCCTTCTCCGAATGTTTTGCCCAGACCTTCTTTCATAGCGTACATATTTACTGCTGGCAAGGCCCATAAATAGACTTGTGTCGCCCGTTGGAAGTAGAGTTCGTCGTCCAGCGTTGTGGAGGTCTCTGCTGAAGGATAGCCACCGTCAAATGGAAGGTTGGCCAATGTTTCGAAATGATCTGTATCGGATCCCGAGTTCGTCGCTTGTTTCTCATTGGATGAGGGCTGACTACATGCGGCCAGCATCATCGCTGATAGCAATACTCCTATTACATTTTTCATTTTCATATCTGGCTTGGTTGTTTATTTTGATCCTTATAATGTTAGGTTTTATTGCTCACGGAACGCACAGAACACCCAGAATGAAGTAAGGCTTTTCTGTGATGACTGGTTTCATTGCGGATATACGTAATGTTAACTCAAGAAAAGTGGCATTATTCGACTGTCCGAAAAATTTAAGAACAATATTGAATTTCCGTTTGTCATGGAGCCTCATGTTCTCCTCTTTACTTGACCACTTATCAAATTTGGGAGATTGTGGCAGTTAATGGAAATGAAAAGGGTATCAGGTTGCCAAAAATATCAGCAGGTTTTGCATTAATTGGCAAGATTGATAGAGTTCTTTAGGCCATATTCTTGCCTGAGCTTCCAAAAAGGGATTAGACGAAAATGTATTTCCAATTGATAAAATGAGACAGAGCGACCATGCAAGCGCCTATAAACACCAAAACATAAGCTAGATCATGACCATGGATGAATTGACCAGTACCGATAGCCAAAAAGCCAACTCCAGCCAAATGTAATGGGAGCATCCGACGGTGATGCTTGCGATAGCCATGTACCAAGGAGCAGGTGGCGATAAAAAAACTACCGACAATTACAGAATATTCTATCCAAGGATTGGCCAAAAAATGGAGGCTAGAAAGTGGCGTCAGCGCCAATAATATAGGTAATGTGACACAGTGGACCCCACATATCAAAGATGCTGATATACCGATAAAATCCAGTGGGCTATCTTTTAAGAGTGTTTTCATGATATATTATGCAATTGTGTTGCAAATATAGTCAAATAATATAAAATGCAATATTGTTGCAATAATTATTTGATGGTTTTTATCAAAGACCTGAGCTCGACTTATTATTAGCATTAAAAGCGTCATTGCGAACCCTTTTTAGGAGGATGTGGGTTGGAAAAGGGTGTGGCAATCCCTAAATACGAAGACTGCCACGGCTTCCACCCCTCATATCTCCCTCTAAGCCTCGCAGTGACGATTTTATAATCGAACTGAGGTTAAAGAAAAAGGGGAGGGGTAAAAATAGCTTTTGGGTAACAGTATTTTCTTTCCAAAAGATTTCCCATTGATATATTTAATCCCAATTCCAAGACATCGAAAAAGAGTAACGTAAAGTAGGCAACTTCTTTGACAACCACATTAGGCACATAGAAGGGCATAATAGGGGGAAGTGTCGAAGACCATTCCCCTCAGGCAGGCAGAAAGCCTAGTTCAACCCGGTTTATGCACTAGGATTCGTCATCGCCTGTCCCGATAGCTATCGGGAAGGTTTGAAACTGCAAGGAAATCAGGCTGTTTGGAGATTAAGGCATCCGCCGCGGCGGATGCCTTAATCTCCAAACAGCAGCGAAGCGACTGATTTTGAAGTAGGTTCATACCGCAATACCTGTGCGCCGTGGCGTAGATAGGCTAATGCATATTCCGGGTTCAACACCTCCCCAACAGAAGCTTCCGGCCTAAAGTAACCTGTTATGCCACCAGGCTTTTTGCGGGCATTTCTTTCGCTTTTTTTCTTTTGGGCTTTTTCTTCATTTTGTTGATCCAAATGAGGGTGCCTGTGATAGGTAAGCTGGTGGCGATCAAGCAGGAAATAAAGTACAAAAGCTTGGAAAATCCGCCGTAAACCGAGCCGATATGAAGCGCTTTAATCGATCTTGCCACGCGCTGGTTAAAGGGCTGGTCGCTGAATAGCTGAAGGTCCGTGACGGCGGCAGTATTGGGGTCTAGGTGGATTCTGTCACCTGCTGCAGGAGCAAAGAAGCCCGTTTTTGTCTTATAAATTTGCACTTGGCTGGCGGCATCTTTTGGAAAGGTGATTTGATAATCTCCGTCGTACGGCAGGGTCTTGTCCGCCATTTCAATGTATTCCTTATAGGGCAAAAGCATAAGTGCTTTGGTGACTTCCTCTTCTTTTTTACCCTTTGGTGCGGATGGTTTGCCGTGTCCACCCCGACCTTGTGGAGATTCCTGATAGGTTCCCAGGGCTTTTTGCAAGCCGGTACGGTACCAAGGAAAAGACCACTGCGGACCTGTCAATCCCATGATCAGTAGGATAAAAAATGAATAAAAGGCCAAGGTGTTGTGGAGGTCATGGTTGGTGCGTTTCCAGCTGCCGTTCAGTTTAAGCTTGAGTCCTTGTTTCCAGCTTTTTAGCTTTTGGGGAAACCAGATCACGATGCCGGTGAGCACGCCTATGGTAAAGAGTATGGTCGCTGTTCCAGAGATATAACTGCCCAATTTTCTATTGGATAATTCCCCAATCAGGGGTTCTTCTATTTTGTCAAGCAATAGCCAACGATGCAGGCTGAACATGTCACGCATAAATCCCGCAATGGCATTTTTTTCCTCGGAGGTACCGACGATTTCCCCTGAATAGGGATTTATATAATACCTCGTCCCGAATCGGCTTCTACTGTCCTTTTGCCGTACGGTAAATTCATAGGTCCTTTCCTCGTCATGCGGTACCGATACAGCCGTGATTTCTCCATTTACTTTTGGAGATAGCGCCTCAGTAAGTGCTTCAATGGACATTTTTGTCCCCCCTTCTTCTTTTTCAATATGATGAAGATGTGCGCTGAACATTTCCTGCAACTCGGTGTTGTAAACATAGATTGTTCCCGACAAGCAGACTGGAATAAGGACCAAAGCACTGCCCAAACCTACCCAAAGGTGAATGTCGTTGAAAAATTTCCTGACCTTTTGCCAATTGGTTTTTTTCTTTTTCGTCTTCATTTTATTGAAATTTTGTATTATCTCCGAAGGGGTGTTTATAGGATAAACCTCCCACGTTTTTGGAAGTGTTGTCTTGAATTGTTTGAGTACTGCTGGAAGGCAGCAAGCTGTGCGGACACATACTGTCTCGGTATATGGATAGGGGGTTGATGATCCCCATATGCACCGCTTTATTGGCTGAAATGGATGCGGTTGGGAATTGATTTTCCAGTACGCATAAAAACCTTGCTTTCTCTAAAATGCCTAGAGAAAGCAAGGTCAATAACTTAGGCCAACATCTTTTGAATATGTCGGTTTGTTGATTTAAAAGGCACCGATAAAGTGGTTTCCTGGTTTGTTGATCAGTTTGGCACCGACAGATACTTCACCGGTCTGGCTGTGCAGCACATAGATGTTTCCGTCTTTGCCCAATGGGGATACTGGAACCAGCAGGTCATTGCCACTTACCATAAATCCTTGGTATTGGTTAAACCTTACATCTGGATCGTTGGGGATTTCGTTTACCAAAGATGCCGTTTGCTGGTTAAGGTCCAATCTGGCGATGTAGCCTTGGTCTTCTTCACCATGGCGGATCATGGCATAGCCAATCCCGTTGTTTACATATCTCCATGCATCCACGTACACGTCGGTCAGGCCTAGTGCTTCATCCAAGCTAATGGCAAAGGTATTGTCATACTCATTGTCAGGCGTGATTCTTAGGATGTGCGATCCATCGGTGTCACGGGAAGTAGATTGATAGATGCTGCCGTCTTCAGCGATTTGGTTTACATTGCTGCGGTATCCGGAGCAGTCACCATTGGCTTGGGTAGAGGTGATGATGGTAGGATTTTCCAACGAAGGATAGTCTACCACGACTGTTTTGGTGCCCAGTCTTTCCCATTCGCTTTCCCGCTCACCAGTAGCTACATCGTATTTACGCATCCAAGTACCGATAAGTAGTTTGTCACCTGCTTGGTTCAGTACAGGTGCATCCAATCTGAATATACAGTGTCCTGCCAGCTCTTCCTCTTCGGATAGCGGGATTTCATAATCCTTACTTGCTCTTATAAGTACATCTTGAAGGTTCACATCAAGCACTGTAGCGATACCTCTATAGTAGCGGAAAGGCTCAGTGACGTTTTCTGCTGCATTGTTTGCTGCAATATTGTCCACATTCACCGCAATTCCATTCTTGTCCCCGTTGTACAATTTACTCCACCTAGGACCTGATCCAACATATTGGGAGATGTTTACGGTGACATCCTGTTGAACATAGCTCGAGCCGCCGGCTACATCAAATTTGGAAAATTCCCCGCCATTTTCGCCTCCATAGGCAATATTGAACAAGGTGCTTCCGTCTTCTGATACCTGGATTCTTGCTGTACGGTTTGACTTTACAGGCTCACCATTGTCAAACACGTCGATTTCTGTTTCTGGATTGATGGCATCTTCATAGCTTACCGCGTAGATCTTGGTACCGCCATTTCCATCACCAGGACTATCTCCCATCAATGCACCGGCCACGGTCACCCATCGGTCCGCGTCCTGCTCGGGTTGGGGAGTAGGGTCTTCTTCGTTGTTACAACTGGCCAATGACAGGGTTGCTGCAAGGGCACATAGCTGAAGAGTTTTGGATTTTAGAATGTTTGTACTGAACATCTTCCTTATGATTAATTGGTTAAAAATTATTTAATAGTTGTGAATTGAATAATTGACTTTGAGATAGAATGCTCTGCCGGGTTTTTGGACGGCGAAGTTATCGTATACCTGCTTGTCAAATACATTTCTTAGGTCTGCACTGATGGCCAACCGTTTGTTTGGCAAGGTGTAGGTGGCTCCCAGATCATGGACATATTGCCTCGGGGTCCTGAAATCCTCAATTTCCAGCCAAGTGGTGTAAAACCTTTCCACAAAGCTGAAATAGTGCGATAGTCTTAAGGATGAACCCTGTTGGAAAAGATTTTTGAGGGTGTATTCCAATGAGCTGTTTATGGTAAAATAGGGCTCGTTGGGAATTTGCTGACCGAATTTTTCGTAGAGGTTACCATTGGGGTCGTACTTGGTGTTGAAGACCGAATTGAACCGTGAAAAATTAACAGTGGCCCGTAATGCTTTTTTATAGGAATAGGATGCCTGACCTTCAAAACCAATGGCTTTGGTCCGGCCCAGGTTTTCATATGGATTTGTCTGCACCGCATCGTTGATCCGGGGATTGATCTGTTGGATGATCTTGTCCTTGGTATCCCGGATAAACCCTGTTCCCGAGAACGAGAATTCATGGGCATTTTGTTTGAATTCCCCCAGTCTGAAGCCAAGATTGAGGTTGTTGCTGATCTCAGGCCGAATGCTCAGGTTTTCGACAATATTTTCACCTGGACTGCCGAAGATTTCTCCCTCGGAAGGCATTCTGACGGCTTGTTCTGCTGAAGCAAGGAAGAGTATTTGTTTCCACGCCCTAAACGAATAGGCCATTCCCATGCCTGTCGTATTTCTAGTGCTGGAAACCCGGTCTTCTTGGCGCTCTGATCCATTTGGTCCTTCGACCAGTATGGGATCCATCCGTTCGATATCTTGGACATAGTACTTGCCGAAGACGTTGCCTTTGAGCCGTGACTGCATCAGGTTAAACTCGTAACCAAGGGAGGTAATGTGTTTTTGGAGGTCTCTAGTGCCGACAAATTGCCGTTCCACGGCATTTCGCATTTCGTCTTGTTGAAAACGGTCTATATTAAAGAATGATTGCCCGAAAATTAACTTATGTTGGGAGGTGATTTCATATTGCGCGCCTGCACGGAAAGTGCTGACATTCCTATCGATGTGGTTGATGGTCGGAGCCCCTTGCTGGGCACCTTCAGGTCGCAAGATAGGATCCCCGTCCAAGTCCAAACTGATTTCCCCAAACCAATTATAGTTCCACTTCACTGTATCGGTGACCACTTCTGCCCGTTTGCTGAATGATCCATTGAAGTTGACTTCAAGCCCCTTAGTGAAGAGATCTTCCTTTGAGTAGGTTAGCCCAAACACATTTGACTGGGAAGTGGTGAAGCGCCCCTTGTAGGGAATGGACATATAGGTCCCGTGCTGGATTTCATTGTAATCGTCAGATCCCGTATAGCTGATAAAAAACTGATCGGCCCATTTGACATTGGTGAAGCCTATGTCGAATTTCCCTCCCACTGATCTATAGCTGTCATTGAACCTTTTGGCTCGTACGTAATCATACCGGCCATTGGGAAGGATATTCCTGACAAATTTCCCCCAGACCTCATAGTCATTGTCCGAATAATTATAGAACCCTGATATCTTGGTGGTAAAACCGGAAGTTTCGTCCCGGTAAACGGCGTTGAGATTGCTTTGTAAGGTGTTAAAGGAGCCGTATGAAACTGATGCCATGAGGCTATTGACAGCGCCTTTTTTCAGGACCACATTGATGGCTCCGCCCAAAGCGTCGTCCGCAAGGTGAGCGGGAATGACGCCCTTATAGATCTCAATACGCTCGATCAGGGCAGGAGGGATGCTGTTAAGGCTGAATGAGGAGCCATAAGTAGAGATCGGAAGGCCATCGATGAATATGCGGACGGAGTTGCCTGACATACCGTTAAGGTTATAGTCTACCCTTGACCCTATTCCCCCATTTTGTCGTACACGGATCCCGGCAGTCCTGTTGAGCAAGTCATTGGTCTGGACAGATTGTAGAGCGGCCTTATCGGTTTCTACCACTTCCACTGCAAAACCTTTGGTTTCTATCTCTGTCTTTACCGATTGGCCCTCCACGATCACACCATTCAGGTCGGTAGTGGATTCTGCTAATGAGAAATCATGGTTCAAGACAGCGCTTTCGTGGCTTACAGTAATTGTCTTGGAATGAGCTTCATAGCCCAAACATGAGAGATGGAGTTCGATGTCTCCTTGCGGGATGTTCATGATTTGATAGCTCCCGTCCAAGGAAGTAATAGCGGTCAATGGACTGTTCTTAATCCTGACCACTACCCCCGGAAGAGGCTCAGACTGTGCATCGAAGACCCGGCCTTTTACTGTTGCAGCTTGTAAGGGGTGTCCCAGTAAAACAAGACTACATAGCAGCAATGGAATAACAACAAGCAATTGTATTCTTGAAAAAAATAAAGATTTCACGATGCTAACCATTTTAATGCCCATTAAAGATCAAATAGAAGACCACACCATAGGTTTCTCTTTTGGAGAATAATGAGTAGGCGGGACGCTACGTCTATTTAGATTTAATCTAATCGAATACAAAAGTAGGACACCAATCTGTTTAAAGCAATACTTATTTAGATTAATTTTTAATAAATGTTATGGGCGTTCCGTTTTAAAACAGAAACTGTTCTTTTTTTTATGATTTTGGTAAAAAGTGCTAGTTGATTTTGAGATTTAGTTAAGGGGTGATTGTGTTTTGAACAACATAGACACATAGAGAACATAGGGTTGCTAGCTGGGCTATGTGTCCTCATGTTGCTATGTGGTTCTTTAAAAATTAGCTTTTGAGGTTTTATGGGCTTTGCCAAGTTTGTTTTGAACAACATAGGTACATAGAAAAGATAGGGTTGCTAGCTGGGCTATGTGTCCTCATGTTTCTATGTGGTTCTTTAAAAAATCAGCTTTTGAGGTTTTATGGGCTTTGCCAAGTTTGTTTTGAACAACATAGGTACATAGAAAACATAGGGTTGCTAGCTGGGCTATGTGGTGCTCCTTTATTTTTCTTGTTTTCCCCAAATTTCCACTTTGGCCATCTTGGTCAGGGCGACTTTTCCCTTGGTATCATAGTTTAATTCGATATAACTTATTTTGCCGTCCTTATCTGGTACGGCATAGGCCAAGGAAGACATGCCTTTGGTCATGACACCTAGTGCTTTGGCATCATATGATTTCTTTTCTCCACCTTTCATGACTATAGTGACCTTGTTGAGCTCTAAGGTGCCTTGGATGCATTTTAGTTTGATTTTGTCTACAGTGTTGTCGTTGCCAATCAGGGATACTTTATCGGTTTCGGTTTTAAAAGCCACGGTCTTTTCTCCCAGCTTGACCCAGCCTTTTTCTTGGCCGTTTACCTGCACCACTACAAAAAACATCAGTGTAATAAGGAATACATATTTCATGGTGAAATTGGTTTGGTTTAAATGTAATTTACCAATAATAAGTAATATTTAAAAGGTAATTTGATTATGCGCTTTCTTGCCAGTAGGTTTTATTTCTCACGGAACGCACAGAACACCTAGAATGAAATAAGGCTGTTCTGAGATTTCCATGTTTTCTGTGAGCACCTATTTACTATTTCTGTGATTACTGGTGTCATTGCAGATAATCATAATTATTATATATGGTGTCTAGGTGTTTAGCTTATTTGGGTTAATATGATTGTAGTTGGATGGTTGGGTTTTCTCTTGGTGCTTAGAAGTTTTCGTTAAGCCTCAAGAATAGTCCAGAGGTCCCATAATTGCCCCAACCATAGTCTATGCCTACATTGGTACGGGCTTTTTTGTTGATGTTGAACCGTAGCCCTAGCCCGTACCCAGGCTCTATGTATTCGAAAAGGTTGATGCCATTTGCTTTTCCACTTGCAGTGGTAGCATTGGCATACAAAATGGCGCCAAAGAAATCAGGGTTGTTTTTGGTGGCTAAAAGATGCTTTCTGAACTCTACTCCAGCAAACATTAGGTTACTTCCTCTAAATCTCCCTTGGGAGTAAGGCTCTCCAGATTTGGAGTATTGGTCCCAACCAATGGCCGGGAGATTCATATAGGGAAGGTTTCCAGAAACGGTGAGATTAGCATATGTCCAAAGGGCAAGGATGTTTTGGTGGTCATCTGTGAAGTCAAAATAATCACGGTACTCCATCCACAATTGGGTAGAACTTTGGTCACTCCCGATAAATTCAGGATTGATCTTGAAGTTGATCATAGCATAACCTCCAGTGTAAGGATTGTTGACATTGTCCCGTGTATCATATACACCGTTTAGGGAAATTCCAACCAAGGTGCTTTTCTCTTGGTCAAACCCGAAGGCCTCATTGTAGGCATAATATGGAGTGATTACTTGAGGAGCTGATTCTAAGTCCAGTAATTGATCCCTGATATTACTGAACATATCCAAGTGGATTCCCAAACCTGCGTAAAACCCCTTATCATTGACCCTTTTAAGAAACGTTTCATAAAACCGAAAGAACCGAAACTCCATCATGTCTGCTTCTGAGTTGCCTTCTATGCTTCCATCATCAAAGCCAAAATCGTTACTGGCTAGTTTTGCTGACTGAGGTCCAGTGCCTAGCCCCCAAGTGGGTTGAGAACTGTCCAAATATCGCCAGTCGCCCAACAGTATGAAGTCATTGTCTTCACCATAAACGGTGCTTTTTAGGGTGATAATGGTTTGTTTTTTGGTAGTGAAAGCTACCCCTAAGAGGGCGTTGGAGATTTTAGTAGTGGACGGGTCTCCCATATACCAGCTGGCCGATCCTCCGGCTCCATAGATAAACCCAAATGCTGGATTGGCTCCAATAACAGGTACGGGAGAAAGATAGACACTTCCTTTTTGGGGTGGAGCATTTTTATCCTTTTTCTTTTTCTGCCCAAAAACAGCCGATGTTCCTAACATCAGAATAATAAGTGATGAAAGGGCTATGCTAGAGAAGCTAAAGATTTTCTTTTTCATAGGTGATATTTCTTTATTATTCCCATCAGATCAATTAAACCCGGAATATGCATTAGCCTATCTGTTGCGACCTGAAACTGCTTCAAAATCAGCCGTTTCACTTTAGTTTTCGGCATAACCGTAGCGGTGCTACGCTAATGCCTCCAAACTAACTGATTTTCTTGCAATTTCAGCTCTCACTACGATTCCTAACGCATAATCCGGGTTAAATGGAAGAAGATCAACTTGTTCCTAATAATATGGTCGGGAAGGTTTAAAAATACAAGTACCTACGATGGATTGAATCAAAAGAAACAATAGAGTTGGTTAGAATTATAAGATTGGGCATGTTTTTGCCGAAAACCGGCATGATAAACCGTGTTTTTATGGGTTCTATATGATTACAGACCATATAAATGCAGGTGAAATAGCCGTATTGTGGTCAAGGCCTTTCCCCCGTAATGACTAAAAGCAAAAGCCACGATTACTCTTGGTGCATTAGTTCTTTTACGAGATTATGGTGTTTGGTGAAGTGTTCGGAAAGGAGCTGCCATTCTTTCCTTTTGATAAGGTCGGGAAGAAAAAGGTTGTTTCCCATTCCGAATGCCTTGGCGCCTGCCTGGTGAAACTCCCTCATATTTTCATAGGTCACTCCACCAGTGGGCATTATTTCGATTTGGTCAAGTGGGGCCAAGACATCCTTGATGAAGTTGGGGGAGAATGTTCCTCCGGGAAAAAGCTTGACCATCCGGGCGCCACCAGCCCATGCTTGGTAGATTTCAGTAGGAGTCAGTGCCCCTGGGAATATAGGGGTGTTGATAGAGGTACATTGGGCAATAACGTCCTGATCAGTGATCGGGGCGACCATAAACTGAGCCCCGGCCTGATGGGCATTGTTCACGTCACCGAGATTGCAGACCGTGCCTGCACCAATATTTAACTCCGAGCCGAAATGGTGCCTGGTCTTGGATATGATTTCCAGTGCATTGGGCGTATTTAAGGTGATTTCTAATGTGGTCAAACCGGATTTTTGATATACTTCTGCTATCCGAAGGGTGTCATCCAAGGTATATCCTCTTAATATTCCTATAATGGGCGAACGTTTGAAATTCTCTTCTGAAAACTCTTTTTCCATCTTTTAACGTGTTTAGGTTGATTATTAGTTGAAGTCTGAAGAGGATAGTTTCGGTTTGATCCTCTCGACTTTTCCTACTAGGAATAAATAACTTAAAAAGCCCACAGTTGCCATGGAACCTATAAAATAGAGGGCAGGTTCGAAATCTCCATCTTCTACCAAGTAGCCTATAATTATCGGAGTCAATGCGGCAGATGAGCCGCCAATGAAGTTGAATACGCCCCCAATTAACCCGATCAGATTTTTGGGAGAGAGTAGTGATATAAATACCCAAGAAATAGAGGCCAGGCCATTTCCAAAAAATGCTATGGCCAAGAACGTGATGACCCAAGCGGTGTTATCCGTGAAATTGGCAGCAATAATTCCAGTAGAAAGCACCATTCCCAAAATAATGGGAGCTTTTCTGGAAAACTCATTGGAAAAGCCCTTTTTAACCATGAAGTCTGACGAAAATCCTGATATTAACACCCCTGCAAAGGCTGCCAAAAACGGAATAGAAGCCAGAAAACCGGACTCTATGAAGTCCAAGCCCCGGTATTTTACCAAGTAAGTGGGAAACCATGTAAGGAAGAAAATAAATAGGGAGCCCAAGCAAAACTGACCGATATATACTCCCCATAATTTCCTGTGGATAAAAGCTTCTTTAAGGTCGTCCCACTTAAATGAGGGGTTTATCGGGGTGATGTCGTTTTCTTCACTTTTGTTCTCAGTAGTAGCTGGTTTTTCTGTATCATTTGGGGCTTGTTCTGGAGGGTCTTTATAAAAGAAAAACCACACAATGGCCCATACTATACCGATGATCCCTGATATGATAAACAGGCCCCGCCAACCGAGCTTATCCTGTATGAGTACCAGTGCTGGAGTCAAAAAGGCCAGGCCAATAAATTGCCCTGATGTGTAGATGGCAATGGCGGTGGCCCTTTCATTTTCTGGAAACCATTTCGTGATTATTTTATTGTTTTCCGGATAAGAAGGGGATTCAAAAAACCCGATCGCTGCCCGACAGGCAATAAACCCACCAAGGGAGCTCAAAAATCCCTGCACCAATGTAGCCAGCGACCACAAGGTAAGGATGCTGGGATAGAGTACTCTTGGTTTTATATAATCGACAATGATGCCACCTGGGATCTGCATGGCCGAATAGGTAACCGCAAATGCAGAAAAAATATAGCCCATCTGAACGGACGTAATGTCGAGGTCCTCAGCAATGGCAAAAGCAGCAACAGAAATATTACTTCTGTCCAGGTAGTTGATCACTACGGTAATGAAAACCATAGCCAATATCCTGTATCGTTTTTTGGAATAATGGGTCATTGTTGAATTGTTATGAAAGAGTAAGTTAGGTGATCCGGAGTGATCCTTTTGCCACATATGTTCAAAGATGCGTAGCTAAGCGTTTAAAACCCCGTTTATTCCGGATGAGGTGTGGTGTGTTGAGTTTTTGTCTAGTTTGGATTTTATTACTTTAGCGATAAGTGAGACAGAAATGACAATCTGTATTAGTGGTATCAGTACATTTTATGCACTTTTATCAAAAAAGAGACGGAGCCATGAAAAGCGTGAAAATCGAGAATATCATTTGCTATCCAGTAAAAATTGGTAGTGGAAACCAACTTTTGGTAAAAATCGAATTGACCAATGGCGTGTATGGTTGGGGAGCATCTGGCCTTTCTACACGAGAGCAAGCCGTTATTGGAGCCATAAACCATTACAAGGAATTTCTTGTGGGGAAAGATCCTTTGCGAATAGAGGCCGCATGGCAGGAGATGTACCGAAGCCAGTATTTTGAAGGCGGTAGGGTATTGACCGCAGCTATCTCAGCAATCGACCTAGCGTTATACGATATCAAGGGGAAGCTTTTACAAGTTCCCGTTTTCGAGCTTTTGGGAGGCAAGCAAAGAGAGCATGTGGAGTGTTTTGCGTCCTTGCGGTTTAAATCCCGTGACGAATTGTTTGAAAAAGCGGATATATTATTGAAAGCGGGTTGGAAGGTGCTCAGGTTGGCACCAGCAGAGTATGAGTGTTCTGAGGATGGGCGGACTTTTGAGCCAAGGGAATCCATTGGCCATCTATCGGAATGGGTGACAGCGCTAAGGAAAAAAGTAGGGAACAGTGTGGTGATTGGTATTGATTACCACCATAGGTTGTCAGTGCCTGAGACGGCATCATTCATCCATAAAATGCCAGCTGGGACACTGGATTTTATTGAAGAGCCCATTCGGGATGAAAGCCCACAAGCCTATCACTCACTTAGGCAGTTGATCAATGTCCCTTTTGCCATTGGGGAAGAATTTAGCAGTAAATGGCAATTTTTGCCTTATATCGAAAGCAATTTGACCCAGTTCATCAGGTTGGATGTGTGTAACGTCGGTGGGCTGACGGAGTCAAAAAAAGTGGCGGCCATGGCGGAGGCGCATTATATAGACCTGATGCCTCACAACCCTTTGGGGCCGATTTGCACAGCAGCTTCCATTCATTTGGCGGCATCGTGTACCAATTTTAATTGGCTGGAAGAAATCAATACGCAGACTGAACAAATGGGGACCAATGATCCAAGAATATATACGCAACAACCATTATTAAAGAAAAACCGGTATGAGGTTCCCGAGATGGTCGGCTTAGGGGTGGAAGTAAATGAAGCATTGCTGCTGGAGGAAGAGTTTCGTTTTTTGGAAGTGCCTCATTTGAGACGAAGGGATGGAAGTTTTACCAATTGGTAAGCGGGGCTTGCACTATTGTGTAATCTACAACTTAGGTATCTACTTCGGTAAAATGAAGCAATCATGCCATCTCTTTTAGCCAATAAGTCAAATGTTCAAAAGTATATCACACCTGTTTATAAAACGGGAGAGATTGGGATAAGTACTTTTCATTTTTGTAAGTTTAACTGGATAAATTAACACCCATATAACATGAAGTACACTCTTTGTCTTGTTTTATTGATATTGGCCCATGTGTCAAGTGCTTTTCAAGTACCAGATAAAATCAACGTGTTGATCGTAGATGGTCAAAATAACCATCAGTCTTGGCCTAAGACCACTGTAATGATGAAAACCTACCTGGAGAATACCGGGTTGTTTGTGGTAGATGTAGCCCGTACAAAATATTTGTGGAAAGGGGAATCACAAGCCGCTTATTTGGATCATGTGGATGTGGTTTCGGGTGAGCACCTTGATGAGCCGAAAGCTGATCCCGATTTTGCTCCCCGCTTTTTAGATTATGATGTGGTCATCTCCAATTTTGGTTGGAAAGCAGCCCCTTGGCCAGAGGAAACCCAGAAAGCCTTTGAAGAATACGTGCAGAATGGGGGAGGTTTTGTGTCTGTGCATGCAGCGGATAATAGTTTCCCCGGATGGGATGCCTATAATGAAATGACTGGAATTGGTGGCTGGGGTGGCAGGAACGAGCAATGGGGCCCATATGTGTACTTTAACGAAGAAGGTGAACGGATAGAGGATCATTCACCCGGGGCAGCAGGTCGCCATGGAAAACGCCACTCTTTTGAGATTACACTCAGAGAGGAACATGCGATCACTAAAGGCCTACCCCGTCAATGGCTCGGGGCGCCCGACGAGTGCTATGCCCATATGCGTGGACCTGCCAAAAACATGATCGTGCTCGCCACGGGTGAAGACCTGACACGTGAAGGAGGAGAAGGCCGTCATGAGCCAGTGCTAATGGCCCTTTCTTACGGAGATGGCAGGGTTTTTCACACCACCTTGGGACACGACCAAAGGTCAATGGAGGGGGTAGGTTTTATCACTACGCTTTTACGTGGTACCGAGTGGGCTGCCACTGGTGAGGTATCCCAGCAAGTACCTGTAGACTTTCCGACTCACGATAAGGTTTCTAGTCGTCCGTTTAGTGATTGATGTGAAGAATCATGGATAAAGCCGTTTTTTGATCTATAAAATAACTAGCTGGACTGCCTAATCCATGGATTGGAATGATGAACCGCAGGTACTGCTGATTGGCGTGGATGAGTGTATCAACCGGATTAAACCCGGAATATGCATTAGCCTATCTGTTGCGACCTGAAACTGCTTCAAAATCAGTCGTTTCACTTTAGTTTTCGGCATAACCGTAGCGGTGCTACGCTAATGCCTCCAAACTAACTGATTTTCTTGCACTTTCAGCTCTCACTACGATTCCCAACGCATAATCCAGGTTAAAAGATTAGCTAAATACCCAAGCCTTTTGTGCCATAATTGCGTATAACTATGAAAAAGTGACTATTCAAGCATGATCAATATTCCTCAAATACCATTTAAGAGTAAAAAAGACTCGGTGGAGATTGAAGTGCTTAATTTGTCGGAGTTGTTTTTAAGAATCGAAGAAGACCCAAACCATGATCCTAGAGCTCCACACCGCATAAGTTTTTTTGCTTTATTGATCGTTACCGAAGGAGAAGGTTTTCATCAGGTTGATTTACAAAAATATGCCATTCAAAAAGGGACAGTGGTGAAAATAGCCAAAGATCAGGTTCATGCTTTTCAAGGAGACCTGACCTATGACGGGTATTTGGTGGTGTTTACGGAAGATTTTGTGCTAAAGTACTTTTCCCAATCATCCATCGAATTTATCTCTCACCTCTATAATTACCATCTTTCTGAGCCCATAGTGGGGAAGAGTTCAATTAATGATTCCTTTATTGGTCAGTTACTTGAAGAACTTCAGTATAATAGCCATTATGCACATAAAGAAATATTGGCAAAAATACTTGAACTCTATTTGCTTAAGTTGGAGCGGTTTTCCAATAATCCTGCTTTGACCAACAAGGTCGATAGCGTCCACTATTCTCAATTCATCCAATTTAAAGACTTGGTGGAAAAGAATTTCCAAAGGACCAGAAATGTAAAAGACTATGCCGAAACCATGGCGATTTCTCCTAAGCATCTGAACCTGATAGTGAAGGGATTTACGTTATACTCTGCCAAACATTTTATTGATCAATATGTGGTATTGGAGATTAAGAGAACGATTCTTTGTGCAAATAACAGCCTCAAAGAGGTGGCTTATCGAATGGGGTTTGATGAAGTGACGAATTTTACGAAGTTTTTTAAAAAACAGACAGGACAGACGCCAAAAAGCTTTAAATCCAGTATGTAAATAAGTGAAGATATTGCTTTAGGTTTCATATTAACCATTTTTTAGCCGTCTTTTACCTTTATACAGCTACTCCTTCTTCCTAACTTTGATGCTGTAATACAATAGGAACCAGCGACAATGCAGTTTGATGGTATTTTCCAATTATTAAACCCGGAATATGCATTAGCCTATCTACGCCACGGCGCACAGGTGTTGCGACCTTAAACTGCTTCAAAATCAGCTGTTTCACATTAGTTTTCGGCATAACCGTAGCGGTGCTACGCTAATGCCTCCAAACTAACTGATTTTCTTGCAATTTCAGCTCTCACTACGATTCCTAACGCATAATCCGGGTTAAACTGCTGGATGGTATTTACCATTTTAGTTTACTTATTGTGTTCGATTGGAATTTTATTCACTTAAAAATGTCAAAATTATGAGCAAGGTAGCCTTATGTCCACTTTGTGGAGGCAAGTCAAAAATAAAGGAATCAGAAGGAGATATATCGTATCAGGCAGTTCAGGATGAAGAAGCTTTTAAGAAAATAGTCCAGCTTAAAAAGGCTATGGAAAAGTTCAAGGCAAAGTCAGAACGGCTTGAAAAAGAACTGGAGGAACTAAATTTAAAATGGAAGGAAAAGTGAAGATACAAATGCAAAGATGGGTATATACTATATTAATGGTCACAATTGGCTTTTCAGTAACTGCACATGCGCAGGAAACCGAAGCCACGCGACGTCTACTGGAACAAAACAAGGAGTTTGTTCCAGAGATTTATAGGATTGAAGAAAAGGTATGGTTTGCCGTTGGTCACGATGTAAGTAATGTGGCTATGATTGAAGGGGAAACTGGGATTATATTAATAGACGCAGGGATGTCCCCAGTTCGGATGGAAGCGTTGCGGTCAAGGTTTCGAGAAATCACGAAAAAGCCCATTAAGGGAATTATCATCACTCATGGCCACGGAGATCATTTTGGAGGCATTCAGGCTTTTCTAGCGGAAGGAAGCAATCCGGAGATTTGGGGAAGGAGGGCAGCATTAGGAGACAATACAGGGTTTAATATCGAAGCGAACGCAGGGAAAGAAGCAGGTTTGACTTACACCAATGTCCGTGGGGCACGACAGGCAGGTATTATCCTCCCGGACTCCATTCATATTAACAATGGTGTTGCTGCCCGGCCAGATAAACAACGCACCATGTTTACCCGTGCAAAAGAAACCGCGGCATTCGAACCCACGCATTTTTTAACAGAGGAACGAAAACAAATAGAAATAGATGGTGTTAAATTTGAGTTGGTGGCTGCCACCGGCGAGACCTACGATAATATGTATGTATGGATGCCGGAACAGAAAATTCTCTTTTGTGGCGACAGTTATTACAAATCGTTTCCTAATCTATATACCATCCGTGGTTCACAATACCGCGATGTGCAGAGTTGGTACCAAAGCATAGAAAAAATGCTAAGTGAAGGTGCGGAATATTTATTGCCCGGGCACACACGTCCCGTGATCGGAAAAGAGGAGGTACAAGCGACTTTAAGCAATTATCATGATGCCATAAAATTCGTATTTGACAAAACCATAGAAGGCATAAACGAAGGCATGACCCCTGACCAATTGGTAGAGTACGTGAAACTGCCCGAAGACCTGGCGTCCCTGCCTTATTTGACAGAATATTATGGTAGGGTTGACTGGGCGGTCCGGTCCATATTTAATGGTTATCTGGGATGGTTTGATGGCAATCCGGTCACGTTGAACAAGCTATCACCAAAGGCAGAAGCAACAAAGATAGCAACAATGGCAGGAGGGGAAGACAAGCTTCGGGCAAACGCACTGGAGGCCTTTGATTCAGGAGACTTTCAATGGGCGGTTCAAGCGTTTGATTATCTCCTTGCATTAAATGAAAATGATCAGGAAATAATCCGTCTGAAAGCAGCCGCTTTAATGGAAATTGCTGAGACCATGGTAAATGCTACGGCCAGAAATTATATAAACAGTTATGCCATTCAGTTAAAAGAAAGGTTAAAAGAATCGGACTAATATATTAAACCCAGTGTAAAAAGAACTAAAAATGAAAATCGCAGTAACATCAGCCAGTGGGCAGTTGGGGGAGCTATTATCAGTCAACTAGTTCAGGTGGTAGGTAAAGAAAACGTTATAGGTATCGCTCGGACCCCGCAAAATGCAGAGCACCTAAAAGTAGCTATAAGAAAGGGAGATTATAATCATCGGGATCAATTTGACGAAGCGTTGAAAGGAGTTGACAGGGTATTATTGGTGTCAGGCATGGATGCCCCTGATAAAAGGATACAACAACATCGCAATGTAATAGAGGCAGCGAAGCAAAATGGAGTAAAAAAAATCGTTTACACTAGCATTGTTGGTGATGAAGCAAGGACTTCCTTCAGTGGAATTGTAAAAAGTAATCGGCAGACAGAGAAGGATATTCAACAATCAGGCTTGGCGTGGGAAATTGGGAGAAATGGGATCTATATCGAGCCGGACATGGAGTATTTAGATACATATATAAAAGAAGGTGAAGTCAGGAATTGTGCGGGTGAAGGGAAGTGTGGATATACCAGTAGGGAGGAGTTGGGGCATGCCTATGCCCAAATGTTGGTAAATGATAAGTACAATGGACAGACCAATAATTTGGCAGGAGAAGCCATAACACAAACTGAATTGGTAAAACTTATCAACCACGTATTTAATACTGAGCTAAAATACAAGCCCGTCACCGTTAGCGCTTACCAAAAAGAAAGAAAGGCAGCACTCGGGGAATTTATGGGGAACATCATTGCGGGTATTTACGAAGGAATTAAAATGGGAGCATTCGAAGTGGAGGCTGATTTTGAAAAAGTAGTAGGAAGACCACATCACTCTCCTTTGGCCTTAATATCGTCTTTTTATGAGCAAAATAAGGGAGCTCAGTAGGAGAAGCCTAAAATGGAACTACCAAAATTTCCTCTAAGCTTAAGTTAGTCCTTTCTTTGCCTTTGGCCTTGAATATTGCGGTAAAATACGTATTGTCCATTAGGTGTTTTTGGGTAAAGGACTCCAAGGAGTCAAGGTTGGTGAAATATTCAACGGTGGCCATTACACCAATATCGTGATTGGAGAAAAAGAAGAACTGTTCAGTGTCATTTGGGCCGGGCATTCGGGAGACCAGTGCCAGGTCATTTTCCTTATAGCCGATATTGGTCATGAAGGTAGTGTCCGAAAAGTTGCCGTTTCCTGAGAAATGAACTTGGTTGTCTAATATCTGGAAGTCCCGATTGCCTTCATTGAATAGGTAGAGAAAGTTTTTTTGATCTTTTAACCTACCAATGTATATGGTGTTTTCTTTTTTTATATCCACAAATGAAGCATGGGTGGCGTATTTTATGACAAAATCAGTATCCAATAAAGTAAAGAACCTGGCCAAATCATGCGTGGCATTTTCGGCCATTCGCGTGGAGTAATTGTAGTCTGTAGGAGAGGTCAATTGCTTTAACTGTGGCTTGTCTTCCAGCATTTTATAGTAATCATCCAAGCTGTTAATGTCGAAATCCCTCGTCCAACCGTTAAGGCCGGAAATGGTCTTCCCGCTGTAGCCAAAGGCATCACCGATATATAAATTGGTAGCATGGCCATTGTTAATAAAGCCTTCCCATACTTTTGGTTTGGTATTGGACAAATAGAAAAAAAGCAAGCCACAAATAGTTAAGGACAAAAGCAGCAATATACCTTGGTGCAATGATGGCTTCCAGCTTTTTTTAGCATTATTTGCCTTTGCCCCCGATTGGTATTTTAGTTGATATTGGCCTTTCTCCAGTAAGATGATGAATTGATCACCAGCGCCTTCGATTTTGTAATAGTCAGCCAGTTTTTTTCTTAAATTGAAGATGTTTACCCTGACACGAGGGTTGTTTTTTTCGCTTCCGGGGTCTCCTCCAAAAAATTCTACGTCAATGATACTTTCCTTTAGTACTTGGTCTTTTAGTTCAGCCTGAACAAGGTAACGCAAAAGTGCGGTACTTGTTGGAGCATTTTTGAACGTTTCGCTCCTAAGGATCTTTTCGGCTATCTCAAGTTTAGCCTCATTTGAAAGGTTCATGGGTTTAAAGCATTTATCAGTTGATTAGCGGCGGGTATTAACCGTTATAGGTACCGTTAAAGCACCGTTAAAGTTAATTTTTTATCGCTGTATGCACTAATTTTCATAAAAGAATTAAGGCTGTCAACAAATAAAGGTTATGTATAAAATAGGTTTAAAATTAATTTTGATCGGTTTACTGGTGACCATAGGCTATGAAGGATATGGGCAGGACAGTAGTGGGGCAATTACCGAAAAGCAGTATCTGTCGGGGACAGGAAAAGACGATTTGGTGGAGTGGGACTTTTTTTGTTCGGAAGGAAGAAATAGCGGTAAGTGGACGACGATAGGGGTTCCGTCGTGTTGGGAACAACAAGGTTTTGGCGCATATAACTATGGACAAGACCCTATGGACGAACGGGCCAAGGAGTATGGCCTTTACAAGCATACCTTTTCTGTGCCCAAGGACTGGAAAGAGAAGGAGGTGAAAATCGTCTTTGAGGGAGTCATGACCGATGCCGAGGTAAGGATCAATGGGGAGCTGGCTGGAGAGGTACATCAAGGGGCATTCTATGAGTTCAACTACGCGATCACGGATTTGCTGAAGCCTGATGGCCAAGAGAACCTTTTGGAAGTAAGGGTGGATAAAGTGTCTTCCAATGAGAGCATTAACTATGCAGAGCGCAAGGCTGATTTTTGGGTTTTTGGAGGGATCTTTCGTCCGGTTTACCTAGAGGCACTTCCAAGAGAACACATTGACCGTGTGGCCATCGATGCTGGGGCCAATGGTGAGATTAGGGCCGATTTGTACCTGAATGCTCCAAATGCGTCTGATGTGAATGCGCACTTGTATAGTATGAATGGTGACTTGGTGCAGAAGCTGGGCGATATAGAGCTAAAGAAATCTTCCGGAATATGGTCGGTCCATGCCCAAGCCGAGGACATAGAAACCTGGAATCCTGAGCAACCCAATCTATACTGGTTGGCTTTGGCTATTGAAGATCAAAATGGAAATGTCCTACATGAAATCAAGGAGCGGATCGGATTCCGTACAGTAGAAGTGCTGGAAGGCGACGGGATATACGTCAATGGGCAACGAATTAAATTTAAAGGCGTAAATCGCCATTCATTTTATCCCACATCTGGCCGTACCACGTCCAAGGAACTAAGCATTGAGCATGTGCAGATGATGAAAGACATGAACATGAATGCGGTCAGGATGTCCCATTATCCTCCTGACGTACATTTTTTAGATGTTTGTGATTCATTGGGCTTATTTGTGATCGATGAGGTATGTACCTGGCATAGTCCCCACTTGGATACGGAAGTAGGGGAGAAGATCGTAAAGGAGACCGTGGTCAGGGATGTGAACCACCCCTCCATATTGTTATGGGCCAATGGCAACGAAACCGGGTGGAATACAGAGCTGGATGAAGACTATGCCATTTGGGATATCCAAAAGAGGGAAGTCATCCATCCTTGGAATATTTTCAATAAAACCAATACCCTACATTACTTCCAATACCATGCCCTTGCCAATGACGGGTATGCCAAAGAAAAGATATTGTTTCCCACGGAGTTTTTGCATGGATTATATGATGGAGGTCATGGGGCAGGATTGGAAGATTACTGGGAGCTGATGTGGGACATGCCGCAGTCCGCTGGAGGTTTTTTATGGGATTTTGCCGATGAGGCAGTGGTCAGGACTGATAAAAATGGCAAACTGGACACAGATGGAAATCATGCCGCCGACGGTATCGTAGGACCTTATGGGGAAAAAGAAGCCAGCTATTATACCATAAAAGAAATATGGTCACCCATTTATATTGAAGAACGAACTATCCGAGAGGGGTTCAATGGTGTTTTTCGTGTGGAAAACAGGCACCATTTTACCAACCTGGCAGAATGTACATTGGAGGCCAAATGGATGCGATTTGGAATGGTAGGTTCAAGCGAACCAAGTAAGGTGTTGTTTGAGGAATCCATTACATTTCCTGATATGGCTCCAGGTGAAAAAGGAAAGTTATCCGTTGACAGGCCTGATGGATGGCAACAGGCCGATGCGTTACATTTAACAGCTATTGACCCAGAGGGAAAAGAAATTTACACTTGGTCCTATCCTGTACAGTCTCCCGCCGAATACCACCAACACCGGCTGGACTATGGGGCAGAAGGGAAGTTGACTTCCACTACATCGGGGAAGCTTATAAAGGTCAGTACCAATGAAATGGATTACAGCTTTTCCAAAGAAAACGGGCTCTTGGTAGAAGTGATGAAAGAAGGTAAGCTAATTCCATTAAAAAATGGCCCTATACTATTTGATCATGATGACAAAGTGGATACCCTAATGGTAGAGGCCACAGAAGATAAGGTGGAGATTACGGTTCGTTTCGAGGAGCGGGACAAAACCCCGGAATGGACCACCCATGTGGAGTTAAGTTCGGACATAGTCAAATGGACCGTGTATCCAAACGGCTTACTCGATTTGTGGGTAGAAATGAAGGGTGAAAAAAGGGTGAAGGGCTTTAAGGGCTTTACTTTTTCCTTTCCCGAAAAAGACGTTGAAGGCATGAAGTGGTTGGGCGATGGGCCTTATCGAGTATGGCGAAATCGGATGAAGGGCACTAGGTTTCAGGTTTGGGAAAATGACTATAACAATACCGTTACCGGAGAGACAGCGTATGATTACCCCGAGTTCAAAGGTTTTTATTCCAGTCTGTATTGGTTAGAGGTGGTTGGTAGAGACAATAATGGTTTTACTGTTTATAGCCATTCTCCTCACCTTTTTATGAGGATGTTGACCCCAGAAGCTCCCAGTGAAGACCAGCATGGTAGGGTTACCGTGAAGTTTCCGGAAGGGGATATTTCATTTCTCAAAAACATCCCCGCCATAGGAACCAAATTCCAACATTCGGACACCATGGGGCCGCACGGGAAATCAGAAAATTATTTTGGTAATGATGATGAGCCAATAGTTACTAAACTCACATTTAAATTTTAATTGCATAAGCAAACAGCTATAATATCATGAAAATAATTTATATAGTTGGAATCGCATTATGTTTAGGTGCGTGCCAATCTTCCCAGCAGGAACAGGTAAGCGATGGAAATAAAGATTTCCCCTTTTTAATTCCCTCAGATAAACCAAACAGGCCCTTAAGTGCAGCGGTTGAAAGGAATTATGATGCCTATGAAAATATCCGACCAGAGCAAAGCGAATTGTATTCCCAGTTTAAATACACTGAATTAAAGGGGTTTGACTACCACGGTGGTGATGGAACCGTCACCCGAAGGGATCCTTCCAAGGTGATCTTTGAAAACGGAAAATACTACGTGTGGTACACCTATAGGAATACTCCTGTGAAGGCCGTTGGAATGGCACGAGCAAAAGAGGCAAACGACACCATCCCTTCTGCCGATTGGGATTTGTCCGAGATATGGTATGCGACTTCCGAAGACGGTTTTACTTGGGAAGAGCAAGGGGTGGCCGTACCCCGTCCTCCAAAGCCCCAGCCTGGATGGCGATCCGTAACCACTACGGATATTCTGAAATGGAAGGGGAAATATTACCTGTACTTTCAGGCCTTTATGGAAGCCAGTGGTCTTCGTGGAGATTTTTGTCCAGTGTCAGTGGCCTATGCGGATTCCCCTGATGGCCCTTGGACCCACACCAATAAAGTGGTCATTCCCAATGGTCCAGAAGGATCATGGGACCAATACTCCATTCATGACCCTTATCCATTGGTGCATAATGGCAAAATCTACTTGTACTACAAAGGGGATTTTGACAAACGCCCTGAGCTAAATCCTTCGAAGGTGCGGATGCAAGGATTGGCCATAGCAGACGACCCTTTGGGGCCATTCAAGAAGCATTCACTTAATCCAGTGATCAATTCTGGTCACGAAACCACGTTGTTTCCCTTTAAGGAAGGTGTGGCGGCCATTGTGCAGCGCGATGGACAGGAGCATAATACCATTCAATATGCAAAAGATTGGGTGAATTTCGAGATAGCGGCGATCACGGAATTATTACCTGTGGCTGCTGGACCTTATGTCCCTGATGCTTTTACGGATACCAAGGACGGGACAGGGATTACTTGGGGGCTTTCCCATTTTATCAATGCTGGTGGAGACTGGGAGCATAACCACACGGTATTGACACGCTTTGATTGTGATTTGAGTCAGGATGTCGATGACCAGGAGATGAAGGGACATTACATGAACTTAAGTCCTGAGTTTCATTACCAGCAGTCACTCAGTAAAGAGCAACGGCAGCGAATCGAAAATCAACATCACCAACTAAAGTCCAAACAATGACCTTTGCACCGGTTTGTGCATTAAGAATCGCAGAAGCCTATCCCGACGCATAATTGAGGCCTTAATGGGTTAAGATAGCCCGTCCTTTGGCCTTCCCTTTGAGGATTGTACTGATTTCATCGGAAAGTTGATCCAGAGAGATTTCCTTGGCCAATTTTGTCAATTGTGATGGCTTCCATTCTTTGGCCAACTTTTGCCAGATTTCTTTCTTTGAAGTCAAGGGGATTTCCACAGAATCAATTCCGATCAAACTGATTCCTCTTAGAATAAATGGAAAGATACTGGTGTGAATCTCAGGGGAAGCCACCATACCACAGCAAGTGACGACTCCATTGTATTTGACGGACTTGACTATTCCGGAGAGGATTTCTCCTCCTGTACAATCGATTCCAGCAGCATAGGTAGGACGGGACATTGGTTTTTTATTGTGTGAAGCGATAAACTCTTCCCGACTGGTGATTTCTGATGCTCCAAGCGTATCCTGGAAATAATCAGGGCTGTTTTTTGAAGTGATTACGTGAACTTCATAACCCAATTTGCTCAGAATTGCTGTAGAAATGCTGCCGACACCCCCACTGGCACCGCTTACAATTACTGGCCCATTGCTAGGAACAATCCCGGCTTTAAGGATTTTTGAAACTGATAACCCTGCTGTCAATCCTGCTGTCCCGTAACACATGGATTCTTTTTCTGATAAATCCTTGGGTAAGGGCAGGATCCATGACTCGGGGACTTTGATGTATTCTCCATAGCCGCCCCAGGTATTCATGCCTAGGTCATAGCCTGTTACCAGGACTTTGTCTCCTTTATGGTATGGGGAATCGTCAGGATCTACCACTTCTCCAACAGCATCAATACCTGGCACATGGGGGAATTTTTTAGTAACCCCCTTGTTACCAGTGGCAGATAGGGCGTCCTTGAAATTGACTGATGAATAACTGACTTTGATCAATACCCCTTTGGAAGGCAATGCAGAAAACGGTAACTGGGCAATCTCCTGATGGATACCTTCTTCTTTTTCGGAAACCAGAAATGCGTTGAACGATTCTTTCATAGTTTTTCTTTTAAAGGTATATTGGATAAATCAAATAATCAATGACTTACATTTTGTTCAGTTACTGAACTTGACTACATGTTTACTGGTTATTAGGGAAATAAAATTATGGATAATTTAAAAGAAATTGAAGTCAATTGCCCATCGGACGCTTTTTTGCAAGTGATCAAAGGAAAATGCAAAACCACTTTGATCATGCTGATCAAGAAAGGGATAAACCGGTTCAGCGAAATGAACCGGACTTTGCCTACCATTAGTGAGCGAATGATCGCAAAGCAACTGGATGAGCTCGAAGAGGATGGGATAATAGCACGCAAGGTTTTTCCAGAAGTGCCTCCCAAAGTTGAGTACTCCTTAACAGCATATGGTGATACCCTTTTTCCTTTGGTGAAGGCCATTAGGAAATGGGGGTATATTCATATGGAAAGAAACCAGGAAATTGAAAAATAACTATTGGGATGCCGTCGCCGTAAAACGATTGAAGGCCCGCATTTTTACTGGCCAGTGCAGGAAGTAGATTCCCTAATGTTCAGTTTTCCATCAAAGAGGTAATGTTCATTGGACTTATCGATACCGGCGATTTGATCCAATAAAAACTTGGAGATCAAATGGCCAATTTGGTCCGTAGGCTGTGATATACTGGACAGCTCCGGCTCGACAACCAAGGCCATAGCTGATTCTGTAAAGCCCATAACTTTGACTTTTTCTGGTATAGCGATCCCTTTACGCTTCAGGATTTTCATGGCCCCGATAGCCAAGGGGTCTCCTGCAGCCAATATGCCATCCGGGGGGCCATATTTTTCCAAATACCTGGACATGGCCACCTCACCATCCTGTACAGTTATTCCTGCTTCAATGACCTGATGGTCTTGATAAGTAACCCGGTGTTTTTCCAAGGCCTTTTTAAATCCCAATATGCGCTGTTGCCCAAGAGGGAGGTGCCTTGGAAGGGCTAAGTGGATGAGGTTTTGGCAGCCTTGTGAAATAAGGTGCTCAGTGCCGAATACAGCCCATTTGTAATCGTTAAACTCTACTTTTGGAGAGTTTACTTTCTTGGATACCCGATTAAATTGGACAATGGGAATACCCGATTTGATGACGTCGTTAATGTATTCATGATTAAGGCTGCCGTTGCAAAGCGAAATGATAAGGCCATCCACCATATGGTTTACCAAAGTTTCTATATTTTTTCGTTCCAATTCTGAATTTTCGTGGGAAGACATGATAAAGGTCTGGTAGTCGCTCTCCAATAGCTTTTCTTGGGCACTGAAGATGACCTCTGAAAAGTAGCTGTGGCTAAATTCCGGGACGATTATCCCAATGTTTAAGGTTTGCTTCTTTAGTAGTTTTTGGGCAAAGGGATTAGGTACATAGCCCATTTGGCGAGCAGCTTTTAGGATTTTTTGCCGGGTACGATCACTGATGTCCTTGTACTTCGGGTTGAAAGCCTTGGAGACCGTTCCTACGGAGAGATGAAGGGTTTCTGCCAAGTCTTTTATGGTTATATACTCTTTCATAGGGGAAATATTCTTTTTGGCTAGTATTTCGTCAAACAAGCCTGCCTTCTTGCCCGCCCGCTTTTTAATTTCTTAACGTCCAATACCTGCAAGGCGGATCCATTTTGTACATGTTTTTAAAGTCCATGGATTAAAACCATAATTCTCTCAATGGACGATCTGTATTGGAAAATCTTCTTAACTAAACGACATTGATAAACCGGGTTTAAACTTTCCATGGAGGTTAAGGGGGAATTTACGAAAAGGTTTTCGTTAAAAAAATCATTCACGAAAACCTTTTCGTAAACGGGATTGGCTCCTCTTCATTTTTTTTTAAGAGACTTATGCTCACTTTTATCATCGCAATACCAAAATAACCCCAATGCAAGAGCAAGATTACATTTTAATCGGAGTGTTTACACTAATTGTCCTATCTGCTGGATTGGCTTTTGCCAGGACAGGACGTTCGATGGCCAATTTTTTTGCCGGAGGAGGCAATGTGCCTTGGTGGATTAGTGGGCTTAGCTTGTTTATGAGTTTTTTCTCTGCCGGGACATTTGTGGTCTGGGGTTCTATCGCCTATGACCAAGGAATGGTGGCAGTTACTATACAGAGTATGATGGCCATCGCAGGGCTGATCATTTATTTTACGGTAGCCCGCAAATGGAAAGAGGCTAACGTCTTGACCGCTGCTGAATATGTTACCCATAGGTTTGGCGTAAAAACCCAGAAAATATATTCTTATTTGTTTATTGCAGTGTCATTTTTTACGGCCGGATCTTTCCTGTATCCAGTGGCAAAGATCGTATCGGTTTCGGCACAGGTGCCTATTACCCTTATCATCCTGATTTTAGGAATTACCATTGTTCTTTATACCGCTGTGGGTGGGTTTTGGGCAGTATTGGCCACGGATGTATTGCAGTTTGTGGTACTGACAGCGGCAGTTTTTATTGTTATCCCATTGGCATTGGATGAAGTGGGGGGGATGGATGGTTTTATTGCCCAGTCCCCAGAAGGTTTTTTTGGTCTTATCAACAGTGAATTTAGCCCCATGTTCTTGGTGGCTTTCATGCTTTACAATTTTGTTTTTATCGGAGGAAATTGGGCGTATGTACAACGCTATACAAGTGTAAAATCTCCAAAAGAGGCAAAAAAAGTAGCCCTGTTATTCGCTGGCTTTTACTTGGTTTTTCCGTTGATATGGATGTTGCCACCTATGATTTATAAGGTGTACGACCCCGGACTGGTGACCACCCAGCAGATGGAAGGAGCCTACCTCATGATGTGTGCCAAGGCCTTGCCAATTGGTATGTTGGGCCTGATGATAGCAGCTATGGTCTTTGCTACGGCCAGCTCGGTAAATACAACCCTCAATATGATGGCGGCTGTCACCACTAATGACCTTTACAAGTCTATCCATCCCCAAGCGTCAGAAAAACAATTGATTAAAGTCGCCAGATGGGTGACCGTAGTTTTTGGTCTTGGCGTGATGGGCGTAGCCATGCTGGTTCCCTATTTGGGAGGAATCGTCAATGTAGTGCTGAAAGTAGCCGCAGTGACTGGAGCGCCGTTGTTTGCGCCGATACTTTGGAGTCTGTATTCGAGGAGACAGGACAGCAGGTCGGTAATTATCACCTCAATTCTGAGTATCGTCGGATTGGCATTGATAATACTCATTTTGCCTTCCGTGCTGGATTATGAAGTTTCCAGAAGTATGGAAATGACCTTGGGTGTTGCAGTGCCTGTATGTATGTTGATCCTATTTGAAATCAAGAATAGGCCTGTTTTATCAGGGGAGAAAGCCCCGGTAACCATTGGCTCCGACCAGGAAGTGGAAGAAGTAGAGCGGTCGGGTGATGATACCGCTTTCGGGATAAAAGTCATCTCAATTGCCACAGGCATGATTGGATTGATAATGACAGGACTTGGTATAATCGCCAGTAAAGGAAATGAGATGCTGGTAGCTGCCGGTATTATCATGGTACTTATGGCAAGTGCTGGATTATATTTTGGAAAAAAGAAATCAAAAAATTAGCATGATCAAAGAAGCGTTTAAGAGTTTTCGTAATCTTAAAGAATCCACAGCATATTCGGATATCGTAATCGTGGGAGGAGGACTTTCCGGTGTTTGTGCGGCGATTACCGCAGCACGGCAGGGGTGCAAAGTGACCTTGATCCAAGATCGGCCTGTATTAGGAGGCAACGCTTCCAGCGAAGTGAGATTATGGGCCTTGGGAGCCACCTCCCACATGGGAAATAACAACCGATGGGCGAGAGAAGGGGGGATAGTGGATGAAATCATGGTGGAGAATACCTTTCGAAACAAAGAGGGCAATCCGGTGCTTTTTGATACGGTGGTGCTTGACAAGGTAATGGCGGAGCCCAATATTAGTCTTTACCTCAATACATCAGTTTTCCATATTGCCAAAGCTGACGACCGCACCATCGAAAAAGTCATCGCATTTAATTCCCAGAATTCTACACTCTATCATTTTGCTGCCCGGCAGTTCATTGATGCATCGGGTGATGGCATTGTGTCCTATATGGCCGGGGTGCCTTACCGAATAGGAGCCGAAAGCCCCGAGGAGCTAGGAGAAGGATTGGCTCCTGATGTGGAAGATTATGGTGAACTGCTTGGGCATACCTTGTTTTTTTATTCCAAGAAAACAGAAAAGCCAGTCAAGTATGTGGCACCCGATTATGCGATAAAGGACACTTCCCAGATTCCAGGAGTCAAAAATGTGGAAGTGGGCGACCATGGGTGTAAGCTGTGGTGGTTTGAGTATGGTGGTAGGAAAGATACCATCCACGATACTGAAGAAATCAAACATGAGCTGTGGAAAGTAGCTTACGGAATATGGAATTATATAAAGAACTCAGGGAATTTTACAGAAGCCGATCACTATACCTTGGAATGGGTGGGCCTGATCCCCGGCAAACGTGAGAGCAGAAGATTTGAAGGGGAGTATATGCTAAAGCAGGAAGACCTTGTCCATCAGCAAGCCCACGATGATGCGATTTCTTTTGGGGGATGGGCAATGGACCTTCACCCTGCTGACGGGGTGTACAGTGATAAGCCCAGCTGCACCCAGTGGCATACCAAGGGCGTTTACGCCATACCTTACAGGTGCTATGTCCCGAAGTCCATTGATAACCTGCTGCTGGCTGGAAGGATCATAAGTGCCTCCCACGTGGCCTTTGGTTCCACGAGGGTAATGGCGACGTGTGCCCATGGAGGACAGGCTGTCGGGATGGCTGCAGCGCATGTTATAAAATACGATGTCTCCCCTCGTGAGCTACTTGAGAAGAGTAAGCTGAAAAAGCTCCAGCAGGACCTGGTGGCTACGGGACATTATATCCCACAGCTTCAATTCACTTTAAATAACTTGGCCGATGATGCCGTCATCCATCCGTCAAGTGAATACAGTTTAGGAGCCCTGTCAGCTGGATTCTCATGGGAGAACCTTTCCTTTTCGATGGCTCAAATGGTTCCAGTACGAAAAAAAATACCCGGATTTTCCCTGTCCTTACGTGTCAGAAAGGCGACAGCACTTACGGTACAAGTAAGGAAAAGTAGCAAACCATATAACCACACGCCGGATATCACGGTGTGGTCAACCGATTATTCATTGGAGGTTGGAGAACAAAAGCTGGCAGTGGAGGTGGGAGACTTGGGAGGATTCCAAGACCAATATGCATTTATTACGGTCTTGAAAAACGACGACGTGGATATTCTACTTTCTGACCAATTGCTATCGGGCATGGTCTCAGTGTATAATCAGGTGAATAAGGCGGTTTCCAATTTTGGCAAGCAAGAACCGCCTGAAGGATCGGGAGTGGATGAGTTTGAGTTTTGGTGCCCAAAGCGTCGGCCCAAGGGAGGAAATATGGCCATTGAATTTGCAGAACCAGTATATACCTATGAAGTCAATAACATTCTTAGCCCATTGTACCGGCCTGTAGCGCAGCCTAACGCTTGGATGGCTAGCCCATCAGATACCCAGCCTTCCCTTGATTTCCAATGGTCTCATCCCGTTTCGATAAGTCGCCTCAAAATATTTCTTGATCCGGATTACGATCATCCTATGGAAACGGTACAAATGGAACACCATGAACATGTCATGCCATTTGTTGCCAGGAATATGATAGTGATGGATGATGATGAAAATCACCTGGCCACGATCTCCGAAAACCATCAAGCGGTCATAACTGTCGACTTTGACCAACCAGTGGTCACTGGTATGCTTAAACTTCAGTTTGAGCATCCTTCCGATAAGGTACCTCTAGCTGTTTTTGGTATATGTATTACCTAATGGACGTTTGTAACTATTGATGTTTTTATGATTAAACAACCTTAAAAAAACCCGAAATAATGAAATTAATTAATGTAATTTTAATAGGTTTAGCCTTAGGCTTAACCTACCAGGACGGTTATGCCCTGAGCAAAACCAATACCGCTCCCTTCGAATCGAAAGCTAATGGGCATGGAGCCGTCAAGACCACTTCTTTTGAAGTCACCGGAACAGTAGTGGATGAAGAAGGGCTTCCTCTTCCTGGCGCCACTGTAGTGGAAAAAAACACCTCAAACGGCACGGTAACAGATTTGGATGGAAACTTTTCCTTGACTGTCCAAGATGACCAACAGGTCATTGTCGTGTCATTTGTGGGATTCGAGTCCAAAGAGATCCCTCTTAATGGAAAAAGCAATTTTAATGTGACCCTAACTTCCGATACCGAGTCCTTGGAGGAAGTAGTGGTAGTAGGCTATGGTTCGGTAAAAAAATCCGACCTAACTGGATCCGTGGCTTCGGTTTCTTCAGATGAATTGAACAAAACCCCTATTTCATCCTTGGACCAGGGGCTACAAGGGCGTGTAGCAGGAGTGGAAATCACCCAAAACTCGGGTGCTCCGGGAGGGGCTACCAGTGTAAAGATTCGAGGAGGTAATTCCTTGAGCACTTCGAACGAACCCTTGTACGTGATTGATGGCTTTCCTATCGTGGCGGGTGGATCGGCTCCCGGGTCGACCACAGCCCAGAATTCTGCCGGCGGCCAGTTAAATCCCTTGTCAACGATCAATCCCAATGACATCGCCTCTATCGAAGTGCTGAAAGATGCATCGGCCACTTCCATTTACGGTGCCAGAGGTGCGAACGGCGTGATCCTCATCACTACCAAAAAAGGAGAAAAGGGAAAGACAAAGATCAATTACAATGCTTACTACGGTGTCCAAGAGGTGACCAAAAAACTGGATATGATGAATGCAGAGGAGTTTCTCGCACTCAACAATGAAATCAATCCAGGGGCCTTAGATGGTATTACCTATCACGACACAGATTGGCAGGATGTGATTTTCAGGAATGCACCCATCCAAAACCATCAGCTGTCTTTCGCTGGAGGGAGCGAAAAAACAGTTTATAATCTCAGTTTTAATTATTTTGATCAGCAGGGGATTATAAAAAATTCCGATTTTGAGCGTATTTCCGCACGGCTCAATCTGGAAAATGAATTGCACGATCGGGTGAAGATCGGCATAAACCTTAATTACAATTACGTCGTGAGCAATGGTGCCATCACAGGGACTACTTACGAAAGTGAAAATACGGGGACCGTTACTGCTGCCCTCTTTGCTCCACCGATTTTTGCTCCTTATACGGATCAGGGAGATTATACCTACTTTGGTGATATCAATGCCAACTTTGAATTGTCAGCCAACCCATTGGCACTTACGCAAGTGCTCAATAGAAGTACCAATACCAGGCTGCTCAGCAATTTTTATGTCAATGTGGAAATAGCAGAAGGCCTGACTTACCGAGGTAATATTGGGGTGGATGTTTTTCACGACCGTAAGGATAGCTATACAGGCACAGACGTGCCCCTAGGGAGGATCAACAGTGGAGTGGCAGGAATAGGGAACTTGGATCAAAACTCCCTGATCCACGAAAGTGTCCTGAATTATTCCAAAAAAATCGGTGAGGCACATGACTTCAATATCACTGGGGTGTTCTCCACACAGCGGTATACAGGCACCAACTCCCTCGCAGGAGGTAGCGAACTGTCCACCGACCTTTTGGTGAACAACAACTTGGGATTGGTATCCAACCGAAACATTTCATCCAATAAATCCAGCTGGAGATTAGACTCCTGGACAGGTAGGGTAAACTATATCCTATTGGACAAGTATTTACTTACCTTGACCGGAAGGGCTGATGGATCCAGTAGGTTTGGGCAAAACAACAAATGGGGCTTTTTCCCTTCTGCAGCCTTGGCGTGGAGGGCAAAAGAAGAAGCCTTCTTAATAGATAGTGAGCTGATCAGTGACCTGAAATTAAGGGTGAGCTATGGGGTCACCGGAAATGCCAATATTCCTCTCTACCAGTCTTTTCCGAGATTGACCAGTGGGAGCAATTATAATTTCGGAAACGAATTGAATATCGGAATAAGCCCCACTGGAGTGGCCAATCCAGATATCAAGTGGGAACGTACCAACCAAGCCGATGTCGGCATGGATGTAGGTTTTTGGAACAACCGGTTGATGTTAACATTTGATTATTACCATAAGAGGACTGAGGATTTGTTGATTTCCCGTAGGATTCCAGCTTCTTCCGGCTTCAATACGGTATTTGGGAATTTTGGCGAAATCGAGAACAAAGGATTTGAGCTGGGACTGAACGCCGTGGTCATAGACAGGGCGTTGACTTGGGAGGTATCGGCAAACTATTCCCGCAATCGAAACAAGATCCTTAAAATTACCGGAGAAGTAGATGAGGTGATTCCTACTGGTGATGGTGGTGTTGGGGCTTTTGCCAATGCCAGTCTACTGAAAGTAGGCTATCCGGTTGGGACTTTTTATGGATATGTTTGGGATGGTGTATGGCAGACTACCGACGATATTGCCAACAGTCACATGCCTTCAGCACAGCCCGGTGATGCAAAATACGCCGATATTAATGGAGATGGGGCTTTTAGTGCAGCTGACCGTAAGATCATTGGAGATCCCAATCCTGACTATATTTTTGGGTTCACCAATAACTTTCGCTACAAGGGATTCGACTTGTCCGTCTTTCTTCAAGGCAATATAGGCAACGACGTCTTCTATAACAGAAGAATGCGATTGGAGTCAGCTACTTTTGGAACCAATCAACTGGCAGCGGTGGTCAACCATTGGTCACCTGAAAACCCCAGCAATGAATATATCAGGCCGTCCCAAAGTGGAAGGATATTGCAGAGCAGTAGGTATATTGAGGATGGGTCGTTCGTTCGGCTAAAGAACATCCAGTTGGGATACAGCTTCGAAGTTTCCCAAATAGATTGGTTGTCAAGACTCCGACTGTATACCAGTCTCACCAACTTGGTCACCTGGACAGATTACTCAGGATATGACCCAGAGCTGAATACCACTGGTGTTAATAATGTCACCAATTTTGGGATTGACAGAGATCCCTACCCTAGGGCAAAATCTTATTTGCTCGGTGTTCAAGTATCATTTTAATCATAACCCAAAAAGCCATGAATATCTATACCAAACGCATTGTGAGCGCCATTATTTTGGCAATGACACTGTTTTCTTGCAGTGATTTAGAAGAAACACCCTATAGTTTTTTGACGATCAATGAATATTATAATACTGCGGAGGATGCTGAATCAGCCATCACGGCTGCTTATGGAGCACTTACCAAACCCGGCATGTACGGGCAGTCCATTTGGATGCTTGGTGATTATTCGGCAGACCAAATGTTTCCCAAGCCAGTGGTGGGACGGAATTTGCTGACCGAATTCACTTACGATGCTACCCACGATCAAGTAGAGCAGTTTTGGAACGAAAGCTATAATGGTATCAATAATGTCAACCTGGTCATCCAGAACGTTCCGCTGATCGACATGGATGAAGCACGTAGAGAAGAGATCGTTGCAGAAGCCAAGTTCCTGAGAGGCTTGTTTTACTTTAATTTGGTAAAGACTTTTGGAGAAGTGCCCCTTAAAGTCCTTCCGACTGCCAGCCTAGCTGATATTGAATCACCAAAGAACCCTTCTTCAGAGATTTATGCCCAGATCATCCAAGACTTAAAGGAAGCTGGGGATATTTTAAATCCAGGAATTCCGGAGGTGAGCGGAAGGGCTTCACAAGGAGCCGCCCAAGGATTATTGGCAAAAGTATATCTTTATAATGGACAGTATGCAGAGGCAAGGGACATGGCCAAGACGGTGATGGATGACGGTACTTACCGGCTGGTGGACAGCCCAGGGGAACTTTGGGACGTAAGCCGTGAAAATGCCAATAGGGTGGAAAATATCTTTGCGGTAGAATTTTCGCGTAGTCCAAATCTCCAGTCCCAGAATTTCACCTCCTATTTGGCACCAGCAGGGTCAAACGGCGTCTATGCCGCTACCGCTTGGGGATCCAGCTTTGCATTTGAGCAGTTTTATCATTCTTATGCAGATGGAGATTTGCGGAAGCAGTTAATGGATACCTCTTTTGTGGACAGCCAAGGAGTTCTCCATACCATGGATAATGACCCAAACCTGAAAGAAAGGGTGATCATCGCAAAATATGCCGACCCTATGGCCAATGGTGCTAGAAACGAGACCAATTTCCCGATATTACGGTATGCTGATATATTGCTCATTTATGCTGAAGCCAGCGCAAGAGCAAGTGGTCAGGTCCAAGGGGAAGGACTTCAAATGGTAAATGCGGTAAGGGATCGGGCAGGTCTAGGCCCACTTCCTTCTGCGATCACCTTGGAGGAGTACTTGGCGGCCATTATGCAAGAACGATCATGGGAGTTGGCATTTGAGGCGGACCGTTGGTTTGATATGACCAGGACAGGGGAGTTTTTGGAGATTGGAGAAGTTACCAATTATTGGTTTCCAACACGTCCGGTCCAACCCAAGCACCGGTTTTTTCCGATTCCAGAAAATGAAGTGCTTACTAACGCCAATTTAGACCAAAATGAACCATGGAAATAAGGCGTGTTGGGATGATCAGTAGTTAAATTACCAATGAATCCGGATAATAAGTTTATGGGTACAATTAATTTATATAACCAAGTAGTTGCTTCCTGGCTTCAGTATCAGGTAACCAAGGGGCTTGTAGTCATCCAGGTTGTTTTGTGGAGCATTTTAATGCTGACCGCTTCTGCAAGTATGGCGCAGGGTGAAAAAGCCGCTCCTCGGCCCAATATCGTTTGGATCATGTTGGAGGATTGGAGTACTGATCTCGGCTGCTATGGGACCGAGGGCATCCAGACTCCCTTTACGGATACTTTGGCCAGTCAAGGAGCACGGTATACCAATGCCTTTTGCACCAGTCCTGTATGCTCTACGTCCCGGTCAGCGATGATTACTGGGTTTCATCAAAATTACATCGGTGCCCAGCAACACCGAACAGCCGAGAAGGATAAAGAAGTATTGCCTCATGGTATAAAGCCCCTGCCACTATTACTGAAAGAAGCGGGCTATTATACCGCATTGATGAAGTCTGCTAAAACCGATGCCAACTTTAAAGGTGACTTGGGGTTTATGGGCGATGACTGGAAAGACCGTAAGAAGGGGCAGCCCTTCTTTGCCCAAATAACACTTACCGGTACCCACCGTGAATGGAAAAGGGATCCCTTAAATCCTATTGCCACCGAAGAGGTGGTGCTTCCTCCGTACTATGCGGACACCCCATTTGCCAGACGTGACTGGGCAAACGGTCTGGAGCAGATGCAGCTCTGCGATCGGGAAATTGGAGAGATACTCAGCAGGTTGGAGGATGAAGGTCTTGTAGAAAACACCTTGGTCATTTTGATAGGGGACAATGGAAGGTGCCACATTCGCGGCAAACAGTTCTTATATGACCCGGGGATTCAAGTGCCCCTGATCATGCGGTGGCCCGGTGTGGTCGGCACTGGGCAGGTGAGCGACGACTTGGTACAAAGTATAGATGTAACCGCCTCCATACTGGATGTGGCAGGAGCGAGGCCCAAGACCCAATTGCAGGGGAGGTCCCTGTTTTCAGATGCTCTGTCACCACGCCAATACATTTATGCAGCAAGGGACAGGATGGGCAGCACACATGATGCTATGCGCACCATCCGGTCCAAGGAATACAAACTTATCCATAACCTTATGCCTGAAAGAGCCTGGCTACAGTATAGCGGATATAAAGAAGACAACTATCCCATGCTGGCGGAGATGAGTGTCATGTACCTAGAGGGAAAACTGAACGAAGATCAGGCAAAATTCTTTGCTCCCACTAAGCCAGAGTTCGAACTGTACCATATCTCCAAGGATCCCTATGAGCTCCAGAATCTTGCTTATGACAAAGCCTATGGAGCGATCAAGGACCAGCTGCTGGGCGAGCTTTATGCATGGAGGAAGTCCATCCAAGACCAAGGAGTATCGCAGGAATTTAGGATGGGTGGATTACCCTCCACCTACCCAACAAGAACACTGGAAGAATGGCAAAAGCGATATGAACAGTGGAAACCATATGTATTCAGAAGCACGGAAAATGACGAGCCACACCCTTTTTGATCAAGGCGGGCAAAGCGCATGGAGATGCGTTGTTTAAAGAATCAATTAAATAGAAGAAAGATGGATAGTAAAATAACAATTATACCAATCAAGGTGCTAATGGGAGCGATCATCCTGCTGGCTTATGGATGTGGGCAGTCGGATGGTAAGCTCAAGCAAAAAGCACCTGATTTCGAAATAAAGCTTGGCAAAATAGCGGCGCATTCTTCATTTTCCAGTGATACAGCAAGCATCTGGGGTGGCTCACTGGTGAAAGGTGAGGATGGTTTATACCATATGATGTATTCGTTTTGGCCCAAAAATATTGGCTGGGAATGGGTCAACTATTCCCAGATCGGCCATGCGGTTTCCGAATCCCCATTTGGCCCTTTTGAACATAGGGAGGTAGCCCTTCCTGATCGAGGGGAGAATTACTGGGATGGATCATGTACCCATAATCCCACTGTATATAAGATAGGTGAAAAGTACTACCTGTACTATATGGGCAATAAGGGCGATAAAGAAATAGTAAGTACTCCTGGAAAACCGAAGATCAACTGGGTACACCGCAATAACCAACGAATAGGAGTGGCCGTGGCCGATAGTCCAAACGGTCCATGGAAGCGACTTGACCAGCCTGTGTTGGACATCGCTTCGGACAGCACTGCCCATGATGCACTGATGACTTCCAATCCTTCCGTGTGTCAAATGGAGGACGGCAGGATTTTGATGGTTTACAAAACTGTAGGGAAAAAAGAACCACTTCCGGGAGGTGGACCAGTGGTACATATGGTCGCCATTGCCGATTCGCCTACAGGGCCTTTTAAGAAATATCCCGATCCTGTGTTTACTTTCGAAGGAGAACGCTTTCCCGCTGAGGACCCGTACATCTGGTTTCAAGATGGGAAATACCGAGCTATTGTCAAGCGCATAAAGTTCAAAGGCAGTGAACGGCTTTTTTCATTGGTTCATTACGATTCGGAGGATGGTATTAAGTGGGAAAAAGGGAAGTATTTTGAAGTATCTGACCGTACGGTCACTTGGGAAGATGGCTCGACTACCAAGCTGGACCATTTGGAGCGCCCTCAGTTGTTTATGGAAAAAGGAGAACCGGTAGCGTTGCTATGCGCCGCTGATACCATTGATGCGAATAATGTCCGCCATTCCTTCAATGTCCAGCTTCCATTGTCCATTGTCAAGCATGCTCCGTGAGTGGACTAAAGAAACATTCAGCATCATGAACAGACAGGCTATCGTCACGCTAAAACCGATCAAAAAAATGAAACAATTGTGTTTGTTATTCCTAGTTTTGTCCTTTGTTTCTTGTGGGAAAAAGGAGTTGCCCTTTGGGCAATACCAAGAGGTCATTTCATTAAATGGGACTTGGCATTTTTTGGCTTCCAATGAGATAGGAAAAGACCAATTGCTAACTGCTGATTATTCTTCATGGGACACATTAAATGTACCGGGTAACTGGGATACCAGGGACCGTTACGCTGATTTTGTAGGGAAAGGCTATTATAGCAAGGAGTTTAACATCCCTGAAGACTGGACAGACAAACATGTCAGGGTACATTTCGGTGCTGTTTACCAAACAGCCAAAGTATGGCTAAATGGACAATTCTTAGGTGAGCATGTGGGAGGTTATACCCCTTTTGGGTTCAATGTGACGGATGTTATAGACCGTGATGGTAACAATTCATTGGTCGTGATGGCAGATAACTCCTATAACCGCGGAGCTTGGTGGCCATGGGGAGGCATAAGCCGAGAGGTAAGCCTAGAGGCGCATGAACCGATAAGGCTTGTGAGCCAACATATTTCTGCCATACCGGATTTTGAGCGTGATGAAGTGCAATTTGCCATTAGGTATAAACTGGAAAATAACAGTTCCAAAACCGTCACAGCTGATATAAGGACCACGATTGATCAGCAGCAGGATACAGTTTATGCGACCAAAGATGTGGCGCCTGGGGAGGAGGTCTTTTCGGAAATAAAATTCAATAGGAGCTTGGCCGATTACCAATTGTGGGGTATTGATGCGCCGAACCTTTATTCCTTGACCAGTCAAGTGACCGTGGATGGCAAAACAGTAGACCTGGATACAGATAAGTTTGGGATTAGGAAGTTTGAAGTCAGGGAAGAACAGTTTTTCCTTAACAATAAACCGGTACGCCTGAATGGCGTAAACCGTGTGCACGATCACCCTGCTTATGGCAATACCGAACCGGATCCCTTGGTGCGTAAAGACATGATGGATATCAAGTATAACCTTGGGGGAGATTTTGCCCGCCTGATGCATGCGCCCTATTCAGAAGACCTGCTTGACCTCTGCGATAGTATTGGATTTCTTCTGGTAGGGGAAATCCCTGTGTGGGGCGATGATGATCCTCAGGCTTTCCCTGATAACCCACTGACCAAACATTGGCTCAAAGAAATGGTGGAACGGGATTATAACCACCCTAGTATAGTTGCCTGGAGCGTAGGCAACGAGCTCCGTGATCCTAAAGGAGAATGGTCCGAAAAATCCATGACCACTGCCCAATATAAGTATGTCAATTCCATGCTCGATTATGTAGAAAAACTTGACGCTTCTAGACTGAAGACTTATGTGACGATTACTTCCTACCGCCAAGGTGAGGTGGGAACAGAACCTTATGAAAAAGTGGATTTTATCTCCATGAATTCCTACGGCGAGGCGGTGAAGCTTGCACAGAAGACCCATGAGAAATTTCCGGGTAAGCCCATCTTCATTTCAGAAATCGGTAAAAGCCAAATAGGGCCTGCCCCTGCTGCGGAATTAAGTGAAGAGCTAGTCACCGAACTAAAAGGCTTAAAGGACCTGCCGTATGTCACGGGTTTTTCCATTTGGAGTTATAATGACTACCGCAGCAAATACAAAGGAACCCCTGCCTCTGGCTTTAGGGAGTGGGGCGTGGTCAATGAACGTAGAGAAAGGAAAAAAGCCTATGGACAACTTAAGGAGGTTTTCTCATTTTGGGAGAAATAGGTTTTGTTTCAGATAATATAGTCAAAAACAATGTTGAAGATTGTTGAAAAATGAAAATAATGAGAGAGGTATTCGTGCTGGCAGCGCTATTTTTATCTACCAGTACCATGGCACAAGATGGTTTGGATTTCACCAAGCTGTTACCTGAAAAATGGAGCAAGTCAAATATTATCAGTGAGGAGAATTATAATGTTTGGGGAACCAATATCGTCAAGGGCAAGGATGGTAAGTATCATGCCATCTATTCCCGTTGGCCGAAAAGTAGAGGGCACCATGGCTGGGTGACACACTCTGAGATTGCTCATGCTGTTTCCGATAAACTGACAGGTCCTTATGAGTTTAGAAATGTCGTGCTGCCTGCTCGGGGAAAGCAATATTGGGATGGCGATTGCACGCATAATCCCCATGTGATGGAACATGAAGGGAAGTATTACCTTTATTATATGGGGAACAAGGGCAGCGGTTATTGGGATGATACTTCACCAGATCGTATGCCATCCATCTCTGAGGATGAGGAATGGTGGGTCAACAGAAACAATCAGCGTATTGGCCTTGCGATAGCAGATGACCTGAATGGAGAATGGAAACGTTTTGATCAGCCACTGATAAATGTGGTAGAGGGAAGGAGAATGGTCTCCACACCAGTAGTTTCCAAACGACTTGATGGACAATTTTTAATGACCTATAAATATGTTAAGGATGATGGTAGTGAGAGAGGGGGAAAGGTAGTACACGTTACAGCTGTCAGCAGGGAACCAGAAGGTCCATTTGTCGATACCGACATTCCATTTATCACCCACCCTACAGCCTCTTTTGCAATTGATGACCACTTGGAGTGGGTCTATAACGGGAATTATTATTGTTTGGCAAAAGATTCAAGAGGTGTATGGTCGGACCATCCTGAGGGAAGTACGATGTTGTTTGAATCCGATGATATGGGATTGGACTGGCAACCTGCCCAGAATTTTTTGGCAATAAAAGCGGGTAAGATAAACTGGATGGACGGAACCGTCACGCATACCAAACGTACAGCAGATATGCCTAAGTTTTATATGGAAGGGGGGATACCTAAGGCAATGATAGTTGCTGTATTGCCAGAAGAAAGTGAGGATTCGTATTCGGTGGTTCTTCCTTTGAAGGCCCCATTACCAGAGACTAAAGCATTCCCTTATCAGGTGACGGAGTATTCAGATGATTACGAGTTAAGTGCAGCAATCGATCGGAGTTTTAACCAGTACTCTTCCCATGTAAATGCGGAAAATGAGTTATACAGCCAATTTCGGTATACCAAATTAACAGGTTTCGATTATAATGATGGCGATGCTACCGTTACCAGGAGGGATCCTTCCAAGATTTTGTTTGAAAACGGGAAGTATTATGTGTGGTATACGAAGCGTGATACACCAATTCCTCCAGTAGGAAGATTTTCAAATGATTATAAAATAATGGAAACCTCGGCAGACGGTTTGGTTTGGAATGATACCATACCCACTACCGATTGGGATTTGGGGGAAATTTGGTATGCAACCAGTGAGGATGGTTTTCACTGGGAAGAGCAAGGGGTGGCAGTTGCTCGTCCAACGTATCCCACTCCGGGTTGGAGGGCAGTGGCCACCCCGGATATTTTGAAGTTCAAGGGGAAATATTATTTGTATTACCAAGCATTTACGGAACCCAGTGGGGTTAGGGGAGACTATTGTCCTGTTGGAGTGGCCTATGCTGACAGTATAGATGGGCCATGGACTCATGTAGATGATGTGGTCATTCCTACAGGTAAAAAGGGAGAATGGGACCAATTTGCTATTCAGGCACCTACGCCATTGATACATGATGGAAAAATCTATGTGTATTACAAAGCAGCATTTAACCGACCACATACCGTATGGAGTGGCATAGGCTTGGCCATTGCGGAAGATCCACTTGGGCCGTTTCAAAAGCATGAATTAAATCCCGTTCAAAACTCAGGCCACGAGATTTGCTTTTTCCCATGGAAAGAAGGAGTGGCATCATTGACCATAAGAGATGGTAGTGAGCATTTTACCATTCAGTACGCTAAAGATTGGGTCAATTTTGAAGTAATGTCCATAACCGAGTTTATGCCTACGGGACCAAATGCCTATATACCCGATGCTTTTGCTGACAACAAAAATGGAAGAGGGATTACTTGGGGAATCGGTCACTTTATAAATTTTAGGGGCAAAAATAATGACAGGTGGCATTCAGAACTGTATCGGTTTGATTGTGATTTAAGTTTGGATGTACATGATCCCGAAATGAAAGACCATAATTATCGATTGTCTCCGGAAATTTATTTTCAGTTTGGGCTGACAGATAAACAAAGAAAACGCATTGAAGAATCCAATAAACGACAGAATAAATGATCAAAAATATGCTAATAGCGGGTGTGATGACCTTGGTCGCTTGTCAATCTCCTGATAAAAATACTGCAAGTCAAAATAGGGAACAAAGTCCATTTCCTTATACCATCACTGAAGATACTAAAGACCGGCAGTTAAGTGCGGCCATGGAGCGGAGTTTTCATGATTATAGCGCTATCCATCCACGAAACAATGAATTATACTCCCAGTTCAAATATACTGAGCTTAAGGGGTTTGATTATAACGGCCATGATGGAACGATCTCTCGACGGGATCCATCCAAGGTGATCTTTGAGAATGGCCAATATTATGTGTGGTACACCAAGAGGGACACTCCAGTTATTCCTGTGGGCGCAAGCAATGCCGATCAAAGCAATGATACTATTCCTTCGACTGATTGGGACCTGGCTGAAATATGGTATGCAACCAGTAAGGATGGGTTTCACTGGGAAGAGCAGGGAGTAGCTGTGCCGCGACCTCCTAAGCCCGAGGTGGGCTGGCGGTCGGTATCGACTACAGATATTCTTAAATGGAAGGGGAAATATTATCTCTACTATCAAGGTTTTATGGAGGCCAGTGGAAAACGGGGGGATTATTGTCCCGTGACCGTTTCCTACGCGGATTCGCCAGATGGTCCATGGACGGCTTCGGGCAAAGTGGTGATCGAAAATGGCCCGGAAGGATCTTGGGATCAATATGCCATCCACGATCCATACCCTTTGGTGCATGATGGTAAAATTTACATTTATTATAAATCCGCATTTAACAGACCGAATCCGGTTTGGGTTGGCGGGGGATTGGTCACTGGGACAGATCCGCTTGGCCCCTTTGAAAAACATCCTCTAAATCCATTGACAAGCTCTGGACATGAGGTGACGATGTTTCCCTTCAAAGAAGGCCTAGGCGCCATTGTGGCAAAGGACGGCACCGAGCACTTTACCATCCAATACGCTGAAGATTGGGTCAATTTTGAAATTGCTTCAATTGGCGAATTGGTGCCTGTAGCGGCTGGGCCATTTGTGCCGGGTGCTTATACCAATACGGACTATGGTCGCGGAATCACTTGGGGCCTTTCACATTTTGTAAATGCCGGAACCTATGGCGTGAACCCCCATTCCATCCTTACGCGGTTTGATTGTGACCTGAGCTTGGATGTGGACGATCCGCAGATGAAGGAAACGGGTATCCGTCATGACTTGGACGTTTATTACCGTCAGGGATTGTCCAAGGATCAAAGAAAGCGGATTGAAGAACAAAATTTGAAACTACAAAAGGAATAGGCCTGTGGAAGCCCATCCACCAGTCAATTACTTAAACCCGGAATATGCATTAGCCTATCTGTTGCGACCTTAAACTGCTTCAAAATCAGCCGTTTCACTTTAGTTTTCGGCATAACCGTAGCGGTGCTACGCTAATGCCTCCAAACTAACTGATTTTCTTGCACTTTCAGCCCTTCCGGACATCAGTAGGAACAGGCTGTCACGGTTTCTTAATGCATAAGCCGGACTAAACCACTACTAATCATGAAAAAACTATTTCTATATCTACCCATTGTATTCTTTTTTACCTGCCTTATCCCTAAGGAGGTGAGGAGTCAAGAAATCTCACTAAATGGCAAATGGAAGTTTTACACGATTTATGGCGAGGGTTCCAATTACCTCAATATAGAAGAACGCGAATCAGATATTGTCATTGATAATGCAGATGAGAATGTCGAAATGAAAGGGAGCTGGAAGGTCTCAAAAAAAGGTGAACGGAATTCCGGGTTTTACCAAGAGGATTATGTGCAGCATTACTTTTCCCTGACTGACCTTAATAACGGCAATGTTCAGGACAGCTCGTATGTTAGGTTTTATCCTGAATTTAAAAAATCCGGTTACTACGAAGTGTTTACCATATTTCCTTTTTCATCCCACCTGACTGCCCAATACAACATACAGCATGCTGATGGCATCACGACCAAATACCAAAGTCAGCGTGTCGTTTGTGGTGAGTGGGTGAGTCTAGGGATATATGATTTCAATCAGGCTGATGACAATTATGTGGAACTTACGGCTATTGTGAGCGGTGCTGTGGCGGCAGATGCTGTGATGTTTAGGGAAATTTCTGAGGAAGAGTTCTTAAGAGCCAAGTCAGAGCCTGATCGCGTCCATTTGAAAGATTTTGATGATTCTGAGTGGGATGACCTCACCGTTCCGGGACACTGGGGCATGATCAATGACTTTTCTAACTATACCGGGATTGGCTGGTACCGCAAGCATATCGACTTGCCCGATGGCTGGCAAAAGGCAAATAGTAAGCGTTATTACCTGAAATTTGGAGGTGTGTATCACCTGTCAAAGGTGTATCTCAATGGTCAGTATATCGGAATGAACCGTGGAGGGTTTACGCCTTTTGAGTTTGACGTGACCGATGCGCTGAATTTTGAGGGTAAAAATGTTATCGCTGTACAAGCTGACAACAGTGCCATTGTAGGTGCTACATGGAATTGGGGTGGAATCATCCGGGACGTGACCCTCACGCAAGCCAATACTGTACGAATCGACCATCAGTACATGCATGCGGATCCAGATTTACAGTCTGGTACTGCTGAGCTTACTCTCAAGGTAAAAGTAGAGAATAATTCCAACCAAGAGCGATCCATTCCTGTGAAATCATCAGTTAGGAGTGGGGCTGATGAATTAGCTACTTTGAGCGGAGAGCTTTTACTTGCTCCTCACAGCACGGATCAAATAACGCTCACGGCTTCCTTAGATGCCAGTGAGGTAGAGCTATGGCACTTTGATAATCCCAAGCTGTATCAGGTTCAAACGGTGATTTCTGAAAGTGGCCAAGTGCTGAGTACACAAGTCGATCAGTTTGGTATCCGTAAGGTTCAGCTGACTGATTCACAGCTTTTGCTTAATGGGGAGGCCGTTCGTCTGGCGGGATTTAATCGGGTAAGTGAGAGCCGCTATTGGGGATCTTCTGAGCCTCTGGAAGTATTGGAGAGAGACGTGGATCTAATGAAAGAGTCCGGAGCCAACTTTATGCGCATCATGCATGGCACACAAAACGAAAAACTCATTGAGCTCTGTGATCAAAAGGGTATCCTGCTTTTTGAAGAGATCAATGTACGTGACCTGGACAATGATGAATTCCGTGCCAACTACTATCCGGTAGCCAAACTAGAAGAGGAACAAGGTATAAACCTAAATTGGGCAGAAGAAGAAATCCTGATGTTGGACGAGCCTTATGTGATGTTGAGAGAAGCACATGGGGTGGAGGTGAACGAGAAAAACTACCTGCTTGCTAAATACTGGCTCAAAGGAATGATCGAGCGCGATATCAACCACCCCAGCATTATCGGATGGAGTGTGGGCAATGAGCTCAATAATCACTATGAATATGGCCGGGAGATGATCGAATATGTAAAAAAAGAGTTGGATCCGTACCGATTGGTGACCTGCGTGAGCAATTCTGGCCAAAAAGAAGAGTATACCCCTCAAACAGATCCCAATACCTTTGTGGACATGATCATGCACAATATGTACCGGTGGCAGGGAGAGCCTCAGGAGATATTGGATGCGCTGAGAACCAAATGGCCAGACAAACCAATCTTTATATCAGAATTTGGATTTGATCCTTTTCCTTCCACTGCGCTGGACGGTGATAAAGAGGTGTTTTCCGAATGGATGGATCATTTTAGGTTTAAAAATGAGTTTGTGATTGGTACCTCCATGTGGACCTTTAATGACTACCGAAGTGCTTATGCGGGTACCACAGCGGAAGAAAACAGAGTGTGGGGAGTCATCACCACCTGGAGGGAAAAAAGGCGGCTTTTTGATCGCATACAGCGAGAGCACTCACCAGTGAAAGGTATAGAGGTATCTGATGTAGACTTTACCAACGGTAAGGCTAATGTCAGCATGTCTATTCGCGATGCCAAAGACTACCCAAGTTACACCATGCGGGACTACCGATTGGAGTATGCATTTAGAGATGCTACTGGTAAAGTTGTTTTTGAAAATGCCTTACAGCTTCCCGACCTTGCGCCGCAGGATAAGGAATGGTCTGAAGAGCTTACATGGACTGGTTTGCCTTCAGCTGTTCTTGACCTCACGCTCCGCTTAAAGGCGCCAACAGGATATACACGTTTAGAAAAAACCATTTCGTTTAAGCGTGCCATTGCACCGAAGATTCGTGAGGTGATAGCGGGCAAAAATGCAGCTAGGGTATTGTTCGATCAGGTGCCAAACGCTACAGAATACTATGTGACTTACACTGATGGTGCTAAGGTAATGCAATCAGAGAAGACGGTTGCTGATTTTGTAGATATCGGAGATCTTGGTACTGAGAAAACTTATGAACTAGCCCTTGTGGCGATCAATGATCAGGGAGAAAGCAAGCCTTCGAAGACTGTAAAAGTAACCATGACGGAAAAGGTATTGCCACCGATAGTTTGGGATGCATTTATTACTGATGGTCAGCTGGTGATAGGGTATTCAAGTGATTTTACCGATGGTGAGTACACAGTGAGGTATGGCAAGGATCCTGAGAATCTGGATAAGACTTTCAGATCTAATGTCCGCGGGATGATGTCTATTGAGCTGGATAAGCCAGGGACACAATACTTACAAGTTTCAAGGAATACGCCTATGGGCGAAAGCAATTGGTCGGAGCTTGTAAGAGCAGATTTGAATCTATGAATAAGTTGCAAAGCATTTTAGGTTATATTTTATACCCCATTAGATATAGTGTTGGGGTTCTCAAACTCTTATTTTATACAGGTTTGATCTGTTGCTTCTGTGCAAATTTGAAGGCACAAGACGTTATGCGATCGCGCCCAGCATGTTGGGTAAAGTGCTATAAGAATAATTAATTGCTTAAATAGATGATGAATATGAAAAATAATAGACCCAAAAATGGTCCGCTGATCTTGGTTTTAAGTTCTATGCTCTTCTTGATCACTGTGAGTGTATCCGCACAGGTGCCGCGTGTTGTGAAGAAAAAATTCAAACTGGTATGGGAAGATGATTTTGAATATCCTGATGCACGGCTAGATGAAAATTGGGAAGCCCAAAATGGTCCAAGTGGACATATACTCTGTAGTAGGTGGCGTGAAAATGCCGAAGTTAAGGACGGTGTATTGTATCTTAAAAACAAGAAAGAGAACAAGGCAGGACAGGAATGGACTTCAGCAAGTATCTGGACCAAAAGGAAGTTTAAATACGGCTATTTTGAATGTCGCTATAAATATGCGGCAGCAGAAGCGACAAACAACTCGTTTTGGTTGATGACAAAGGGAGCTTCTCCAACTGAAGGTAAGCGGTTTGAGCTAGATATAAATGAAGGTCATTATCCTAATATGGTGAATACGAATATACATAATCACACCGATTTGGTGCTGACGGAAAGTGGTAAGAAAATAAGCACGCGAAACCCAGAAGCATTCACTTTTGAAAATATCGATTTCTCGAGTGAATATCACACATTCGGATTGTTATGGGATGAAAAGGAACTGGTATTCTATTTGGATGGAAAAGAAATTCGGAGGGTAGTCAATGAATTTAGTTTTAGTGAAGCACCCATCTTTTTAAGCCTGGCAATCATCAAGTGGCATGGAACAGTGACGGACGCCATAGACGGTACCAGCATGAAAATCGATTGGGTGAGGTATTATCAGCAAAATAAATAGTAACCTCAATTCGATTAGAAAACCGTTTCCGTACAGTGGTCGGAACATGCACTGCGAGGCTTAGGGGAGATTTGAGGGAGTGGAAGCCGTGGCAGCTCGCCGCGGCGAGTTGCCATACCCTTTTCCAACCCACATCCACCTAAAAAGGGTTCGCGTATGACGCTTTTAATGCTAAAAATAAGTCGAGCTCAGGTTAGTAGTTGATCGGGCAATTGATCTGTAAAGAAATGGTTAGGAATGCTTTGTTAACTGAAAAGATAAAAGGAAATTTGATTATACGCTTTCTTGACAGTAGTTGTTATTTCTCGCGGAAGGCACAGAAAACCCAGAATGAAACAGCGCTTTTCTGAGATTCCCGTGGTTTCTGTGAGGAGCTAAGAGCCCATAAATCCTCAGTCAGGGTTTTATAAATAGGGTGTAATGTATAGGTAATAAGCTCCAGCCAGGACTTGATTTTCATTATCCAGCATAATGGCTTTTACGGTGGCTCTACCTTTTATTAGTTCGACATCAAATGTCAGACTAGTGTCCTTTGAATCGACGGCCTTCGCCTCAGTGTATCCACCCACTTCAAGTTGAATGGTTTTTACAGGTAAAGGCTTCATTTGGTCTCCGTAAATAAGTTTGTCAATTCCCCCATTCTTATCCCATGCATCAATGGTTTTATGGAATCTTGGAATGCCGGAAATGGGCGCATTGGCCTCTTTTGGCCATCTCCTAACCTCAAACCTGTAGATTCCTTTCCTTGAAACATTGATTTCCCAAGTGCCTATATTTGATGGCCCGGAAGCAACCTGAGCATGGGTCCAAGGCGTTTTTGACAAGTGCCAGTCCGAGGATGTTAAATAGGTTTCAGGATCTGCTTCATGGCCTACAATATAGACTGGTTTGTCCCTATCGCCTGGACTTACGTTTTTCCAATAATTCACATGGTCATCCTGGATTGTTTTAACAATTTCAGGGTGGTCAGCAATGGTATTGTTAGTTTGTGCTGGATCTTTTGATATATCATAGAGTTCTTGGTTATTGACCAATCTCCATTTGCCGTTCATTCCTACTGTGTTTACCCATTTTTTCGATGTAATTGTCCGCTGGGTTTCTACAAAAACCGTTCGATCGGAAAGAGGCTTTTCAGGGATAAACAGCTGCTCCTTAAAACTGCGGCCATCGAATGAAGGTTGTTTTTCCAAGTCTATTTGACAAAGATCCAACAGGGTAGGGAATAGGTCTATGTGCGCAGTAAGGTCTTTTACATCCGAGCCATGCCTTATTTGTCCATTGGGCCAATGAAGAAAAAATGGAACCCTATGGCCTCCCTCATATACTTGCCCCTTGTGTCCTCGCATTCCAGCATTGAACAATGGGACGCCTGCTGTTCCTCCATTGTCACTCATGAATATGAGAATGGTGTCGTCCGCTTGTCCGGTTTCTTCTAGCATTTCTCTTAGGCGACCGATATTGGCATCTATTCTTTCTATTCCACTATAAAAGTAAGAAACGTGGGTTGAGACGTCCGGGGAGGAGTTATCAGCTAATAACGTGTCAGGCAGGGTATGGGGGGCATGAGGTAGGTAAGTGGGCAAGTACACGAAGAAAGGGGCATCCGTATTCTTCTTTTTTTTGATAAAATCAATTGCGGCATTGTAAAAGACATCCGGGGCAAAACCGTCTATTTGTACTCGTTCGCCATTATGCCAATAATGATCGTTTACGCGATCATTGTCAAACCAGTCATCAGTAGTGCCCGTACCACCGTCTCCCTGGCCGATCCATTCATCAAATCCTCTGTCCATTGGACGATAGGGGTAGTTGGATCCCAAATGCCATTTTCCAAATAGGGCAGTTTGATATCCTGAGGATTTAAAAACATCAGCCATGGTCATTTCTTTTGCGCGCAGGTGGTTGCCCCCTGCGATGGTATGCCATACACCTGCACCATGTGAGTATTTACCAGTCATCAGTGCGGCACGGGTAGGGGCACAGGTCGGATCAACGTGAAAATCCGTAAACCGAACGGACTCATTATATAATTTATCCAATTGGGGTGTTTGAATGTATTCATTGCCATGACAACTAAGGTCTCCATATCCTTGGTCATCTGTGAGGATGATAATAACATTGGGACGTTTAGGATCCGGTAATTTAGAGGAGCATGAGCCAATTGTCAAGGATAGAAGTATAGCTAACAAGCTTTTGTAGGTGTCGTAGCATAAACTCTCCATATCATATTTGTTTAATGCGCTGATAAGTTATTGGTCTGCGGTTTTGCTTTAATGATTTTAAAAACCAATGCATGTTTCAAATCAGTATCTTTAGGTAACTTGATGGATGTCCCGCCTGCTGATTGCTCAAACTCAATGTTACCATCATAGCCCAATAGTTGGATGGAAGAGATGTCAATTTTAGAATTTGTTAGGTATTTTATCTGCACATCTTCTGTAGGAGGTACAAGTACGGTGGCGTAAAGTGCGTCTTCATTGGTAGTAAAGCGGATATCCTCTTGGGTAAAGCCTTTGTTTTTGTTTTCTGATAGGTGGCCGGTCGCAGTTCTGGTCGGCCCTTCTCCATAAACTTCCCAGTAGGTAGAACCATAAACCGCTTCTCCATTTATTTCCAGCCATTGACCAATTTCCAAAAGTGTTTTTTTCTGATCTTCTGGGATGATACCGTCTTTTCTAGGCCCGATATTAAGTAAAAGGCATCCGTTCTTACTTACAATATCCATAAGGTCTGCTATTAGGCTTCCCGCGTCTTTTGGTATCCAATTCTTTGAGTAATACCACGAGTTTTTGCCTATGGATGTATCAGTCTGCCAATAGTCCCTTCGCAAGGAGTCCATTTTGCTGCGTTCAAGGTCCAGCATATGGGTGCCTTCGGGATAAGATTTATAGTGCAGGTTCTTGGTTTGTAAAACCACTGATTTATTTCTTTCAATGCCGGAGTTATAATAATAGGTCGCCAGCTTTTTATGGTATGGGGCAAATTCGGCCCGGTCGAGGTAAAAGTCAAACCAAAGAATATCCGGTTGATAGTTGTCAATGATTTCCTTTGTTCTGGGCCACCATACATCGGCCAGCCATTCGGTACTTACCGAATCCCCCATAGTATGGGGAGGACCATATAGGTCTGCGTATCGTGGGTTTCCCGTGTCAAAATAGGGTTGTTGATTATAGTAGTTGTAGTTGAACGCTAGGTGTGAGCTTACTCCACAGATGAGTCCTTGTTTCTTGATCTCATCCGTTAGCTCTTTTAAAACATCTCTTTTGGGCCCCATATCCACGGCATTGTAAGGAGTAATGGTAGATTCATAGAGTGCAAAACCATCATGATGCTCTGCTACCGGTATGACATATTGCGCTCCTGATTGCTTGAAAAGATTTACCCACGTTTTAGGATCAAAGTTTTCCATGGTCCAAAGGGGGATCATGTCTTTAAAGCCAAAATCCTTTTGGTCACCGAACTTCTCCCTGTGATAGGCCACGGCCGGGTGGGCGTTGTTGTTGACCACTTTATTGGTTTGAGGGTTCACAATACCAGAATCCAAGTACATCCATCTTGGATACCAATCAGTATAACGTTCTGCTACTGAATTGGGACCCCAGTGAATAAAGATGCCAAACTTAGCGTCCTTCATCCATTGTGGAATTTCGTAATTTTTAAGGCTTTCCCAATTTTCCTCGTACATTTCCATTTGAGTGCCTTCTTTGGATAGGTTGTTTTGATTTTTAGACTGACAGGCTAGGGTCAAGGACAGTATTAAGAGCGGAATTATTTTTTTCATTTAATGTCAATTTTAGGTTATGTAGTGGGGAGTTCAGGGCTTTCGGTGAATCTTGAAAACGCAGGCAAAATTACCATGATAATCATCTGGCATTTGTAGCGTTAGGTCATAGGGGTTGTGTTCATATTGAATGGCAGCATCACTACCAAGGAGCTCTATTGATAGGATATCACCTGGATATAATCTTGCATTGCTGCCCAGTGAATGAATAACAACTTCCCCTTTGGGAATACCCAAGCAGATAGCGTATAATAGGTTGTCCTTTTGGGTAAACCTGAAATCCAGTTCATTGTAACTGGCATTGTCTTTCTTTTCTGAATAATGTCCAGTTTGTGGTAAAATAGAAGGACCTTCACCATAAATACTCCATGGCATGGTACCATAAATGGCCTCTCCATTTAGCTTTAGCCAATCTCCAACCTGATATAATTCATCTTTTATGAATTGCGCAAAAGTACCGTCGGGTTTAGGAGGGACATTCAATAATAGTATTCTGTTTTTTGACGTTACATCCACTAACATGTCTATAAGTAAATCAGCCTTTTTTATGTCCATGTTTGGCTTGTACCACCAACTTACCGGATGACATATATCGATGTCTGTCATCCACGTATCATATGCCAGTTTGTCTATCAGCCCGTTTTCAAAATTTCTCATGCCAATTCCGGGAGAAATATCATGTTCTTTGTAGACGAACGCTACTTCTTTGTTGTGCTTAAGAGCATTGTTAAAGAAATGGCTTAGATAAAGCCTTTGTCTCCTTTCGTCAAAACCATTAAAATATAGACTGTCCGAAATGGCTTTTCCGTTTTTGAATTTCCCGACATTATGGGACCATACTGTACCCCCAAAGGAAACATCCGTCCAGGAAATATCCGGACTATATTTATTGACGGCTTCTTTCATTTTTTTCAGCCATAAATTCCTATATGATGCTGAATACTTTGACTGTTTTTCTACATGGTCTTTCCATGGGGTGAACCTAGTGATAGCTTGGTCATGGGCTGGGCCATATAGTTCTTGGAATTCAGGCATTTCTCTTCCAGGGTTCTCATTGTCAAGAAGAGCATTATACCAATAACCAGGATGAAACGACATCAAAAATTTCATGTTCCTTTTTGTGATTTCTTTTTTTAACAAACCAGTTACGTCCTGTTTGGGTCCGATATCAACTACATCAAGTTTGGTTATATCGCTGTCCCAGTGCACCATCCCACTGCCATGCCATGCTACTGGTCCGGCAAATTTGGCCCCCGACCTTTCAAATAATTCTGCCCATTTTTTGGCATCAAAATTTTCAAATGTGAATTCATCAATAAGTTCATGCTTGTATTTGTTTCCATTCCCTTCTTTGAATTGCATACTTTCCAAAGAAAAATGAGTGTAAATGCCAAACTTTGCATCCTTAAGCCATTGTGGTGTTTGATGACGTTGGAGGGAAGTCCAGGTTGGAGTATATAGGGGGAAGTCTTCGTTTTCTGTTTCTTTTTTTGCTGCGTTTTGTGTACAACTTAGCGACAAAAAAAGTAAGATGATGATACTTGTGTTTTTGATCATAACGTTTAAATTTTGACCATACTTTGCCATTTTTCTTGAATAGAGCTCCCCGGACTGGTTTGTTGGAATTTTGCCACGTATTCCTGCCATTCATTTTCACGAGGCATTTTTTGCCAAGTGGGGCTGACCTTTTCAAGGTCAAAACCTGGCACAGTATCCATAATCAGGAACGCACGATTTTCATGTAAGTAAATTTCCATGTCCTTCACACCGATGGTTTTTAAGTTATTGGTGATTTCCGGCCAGGCCATACCCATGGCATGCACCCTTTTATATTCATCAATCAGGGTTGGCTCCAAGAGCAAGGTCCATACAAACCTTTTGTGCTTTCCTATGCTATTTTTTAATTGGCCTTCTTCTGGAGAATAAACGTCTTGCTGTTCCAGTTCGAATATCCGTTCAAGAGGCTTACTCAACTGTGCAGAGGAGGTGCCATTTGCGGTCAATTTTTCTTGAAGTAATTGAAACGCTTTTATACGGTTCAGGGCTTTTAGGAGGGCTTTATCGTCCAAAGTCGCTGAGGTGTCCAAAAGGATAAAATAATCCATCCCTTTTCTGTAGATTTTCAGGTCGCGTATTTCCTTCGTTTCGGGTTTCTCCAAAAGACGTTGCCAATCAGCACTTTCAAAAAGTGCCTTGATATTGCGGGGGGCGGTCTGGATAAAATAGGTAAATCTCCTGAACTGTTTGGTGTTCATAATTAAGCTTCTTTGATTTTCACTTTATAACCTTCCACGGCAAAAAACAATAGGTAAACATAGCAGATCAATGGAACAATAAATGCATACTTGATCCCTGCTGTGTCAGATATGTAGCCCATAACGGGCGGAACGATAGCTCCTCCCACAATTCCCAATAGGAACACTGATGAACCTGTCTTGGTATACTCCTTCAGGTCCTGCATACTTAGGCTGAAGATGATAGGGTAAATGATGGAGGTAAATAGTCCGACAGCGGATAAGCAGGCCAGTGAAAAATAGCCATTGGTAAAAATGGCTGCAGTAACCATGATAAATGCACTGATTGAGGAAAAGACCAATACCTGTTGGGGTTTGTATCGTTTTAGAATATACACCCCTAAGAGTCTGCCAATAAGCACTAAGGCCATATATGCAGTGATAAACTGCGCTGATTTTTGCTCTGTAAGCTCTGGTATCCTAAACCACTTGGCGTACCGGATGATGAAGCTCACGATTCCTATTTCAGCACCTATATAAAAGAATTCAGCACCTATGCCATATAGCGTATGCCGGAACCTTAAAATGTCTATAAGTGGTTTTTTGTCACCCCCTTGCTCATCTTTGATTTTTGGCAGTTTTATAAAAACTACCGTGATGGCCGTTAAAGCCAATATGCCTCCAAGTACCAGGTACGGTGGCTTCACCAGATCGGCCTCAGAAGACAAAAAGGCTTCCAGCTCAACAGGGGTAAAAGCCTCGATGGTGGCCTGTGGTACATCCACTTCGTGCAGGAGCAGCAATGCCGCCAGTGAAGGTGCGATGGTGGCCCCAAGTGAGCCAATGGCTGCTGCCATGCTCAATCGACTTGAAGCCCCTTCTGGGTCACCTAGCTTAGTGATATAAGGCGAAGCGGTCACCTCCAACATGGCAAAACCAGCCGCCATGACAAACAGTGCCACCAGAAAGAGCGGATAGATCCTTGTCTCTGCCGCCGGAAAGAATAGAAAAGCACCAAGTGCCGAAATGAACAGCCCTGTGATGATGCCCATGCGATAGCCCTTTTTTTGAATGTACCAGCCAGCAGGTAAAGCCATGAGGAAGTATGCCCCGAAAAAGGCCGATTGTACCAAGGAAGACTGAAAGTCAGTAAGCTGACATGCCCGCTTGAGGTGAGGAATCAATACATCATTGATATTTCTGCTCAAGTTCCAGAAGAACATCAGCGTCATCACGATGATGAGTGGCACCAGAAACCGACTATTATTTGCTTTTTTGGGGGACATGGCTGTGTGTTATTTTTTAGTGTTCTATTATGGCTTTTATCAGGTTCGACCCATGTGCATAGAGTTTTTCAAAATCACTAGGTACCTGATCAAACTTGAGCCGGTGCGTGATATAAGTAGACGGGTCGATATTACCTTCTTCTACCAGCTGGATGATTTTCGAAAAATCATGACTCATGGCTGCACGGCTGGCCATGAGGGTGATTTCCTTTTTGTGGAATGTGGGATCGTCAAATACAATATCGCCAATAAAAAGGCCGATGAAGACGATAGTTCCTCCAGCAGCTGCATAATCAAAGGTCTTCATCATGGAATTGGAACTGCCAGTGGCATCCAGAATGACCGTTGGCAAGTCACCATCCAATATTTCCAGTAATTTGGATTTTATATCACTGTCAGCTGTAAGGGTTTCTTTCACACCGGTAATTTCCTTGCATATTTTAAGTTTGTTCTGATCAATATCCATAACAAGGACCCGGGCGCCTGTAAGCTGAGCAAACTGTGCGGTGCCAAGTCCGATTGGTCCCGCACCAATTACCAAAACGATATCTTCTTCTTTAATTCTTGCCCTATCTACCGCATGGCAACCTATGGCCAATGGTTCTATTAAAGCTAGCTGGTCTTCAGAGAGCTTTGATGAAGTGTGCAAAAATTTAGCTGGATAGGTAAAGTATTCACACATGCCACCGTCTACGTGTACACCCAATACTTTAAGGTGTTCACCACAGTTGGTTTTGCCTCGGCGAACGGCCTGACCGATGATGTCATTATAGTAGGGCTCTACCGAGCAGTGGTCGCCGACCTTGACATTGTCCACTGCTTCACCGACCGCTACGACTTCCACCGCAAGCTCATGTCCTAGAATCCTTGGGTATTGGAAAAATGGTTGGGTACCTTTGAATGCATGTAAATCTGTACCGCAGACACCAATTTTTTTTACTTTCAATAACGCATTTCCAGGAGCCAACTGTTCTGCAGCGGGTTTTGGGACGTCAAGCATTTCCCATTTTCCTGGTTCGTTCAGTCTGATGGTTTTCATTTTAAGATCGTATTTGTGATTTGGTCAAAAACAACTTTTGGGAGCTTACCCTGCTTCCAATCTTCGATGGTGGTAGTTATTTGTCCAAGGTTTCTGGCTCCTACCACTACACGGTCCGCCTCCTCAATGGAAAATAAATAGCGTTGTGCTAGAGAGGACAGGGGCATGTTCTGCTCATCAGCGATTTTTTTGACAGCCTTGGCATTGTCTAAATCTGCTTGGATGATCCAGTTTCCATCTGCACCATCTTTTAGACATTGCTCATATCGGTTGCCCAATAGACCAAAATGAAGGGCAGAAGCTGCATAGTAGGCAATGTGTTCTTTTTTAAGTAGTTGAATATCTCCTTCAAATGTGGACAGGTTACAAGCGTCCATTTTCAAAAAACCCGAGACCACATCAAAGTTGTCTTTGGTGATATAAGGCAGAAATGCAACGGTGGGATTTCCTCCCACACCAATTCTTTTGACTAGTCCTTCTTCTTTGAAGCGCTTTAGAGTGTCAAGAGTAGAGTCAATATTTTCTAAGGGTACCAGTTGTGGCTCATGGAGGAATAACAAGTCAACGTGATCCAGTCCAAGGGCGGTCAAACTGTTTTCCAGACTTTTGGTCATCCCCTCACTAGAAAAGTCCAACTTGAAATCAAAGGCGTCTTCTCCTCTTAGTCGACCTACTTTTGTGCTTACGAATGGCCGGGATCCTTTCCACTGAGCAAGTGCTCGACCAAGGATTTCTTGGGCATTTCCATAGGATGGGGCTGTATCGAAGACGGAAACACCATGTTCCAGTGCATATAGTACCGCATCAATAGATTCGGACTCCTGCACGGAGCCCCAAACGCCTCCTAGGCCTGATGTTCCGTAGACTAGCCGGCTCTGTCCATCAAAAGCCTTGCTGGTCAAATAATCGTCAATGTAAGTGGGGCTGTTCATGATGTTAGAAATTTACTGTGGCACCTCCATCCACTGGGAGCACTACACCGGTAATATACCTTGCTGCCTCAGATGATAAGAAAACCGCTGCATGGCCTATGTCCTCAGGTTGCCCGAAATGATCCATGGCTATTCGGTTCGTGATTTGCGCTTTTCTTTCAGGGTCATTGTTAATTGCATTTATAAACATTTTGGATTCGATCCAGCCAGGAGCGATTGCATTGACACGTACATTACTGGTCGAGTACTCTGTAACCAAAGCATTGACAAGGCCTGTCAGTGCTGTCTTGGAGGAGCCATAAGCCACTACTCTGTCAATACCGAAAAGCCCGGCCATTGAACCAATCATAATGATCGAGCCGCTCTTTCGTTCCAGCATGTATTTGGCACACTCTCGGGTCAAACTGAAGACGCTCAACAAGTTGGTTTGAATGACTCGCTCAAAATCCTCGTCAGAAGTATCCTGAGCCATCGCCTTGTGGTGGATTCCTGCATTGTTGACCAGAATATTAATGGCACCTACATTTTGCTCTATTTCTGCTACTAGAGATGGGATGGCCTCTTTATCGGTGATGTCATTGACCACATACACGGTGTTGTTTCCGAGTTGTTCTACGGCCTGTTGTAAAACATACTCTCTACGTCCTGTAATCACCACTTGTGCACCCGCTTTCACGAAAGCCTGGGCAATACCCAACCCTATTCCTGTTCCACCGCCTGTCACAAGGGCCAATTTCCCTTCTAATGAAAAAACATTTTTGCTCATTTGATTTCTGTTAATCGGTCATCAATAAAACTAAAACCCCAACCAGGCAAATCATGCGGTTTGGCATACCCATCCTGAATGACCATGGGATTGTCAATCAGCGGGTCAATCCAGTCGAACGATTCTGCCCCGACCCCATTGGGTATGGTGCATAATAGGGGCACGTCATAGTCTTTGTAGTAATGAGGTAGCACGGGAAGGTGAAAACTATGGGCCAAAGCGGCACTCTCCCTCCATGCTTCAACTCCACCAATCCTGAGGATGTCCGGCTGCCAGATATCCAGCGCATTTCGGGTAACCAACTCCCTCAATGGGAGTGTGTCAAATTCTCTTTCTCCCATGGCCAGTGAGATGCCAGTCTGGTTTTTAAGTATTTGATAGGCTTGGAAGTCTTGGTGGTGCACTGGCTCTTCAAACCAGTGGATGTTTAGGTCACGAGCATTCTGGGCCAATTTAATAGCAGATGGTAGATCCATTCCTTGGTTGGCATCCATCATAATGTCTACTTTGTCACCTACTGCTTCCCGTATTTCTCGCAAGCGATTCAGGTCTGTGGAAACCTTTGGCGAACCGACTTTTATCTTTACCGCTTTGAATCCCCTGTCAGCATAATCCGTTACTTCTTGTATGAGTTCATCTATACTGTAGGAGAGCCAACCGCCACTCCCATAGATGTTTACGTTTTTTTTGGTTACTCCTAGTAGCTTTTGGACAGGTTGACCTTGTACTTTTCCCCAAGCATCCCACATAGCGATGTTGATGGCTGATTGTACCCAACGAAGTAGGCCTTGGTTGCCAAAATATTCAAAGAGATTTTCCAACTTCTGATAAACCATTCCTGTTTCAAAAGCCTTGAAGCCCTTGATCAAGGGAACTATATCCTTCAGCGCTCCTATAATCGCATTTGGAGAATACTGGAAGGATAATAGGTATGATTCCCCAATAACTCCATTTTCCAGCTGAATTCTCAAGACAATAAAGGAGATTTCGGTTAGCGAATGCGTAGAGTCCGCTATGGGCTTTTTGAGTTCGGAAGAGGCTTTGAAAAATTTCACTTCCCTAATGGCTAGGTCATTCATTCGATTTGTATTATGGTTAGATTGTTATATGCAAAATTGAATTTTCCTGAACGAAGATCAGTATAGCATTTTGTTTATGTAGTGTACTATATTGATATTTTTACCATTTGTCATTTCAGTTTTAGTTAATAATTGTCATTTTTGGATAGAATCAATCAATCGTTTCTTATGAAACCTCATTTAAAGCAAGTGACCACCTCTTCTGAATGCTCATTTAAAGTGAAGGTTTTTGAAGAGCCCCAGTTCAAGGCAGAATGGCATTTTCATCCACAGTATGAACTTACCTATATGGTTCAATCAACTGGAATTAGGTATGTGGGTGATTCGATGTACCCCTTTTACCGGGGGGACTTAGTGCTCGTCGGAAAGAATGTCCCGCATTCTTGGAAAACTGTAGGAGGTAATGGAAAGTGTGTAAAATGCATTATTATCCAATGGGATGAATCCTTGCTGAAGTATTGGTTGGATTTGCCAGAATTTTCGAATATCCGTAAATTACTGATGAATTCTTCCTATGGAATTGCATTTGATCACCAAACATCAATAGCGATGGAAGCGGAGTTTATTGATCTAGTAAATAAGCGTCCTTTTGACAGATTGCTGTCCTTTCTACGGATTCTAAATACCCTTGCCAATGATTCCAGTACCTCCCTGCTTGCTGGACCGGGTTTTGGTAAGGCGCTCTCCAATAAAGAGAGTCAACGTGTCAATCAGATAAATAGCTATATCAAGGACAATATTTTAGAAGAAATACGTCTTAATGAGATAGCAGATAGACTTGCGCTCTCCAAAGAAGCGTTTTGTCGGTTTTTTAAAAAGACTTTTGACAAAACTTTTACCCATTACGTGAATGAGTACAAGATCACTCTTGCTAGTCAAATGCTTATCGAAACAGAGTTGTCCGTCTCTGAGGTTGGCTATCGATCCGGGTTTAATAATTTGTCATTTTTTCATCGCCAATTTAACTTATATAAGCAAATGTCTCCCCAAAATTACCGTAAGCAGTTCCGAAACATTCCGACAGCTAATGAAAAATAGCTGCTCCATATCTCCTGCTTCAGGCTAAGGAGTGCTACGGGTTCCAAAAAACATGTATGCTACAAATTTGGATATAAGGATCAGCCATCGGAGTTAATCCATACTAGATTTAGGTTCAAATAACCATGTTATGAGGATTCTATTCGTAGTAGTTTTTTTTCATGTTACCTTGCTTCAGGCTCAGGTCTATCAGGATAATATCCATAAGCTGAAAACTGAACGTGTCGTTTCCGGAGATGAAATCACCTGGCGGCAATTTGGGCCGGGGAATGCTGGATTTGCCAACCTGCTCAGGTACCATCCCACTATCCCCGGAACGGTGGCGTTGTGCCCGGATATGTGGAATGCTTACCAGTCTGAAAATAACGGCAAGCGGTGGTATGGAATCACCGATGAAGATGGAGATGGTACCTTTTACCACTTGCGGGATTTGTATTATTCGTATTCAGACCCCAAAATGGGACTGGCGATTTCATCTTCTGAATTATGGATCACCAAGGACACAGGAAGAAATTGGGAAGTAGTGAAAAATTGTCCGTGGTATAAGGTAGGCCAGGATGGGGAAGATATAGACAGGTGGAAGAAGAAAGTGGCTTCTTTGGCCATTGATCCCACCGATAGCCACAAATGGTTTGTAGGGGGAGGGACGAATGTGCGTGGTCAGGAGTGGCTGTCTTGTTATAAAGACCTCAAAGCTTCAGCGCCTCATGGCATTCCTTCTGATTACCAGGGAATGGTTTGGCGGACCACGGACGCAGGAAGTAGCTGGGAAATGGTGAATAAAGGACTCCATCCAAAAGCCCAAGTAGGAAGGATTATTGTCAACCCACTAGATCCGCAAGTGGTTTTTGCGGCTTCCAACTATGGCCTCTATCGCTCTGAAAACGGTGGAGATAGCTGGACCCAAATTGGCGAAAGTCAATTGGACAACAATATCATCATGGACATGGACTTTTATTTTGACCAATCTACTGGGCGATTTGTGCTCTATGTCCTTGACCAAGTGCAGTACCATCCATCTGGACAATCCACAAGCTGCTCTGGAGGGGTTTTTTACTCTGATGATGCGGGTGATACTTGGGAAGAAATAAATGGAAATTTAGGCCTGGACATTAACCGACTTTCGGGGGGCGTGCCCAAAAACTATTACCAGTATCTTTCCAAGTGGTTTGATCTTCCTATCGATGAAGTAACCAAGCAATATCCCGAGCTTCCGAAAAGTGCCCTGCAACGATTCAATATGGTCAGTGCGGATCCGAGTCGTGATGGTGCGGTGTATGTAGGTTTTGCAGATCCACAGATAGGAAACTCGATTATGCCAGGTCGCTTGTGGGCCACTACCGATTTCGGAAAAAACTGGACAAGTACAGCGCGACTTTATCGGGAGACTTGGGCCAAGGACAGTGTTTATTGGGCCTCAAGGGAGCAGCCGATCAGTCAAAATATGGTGGTCGGCCATTTTTCACCACACATGCGGCACGGGGATGATTATGCGTTGAGGTCCATGCGGGCACTGGATGTGGGACCGGATGGTAGCGTAATGATCATATCCGACCACAGCACCATGCTGAGCACTGACCATGGTAAAAGTTGGCAACAGATGGACGAAACCGAAACACCTAAGGGTGGCTTGGTAGGTCATGGCAATTCCAACCTCCCCGGTCTGACGATAGCACAGGATCGTAGGACGGCAGTTCCTTTATTTGGTTCGGGAGAACACCGGCTGTGGATACCCACTGGCGAAAGGGTGGATGGGGTCATGGCGGTAAAATATGTCCCCAGTACACAAGAAACGGTGAGTAATATAGTTTATGATCCCTACGATCCCCAAACCCTTTACGCTACTTCCAATCGCCAAGCGCATAAAGAGTGTGTTTTTCGCAGTACGGATGGTGGGGATACTTGGGAAAACTACGGCATAGCTACTCCGGCGACCAAACGCTGGAAGGATGATTTTTACACGAATGGCCTTACCATAGATCCTATAGACAACCAGTTTATGTATGTAGGAATCACCCGGATTGTGGATCGGGAAAAAGCTGACCAAGGAGGTTTTTTCTATTCAGAAGATTTTGGCAAAACCTTCCAGCAAAGGAACAATGGATTGCCCGTTCCTGCGCGGATCAACGACGTACAATTTGATCCTAGGGACGAAAGCAGGAAATCACTTTTTATTGCTGCTCAGAAAAATGACAAGGCCTATTTTTCCCCTATTGCTGAAGGAGGACTTTACCATTCCTCTGACCGTGGGAAAAACTGGTCTGAGGTAAAATTGCCTGCTGAAGTGGAAGGGGTGCAGTTTATCAAGTTTGACCTTACGGGTAGAATGTACATTACCACTGGCCACCATACGGGAGGGCAGGGGTTATGGTATTCAGATGACTATGGACTTACTTGGCAACAAATGTTTCCGATCGGAGGAGTGGAATGTATCGATATTTCGCCATTCGACCCTAAATTACTGGTGGTTTCGGTGGGGTATGAGGCCAAAAACCCCGGGATATATATTAGCTGGGACAGGGGAAAGTCATGGCATAAGAATAATAGGGGAATTACTGCTCCCCATCGGATAGAAGATGTGAAGTTTGACCTTACTGATGCTAGCAAAATCTGGCTGGCGACTTTAGGCAGTGGTTTTTACGAAGGAAGTATCAACGTCCCAAACGCCACTCAAAAAATAAAAGCTGTCCCAAGGACGATTTCTGGAAAAGCGGGGACCGACCACTCCGTGGAAGTAGAAGTATTAGAGGCCGGTTGGAGAAGTAAGGAACGTGCCTTTTATTCCGAAAATGAAGCCATAGCCTCTGTGGGTACTGACGGTACTGTTACCCTTCACAGCAGGGGCCAGACAAAAATCTGGCTTACTACCGGAGGCCTGACCGGCGCTACGGATTATGTGGTAGTTACGGTGGAGTGAGGAAGTAATACTGGTACATGCATTATGCCAATTCCAAATTCCCCAAATAAAACATAAGTGGTACAGCCCAAAACATGGAGACAAGTTTTAGTTCCATGGAGTAAATACCTTTATGAAGACCAACTTGCTTGTGGTTTAACCAACTACAATAACCAAAACAAAATAACCTATGTTCACAAAATTACGATATGCCCTTTATGTGGGGTGTTTTCTCTTTTCGTCATCCCTGTCATGTCTAGCGCAAACGCAAGTCACATTTGACCCCACCTGTCAGCGGTACATTAATGATATCAGTACGTTGGATCGCAGCAAATACTTTACTATCCACTCTTCGGGAAATGACCCTGAACATGCTGCACTGTATGAAGAGTATGGCGTAGGGCAGGGCAGGGGATTTTGGGCGGCATTTTCTGCCGCAAAACAGCAAACCGGGGAGGTGGCAGCATATCCAGCACCAAAATCCGGCGAGGTGTCACTATTGCCGGTCACACGGAAAATAGGTACAGAGCACCCTTATAATGTTTTTGTGGACGGAATGGATGTGGAAGTAGCGGCAGATTGGGCAGTGAATTATTTTACTTATTGGGTGGACAAGGAGGCAAGGCCGGAATTTTTTGAGGTGATGAATGAGCCTTTTGTACATGCCAAGGATTTTTACGAAGGCGGCTGGGACAATGCAGAAAATATCCGCATCAAAAAGCAGATGGCAGCGCTATATGGAAAAGTGGGAGAGCGATTTGACCAATCCCCTGCCTTGTCAAATATGAAGGTGATAGGGTATTCCAGTGCATGGCCTTCATTGGAGCTTCAGGACTTTGGCCATTGGAACGAAAACATGAAGATGTTTATGGATGTGGCAGGAGAGCATATGGACGCTTTTGCCACACACCTATATGATGGTGTGAATGTAGAAGGGCAGGATAACAAAAGAAGTGGCAGTAATGCGGAAGCTATCCTTGACCTGATCGAAAACTATAGCTATATCAAATGGAACAAGGTAAAGCCCCATGCCATTTCCGAATATGGTGCCATAGAAAAAGGTTACGGTGAAAATTACAGTGACTTGGCCAGTATCCAGACCATAAGGTCCATAAACCATATATTATTCGGCCTGCTGGAGAGGGAAGACTTGATGGAGATTTCTATCCCTTTTATCACAGGAAAGGCAGAATGGCACATCAATGAAGCAAACAATTACCAGCCCTATCAGGCGGTGCTTTGGAAGCCAACCAATATAGGAGAGCCTGACCCCGCCGGATGGGAGTATACTCCTAGGGTAAATTTTTACGAACTTTGGAAAAACGTCAAGGGCCAACGGGTCTGGATAAAATCGGATAATCCAGACGTCCAAGTCCAAGCATTTAAGGACAGCAATGTACTGTACCTTGCTTTTAATAACTTGGATGATCTACCCCAAGATGTGATGCTGGAAGGTATTTCTCTTCCAGAAATCAATCAGATTACAGCCAAAAGTCTCAAAATCTATCCAGATAAAGCCCACGAGATGCTGATCGAACAGTGGGAGAGTCTACCGCAATCCTTACGTCTCATCGCAGGAGAGACAGTGGTGCTGGAAGTGGACATGAACGCGGCCCCTGAAGTGGCCAACACCATGGTCTCCAAAAAATATTATACGGAAAATTACCTAGAAGCTATTTCGGCAAATGCCCCTGTTATTTATTCCTTTGATGGGGTAGAGAAGAAGGCTGATGGATATGCCGTACTAAGAATGAGCATAGGGCGAAAGCACGATAAGAGCAAGCAGCCGACAGTCAAAGTCAACGATAAAATCGTGCAGGTCCCTGACAATTGGAAAGGATATGACCAAGCCAATCGCGATGACTTTTTTGGCATGATCGAAATCCCCGTTCCTTATGCATTTATAAAAGACCAAAATCAGGTGGAAGTTACATTCCCTGATTCGCAGGGACATATTAGTTCTTTGATACTGCAAGTACATAGTTTTGAACATCCACGGGAAAATGTAATTGTAGGAATGGAGAACAAGACCAAATTCAATTCCGAGGGATTTAGGTTCTATCCCAACCCAGTTGGCAAAACGCTGTCCATATCGTGGGAGGGAGAGTTTGTAGATGCCTCACCCATGGTGGATATCTATTCCCAAGAAGGTACTGAGGTACAAATCTCCGAACCAACGATTTTATCGAGAAAGGTGCTTGTCGATATGGGAACACTTTCTCCTGGGCTCTATACAGCATATATCCAGATCGGTGATGTGGCAGGGTATGGAAAGATCATCAAGCGTTAGCAATTGGATGTGGCAGGAAGGCCCCAAGAGAGCGGAAAGGGTGTGTTTCCTGTGAGCATACATGCCCTTTTTATAAAGCGCACATGGTCACCTTTTGAAGTTTTAAAAAAATAAAGTATGAAGACGTTACTGTATACATTGGTTTTGATATTAACGGTATTTTCAAAACAGGCATTTGGACAGGATTCTAGGCAATCTCCAAATGTCCTGTGGATCATTACCGATGATCAGCGGTATGATGCGGTGAGGGCCTTCAATAGGATTTTGCATGATCGTGAAATGAGTGAGCTAGGGTATGTGGAGTCGCCAAATATCGACCAATTGGTAGCCGAAGGGACTACTTTTATCAATACCTATTGTCAATCCCCCGGGTGTGCACCATCAAGGGCAGCCATGCATTTTGGCAGGTATCCACATAAGTCCGGCGTGTATGAATTTGAGTACCATAATAATCTTGCCGACCATGTATCACCTACTTTGCCAGAGCAGATGCAAGACCTGGGCTATCAGACGCTTCACATTGGTAAGCTGGGAGTAAGGCTAAAAACAAAAGGTGAAAACCGAATGGTGCCTGCTCCCATCTATCAGACGAGTATCGATTCGAAAACCTTGGCGAAGGAAGGCTTGTGTGATTGGGGCAAAGACTGGATTTTTCAAATGAATGGACAGCGGCTCGATGAACCGTTCAGAAGCGTGGAGTTTTTTGTGAACTCGGAAGGAGAGGTGGAATATTGTTCACTGGAGATGGAAGAGCAGGGGTACAGCCCTTCAGGAACGGCCCTAGCTACGGTAAGCAAATACGACCTGCTGAGGCATTATAATGAAAAAAAAGGCAAGTCCATCGCATCAGGGATGATCCTTTCGGGGGTAAGTCCCCGTGAGGCAGGGTTTACAAGGGACGGGTATTATGTCAAGGCTTTGGCAAACTATTTGGCGGCTCCGAATGGTGAGTTTAGCATGGGCGATTTGACTTTTGGAGGAGTGGATCCCGACAAGCCTTTGTTCTGTAATTTAGGTTTTGATTTTCCGCATACGCCAGTCTTGCCTCCTGAGGATTATAGAAAACGCTTTGAAAAACAGCATTACAATATCCCTGATTTTGACGAAGAGGAGTGGGACAAGTTGCCCGACCAAATAAAAAGACAAGTTACCAATGGGTATTCAGATCATTTTTCAGAAGAAGAAAAACAAAAGATGACACAGGATTACTATGCTTTTTGTGCTTACGGGGATGCCTTAATTGGTGAGGCAGTAGCCGATTTTAAATCCTATAGCAAAAAGCACAACCAAGAATGGATGATCTTCTTGGTCTGCGGTGATCATGGCTGGAAACTGAATGACCACGGGTCGGTTTCCAAGTTTAGCCCCTGGGAAGTGGATACCCATAATCCAGTGGTGGTGATCTCATCGGACAAGGAAGCTTTTCCAGCAGGAAAAGTGGTCCATGATTTTAGCGAATTTGTAGATATTGCTCCGACAATTTTGGCTGCGGGAGGAGCAGACTTGGAGCAAAAAAGATACGCCTATCTCGATGGATATGACCTTAGCAAGGTAGCAGACCAATCCCTACCGGCCAGGGAATATATTATCGGTGAGAGTCATGCCGTCACAGGCCCAAGGGCATACATCCGCACAGAAGAGTTCCTTTTTTCCATGCAGATCAGACCCGACAAAGTCCGCGGCAAAGAGATGAATTGGGCAAAAAGTGCTTCCTATGAAGATATAGACCCTTCATTGTACCATTACAGTGTGGATCCTAAAGAGAAAAATGAACTGGCTTTTGATCCAGCCTACAGAGAAGTAGCTGACCGATTGAGAAAACTGTTAGTCTCCGAAGTACTTGGTGAAGACCGGGTGGAAGTAGACTGGGGAGGTCTGAAGGCAGACGGAACCACCATATTCAGTAACCATAAAGACGATAATATTAACCCTTAAGCTATGAATGCTATTATACGCTACTCCATCATTCTATTTAGTCTAGTGACCTATCCGGCCCTTGGCCAAGAGGATGAGCGTCCCAATGTGATTCTTATCCTTACCGACGACCAAGGAATAGGAGACTTGGGATGTCATGGAAATCCATGGCTAAAAACCCCCAATATTGACCGGTTTTATTCTGAGGCGGTGCGGCTTACTGATTTTCATGTCAGTCCCCTGTGCACACCAACCCGCTCCTCGATTATGACGGGACAATATCCCATTCACAATGGTACCTGGGCCACCTATAAAGGAAGGGACATGCTGCCTCCCAATACCAGCACCATGGCAGATATCTTTCAGGCCAATGGGTACCAGACCTCCATGTTTGGTAAGTGGCATTTGGGGGATAATTATCCTTCGAGACCTACTGATATGGGTTTTCAGTTTGCAGTGCACCATAAAGCTGGAGGTGTCGGGGAGCTTTCGGATTATTGGGGCAATAGTTACTTTGATGATACGTATTATGTCAATAATGAACCCGAAAAGTTTGAAGGGTATTGTACGGATGTTTGGTTTGGCCAAACCATGGACTATATCAGGTCGCATCAAGAGGATCCGTTTTTTGTTTACCTCGCCACCAATGCCCCCCACTCTCCCCATATCGTAGCGGATGAATATGCAGACCCCTATCGGGATTTGGAAGAAAAAGGTGAAATCGTAAACGCTAATTTTTATGGGATGATCGCCAATATAGATGAGAATATGGGAAAATTGGAGGCTTTTCTGAAGGAAGAAGGCTTGTATGAAAATACCATCGTGATCTATATGTCCGACAATGGAAGTGCCGCTGGCATCAGTCCCGACGGTAAAACAGGGTATAATATGGGTTTTAGGGGCAAAAAGGGCCATCCAACAGAGGGTGGGCATCGCGTGCCTTTTTTTATTCGATGGCCTGATCGTGGCATTATGGGAGGAACAGATGTCAACAGTCCTTCACAGCATGTCGACCTGATACCGACCTTGGCAGGCTTATGTGACTTGGAGATACCGAACGATAAGCCACTTGATGGCAGGGACATTTCCCCGTTGTTGACCGGACGGGAGGATGAAATAGACGATGAGACACTTTTTATTCATCATAACCAAGACTGGCGAGTGCCCAGACCAGTGACCGGTACATGTATCATCAATGGAAAGTGGAGGCTGGTAGATGGCAGGTCCTTGTATGATGTCAGCCAAGATCGCTATCAAGCCCAGGATCTTTCTGGTGATTTTCCAGAGGTCAAAGCTCGATTATTGGCAGAGAATGCGGCTTTTTACGAGCAGGCCTCCCAAAAAAGTGCGTTTAGGGAAATACCTGTGAATATAATTGGCCATTCGGATCAGCAAGAAGTTACGTTAACCATCCAGCATGCGATAGGGGAGAGCAGTGGGATATGGAAAAGTGAACAAGTAGCCCAAGGAATGAAAAACACCAATAATAAGCATGCCATTCAGGTAGCCTCGGAGGGACGTTATAGGATATCCTGTTACCGGTGGCCCAAGGAATGCCCAGGGACTATTTGGGGCACTCCCGACCAAAACCCAAAAGGTCAATTCAGTTATTTGCCCATAAAACCAGAAAAAGTAAAAATATCCATTGCCAACCAAATGATGGAAAAGGAAATAGATGCGTCAATGATCGCGGTGGATTTTGATGTTTATCTGGAGAAGGGGAAGACGTTTTTGGTGAATGAATTTGTAGAAGGTGCAGCATCGTATGGAGTGTACTACACCTACATTTCCAAACTAGAGTGAGGCATGAGCAGTCACTTTTTGAGAGGGATTTCAGGATTGGCAAGTTCGTCAGGATGGAGTTGTCTGGCTTCTTTTAAGTACCGGGTACCCAGTACATAAGCTTTTGCATGGTTTATGGCATCGACGGCCAATAGTTTCCCTTCTTTGAAATACCAGACAGCTTGTTTTTGAGGCTGCTCTTTTTCTATTCTGTGTACTACTTGATCGTAGCCATGGTTCAGGCCGGCTATTTGTAATTTGGTCTCATATTGGTCAGACCAGAACCAGGGAATACTGTTGTAAACAGCAGGGTTGCCCGTAATGTTTGCTGCGGCTATTTTGGCTTGGTCCACTGCATTCTGTACCGACTCCAGTCTAATGACCTTGGAGGAAGGTTGGTGGATAAATGATGCACAGTCCCCAATGGCAAATATGTCAGGAGTAGAGGTTTCGCAATGTGCGTCCACCAAAATGCCATTTTCAATAGTTAGGCCGATGTTTTGGGCCAAGGCTGTGTTCGGACTTACCCCCACACCTACAATGACCATATCGGCTACAAAGCTATCGCCTGTATCCGAGTCAAGCTGGTATCTCCCATCGTGGAGGTGTTCGATATTGCTGATGTTTTGGCCAGTATGTATCTTTACCCCTGATTCTTGGTGAAGGGCAGTAAAGAAGGATGATGTTTCGGCTGCGGCCACCCTGGCCAGGATTCTTTTTTCCCGTTCCAAGAGGGTTATTTGATGGCCCATTTTGCGAAGGGAAGCGGCCATTTCCAGTCCTATATAACCTCCTCCCAAAACGACCACTTCCAGTTGGGACTTAGCATTGAGGAAGGATTTTATGGCAAGCGTATCTTCGGCAGACCTGAGGGGAAATATCCCTTCACCCACGGTCATACCGGGAAGGGCGGGAATTACCGCTGAGGCACCCGTGGCCAATACGAGGTAATCGTAATGGATACTGTGATTACCTTCCAAGTGGACCTCATGATGTTGGCTATCAATATGCAGGACCCGTCTGCCCAACAGCAACTCGACTTTCGCTTCCGCATAAGCTTCTGCTGATTTTAGGCAATAGTCAGCTATATCTTTATCCTCATTGAGGAAAGATTTAGACAAGGGCGGACGGTGGTAAGGAAGCAGGTCGGTCGATTCGATTAACTGGATCTTCCCCTCGAAGCCTTCTTTTCTCAGTGCAAAGGCACAGTTGACGCCAGCATGACTGGCACCGATAATGACAGCTGTTTTGCTCATGGTACGGTTCAGTTGGCTACTTTGACGGTGATCTGGTCAGGTAGTGATGAGATAGGTACCTGACAGGCCAATCGGCTGTAGGGGGACACATTGTCTTCCAGCTCCAGCATTTCCTCTTCTATTTCGCCAGGGCCACCGACTGTTTCGAAATCTTCAGGAGTAAGGTGGATATGGCAGGTCGCACAGCTGCACACACCACCACAATCACCTTCGATGCCTTCGATATTGTTGGCTATGGCCAGCTCCATAAGGTTTCCAGAGCTGGCAGTTGCTGTTTTTGCTTCTTCTTTTTGGGTGATATATGTGACTTTTTTCATACAGTTTTTGCTGGTATTGGTGATGATATAGGTAGTGATGGATAAGTACAGGTCTGTTTCGGCAGTGAGTCCATATGGCCAATGAAACAGATCATGTCAATAGCTTTTTGAAGGATTAAGAGAATTTCATCTCCAATCGGTCATAGCCTACTTTTCTTTTAAATTCCCCCCAATCTTCGATATTACTATCTCCTTTGACCATTTGCAGTTTCACGTCCATTTCGGCCAAGACGGATAGTAGTGTCCTGAGAACCTGCCGTGCATGGGTGGCTCCCAGGCATTTGTGGATGCCAAAGCCAAAGCCCACATGAGGGTTTAGTTTTCTTTCCAGATCGATGGTGTTCGGGTTTTCAAAAGTCTTTGGGTCCCTATTGGCAGAAGCCCAGCATAGGGAGACCCTACTATCTGCTTTGATCGCATGTTCGCATACTTCAGTATCTTCGGTAGCCACTCTTCCCATATGTGTCAGGGGGAGAAGTACCTGACCAATTCCTCTACGGCTGTATTGAGCATGGTTGGGTCTTCCTTGATGGCAGGAAGGGCTTTGGGATTGCTGGACAGATAGGCCAAAGTATTGGTGACAGCGTTGATTACTGTATCCCTGCCACCGGCGAATGTCAGGATCATGACCCCTTTTACCTCTTCTTTGCTGAGCTTTTTGCCTTCTATTTCACTATTGAGCAAAATACTGTACAGGTCATCTCCCGGGTTGGATAGGGCTTGCTCGGTTTGACTGTCGATATAGTCGTAGAGGATTTTTGCTTTATCCCCGTCCACGGGATTGTCCTCGCTTCTGAATACATGCGTCCCCCATGATATCCACGTTTCTGCTTCCTCCATTGGCACATTAAGGAGCAAGGTCAATGCGCGGGATTGTAGTTTTAGGGCAATGTCATTGACTATTTCCACTTGGGTCTTGGACCTGGCCTCCTGTACAAGCCCTCTGATTATTTCACTAAGTTGGGCTTTATAGGTGTCCTTTTCAGGCCTTCTAAACCAATCTTCCAATAAGTCCCGGTATGGACGGTGCATGGGAGGATCCACCTCAAAGGGGATCTGCCGTGTACTTCGGATGTTTACTTCAGAGGGTACGACTATTCGGCCAGGCTGTGCACCAGATTGGAAGGTTTGTGTGTTCTTGGCTGTTTTTCTAACGTCTCTCAGCCTCAATAACATGGTGACAGGGTCATTCTGGTCCTCTACTTTTCCATATCCACGTTGCTCTCTGGCTCCCTCAAAGGGATCGGGTAATTCAAACTTCTCCATTTTTTTGCCTTTTCGGGTTTCACCTTAGGATAATGCAATAGGTTAATTGCTGTTATACAAATGTGAGAAGAATACGCTTTCTCTTCTTCCTGTTTTTTGTTTGATTTATATGCTATTATGTTTGTAAATGATTTGATATATATGTAATGATGACCGAAAAGAATATATTTAACCCGGATTATGCGTTAGGAATCGTAGTGAGAGCTGAAATTGCAAGAAAATCAGTTAGTTTGGAGGCATTAGCGTAGCACCGCTACGGTAATGCCGAAAACTAAAGTGAAACGGCTGATTTTGAAGCAGTTCCAGGTCGTGACAGATAGGCTAATGCATATTCCGGGTTTAATGCCGTTTAGTTAGTGTGTGTCTGGAAAATATGGGTTCTATATTTTTCCCTTGGGCAGTTATTTTTCTAGCTAAATTCCTAGGTGGTTTTCATCCCTTTACCTTTGTTACTTTTTTGCTTCAGGTCAAAAAAGTAACCAAAAAACCCCGCCGCTGTGCATCTATTGGCCTAAAATTAAAGCCTCCCCTCATGCAGGCAAACTCCTCCTTTTTTAGCTGCCAACATTCTTTTTGGCTAGTATTTCGTCAAACAAGCCTGCCTTCTTGCCCACCCGCTTTTTAATTTCTTAACGCCCAATACCTGCAAGGCGGATCCGATTAATAAGTTTCTTATGGATAAATTATCATCATTATTCCATGTAGTGGTATATTTTCTTAAGTAACCAAGTTGAGCCAGAACTATAAGTCCCCCTGAGCCAAAAAAGGTGTTGTTTCCATATGACGGCCCTTGGTATGCCTGTTTTCCAGCCGATGGTGGAGGCCGTTAAGAAAGTGAGTTGGCTCGCGTCGTGGAACAGCGAGACCCACTCACTTTTAGGCCGTAGCCATCGGGTGGAAATTAAAATGGGTGACGGATCTCGGTCGCAGGGTAAATCCATGTTCCATTTTAAAAGGCATACCACCGGCCTAGATTTTTTTCTTTCTTTTTTCATCAATAGCCTGCCCCGAAGGCTTTCGGGGGAAAAAAGGAAAAGGATAAAATCCACCAAGATGATCAGGTTTCCCCCGCCAAAGTCAATCAAAAAAAGGACTTTTAGGTATATGAAAAGAAGGAAATCCCCTTAACTAAACGGCATTGATTCCGGGTTTAATCTTAATTTATAAGATGTCATGGAGTGATTCAGATCCTTTGAAACATCTTTCTGAATTCCAGAGGAGTGTGTTTTTTGAATTTTTTAAACTGCTTATAAAAAAATGCCAAGCTCTCATAGCCGCACTCAAAAGCAATCTCTGTCATTTGCTTGTCCGTTTCCAAGATCACTCTGCTGGCGATATTGATCCTGTACTCATTGAGAAACACAAAAAAGGGTTTTTTCCAAGTCTTGCTGAAAAACCTGGAAAATGACTGTTCACTCATATGTAAATGATCAGCGATGTCCTTTAGCTTGATTTTCTCTTGGTAATGGTTATTGACGTACTGCTGGACTGCTTGGAGCCTGTCGTTGGTGTCATGGCTAAGGTCGGAGCTGTAAGATGAGCCGGCCAGTTTTTTGAATTGGCCTTTATTGGTCATCAGGTCCAGAAGCCCCACCATTGCCTGGTACTTGTCCAAGCCTGTACTGTGAAGGACTGCCTGCATAGCTCTTAAAATGTCCTCCTTGGCGTCTGGTAAAAAGTACAAGCCCCTTTCGGCATCTTTATGTAGTTGCCTGATCTTTTCAAACCAAGGTAGTTCAGGGATGATTTCTTCCCTCCATTGGAGGACAAGGGACCTGCTTGATTGGTGCTCACTGCGTTCATTTTTCCAGCAGTGGGGTAAGTTTTTGCCCAGCATTACCAAGTCACCAGGTTGATAGTCAGATATATTGTTTCCTACGTACCTGATCCCAGAACTCTCCATGATGTATGTCAGCTCAAACTCGGGATGAAAATGATACGGAGTTTCGAAGTCCTTTTTATTATAACTGAAGGAGAGAACTGGATCCTGCTCCTCCAAGAGGACTTTTTCTAGAATTGCTTTCATATGAATATGCTAAAAGGTACTTCAAATATAGGTAAATATTTATTTGGTAACATAATAGTGTATAATATGGTCAAAATAAGGGAAGATTATGCCGTGTATAGATGGCAAGTTTGTATTGCTCAATCGAGAAGCAGCGTAAGGCCAACACTCCGATTTGGCTCAAGTAAAACAGGAACTAAAAACAGTGTGATAGATGAACAACAGTATAATGTCCAAGGCAGCAATAGCCACAGGAGATGGAGCGTTTATAATCAGTGATATCCAAGTGGGAGCACCAGGGGCTGATGAGGTATTGGTAAAGATGAAAGCGGCAGGATTGTGCCATACTGATTATGATTCCCTTACTTGGGGAAAACCCATAGTCATGGGCCATGAGGGAGCTGGAGAGGTAGTGGCCTGTGGAGAAGGTGTGACGGGCCTCAAAAAGGGGGATCCGGTACTGCTCAACTGGGCCACTCCTTGTATGCACTGCTTTCAATGCCAAGAAGGTAATCAACACATCTGTGAGAACAACTCTCCCGTGACAGCGGGGGGAAATGGATACACTCCTGGACATGCCACACTTTCTTCCACTACCTGGAAGGGGCAAGCGATAGAGAGGTCATTTAATATCGGAACCTTGTCGGAATACACGTTGGTAAAATCCAGCGCATGTGTAAAAATGGACAAATCGATTCCATTTACTTCGGCGAGTATCCTGAGCTGTGGCGTGATGACGGGCTATGGTTCTGTGGTGAATTCCGCAAGGTTTCAGGCCGGGAGTTCGGCGGTGGTTTTGGGTACCGGAGGGGTTGGTCTGAATGTCATCCAAGCATGTAAGATCGCTGGAGCCTCTCATATTGTGGCGGTGGATATCAATCCCCAGCGCCTTCAGATGGCCCGGGAGTTTGGCGCAACGGATACCATCCAAGCTTCAAAAGAAGACCAAGGGTTGACCCAAGTGGCGAAAGAGGTAAAGCAACTGTTTGGGGGAAGAGGTGCTGATTATGCATTTGAATGCACCGCCATTCCAGCCTTGGGAGCGGCTCCCTTGGCGATGATAAGAAATGCGGGTACGGCTGTACAAGTAAGTGGGATCGAGGAGGAGATTACCATAGATATGCGGCTTTTTGAATGGGACAAGATCTATATCAATCCTCTTTATGGGAAATGCAGGCCAGCCATCGATTTCCCAAAATTGTTTAGCTTATATACCAAAGGTGACCTGATGCTAGACGAAATGATCACCAATACCTATCCGCTTTCAGCGCTGGACCAAGCAATGGCTGATATGATAGAAGGGAAAAATGCAAAAGGTGTGGTAACTTTTGAATGATGAAAAAATCACAATTTAGAACAACCGAAAATTCCGATGCCTATTCGATGGATGGCCTTCGTTTTTTGACGGTAAAGAGCCAAAATCTAGAAGGAAGGGCCGACATCTGTTTGTATGTGCCCGAGGGGAAGTACACTGACCTTCCGATGGTCACCTTGCTCCATGGTGTCTATGGGAGCGCTTGGGTCTGGGCGCTTAAGGCTGGTGCTCATTTGGTGCTGGAGGAATTGATCCAGCAAAACCAAATAGCTCCTATGGGACTGGTAATGCCTTCGGATGGTTTGTGGGGGGATGGATCGGCTTATTTGACACACCATGGCAAAAGTTTCGACAAATGGATTTCGGAGGAAGTACCTCTGGCGGCCATAGAAAATTTCGAATGCTTTTCGCCTCATTCTCCCCGTTTTATCGCCGGGCTTTCCATGGGTGGCTTTGGCGCCATGAATATAGGAGCGAGGTACGGTGAGCGGTACAGCGGGATATCAGGTCATAGTTCCATAACGGATATTGATCAAATGACCCTGTTTGCCGAGGAAAGCTGGACAGACAGAAATTCCTTGGCTGGTGAAGGAAATGTGTTTAAATTGATGCAGCAGAACAGGGATACCCTTCCTCCTTTGCGGTTTGATTGTGGAGTGGATGATGAATTGTTATCGGCGAATAGGTTACTCCATCGGCAACTGGATGAGCTTGGGGTCAAGCATGATTACCAGGAGTTTTCGGGGGGGCATGAATGGTCCTATTGGAACAGCCATTTAAGGGATACATTATTGTTTTTTGATACGCTACTAAGCCGCGCATCAGAAGCGCCAAGAGAATACTAAATTACCATTCAAAATACCAAGAGTCAATGAAGCCAGGCCCATATCGACAAGTATCTATTACAGGACCCGTGGAGCCTGATGGAGGGGATGTCAGTGCCCCTAAGGAGTTTGCGGCGGGTGTGCCGGCCATTAAAGTAGCCTTGGAGCATGCGCTGAAGGAGATGGGCCTTGCCCGGACGTCCTCTACGCTTATCCAATTGAACCAAAAGGAAGGCATAGACTGTCCCGGGTGTGCCTGGCCAGACCCAGAAAAGAGAAGTAAGCTTGGTGAATTTTGCGAAAACGGTGTAAAGGCCATTGCTGAGGAAGCCACCACCGAAAGAGTGGGAAGGGAATTTCTAGAGCAGTTTTCGGTAGAGGAAATGTCCCAATGGTCAGATTATAAAATTGGCAAAAGCGGAAGGCTCACCCATCCCATGATCCTGAAGCCAGGAAGTTCCCATTATAGCACCATCTCCTGGGAAGAGGCATTTACCGTAATTACCGATCACCTTAAAAAACTGGACCATCCCGATGAGGCCATATTTTATACCTCGGGGCGTTCGAGTAATGAGGCAGCTTTTTTGTATGGACTTTTTATAAGGGCTTTTGGCACCAATAATATGCCCGACTGCTCCAATATGTGTCATGAATCATCTGGTGTGGCATTGACAGAGACACTGGGTATAGGGAAGGGGTCCGTGACATTAGAAGACATGTACCATGCCGAGGTCATCATGATATTGGGACAAAACCCCGGCACCAATCACCCTCGGATGCTATCTGCACTGGAAAAATGCAAGGAAAATGGTGGGAAGATCATAGCGGTAAACCCCCTTAAAGAAGCAGGGCTGTTACGGTTCAAGAATCCCCAAAACATGGCTGGACTGCTCGGAAAAGGCACGGGACTGGCAGACCTGTACCTTCAGGTCAGGATCAACCAAGACGTGGCCTTGTTAAAGCTGATCATTAAAAAATTAGCCATCCTCGATGAGGAGCAAAGGGCCGTTTTTGATTGGGAATTTATCAGGAAGAATACGCATGGCCTAGAGGAAATGTTGGTAGACCTGAACAGGTATGCTCAGGAAGACCTTTTGGAGCTGTGCGGAGTGGCCGAGGCCGAGGTAGACCAAGCCGTGGAATGGTTGGCAAATGGAAAAAGGGTGATTGTCTGTTGGGCAATGGGTCTGACACAGCATAAAAACGGAGTGGATAATATTCAAGAATGTGTGAACTTATTGTTGCTAAAAGGAAGTATCGGTAAGCCTGGCGCGGGGACATGTCCTGTACGTGGCCATAGTAATGTCCAAGGAGACCGCACGGTGGGCATTACCCATCACGTATCCACTAAGCTTAATGCGGCGTACAAGCGTGTGTTTGGTTTTGATCCACCGACAAAAGAGGGATTGGATGTGGTGCACTCGATCAAGGCCATGTACGAAAACAAGGCCAAGGTTTTTATTGCCTTGGGAGGCAATTTTGTGTCCGCAGCAAGCGACACGGAGTATACGGCACAAGCCCTACAAAACTGTGATTTAACGGTTCAGGTCAGCACCAAACTAAACAGGAGCCACTTGGTAACGGGAAAGACGGCACTCATCCTACCTACCCTGGGACGTACGGAAATGGACCAAAAGGGAGACAAGAAGAGGTATGTTACCGTGGAAAATAGCATGGGAAGGGTTCATCGCTCCCGAGGGAGTTTAGCTCCTTCATCATCAATGCTAAAAAGTGAACCGGAAATAATAGCCGGAATCGGGGCTGCTTTTTTTGGCACCAAAACGGCGATAGACTGGAAGGAGTTGGGAGCCGATTATGGATTGATCAGAGAAAAAATAGCTGCGGTATTTGATGGTTTTTCTGGCTATTCATCTAGGTCTGCCCAAGGCGGTTTTGACTTGCCCAATAACGCAAGGGAAGGAGATTTTTCAGGCCTTCCAAATGGGAAAGCATCGTTTAGCATCTGCAAACTTCCCAACCATCAATTGACCTCAGCTAAGTATTTATTGATGACCATTAGGTCCCATGATCAATTTAACACCACCATCTATGCCCTTAACGACCGCTATAGAGGAGTGTTTGGAGAGCGGCGGGTACTTTTTATGAATCATGGCGATGCCAAAAGGGAGGGCTTGGAGAAAATGGACCGGGTCGATTTGGTAAGCCGATACGATGGTCAGGTCCGAAAGGCGGAAAATTTCTTGGTGGTGCCTTATGACATACCTAGGGGCAATTTGGCTGCTTATTTCCCAGAAACGAATATCCTGGTGCCGAATGCACATTTTGCTGATAAAAGCAATACCCCAATCAGTAAGTCAATCGAGGTGGATATTATAAAAAAGTAAGGTTATATATGATTTACAGTGGGTAGCGTTTACGTTGTTTGTGCACTGCCAGCGTGATATTCATCTCATCACCTTTGTCACTTTTTTGCTGCAGGTCAAAAAAGTGACCAAAAAACCCCGCCGCTGTGCATCTATTGGCCTAAAATTAAAACCTTCCCTCATGCAGGCAAACTCCTCCTCTTCTAGCAGCCAACATTCTTTTTGACTAGTATTTCGTCAAACAAGCCTGCCTTTTTGCCCACCCGCTTTTTAATTTCTTAACGCCCAATACCTGCAAGGCGGATTCAGTTAATAAGTCCCAAAAAGGTATCGCTTCCTTATTACGGCCCTTGGTATGTCTGTTTTTCAGAAGGTGGTGGAGGCCGTTAGGAAAGGGAGTTGGCTCGCGTCGTGGAACAGCGAGACCCACTCACTTTTAGGTCGTAGCCACCGGATGGAAATTAAAATGGGTGAGGGGTCATCGTCGCAAGGGAAATCCATGTCCCATTTTAAAAGGCATACCACCGGCCTAGATTTTTTTCTTTCTTTTTTCATCAATGGAAAAAAGGAAAAGGATAAAATAAACCAAGATGATCAGGTTTCCCCAGCCAAAGTCAATCAAAAAAGGGCGACATAGGTACATAAAAGCGGGGATACTCTTAACTAAACGGCAATGATCTCCTCTAACTTCGGAAAGCCTTTATATCGTGGGTTTTGTATGGGTAGAGAGAGGGAGGTGTTGAACTGGACTTACAACCTGCATGAGGGGAATGCTCTTGGACACTTTCCTTATTGTGCCCTCCTATGTGCTTAATGTGGTTGCCAAATAAGTCAGTTACTTTATGTTACTTTTTTCGATGCAGTGGAATTAGGGTCAAAAAAACACCCGAAAAAACAATGCCTGAACATTTGATCTAATACTAAGAACATTTGAAGTAAAGGAAAGGGGAAATTAACCTGAATTTTAAGCTACAATAATTCCCAACACATTATAACCTAAAGATGAGCATGTTAAACTACCAATCGATTTTGACCTTTTTGGATACCTGTATGATGAATTTCGGAAAATTTGCACTGAAGTGCAGTCCGAGTTTTTTAGTACCTGAATATTGTCTGTATCCAGAAAATTTAAAGCGTGAATCTTGATCCATTTTTTGGTATTGGAAAATTAAAAACCCTAATAAATAACCCAAAACAACATGGAAAACACTATTAAACTACCCATTGGTGTACCCGTCTTCGGTGGACGGGTCAAATCTATCCTTTCTTTCGTTTTTTCGGCATCCATTATTGGAAGTTTGGTAGGCTGTACCTCTACAGGGGAGGAAATGCACGGTCATGACAACGAAGAGGATGTCGTTAGCATGACCATGGCCACTGGGCCATATTTTCAGTCAGGGGAAGACATTACCCCTTCTGGCAAAGTGTGGGAGTCAGTGGACAACATGTCTGACGAATTTTCGACCGCCACTATTGATACCGCCAAATGGCAATTAGAGCCAGTCGGTAATGGATGGAACTGGATAGGCAGGCCTCCTGGGCTGTTCCAGCCAGAAAATGTCTCTATTGAAAATGGGAAGATGACGGTGACCGTTGGGGTGCTCGATCAGCCCCAAACTATCAACGGTAAAGAATTTAAGTACAAAGGAGCCATCGTTCGGTCCAAAAACCCCGGGCAGGTGGGCTGGTATTATGAAACCAAAATGAAAGCCAACAAGACGGAGATGTCTTCGACGTTTTGGTTGATGACCAAATATGACTGCCATAAAAAGCTCGAGCTGGATATTCAGGAGTGCGTGGGAGTGGTCAGCCCAGATGCAGACCAGTGGGCCACTGGCTGGGACCGGATATTCCATTCCAACTGCATTCATAGACAGACGACCTGTGTGGACAAGTTACAGTTGCAGAATTCTGTCAAGCCCTTTACCGAAAACCACCAAAGGTATTTCGTTTATGCTGCTTGGTGGAAGTCCAAAGATGAAATCCAGTTTTTTTTGGATGGGAAATACGTGTATTCAATACATCCAGAAGTGGACTGGGACATGCCCGCCTTTTTGCAAATGGCCATAGAAACGTATGATTGGAATCCGGTACCAGCAAATGGTGGGGCAGTTGCCAGCGCACCGGTTTCCGACAGGAAAACCCAATATGAGTGGATCAGAACTTGGAAGCTGAACGATGCGCCCTAAACCTGATGCAGGGACCGACCTATCTGCGTGACTTTCCAGAGACTGTTTTACGGAGGATAGGCTTTAGCTTTCGATAAAAAATTAAGCGTGTGGAAAACCAAACCACCTTATTTTACCTCAGCAAAAGTGCGGGCAGGCCCTTTGGACTGTCTGCATTTTTCAATATAACCTTATCACTATGAAATACCTATTTACTACAGCTCTACTTAGTTTTATTCTGAGCTTTTTTATGTTGGACCGCCTTCAGGCGAAGGATATTTTGTTTAATAAAGATTGGAAGTTTTATAAAGGCAATGCAGCAACTGCCTCCCGAGCAGATTTTGATGATGACGAGTGGAGAAAGTTGGATTTGCCCCATGACTGGGCGATAGAAGGGCCATTTGATGAACAGTACAATGCACGTGCCGGAGGATTGCCCTTTCACGGTACTGGTTGGTATAGAAAGCACTTTTCCATGCCGGAAGCATCCAAGGGCAAAGCGGTAAGGCTGGAGTTTGAAGGAGCTATGTACAATGCCCATGTTTGGGTTAATGGCGAATTGGTCGGTAATCGTCCTTTTGGCTATATCGGTTTTGAATTTGATATCAGCAAATACCTGAAATATGATGGAAGTGATAATGTCATCGCAGTCAGGCTAAGCCCAGAAGACTTGTCATCCAGATGGTATCCCGGAGCTGGCATATACCGCTCCGTATGGCTAAAGGTAGACGAAAAAATCCACGTGGGACAGTGGGGTACCTACATCACCACTCCTACAGTAACTGATAAAAAAGCAGTAGTACAGCATGAAACGGTTATCCAAAATGATTCTGGCGATCCTGCCGAAGTAGTCGTGAAACAGACCTATTTTGATCCCAGTGGAAATCAAGTGGGGGAAGTAAGTGAGGAAGTGACCATCGCAGCAAATTCATCCGGATCCTCCGCGGTATATGCTGATATTCCATCACCGGAAAGGTGGGATTTAGCTACTCCCCATCTTTATAAAGCCATCACTACGGTGCTGGATAAAAACGGCCGTGTGATGGATGAATACAGCACTGCTTTCGGCATACGGACCATCAAATTTGACAAAGATGCATTCTACCTTAATGGAAGGAAAGTAAGGTTTAACGGTGTCTGCCTGCACCATGACAATGGAGCCTTGGGAGCGGCGGTTTACCGTAGGGCTGATGAACGAAAACTCCAGATCATGAAATCAATGGGAGTAAATGCCATCAGGACGAGCCATAATCCTCCTTCAAGGGAACTGCTGGAATTATGTGATGAAATGGGGCTGTTGGTGTTGGATGAGGCCTTCGACGTATGGAAAATGGAAAAAGTGGCCAATGGCTATAATAAATTCTTTGACGAGTGGGGAGCTACTGATATGAGGGATATGATTTTGCGTGACAGGAATCACCCTTCCGTGATCATGTGGAGTATTGGTAATGAAATCATAGAACAGCGGGATGCCAAAAATGGCTGGAAGGTGGCCAAAATGCTGCATGAAGTGTGTGCGGAGACCGATCCTACCCGTCCATCCACTATTGGTCTCAATTATTACCCCGCCCCCTATGATCATAATCTGGCCCAGCAAGTGGACATTACCGGGATAAATTACAAACCATCAAAATATAGCGAAATAAGGGGCAATTATCCGCAATTACCCATTTATGGCTCCGAAACGTCCAGTGTGACCAGTAGTAGAGGGGTGTATCACCTGCCGATAAAAAAATACACTACCCATGATTCCAAACAGGTGACCAGTTATGATTTGATAGGACCACCTTGGGCTTATCCACCAGATATAGAGTTTCACTTTCAGGAGCAAAACCCCTATGTAATGGGCGAGTTTATGTGGACAGGTTTTGATTATTTGGGTGAGCCGACTCCTTACGGAGGAAAGGATAATTCGACCAATGGTTATTGGAATGATGATTGGCCTGCAAGGAGTTCCTATTTCGGTGCGGTGGACCTATGTGGGTTCCCAAAAGACCGGTTTTATTTGTACCAAAGCCAATGGACGGAAGAACCCATGATCCATTTATTGCCCCACTGGAACTGGGAAGGAATGGAAGACGAGACTATCCCTGTGTATTGCTATACCAACTGCGATGAGGCAGAGTTGTTCTTGAACGGTGAATCACTGGGCAAGAAGGTAAAAGGAAAGGACAAGACACCGATAATAGTGGACTTTTTACGATATGAGCCCAAGACCTTTGCTTCCCCATATCGACTGAGCTGGGATGTGCCGTACCAAGCGGGTGAGTTGAAAGTAGTGGGCTATAAGGAGGGAAAAGCAATTCAGGAAAAGACGATCAATACGGCCGGAAAACCCGCCAGTATCTCTCTGAATGTGGATAGGACAGAGATCGATGCTGACGGCAGGGACTTAGCTTATGTGACTGTAAAGGTGACCGACAAAGATGGCAATACCTGTCCTATAGCGGATAACCTGGTGGAGTTTGAAGTGAAGGGAGAAGGAGAGCTTATCGCGGTGGATAATGGAGACCCCACGTCTGTTTCCCCTTTTCAGGCGGATTACAGAAAGGCCTTTAATGGGATGTGCTTAGCGATCATCCGGGCCACAGAGAAACCGGGAAATATCGAGCTGACGGCTACTTCCAAGTCCTTGAAAAAAGCCCAAGTAACTATTTCTACCAAGCCCCAATCCTCCAAATAGTATGATCATGAGACCAATTGCCCTGTGCCTTTTACTGAGCCTTTTTACGACGGTTGTTTTTGCCCAAAAAGCCGATAAGCAGCCCAATATTATTGTCGTCATTACCGATGACCAAGGCAAGAACGACCTTGGCTGTGAAGGAAATCCAATAGTGAAAACCCCTTCTATCGACCAGTTTTATGAGGAGTCCGTAAGGCTGATCAATTTCCATGTATCCACCACCTGTGCGCCATCCAGAGGAGCCTTGATGACAGGAAGACATACCAATCGCTTGAATGTCTACCATACCATTTCAGGCAGGTCCCTGCTGTTTGAAGACGAGGAGATCTTGCCCCAAGTTTTGGCACAGAACGGTTATGTAAATGGGCATTTTGGAAAATGGCATCTAGGCGATAATTATCCTTTCAGGCCAATGGACCGAGGGTTTCAGGAAGTAGTGAGGCATGGGGGAGGAGGGATTACCCAAGGGCCGGATTATTGGGGCAATGATTATTTTGATGATACTTATTGGCATAATGGGGTACCGACCGAATATGAAGGATACTGCACCGATGTCTTCTTTTCGGAAGCGCTTCGATTTATTGAAGAAAACAAGGACAGCCCTTTCTTTTGCTACATTTCCACGAATGCTCCCCATGGCCCTCTCAATTGCCCAGAGGACTATCTCGATATGTATAAGGACGTAGCGGGGCTTTCAGAAAATCATCAGCGGTTTTATGGGATGATTTCCAATATCGATGATAATTTTAAACGATTACGGGACAAGTTGGACCTGTTGGGGCTAAGTGAAAACACCATTTTGATATTCATGTCAGACAACGGTACTGCAGGTGGAAACAAGGTCTATGATGCAGGCATGAGCGGAGCCAAAGGATCTGTGATGGAAGGCGGACACCGTGTGCCCTTTTACATAAAATGGCCAGCCAAAGGCATCCAAGGCGGAAAGGACGTCGGACAGTTGACCGCGCATTTTGATGTCCTTCCGACCTTAGTGGACTTACTTGATCTTAACTACACTCCCTCCAAGAAATTGGACGGAAAGAGCCTGGAGCCCCTGATGACCGACGAAAAACCGGAATGGCCCAATCGGGTGCTCTATGTGGATACGCAGCGGAAAGTTAACCTTACCAAATACAAGGATTATGCAGTGATGGACGAAAAGTGGAGATTGGTGAACGGGGATGCCCTGTATGATATGGGCACAGATCTAAAGCAAACTACCAATGTGATCGACCATCATCCTGAAGTGGCCGAGAGATTGGCCTTGGGCTACGAAAAATGGTGGGAGTCGATAATTGCCGAAAAATCCGATGAAAAATACGCCTATATCAAAGTAGGGACACCTTATGAAAACCCCGTTCGGCTAATGTCCCATGATATATTGACGGGGGATTTGGGCTTGGCCTGGCACCAGTTTGGAGCCATTGAGCCTAGCCCGGCAGCAGGGGTATGGAAAGTGGAGGTCATGGAAAAAGGAACTTATCAAATCAAATTAAGGAGATTTGCTGAAGAGGCTGATTTGGCGATCAATGCCACTTTTCCCCAAGCGGAAGACCAAAGGCGAATTCAGAAAGCACCACCAGCCAGTACAAAAGATGATTTTTCAGAAGCCTACCTGTCCCTTGCAAGTTTTAGAGAGACGGCCGCTATTCCAACTAATGCAAAGGAAGTGGTATTCACCACTGACCTAAGTCCAGGGAAATATGACCTAGAAGCACGCTTGATCGATAAAGCAGGAAAATTCTACCCCGCTTATTACTTGTACTTTGAAAAAATAAGGTAGCGCTATAGTCGGTGTTTTATCCTTTATTGTTCTAAAAATAAAGATTGGATAATAATCAGGTACATGATAGCATAGTTTTATGTTAAAATAAGCAAAGCATATCCCATTCATTTTGAGCAATATTGTACTTGGCTCCGGTAATAAGTAAATGCTACCATCCGCCATCTGCATTGGGCGCTTCGTAGTGGCCTGAAGCAATTTCAGGCCGCACTACCTGTGCGTCGTGGTGTAGATCGGCTAGCGCATATTCTGGGTTCAATGACCCATGGGATAGTTGCCAAGCCATAGTACCCAAACCCTAATTAACCCTAAAAAATGAACCAAAATGCCTAATACTAGAAGTCGTTTCCTGTTGGTGACATTTTTTTTATGCTTATGTTTTGTGTCCAAGGCGCAGCACCATAGAGAAACCATCCGTTTTAATCAGTCGTGGCTTTTTGCGATGGGTGACATGGAAAACCCTCCCGAGCAAAACTGGCAATCGGTCACGTTGCCCCACGACTGGAGTATCCGAAAAGGGTATTCGGTATCCAATACTGCGGCGAGTACAGGTTTTGTGCCCGGAGGGATAGGCTGGTATAAGAAGGCGTTTCAAGTAACTGAAGAAGACAGGGGAAAGGCTATTTCCATTGAGTTTGATGGGGTGTATTGCAATTCGTCAGTATGGATAAATGGTCATTTACTTGGCTATAGACCAAACGGCTACAGCTCTTTTTCTTACGACCTGACACCTTATATAAAAGCAACCAATGAGCTCTTGGTCAGGGTGGACCATTCTTCCTATGTAGATGCCAGGTGGTACACAGGTTCGGGGATTTACCGCAACGTCCGTCTCGTAAAAAAACACCCGATACACATCACCCAATGGGGTAATAAAGTCACTACTGACATACTCAAGGATGGTGCTGCAGACATCTATGTCGCCACCAAGGTGGAGGGTATCCGACACAAAGACTCCTTGACAGAGGTGTTTTACGAACTTATTGATCCATCCGGAAAATCCATCTCGAAGTTTTCAAGTGCCCCCAACAAAGGCAGCTATGATGCAAAGACCAGGTTGGGCAGTCCGCTGTTATGGTCTATAGAGAGCCCCCATCTTTATGAGCTTGTGGCCAAGGTAAAACAAAATGGAGAGATCGTAGACCAGACCAGCACCATCTTCGGTATCCGGTCGGTAGTCATGGATGCCGATAAGGGGTTTGTCCTAAATGGAAAACCTGTCAAAATAAAAGGTGTTAACATCCACCATGATGCAGGAGCACTAGGGGCTGCGGTGACCAAGGATACTTGGAAATACCGGCTTAGCAGACTCCAGGAGGTTGGTGTGAATGCCATTCGTCTGGCACATAATCCCCATAGTCCGGAGTTGTTGGACTTATGTGACGAAATGGGATTGTTGGTGATGGGCGAGTTTTTTGATGAATGGCAGCGACCAAAAGGCAAGAGCCTGGTTTATCTCGGTGACAATGCCGCTAAGGGAGAAATAGCTTCGGGATATTCCGACCACTTCTGGGAATGGGCAGAAAGGGACCTTAAAGACCTTATTCATCGGGATTATAACCACCCATCTGTGGTCATGTGGAGTATTGGCAATGAGATAGAGTGGACTTTTCCTGCATACACAGAGGTGTTTAACCAACTCAATCCCGAGCTGGATGTGCATACCCAAGTGCCGGTGTTTGAGCCATCAAAGGTAAAAGAAGCCTTTGATGAAGTGACAGGGGGATTTGATTCACTTGCTTACGTAGCTCAGCAGCTTAGCCGATGGGTAAAAGAAGTGGATACCACCAGGGCGGTGACCTGTGGGAGTGTCCGTCCCTCGATCTCGATGGTGAGCGGATATGGCGATGCAGTGGATGTGTTGGGGCTTAATTATAGGGCGATGTGCTATGCACCTGCACATGCCACTTACCCAACCAAACCCCTGATTGGTTCGGAGAACTGGGGGACATATGAAGAGTGGAAAAGTGTGGAGGATAAACCCTACATCATGGGGATATTTGCGTGGACGGGATTTGCTTATATGGGAGAAGCTGGGCCTTGGCCGAGAAAAGGCCTAAATCTATCATTTTTTGATTTTGCAGGCTTCAAAACACCCCGAGGGCATTTCTTCGAAACATTATGGAAGCCAGCACCAAAGGTGTATGCCGTGACCACCAAGCAGGAGGATGCTGAGTTCTCGGTGGATAACCAAGGCAATTGGGATTTTGAAATGCAAAAAACGCCACCACCAGTATGGAGTGAGCTCCGAAAATGGGAGTGGTATCCTGTAAATGAGCATTGGAATTATTCGGCTGGAGATACGGTAATCGTTCAGGTATATACGAATTGTGAAGAAGTGGAGCTTTTTTTAAATGACCAGAGCCTAGGGAAACAAGCTTTGGCGAATAACCTGGATGATCATATCCTAAAATGGAAAGTCCCCTACATGGCTGGAGAGCTAAAGGCCATTGGTTACGATGAAGGAAAGGAGGAGACCCGGTTTGACTTGACCACCAATTCCCCTCCTACAAGCATCGTGCTGGAGTCTGATGTAGCAAATTTAGGGAGAGGCATGGAGGATCGTGCTCATATTGCCGCTAAAATATTGGACAGTAATGGTAATGAAATCAGGGATTTGTCCTTGCCCATCACCTTTCATGTATCTGGAGGGGCAGCATTGGTAGCGGTTGATAATGGTTGGGAAAAGAACGTCCAGGATCACTATAAGCCGACATTATATACCTACAAGGGAAGAGCTCTTGGGATCATTGCCCCGAATGGGGAAGACCAGCCGGTCCAAATAAAAGTAACTGCAGAAGGGATGGAAAGTGAACCCCTCACGATAAACCTAGAAAAGTATACTATCCAAAAATGAAAACCATGACAATTAAAAACAACATTTTCTTAGCCTGCTCGATAGTGGCTGTATTGTGGATATGGTTTGCGGGACCTGTCCAAGGCCAAGGAAAAAGGGAAATGGACTTTAACGAAGGTTGGTTCTTCAAATTGTCCGAAGAGGACATGCTATCAAAACCAATATCCGAAGATTGGCAGGCTGTTCGCTTGCCGCATGACTGGAGTATCGGTCAAGCTTACGACACCCTTCATTTAGAAGGGGCTACGGGCTATTTGCCAGGCGGGATAGGCTGGTATAAGAAGGAGTTCTATTCTCCCGAACAAGGAGATGAGATCAATTCGTATTTGCTTTTTGATGGTGTCTATAACCACAGCAAGACCTACATCAACGGTCAGCTGCTGGGGTATCAGGCCTATGGATACAGTCCGTTTTATTTTGACATAAGTCCCTATCTAAATCCTCCTGGCCAAAAAAATACCCTGACTGTAAAGGTGGACCGCAGTCGCTATGCAGATAGCCGCTGGTACCCCGGGGCTGGAATTTATAGGAACGTCAAAATGATCCAGACAGGAAAATTCCATATTCCCGTTTGGGGTGTCTTTGTCACTACACCGGAGATCGATGGTGACACAGCCAGCTTGGCGGTGCAATATCAATTGAAAAATGACCATCCCCAAACGAAAGAAGCAAGGCTACTTTTGGAAATAGCTGGCCCCAGTGGCGAAGTGGTGAAGAAGGAATCATGGAGCATTAGCCAAAGCAGCGGAAGCAAGGAGACCCATCAAAAGAAAATCACACTGCACGATATAAAAAGATGGGGGATCGACCAACCTAATTTATATCAGTTGTCGCTTACGGTGAGTGTAGATGGGGAAAAGCAAGATGAGTATGCTACCAGTTTTGGTATTAGGGAGTTTTACTTTGATGCAGCTACCGGGTTTTACCTCAACGGCGAGAATATGAAGATAAAGGGGGTTTGCCTGCATCATGATGGTGGATTGGTAGGCTCGGCAGTGCCTAAAGATGTATGGAGACGACGACTGGCCTATCTGAAAGAGGCGGGGTGTAATGCTGTTAGGATTTCCCATAACCCCGCTGCTGAAGAGTTATTGGACTTATGTGATGAAATGGGGTTTTTGGTGCAGGATGAATTTTACGATGAGTGGGATTATCCAAAAGACAAGCGGCTGAACATGAATGAGCAGCATGACGACTATATCAGCAGGGGCTCGGCAGCGTACTTTCAGGAAAATGCAGAAAAAGACCTCAAAGCTACCGTCCGGGCACATCGAAATCACCCCAGTATCTTTCAGTGGTCCATAGGGAATGAAATCGAATGGACCTATCCCCGAAATAAGCTCGCTACGGGATTCTGGGATGCCGATGCAGGAGGGAATTATTTTTGGAATCCTACCCGACTTAGTCCTGAGCAAATCAAGGCCCGCTATGATTCACTTCCTGCAAAGGACCATACTATTGGAGCTACTGCGCAGAAGCTCTCTGCTTGGACCAAGGAGCTGGATACCACAAGGGTGGTGACGGCCAACTGTATATTGCCTTCGGCCAGTTATGTGACCGGCTATGCCGATGCCTTGGATGTCATTGGGTTCAGTTATAGACGGGTAATGTATGATTATGGCCACAAGAATTTCCCTGATTTGCCCATCATGGGAACTGAAAACCTGCCTCAGTGGCATGAGTGGAAAGCAGTGATGGAAAGGCCGTTTATTTCAGGGCTATTTCTGTGGACTGGAGTGGACTATATGGGCGAGGGGCACCACCGTGAAGGGAGTACAGCAGCCCGTATCCGTGGCGCGAGAAGCGGACTGCTGGACTATGCAGGCTTCAAAAAGCGGGCTTACTATATGATGAAATCCCTGTGGACCGAAGAGCCAGTCATCCATATCGTCACCCAAACGATGGATAAATCTACTTTTAGGTATGACGTAAACGAAAAGAAGGTAGTAGAAAAGAAGCCTGGTGCTTGGAAGCACGCAATATGGTATTGGCCGGAAACCAATCAGCACTGGAATTATAAAAAAGGGGACAGTGTCATTGTCGAGGTCATTAGCAATCTTCCTTCCCTGGAGTTGAGCTTAAACGGTCAATCTCTGGGCAAGAAGGATTTGGAAGATTTTGATGATAGGATATACAAGTGGATGGTGCCTTACGGTGCTGGAAGCCTCAAAGTGGAAGGCAGAAATAACGGGCAATTAGCGACCCAATTTCTCCATACCGCTGGAGAATCCGCTAACGTTCGGCTGCAGTTGGACCAGCGATATTTGGAGGATGATGGCAGTTCGGTAGCCCACGTGGAGGTTCAGCTTGAGGACCAGAAAGGGTTTCCAGTATATCACCGTGATGAGGAACTGGAAGTAACCGTGGATGGACCATTGGAGCTGTTGGGAGTGGACAATGGGAGCCCTACCAACTTTACCCACCCATCTTCATCGCGGATCAAAACTTCCGAGGGAAAGGCATTGGTAATTGTCCAGAGTATAAAAGGCCAAAAAGGCACAGGTACCGTGGAGATTAAGGTAAACGACCAGTCGTTCAGGCAGTCCATCACGATAGATTAAGAGAAAACCATACTATAAATAACAATCAAATGGATTTTAATACGCTTGATATAATTATTTTCACGGCATACTGTCTGCTGATTATTGGGATGGGGCTTTTTGTGTCCAGAGAGAAAAAAGGACATGAAAAGAATGCCCAAGATTACTTTTTGGCGAGCAAGGCATTGCCATGGTGGGCAGTAGGCGCTTCACTGATTGCTTCCAATATTTCAGCTGAACAGTTCATAGGGATGTCAGGGTCTGGATTTGCGCTTGGTCTGGCGATCAGCACCTATGAATGGATGGCGGCGGCCACATTGGTGGTGGTAGGGGTGTTTTTTCTGCCCATCTACCTGAAGGAGGGCATTTACACGATGCCACAGTTTCTGCACAGGAGGTACGACAGTAGGGTAAGACTGCTCATGGCCGTATTTTGGCTATTGATCTATGTGTTTGTAAACCTTACGTCAGTGCTGTATTTGGGAGCGCTGAGTTTACAGACCATCATGGGGGTTCCGCTGGAATACGGGATTTATGGATTGGCATTCTTTGCAATGGTATACTCCATCTATGGAGGGCTTAAAGCGGTAGCTTGGACCGATGTGGTCCAAGTGTGTTTCTTGGTGGCTGGTGGCTTGGCGACTACGTATTTGGCACTGTCCATGGTCGGTGAAGGCAGTGTTTGGGATGGATTGGGTAAGCTTCGGGAGGCTGCGCCAAAGCATTTTTCGATGATTGTCCAAAAAGGGGAAATGATGATTCCTGATGGAGAAGGAGGAGCGAGGGATGCTTACCTGGACCTGCCGGGACTTAGCGTGCTGATAGGGAGTATGTGGATCATTAATTTGACGTATTGGGGGTGTAACCAGTACATCACCCAACGGGCATTGGCCGCAAAAAGCCTAAACGAAGCCCAAAAAGGGATGGTGTTTGCCGGCTTTTTGAAATTACTGATGCCTTTGATCGTAGTGGTTCCAGGGATAGCCGCCTATGTCATCGTCCAAGAAGGGATCGATGTGCCTTTTGTACAAGCCATGACGGATGCATCCACGTCCAGCATAAAGTCCGATAAAGCCTATCCGGCCCTGCTTCAGTTATTGCCGTCTGGGTTGAAAGGGTTGGCTTTTGCAGCGCTTACAGCTGCTATTGTCTCTTCATTGGCCTCCATGACAAACAGTACTTCCACTATTTTTACAATTGATATTTTTAAATCCTATATCAATAAAGGAATTACAGAGCGCAAACAAGTTACTGTGGGGAGGTTAACGACCCTAGTGGCTTTTGTGGTGGCGGCATTGGTGGCACCACAGCTAAGACAGCTAGATCAAGCCTTCCAGTATATTCAGGAGTACACGGGATTTGTGTCACCTGGTGTATTTGCCATTTTTATGTTTGGGTTCTTTTGGAAGAAAACCACTTCCGATGCAGCGATGACGGCAGCGATACTCACGATTCCCTTATCGGCGATGTTCAAGTTTCTGACTCCCTCGCTTCCATTTATCGATAGAATGGGGGTGGTATTTGTGATCCTAGCGGTATTGATGGTGGTTATCAGTTTGGTACAGGGCAAAGGAAAAGACAGTCCCAATGCCATTGAAATCGATAAGAAGCTGTTCAAGACGAGCTCAACCTTCAAGGTAGGAGCAGCTATAATCATCTTGGGACTCGTGGTATTATATGCCGTCTTTTGGTGATAACCATGCAGACTAGGTATATGCCCAATGAGTGATTGTTCTTGTTTTTTATAAAGAAACATTTGTTTCAATCCTAAAAACATATGGGGCAAGCTATGGAGTGCCTTAGATATACCTTTATAATGCTGAACCCTTCTGAAGATGATATTCTGATCAAGGAGTCAGTTTAATTAAATAAACCTAATAACCCAATTCAGTATGAAAAAAGCTCTACGCACCATGAAGGTGTTAGTTGCCCGTAAAAGCAAGATCTTGCTTTGCTTGCCCATTTATTTTATTGCCCTACTATCCTATGGGCAAAGTCAAAAAATCTCGGGAAAGGTCACTTCATCTGCTGATGGCCAACCATTGCCCATTGTAAACATTCTTGAAAAAGGCACTTCTAACGGAGCTGTGGCAGATATGGATGGGAGCTATACCATAGAAGTCAGCGGCCCAGAAGCTGTTTTAGTATTCAGTTCCATTGGTTTCCTAAAAAAAGAAATCACTGTCGGAAACCAAACGACCATTGATGTGGCCTTGGAGGAGGATGTACAGTCCCTGGATGAGGTGGTGGTCATCGGTTATGGCTCACAAAAAAAGAGTGACCTGACCGGATCCGTAGGTACTGTTTCATCAGAAGAGATCAACAAATATACTAATGCAGATGCTACCCAAGCGATCCAAGGACGTGTCCCCGGTGTCAGGGTAGATGCGAATGGCGGCACGCCAGGCGCCAACTCCATCGTCACCATCCGTGGTACAGGCACCATGTCCGACTCCGGTCCTCTGTATGTGATAGACGGGATGCTTACCAATAGCATGGATATGCTCAACCCGGCAGATATAGAATCGGTCAGTGTGTTGAAAGATGCCTCTGCCAGTGCGATTTATGGCTCTAGAGCAGCCAATGGTGTCATTATCGTGACCACCAAAAAAGGCACTAAGGGAGAGATTAAAGTCGATACGGATTTTAGCTATGGATGGCAGAAAGCAGTCAATACCATCGATTGGGCCAATGCCCAGGAATATGCCACTATCAGAAACATGGCCAACGATAATGATGGTACTCCTAGGTCACCAGCAAATGATAGCCAGTTTGATCCTTCCATTGATAGTGATATCCAAGCTGCCAATCTCCGAGTGGCGCCTATATTTAACGGTAATATCAGGGTGTCAGGCGGTGGAGAGAATGCTACATATAGTATCTCTGCCAATCACCTGGATCAAGTAGGTATTGTACAGGAGTCTGATTACACCAGAACAAATATCCGTGCCAATTCCACTTTCACCAAAGGGAGGTTTAAGCTAGAAGAAACCATCGGACTTACCCGAACGGTAAATAACCCCAATAATTACTTTAACCAAGAGCGTGATTTATTGCCTACGATTCCCATATATGACGAAGAAGGGAATTTCACGGCCTCTTCCATGCCTGATGGTGGTACTTCTATTTACGGCATAGGCAACATCACCAACTCACTGGGGCTGGCATCTGTAGAGGACAGGACCGTCACACGAAACAGTGTGTTGGGGAATATAGCCGCTTCCTTCGAAATCATTGATGGGCTTACGTACAAATTGAACCTGGGGCTGGATCAATACAGCCAAAACAATTATACCTTTACTCCGACATTTTTCTTTAATGCCACCCTATTGGGAAGACAGGATTTTGCCGAACTAAGGGAAACCAATACGAATTTCCTATCATCTCTGGCAGAGAATACCTTGAACTTTTCCAGGGTCTTTGGCGATCATTCCCTGAATTTATTGGCGGGGTATACTACGCAGAAGACCCACTCTCGATCACTCGGGATAGTAGCCACAGGGTTTCCAAACAACGAAGTCCGTGTGGCTTCCGCAGCCGAAAACAGGGCGCAAGCACCATCTAGGGATGTCACCACTGGTCTTCGTTCTTATTTTGGCAGGGTAAATTATTCCTATGACAGCAGATACCTACTTACTGCTACCATTCGCCGGGATGGATCATCTCTCTTTAGGGAAGACCTCAGGTGGGGGACCTTCCCATCTGTTGCCTTGGGTTGGAATATCAGCGAGGAAGATTTTATGGAGGACATTACTTTTCTGTCTGATCTAAAAATCCGGGCAAGTTATGGTGAGTTGGGATCCAATAATGTGGCTGCTTATTCCATAGATCCAGAAATGAACCTTTTTAGTGAGGCCATTTTGGGAGAAGGACAAAATAGGGTGCCAGGAACATCGATCACCAAGCCTGTCAATAGGGATATCCGCTGGGAGACCACTAAAACAACGGATATAGGACTTGAATTCAGTATGCTAAATAACCGTCTTCAATTTACGATGGATTATTTCAACAAAAAATCAGAGGACATTCTCCTGAGCATCACCGTACCAAGGTACACGGGATTGGATGGAAGAGTGCCCAGCAATGTAGCCACTATCGAAAACCGTGGCTTTGAGTTCAGTACAGTTTATAACCAAATGGTAGGAGAGGTAAACCTGAATTTGGCGGCCAATTTTACAGTGCTTGATAATGAAGTGACCGAGCTAGGAATACCAGACCCCATATTTGGTGGAGGATACAGCTCTAATGGACTAAGTGCTACCCTTACAGATGTGGGGCAGCCGGTAGCTTCCTTTTTTGGCTACAAAGTGCTAGGGATATATCAATCCGATGATGAAGCGATCCAAGATGGCCGTACTGACGGTGCCGGAGCCGGTGATCTTCGCTTTCAGGATACCAACGGTGATGGAGCACTTACAGAAGATGATCGCGTCTTTTTGGGTAGTTCTATCCCGAATTTTGAATATGGATTTAATGTGAACGCGAGCTGGAAGAATTTCGATTTGAGTTTGTTCTTCAATGGAGTGTCAGGAAACAAGATCCTGAATGGGAATCGCTACAGGGGGTACTTTGATACGGAAGGAAACTACCTGGCCGATGCCATGAATGCTTGGACACCGGAAAATACCGATACGGATGTTCCGCAGATGACCTTACTGGACTTTGGGTTTAACAGGCGAATGTCCGATTATGTGTTGGAAAGTGGCGCCTACTTTAGGTTGAAGAACCTTCAGATTGGTTACACCTTGCCAGAAGTGCTGACGGAGAAGCTGAGGATTCAGCGGTTGAGGGTGTACAGTTCCTTGCAGAATGTGTTTACTATCACTAACTACACAGGGTATTACCCTATTGTGGGCCGAGGTAGTAGAGACAGGGGATCAGACCAGAATATCTTTAACCAAGGGGTAGATGAAAGTGCTTATCCCACCCCTAGGACTTATCAGTTTGGACTTCAGATATCATTTTAAAAAACACAAGAGCTTAATCCAATGAAACTTACTATAAATAAAAGAGCAATCACACTGACATTGGGCATCTCGCTGATGATGGTGTCCGGCTGTGACAAAAACCTGCTGGATCAGACCAATCCCAATGCCATCACACCAGATACCTTCTGGAGGAATGAGGATGACGCCAAAAAGGCCGTTGTAGGTGCCTATAGTCCTTTTACTGATATTTGGTATTATAGCCGAATGGAGATCTTTGCATCTGACTATAGAGATGATATTGTCAATGGCTTTGGTACCTCAGACCGTACCAATCCCGGGAGATTTGAAGGTACCGCTATCGGAAATGTCAATGTCTGGCTGTGGACTGTAATATGGAAAATCATATCCAGGTCCAATGAAATCTTGGCTAATGTACCTGCCATAGATATGGATGAAACCAAAAAGAACAATATCCTTGGTGAGGCACATTTCCTTAGAGGGTTGAATTATTTTAATGCGGTCAACAATTGGCGCAATATCCCGCTGATTACAGAGCCCATTGAATCGATAGAGGCTTCCAAGGATATATTGCAGGCTGCTCCGGAAGACGTTTGGAACCAGATTATAACAGATCTAAAGAACGCCCAAGACCTACTGCCTCCTTCTTGGTCACCTGCAGACATCGGTAGGGCCACCTCCGGTGCTGCTACTGCCATGCTAGGAAAGGCTTATCTCTATACAGAGCAGTACAGCCTGGCCCGTGATGAGTTTGCCAAAATCATGGACGGGCGATACCAGTTGGTCGATGATTATGGAGATAATTTCAGCTCATTTTCAGAAAATAATGAAGAGTCCATTTTTGAAATCCAGTTTGTGCTGGACGATAACAGAGGATGGGGAGGTGATGCAGCAGGTGTAGGCCGGACCAATTCCTTTACGCCTGATTTAGCACCTAGGGGCTTTACAGGACAGGATGGCATGCGGATAAACGACTGGGTGCTCGACTTGTTTTTGGACGAACGGACGGTCAATGGGGAAATCGACCCAAGAGCTTTCAATACCTTGTTTTGGAGAACCGATGAAACGACCACCTATGAAGGTGAAACGCTTGCGGCGACGATTTATGAAGGAAAACGCTATGATGACGTGTACGGATCGGACGAGAACAGGGTCTGGGGAAAGAAATATCTTGGCCTCGATGAAGGAGTGACCACGGCTAATTTCCAACAATCACCCAATAACCTCCGACTGATACGTTACGCAGATGTCTTGCTGATGTTTGCTGAAGCAGATATGATGGCCAATGGAGGTAATGCCACCCAAGCAGCAGTGGATGCGGTAAATGAAGTCCGATCCCGGGCTGATATGCCTCCCTTCGGTTTGGAAATGACCATTCAGGACGTAAGGGATGAACGTGTAAAAGAACTCGCTTTGGAGAGGGTACGTTATTTTGATTTGCTGCGATGGGGATTGGTCAAAGAAAAAATCGTGGATAATCCGGAAGTCAAATCTGAAAGTGGCGGTACCGGTGCCTACAAACCAGGTCGGGAGTATTTTGACCTGCCCCAGAATGAATTTAACAATAACTCCAACTTTGAGCATAATCCGGGATATGAATAATAAAGTTGATTGACCCTAATATGGTACCTTATTGTTTCATGGATTGGAGCAGTAGGGTGCCTTTTTTTTAGGGAATAAAAGACCCCGGAATTAATAGAGGGATTTGCTGATATCGCTATCTTCCCCGACTAATAAACCCAGTAATATATTCTATGAACAACAGCTACCCAACATTACTATTATTGCTATGTACGGTAATTGTAAGCTGTACAAGGTCTTCTTCTGATAAAAGTTCTGCTCCACTGTTTTCGCCGGTTGTGCCACAAAGCAGTAATGTTCATTTTTCGAACGATATCATTGAAAACGATACCCTTAACTATTTCAACTTTCCTTACCTGTACATGGGTGGGGGCGTGGCCATTGGAGATGTAAATGGCGATGACCTGTCCGATATTTACCTTACAGGAAATCAAAAACCCAACAAGCTGTACCTAAATCAAGGTGATTTCTCTTTTAAGGATGTAAGTGAAACTGCTGGAGTACAGGGCGATGGGAGATGGTATACAGGGACTTTAATGGCCGATTTTAACCAAGACGGTTGGCTGGATATTTATGCCTGTGTATCCGGAAAAAGCGGGCGTACCGATAACCAGCTTTTTATAAACAACCAAGATGGTACTTTTTCTGAAATGGCATCCACTTATGGCCTAGATGACCTAGGGCACTCTATTCATGCCACTACGGTTGACTTTGACCGAGATGGTTTGTTGGATGTTTTTGTGGCCAATTATCCTTTGGTACCTGTCAGCCAAGGGAACTTGTTCTATAAAGAATTGATGGATCAAAATAGCTGGGAGGATGCAGGCCACTTATACAGAAACTTAGGAAATGGAAACTTCCAAGAGGTGACAGCCGAGGCCGGGATACAGAACTTTGGCCTAACTTTAGGAGTAATGGCAGCAGATTTCAATGATGATGGTTGGGACGACCTTTATCTTTCCAATGACTTTAATGTCCCGGATTATTTTTATATCAATAACCAAGATGGGACATTCAGGGAGGTCTCGCAGGAAGCGATGAACCAAACGAGTATGTTTGGAATGGGCATAGATGTGGGGGATGTCAATAGGGATGGACTATTGGACCTGGTGCAAGTGGACATGACTCCTGAAGACCACCAGCGTTCCAAAACCAATATGGCCAGTATGAGCCCGAGGACTTTTTATGAGGCTGTAGCCCTAGGCTTTCATTACCAGTATATGCAAAACAGTCTTCAGCTAAACCAAGGAAGCAATAAGCAAACACCTATGTTCAGTAATATTGCCCGGTATGCGGGAATAGCTACCACGGACTGGAGCTGGGCTCCATTATTGGCAGATTTGGATAATGATGGTTTTGCTGACCTTTTTGTGACCAATGGCATGAAAAGGGATGTTAATAATAATGATGCCAACATGGAAATCGATGAGCAGTCATTTTTTGGAAATGACCTGGTATTGGATATCAATAAACTACCCAGTACGCCCATTTCCAATTATGCGTTTAAGAACATAGATGGGCTGCAATTCCAAAAAACCAGCAAAGACTGGGGCTTGGATCAGCCTGGGTTTTCCAATGGTGCAGCTTATGCCGATCTGGACAGTGATGGAGATTTGGATTTGGTAATCAATAACCTTGGCGATAAGGCATCCATCTACGAAAATTCAGGCACTGGAAATTCATTTTTAAGAGTGAAACTACAGGGAGCCGCCAACAATCCTTTTGGGATAGGAACCAAATTAGAAGTTTACTACCAAGGGAACCAACAATTTATACAGCACATCACTTCTAGGGGATTTCAATCAAGTGTGGAACCTATCGTTCACTTTGGCTTGGGAAAAGGGACACAGGAAGTCGATTCATTGGTAGTCAAATGGCCGGACGGAAAAGTACAGAAGCTAACCGGCCTAGCGTCTCGTCAAGAGCTCGTTGTCCACTATTCTGATGCAGAAGAGAAGCTATCCCCCCAAAAAAGGGCCGCTTGGGTGAGTGACTTACCCTCTTCTTCAGGATTGGATTTTGTCCATCAGGAGGATGGATATGACGACTTCCAATATGAGCCACTTTTGCCGCATCGCAATTCGGCGATGGGGCCGGGGCTAGCAGTAGGAGATATTGACCAAGACGGTAGGGAAGACCTGTTTATCGGTAATGGGGCAGGATATACATCTCAGGTCTTTGTCCAAAAGGCAGGAGGCAACTTTCAGGTATTGAAGGGGCCATGGGAGATGGATAAAGAGCAAGAAGATACTGGGGCGATATGGTTTGATGCAGACCAAGATGGGGACCTTGACCTCTATGTAGTTAGTGGCGGAAATGATAAGAATAAACCTGCCGATTATTATCAGGATAGGTTGTATGTCAATATGCCCGCTGGTTTTAAAAAGCATTCCAAAGCCACATCGGCGACCCAAGGGATAAGTGGTAAGACGGTGTGTCCATTTGACGTGGACGGTGATGGAGATTTGGATTTGTTTATAGGAGGGAGGATTGTCCCGGGGCATTACCCAAGCCCGCCTAAGAGTATAATATTGGTAAATAATGGACAAAAAAACGGTGACCTGGAATTTGAAAAACTGGAAGGTGGTCTGGAAAACGAGCTGTTGGGCTTGGTGACGGATGCTGTGGTCACTGACTTAAACCACGACGGCAGGGATGATTTAGTGGTGGTGGGAGAGTGGATGAATGTCACCATGCTGCTCAATACCCCAGAAGGGATGAAGGACGTTACCGAGGAGGAAGGATTGGCAGGGACCAGAGGCTGGTGGTATACCGTAGAAAAGACCGACTTGGATGGAGATGGAAAAGCCGATTTTCTCTTAGGAAACCTGGGCCTTAACTATAAGTATAAGACCAGTGAACCTTCTCCATTTACGATTTATCTCAATGACTTTGATGAGAACGGCACCTCTGATATTGTGCTGAGCTATGAAAAGAAAGGAAAGCAATTGCCGGTACGTGGTAGGGAGTGTTCTTCCCAGCAAGTGCCGACGATCGCCAAAAGGTTTGAAACCTATTCAGCTTTTGCTTCTGCCAGCTTGGAAGATATTTACGGGAAGAAGATGCTTGAAAACTCGTTGTCCTATGATGTAAATACCTTTGCCAGCTCTTGGCTACATAGGGATGATGAGGGTAAATGGCAGCTGAGTCCATTGCCTCAAGCATTACAGCTTTCGGCCATTCGGGATTTTTTGCCGGTTTTCATAAATGATGATGACAAGCCTGATTATATTGCTACAGGTAACCTGTACCAGTCGGAGGTAGAAACCCCGAGAAATGATGCAGGTTATGGAAAAATGCTACTGACCACCACAGAGGGTGCGCTCTTGCCGGTGCCCTCGTCCGAGTCCGGGCTTTATATCAAGGGGGAGGTAATGGCATCCTCCAGCATTCGACTTGAGGGGGGACAGCAGGCGTTGGTGTTTGGCATTAATAGCGGTAGGCTAAAGGTAGTAACGTTGGATAAACCATAAAGCGCAACAGGATGAAGGAGAAAGTGGGTAGTTTCGGGGTTTGCTTGGCGTTGATGGTGTCACTGTTGGTGATGGCATGTACTTCCAAAAATCAAAAAGAGGGTCACAAGAATGACCTGGCTGATGCATTGAGTCCTTATCTGCAACAACATAGTGATAACCCGATTCGGTGGAATGAATGGTCTGATGAGGTGTTGGAAAAGGCGACATCCTCCAATAAACTATTGGTGATAAGCATTGGATATGCTTCTTGTCACTGGTGTCATGTTATGGAGCAAGAGACCTTTATGGATACGCTTGTGGCCAAGGAGATGAACAGGGATTTTGTTTCCGTAAAAGTAGATAGGGAAGAAAGGCCCGATATCGACCAAGTGTACTCCAAAGCTGCCGTTCTCCTGAACGGATCCACTGGCTGGCCACTTAATATCATCGCCTTACCTGATGGCAGGCCCTTGGTGGCGGCCACTTACATGCCGAAAGACCGCTGGTTGGTATTGTTAAAAAAGGCCAGTGACCTGTACAGGGAACAGCCAGAAGCGCTGAGAAGACAAGCGCAAAATATCGTGGAAAAAATCATCGATCCCAATGACTTTCAATTGACCAATGAAGCCAAGGAGCATACAGGAGAGTCCTCCGCTATGTTAGGATATGCATCGGTATATCCTATTTTAGAGCAGCAGTTTGATGGTCAATTTGGGGGTGTTTTGGAACAGCAGAAGTTTCCGCGGGTAGCGCTTTGGGGTGCTGTATTGGATTACGCAGCGCTTACATCCAATCCAAATGCCCAGAAAATGGTGGAAAAGACCCTCTTCCAGATGTCTACCGGAGGGCTCTATGACCATGTAGGAGGTGGCTTCTCCCGGTATTCTACTGATGCGCAGTGGCATATCCCACACTTCGAAAAAATGCTCTACGATAATGCCCAACTGCTCGGACTTCTTTCTAAAACCTATAAGATTACACAGCAGCCGCTGTTGAGGGATAGGGCCCTTGCGACCTTCGATTGGTTAAGGGAAGAAATGAAGGGGGCAAATGGATTATACCATTGTTCTCTGAGTGCTGTTTCCGGGCAGACAGAAGGATTGTATTATACGTGGACATGGGAGGAGCTGACAGCGCTCATGAGTGGTGAGGACAGGGAGCTGTTCTTTAGTGCTTTTGACATTACCAGAGACGGCAATTGGCAAGATGGCAAGAATGTCCTTTATCGTCAATATACCGATCAAGAGCTCTCGGAAATGTATAGTCTACCAGAAAATAAGGTCGGAAAAATTATCAAGAGCAATTTGTTAAGGCTTCACCAAAGAAGAAAGGAAAGAAAGCTGCCGGATGTAGATACGAAGCAAATTGCCAGTTGGAATGCGCTATTGGTACAGGGCTTGGTAGAAATGTCCCTGGCCTTTGACGTCGAAGAAGCCTATACCGAGGCGGTTTCACTGGCCAATACGGTTCACAAAAAGCTCCAGCAACAGGATGATGGCCTCCAAAGGCTCGCATCGGAACAGGATGCAGCCCATGGAAAGGCCTTTTTGGATGATTATGCCAACTGGATAGCCGCATTGATCCAACTTTACCAAGCCAGTTTGGATAAGAAATGGCTGGACATGGCCTTAGCAACCACCAAGTATGTTTTAGCGCATTTTGATGACCCCGGATCGCCCTTATTTACGTACTCTGAGAGTAATGACAGTACCTTGTACATGAGTGAAGTGCCTGTGCTGGATGGAGATATGACTTCCTCTAATTCATTGATGGCCAGAAATTTATTTTTGGTCGGGACCTTATTTGGCAACTCCAAATACATTGATCGGTCCAAGGCAATGCTTGACAAAGTGACATCAACAGGTATGGGAAATATCATCCAAAAAGCTTCTTGGTGGCAATTGATGGCTCTCCATTCAGAAGACATCACCGAAGTGGCCTTACTTGGAGATAAAGCCCAAGCCTGGGCGGTGAAATTACAGCGAAGATATTACCCCAATACCTTGTTCATAGGAGGTGAAGAGGAGAATTTGCCTTTGCTGAAGCATAAAAAGGTCACAGGGAAAACCATGATATATGTATGTAGAAACAAGACCTGCAAGCTACCGGTGGACCAGCTAGAGCTGGCGGTTCGTCAGCTTAAGGAACCGTGATACAGGATAAAAAATAGGCAATACTTCGACAATAAGCCGACTTTGCTCATGATGGAATGATAATTACTGTTAAATTGCTTAATTAAACACGTGTAGAAAACACTAGAATTAGGTTTTGTAGGTCGATTACATTTTAGTAATTACCTGAAAAAATAACATTTAGCCCAAAATAAGAAAAATGAAACTGCTTAATATACCTTTCTTATTCCTGATATTGATTTGGGGCAATGGATATGGACAGACCCATAATATTACCTTCGAGCACTTGACCACAGAGCAAGGCCTGTCCCAAAACGATGTCAACGCCATTGCCCAAGATAAAAATGGGTTTATGTGGTTTGGCACCCATGATGGGCTGAACAAATACGATGGGTACAATTTTCAAGTTTTCCAATCCAATCCCAACGATAGCTCCACGATCAGTAGTAATCTGATATTTGCCCTTGAAGAAGATCCCAGGGGGTATTTGTGGGTGGGGACGACAGGGGCAGGGTTAAACTTGCTGGATATCAGTACCGAAAAATTCACACGGTTTTACCATACTCCTGGAAATAAAGAAGGGCTGTCCAATAACTTCATCACCCAAGTCGTGGTGTCCAGCAAAGAAGAAGTGTGGATAGCGACACAAAATGGGCTCAACCTCATCAGGAACACACCTCTTAAATCTCCGGTTTTTGAGAAGTTCTTAGTAGGTACAGCATCGAAAAACCCAATTCAGGCCATCTACGAGGGCGGGATGGCAAGATTTGGTTTGGCACTACAAGTGGTTTGTTTTACATGGTGCGCAATGGCAAGGAGTATTCGGTGAAGGAACATCCTGGATTTTCTAACCAGAATATCCGCTCTCTTGGAGAAAACTCAAAAGGACAGTTGCTCGCCAATGCCGGTAATACCGTTTATATTTTAGTAGACGGAACATTTTACCCTACAGTACATGGAAATTTCCTGTCAATGACTTCGGATGGGAAAGGCAGTGTCTGGGGAGGATCCAGCCAAGGGATCCAATTGATGAAAGAGGAAAGTACCTCACCATTTTTACTGGAGAAGGAGGAATTTACCGTCCATGTAGAGGATCCGGCGAGTTTAAATAAGAACAATGTAAGGTGTATTTATCGTGGCAATTCCGGCATCGTGTGGATAGGGACCAACGGTGGAGGAGTCAATAAAGTCAATTTAGAGAAAAAGGCCTTTAGAGTTTACCGGAAAAACATCAAGGAGGGCAGTATCAGTTATGATAAGATTCGTAGTATTTTTGAGGATTCTAAGAACGCTGTGTGGATAGGCACGCAGGGTGGCGGGCTAAACGTGGATTGGGACAATAATAAGGGTGAAAAATACCAGTCATTTACCCATTATGACAATGATATTAAAAGCATCTTCAGTATTGAAGAGACCGTCCTGTCCGACAATCGGATCATTTGGCTAGGTTCGGAGGACCAAGCTTTGTCACGGGTAATTTTTGACCAAAATGGAAAAGCCACAGTGGACTGGGATTTTGGGACCAAGCACGGGATTTACGGGGCGGTTTTTGATCTTCACAGTGATCAGAACGGGGTGCTCTGGGTCGGCACCTATCATCAGGGACTTTATCGGCTGACACCACGGCCGGGTGGAGATTATCAAGTAGACCAGTTTACCGAAAGTGATGGACTGTCCATCCAAATGATCCGAAGTCTTATGCAGGACAAGCTGGGCAACTTGTGGGTCGGAACGGGCAAAGGCCTGAACCTGATCAGACAACATCAGTTATACCAGCCCCATCCTGACATAGAAGTCTATAGGAATATCCCCGGTGATACGACATCCCTGAGTTATGATTATATCTTGGATATGTACGAGACCCTAGAGGGGCAAGTGTACATTGGGACTTTCGGAGGAGGGTTAAACAAGGTCATGATGGATGGAAACGGGGAGTTGTCCTTCAAGTCGTATAAAGAGACAGAGGGCCTATCCAATAACGTCGTCAAGGGTATCTTGGAAGACAACGATGGTTTTTTGTGGATATCTACCAATAAGGGGCTCAATAAGTTTGATCCTTTTGAGGAGAGTTTTAAAACCTACGATGTGACTGATGGGCTGCAGAGTAATGAGTTCAGTGAACTGGCTGCCTATAAAAGACATGATGGAGAAATGCTCTTTGGTGGAGTGAATGGGTTCAATGCTTTTTATCCCCACGAGATAAAAGATAATCCTTATAAGCCCAAAGTAGCCATCACCGATTTTCAAATTTTCAATAAATCAGTACCGCTGGGGCAGGAATTTAATGGTAGAGTAGTCCTTTCACAGGCCATTTATGAAAGTGAGCAGATCGATCTGAAATATTGGGAAAACAACTTCACTTTCGAATTTGCGGCGTTGCACTATGCTGCGCCAAGTGAAAATCAATACCGGTATAAGTTAGAAGGTTTTGACACGAAGTGGACCGAGACTTCTGCAGAGAGGAGATTTGCTTCCTATACCAACATTGGTCATGGAGAGTACACCATGAAAGTCCAGGCGGCCAATAATGATGGATTGTGGAATGAACAAGAGGTAGCGGCTATCAAAGTGGTCATTGCTCCTCCGTTTTGGCTTACTTGGTGGGCGTATTTGCTGTATGTGGCAGTGGCAGTGCTGGTGCTGATCGGCGTAAGAAAATATACCCTAATAGGAATCACCAAAAAGCACCAGCTGGAGGTGGAGCACCTTACCCGCGAAAAAACCGAGGAACTGCATCAAATGAAGCTTCGTTTTTTTACCAATATCAGCCATGAATTCAGGACACCCCTTACGTTGATTTTGGGGCCTTTGGAGCAGCTGATGAAGTCTGGTATGCAATTCAGCGAATCCGAAAGGGATAGGATGTACACCCTGATGCAAAAAAATGCACGGTTGCTGTTGAAGTTGGTCAACCAGCTCATGGATTTTCGGAAGATTGACCAGAATAAGATGAAATTATTCCTTTCTGAGCAAAATGTGAGTGATTTTGTCCAAGAATTAGCAGAGCCATTCCACCTTGTTGGCTTGAGCAAGGAAGTGGAGTTTGACGTTCGTCTGCAAGGCGAAATCCACGGTCTGTTGGATACAGATAAGGTAGAAAAGATCCTCTACAATCTTTTGTCCAATGCCTTTAAATTCACCCCAAAAGGCGGGAAAGTGACCTTGTCGGTAACGCCACTTACCGCAAAAGAGTGGGATGGTGAAGAGGCAGTAAGCATCCAAGTCGTGGATACGGGAGTGGGGATTCCCAGTGATCGGATAGGAAAAGTGTTTGAACGTTTTTTTCAGGCCAATGAAAAATCGGGGAGGCATGTGGGTACAGGCATTGGACTGTCCTATACGAAAAGCCTGGTGGAGATCCATCAAGGGAAGATAGCCTTTGAGAGCAAAGAAGGCAAGGGGACAACGTTTACAGTTATCCTGCCCCTCCATAAACAAGCGTACAAGGATGCCGATAATGTGGTGATGAATATGGAGACGGGCTTTGATCTCTTGCCTGAGCGATGGATAGACGTGGATCTGGAGAAGGATTTTACCGAAAAGAGCCCAGTACCAGAATCCAAAGCCAAGCACCAGAAGCTGTTGAAGGTGCTTGTGGTGGATGATAATGCAGAAATTAGACGACTTATCCGTGAGGCGTTTCATCGACAGTATGAGGTAATAGAAGCCATCAACGGAGAGCAAGGACTGGCACTTACAGAAAAAGAAGACCCTGACCTGATCATTACGGATGTGATGATGCCTGTCATGGATGGAGTGGAGTTGTGCGAGCGCCTTAAGGCCAGTACGAAGACCAGTCACATCCCCGTATTAATGTTAACGGCAAAAAATACACAAGAGGGAGAACTGGAGGGGCTCAAACATGGTGCAGACATGTACCTTACGAAACCCTTTGACCTGGAGAAGCTATTGCTTAGGGTCAATAACCTGCTGAAAAGCAGGGAGGCAATGCGCCAGCGATTTACCAATGAGGTTTTATTGCAGCCTTCTGAGATCACCGTAAACTCCACAGACAACTCCTTTTTGACCCAAGCGATGGAGGTGGTGGAGGCCAATATGGACAATCCAGAGTTTACCGTGGAGGAGTTTGTGAAAGAAATGGGCATGAGCAGGTCTAAGCTCCATCTAAAAATGAAGTCCCTTACTGATCAGTCCGCAAGTGAATTTATTAGAACGGTCCGGTTGAAGCGGGCGGTACAACTTATGGAAAAGAGTGATATTTCAGTTAAGGAAATCATGTACCAAACTGGGTTTAATACGGCATCTTACTTTTCCAAATGCTTTAAAAAGCAGTTTGGAATGTCTCCCACAGATTACCTTAACCAAAAGAAAAATAATGCAGGTAGTGAGGGGAGTTAAAAGTTCTAGGGTTAATCCCGAATTCTAAGGCCTCGGAAAAGAGTAACATAAAGTAGTTACCTTATTTGATAACCACATTAGGGAAATAGGGCACAATAGGGGGGTGAAATCAATTTACTCAGGACTTTTAGGTTTCGACAAGCCCAGAGTCCGATTCTGATCACTACTATCACTTTTCTCCATAAATGTCCTTTCCCAGCACCACTCGTTCAATTCTGCAATCATGTTTGGCCGTTCCGGCTACACGAATACTTAGTTGTTGGAATTTTGTTTTTTTATATAGACAATAACTTTTCATAGTCATATTTGTCATATTCTTTTCGGTCCTCTTTTTTTAATTTTACTATTTCGTTTTTAACTTGGACTCTATACCAATATTCAGGTTTTGTTCGAGAAAAGGAACTGATTTTAAGCACAACTTCAGGGTTCAGTTTTCTTTGACCGGTTAAATATTTATGAAGGTTACTGTCTCGCATTCCAAAATATTTGGCTAAATCTTTTTTGGTAATGTCAAAGACCTTTAAGTACAATTTTACAAAGTCCAAAATATCAAGAGTCTCATTTTCTTTAATATCATCTCTTTCAATATAGTCTTCTAGTTTATATTGAATGGAAAGAAGTTTATTCCTGATTTTTCTTTCTTTAGACTGATTATCAGAATGCTCTTTAATAAACTCATCTATTTTATTGAGTTTGTCATTGTTCCAAATGTCTTTAGGTAAGATTTCTATATTTTTCATAACCTTCAATTTAAAAATTCATTAATGAGTTTTTCACTACCTTCAGGTAGAATAATCATTGTTGTAGATGTGTCGAATCTAACAGCATTATACTTTTTACTATATAACGTCATTAGTTTTGTTTCATTCTCTTTTTTTTCTTCTAGGACATCAAAAGCGAGATAACCTTCTTTGTCATTAATGAAGCTTTGTCTACAAGCAAAAGCTATTAAACAACCTGCAACTCTTTCGTATCTTTTTTTATCACCTCTGTTATGCGGTGCAACCTCAACAAAAGCCATATAAACTTGATGAGGACTTTTAGTATCTATTATCAAGCATCCCTCAATTATTTCAGGTGTTTTGTCAGTCGTTAAAATGTAAGTCTCGCAATCTTTCCTTTTGGAGTGTTTACTAAAATTAAATCTCCATCCTTCATTTATCGAAGGTAATTTCGACTTATTTTTTTTTACCAAATAAATTTGGGATTTAATATCGGATTTGGTTGCCGTTTCTAGGATTTTTACATTCATTCAACTCTTTGTTATAAGTCAAAGATACGGAAATTATACATATTGTACAATTTTTTTAGTAAATGCCAACGTCCTGGCTAAACGCAGTATGGGGGCATAGTCCATATTGCCGTTTTAGCCATTGTGTGTGCCTTGAATGGTGCATATAGGTCAAAAAGTTGACCGACCCAAGGGGCGAATGGGAGAGAGCCCATGAGGACAAAGCAGGAGCTTTGGGCGGGTATGAGAGAGGGCAACAGAAAAGACGGATGGGCAGTAGCCTAGAGCCCGATTCTCGGAACGACAATTACCCTGTCACGCTTAAGAAGAAAAGAGTACCATCCAAACCTGTTTGATCACTGGGAGATGGGATACCAATTGGTCTAACTTATGGACGATTAACCGACTGCATAATAAGGGCCGTATGAATCGAGAGGTTCATGTACGATTCTGTGAGAGGTTTAGGGGTGAAATCCCCCTTTACCTACTATAGTTTTTCATTCAAGTCTTGTCTTCCGAGAATTGCCATTATTTCGACAATCTCCTCATTTACTTTAAAATAAATGCTATCAACTCCACAGACACAACGTCTGTAGTCGTTTTTTATATAGTCAACCGATTCAAATGAGAAGGGTCTTTGGGCAATAATTTCGAAATATTTAAAAAATGATGCAAAGTATTCGTCCGCTTGAGTCATTCCAAATTTTTTCACACCGTAATGATGAATCCGTATCAGGTTATTTTTCGCTTCATTGCTCAATCTATATTTAGCCATTAAGCAAAGACTTTGATTGAGCTAAAATTTCATTTTCACTTTCGCTTGTAAATCCGCTGTTTTCGGCTTTCTCCAATTTAGCGCGAATCCAGTTAATTTCAACTTGTTGTTTTCGAGCTTGTCTAATTAAGTCGTTTACGAGTTCACTCTTACTTGAATACTCTTTTTTATCTACTTGAGTTTTCAGCCATTCATCGTTTGGCTTTGTGAATGATATACTTTGTCTAGCCATAATTTATTCGTTTGATGTAAATATGCACCAAATAAGAATCATTTCCAAGTTATTGCCAACGGTCCGGCTGTGCGTAGTGCGGGATTTCAAGGCCCTTCACTTTCCGTTTAGCAGTTAGTTTATTTAATGTAATTGCTTTTATTTCAGTACTTTTGCCGGATAACGCATAGCCATTGTGTGTGTCTTGACTGGTAAATATAGGTCAAAATTGACCGTTCTAATGGGCGAGAGTCCATGAGGACAAAGCGGGAGTTTTTGGCCGGTATTGAGAACCATCCAAACCTGTTTGATCACTGGGAGATGGGATACCAATTGGTCTAACTTATGGACGATTAACCGGCAGTATAATAAGAGCCATATGTATCGAGAGGTCCAAGTACGGTTCTGTGAGAGGTTTAGGGGTGAAATTCCCCCTTTACCTACTCGATTAGCGCACGTCTTTTAATTTTTCAATTATTCTTTTCAGATCAGATTTTGAAAGAGTCTCGAGAACTTCAGATTGTGATTTTGGTGGGTTCTTTAGTCTTTTAACCATTTTAGCAAAGGCTTCTTTCGCTTTTTCAGGATGCAGATCGTAGACATTACACAAGAATTCGTCTGGATGCTGTATCTGAATATCGAATTCGTTTTCAATAGATTTAGGAAAGTCCTTTAGGTTATATGTCACTATTACGTCCGCCTTTGACCTAATTGCAGCTGCCACAACATGACGGTCGTTTGGGTCCGGTAAAATGATGCTAGGAATCAGAGAGTCGAACTTCTCTACATTGGAGTCAGGAAAGGTATCATTCATCGCCTCAATAGTTAGTTGCAATTGCCCTTTGTTTAAATCTGGTCGATTTAGTAGTAAGTTTCGAGACCATTCATCCTGAATTTCTTCTGACCATTTCGGTTTATATAGTCCATAGTCGGCCTAGGAGAGAAGTAAGTCTCTTACAGGTGCAGGGTAGAGTACACAAGCATCAAGAATAGCTATGAAATTTGACGAGTAAATCATTCATAACCAAGATCCAGATCTTGAGCTTGTTCCGAAAGAAATTTCAATTTTTCTTCTCGAGTTCTTTGAAGACTTTTCTCATAAGCGACTAAATCTCTTAGCAAAATTCTTCGATGACTACCGACTTTCTTAAAGGGAATGGTATTGTTCTCCAACAATTTAACCAAATGAGGTCTAGATACATTCAGCATATCTGCCGCTTGTTGTGTACTCACCTCAGAATCTGTGGGAATGATTGTTATTGACTTTCCCTCTGACATATTTGATAAGATCGTTATGAGCAAGGAAAGAGCCTTTTTAGGAATAGTGATGAACTCTCCAGTTTCTTGAATTTTAATCTTAACACCGGCAGTTGATACAGTACGCAGTTTACTCGAAACCTCTTTGAGTCTTGTCATTGATCCTAGAGCGATTCTTTGATCGTCTCCGGATGTTCTTTTCAATATTGTTTCCATGTTTCTCCTTTTTGATTAATCAAAGGTATATAAACGAAATAAACGAAACAAGCGTAATAAACGATAATGGCATTTTTAGATGTGCGCTAACGGTTTGCATATGGCTTTTGGTGGTTTCAAAGCACTTTCCTGTCCGCCGAAACCAAAGTTGGCTACGAGACGAAAACCTTGCCGATAGCTGTTCACCTGCCATAAGCTATATGCCGTGTGTGAGCCTTAAATGGTGCATATAGGTCACAAAGTTGACCGTTCTAATGGGCGAGAGTCCATGAGGACAAAGCGGGAGTTTTTGGCCGGTATAGAGCACCATCCAAACCTGTTTGATCACTGGGAGATGAGATGCCAATTGGTCTAACTTATGGACGATTAACCGACTGCATAATAAGGGCCGTATGAATCGAGAGGTTCATGTACGATTCTGTGGGAGGTTTAGTGGTGAAATTCCCCTTTACCTACTCGACTAGCGCACGTTATTTTTTTTCATTCTCTGTCCTTTACGGATTTTAAATCCTTAGAAGAGTTTGAATATCGCTCTTCTTTTAATAGTCGTGTTCGAACTTCTTTTAACTGTTCAATCAATGGGGCAGGTATATTATATCTTGCTCCTAAACTTCTTCGTCTTTCTGTTTCTGTGAAATTTTGATAGGCTTCCCAATGTATTTCTGGTGTATTCACTAAGTCAATCATTTCTTTTAGAACCTCAAAAAGTTCCTTTGTTTCCTTAGAGTTCTGCTCAAAAAAACTTAGTTGTTTTAAAATGTCAATAGGTAATGCATATCGCCAATTTTCAATTGAGTTTCTTCTGTAATAATACCAACCACCTTCTTTGTAGTTCCTGATTATTATCTTTTGAAGAATTATAGTGTCCAATGTAACTGGTTTGTTAGCAGAAAATACATTTTTAATACTTTCAATCTGTTTGACGGAACTTTCTGTAAACCGTTTTTTCAAAATTTCTACAGTCTGTTCATTATAGTCAATGCCATATTTTTCTTTAGCAATCCTTATTTCTTGGTCGATATAGTTGTAGTCTCTTTCATATCTTTGGTGGTATGCTGAATTGAGCTTTTCTTGATTAACTGTAGTTGTTAATTGAAGTGTAAATGCTGTCAGTATGCAGAAAAGGAACGATAGAAAAATCCATCTTCCTGCTTGGTAAACAAGCCTGACGGCAAACCAACTTTGCGTAAATACAACGATTGGTATCAATACGAAAAGTATCCAATATTCTTCATAGAGATTTAAATGGTTGTCATAACCTGGAGTTCCAAATAAAACTATTGGTAGGATTGAACCAAAGCGAGATATTATCATCAAAATGAACCAGAAAATCAAAATGGTATTTGTTACTGAAAGTTGTTTATAAATTCTGTCTTTTTTCCGATTGTGTTTTTTGTTCTGCAACCAAAGCCATATTGTGATTGAAAGTCCCAATACTGATGAAAGTAATGAGAAGAAATAATTGAAAAATAGAAGTTCATTTTCTTTTAAAATCAGCAAGTCCGTTGACATACCTGTGAATAGACGAAGAACTTCTCTTGAATGATTGAAAAACAATGAGATTGAAATCGCTGAAATCAGTCCTGCTACAACTCCAATCCAAAATCTCTGCCGGCCAATATTCTTAATTGATATTTTTTCCTTTCTAAAGTGAATGTTTGTCATTTGGCTCTGTCTTTCTAAAATGTACCACAACGGTCTCGGCTATGAGTACTGCCCCTGTGAACCGCCGTACCTGCCTTGTCGTTAATACATTTGTATCATCTTATTCCCGATAGTCCCTGATTTTATCAAACTATCGGGTTTCGATTTTTATACCCTTTGCTTATTAGTTTACTCGTTTTTCACAGCTTGTTGCCAACGTTTAGTATAAACTGGATATTCCGGTCGATGTTGACCCCTGTTCCGGTGATATTGACCCCTCTGCAGAGGCTGTTTTGGTAGTATAGTCAGAAGACTGACAATTTTACATTTTTTTTCTGAGACTTTCCCCTTTTAACACGATTCTGTAGGAGGCGTGCACCAACCGGTCAAGGATGGCGTCCGCTATGGTCGGTTCACCTATTACATCATACCAGCTTGAGACAGGGAGCTGGCTTACAATAACAGTGGATTTTTTACCATGTCTGTCTTCGATAAGTTCCATAAAGTCCATTTGTTGTTGTTTGTCCAGGTGTGTGAGCCCGAAGTCATCCAGGATAAGCAGGTCTGTTCTGGCCATTTTATCGAAGAACTTGAGCACGGTACCGTCCAACCTTACCATCTTGATTTTGAGCATAAGCTTCTGGGTATTGAAGTAGGCGACCTTTTTGCCGTGCACACAGGCCTGATGGCCGAGGGCCGAGGCCAGGTAACTTTTTCCGCAGCCGGTGGCTCCCGTGATAAGTACCGCATCACCATGTTCCATATATTCCCCGGTCGCCAGTGTTGTCAGGAGCATGTCATCCAGGCCCCTGGTCCTGTCCAGGGAAAGTTCTTCCAGGGAAGCCCTGTAACGGAAGCCCGCATTGGATTCCAGTCTTTTGAATCTCCTGTTGTCCCGTTCCTGTTCTTCTGCCTGCAGCATAAGCTCAAGGCCTTCGGTAAGGGAGAGGCTTTGGTTTTTACGGGTCTCCTGTAATGTTGCCCAGGTCTGGCGCATGCCATGGAGCCTGAGTTTGATAAGTTGTGTTTCGATCGGGTTGGGCATAGTTGTTTAAAGTTTAAGTTATCGTTGTTCGTTGTAATATGTTCTTCCCCTGACGTTGCCGTGTTTGGGAAGTTCCTTGCCGGAGGCTTCCGTTGTGGCTTCTGTCATATTGTTTTCCAGCATGTTCTTGATAAAGCCATAGCTGTATTGATTGTACTCCATGGCGATATTGCAGGCCTTGTCCAGCCGCTGTTCATCCACCTTCCTGGCCAGGGCAAGTAAGCCGTCACAGGTCCTGTAGAGTTGCTCAGGGTACCTGTCCTGCTTAAAGATCAGGGCAATGTATTTGGCGAAGGTATTGGAGTATTGGGCAGCTTTGTCGCGGTAATACGCCGGACTTCTGTCCCTGTAGTGTTGGTGTTGGGAACACAGGTGTTCTTTGAGTGTGGAATAAGGCCCTTGCTGGAAGCCCCTGCCGTGTATGGCCACCCGTTCCCCTTTATGGAACACATAGAGCATGCTGCGGGTGTAGACCACCTTTACCTTCTGGCCTATCAGGGAATATGGCACGCTGTAATAGTGCTTGTCCCGGGACAGGTAGACGTGGTTGTTCTTGGCTACCGTCAGTTCGGCATAATGCCTCAGCTCGAAGCGCTCCCCGGGAAGCTTTCCCAATAAGTGCTTCTCATCGGCCAGGAACCTTTCCTCCCTGCAGTAAGGCTTTTGCTGCATACGGGTCTGGTTATGGGCCTTCACCTTTTCGGCAATGGCCCGGTTCAGGCTGTGTATGTCGAAGAATTGGACGTTCCTGAGCTTGGCATATACCCGGGAATAGAGCACCTTTACCTGGTTTTCCACCAATGCCTTGTCCTGCGGTTTCCTTGCCCTGGCAGGCACTACGGCCGTGCCGTAATGGTTGGCAAAGTCCTCCAGGGCCCGGTTGATACCTGGCTCATATTTGTCGGCCTTGTTTACGGCCGCTTTTAGGTTGTCAGGGACGAGCAGCTGTGGCACCCCTCCCAGCTGCTCCATACAACAGCCCAGGACGTGCAGGAAGTCGGGGATGGTCTGGGAGGGCACAGCCATGGCAAAGGCATAGTCCGAATAGGGCAGGCAGGCCACGAACAGTTGGCACCTGATCTCCTCCCCGGTCTCCCTGTCTATGTAGCAGATGGGCTTGCCCGCAAAGTCTATATACAGCTTCTCTGCCGGTTTATGGTCAAGCACCATGGAAGGCTTTGCCCTGGCCACCTCCTGCTGGCCAAGGTGATAACAAAACTGGCTCCGGCCATACCCTTCGGGGTAAGATTCCCTGTATTCCTCCCATAGAAGGGTTTTGGTCACCCCTTTACGCTTGAGTTCTTTTTGATAATAAGGGAGGTTGGCTATAAAGTGCTCGTAACGGGGGTCTTTATAGGACGGATCCCCTGAAAGGAACAGCTTCTCAACTTCGGGGTCTTCCATGGACAGCAGCTTTTTGGTTGTAAGCCCTGTCTTCCTGTTGTTTTCCAGCAGCTTGTCAAGCTTGAAAAGATAGCTTTTTACCGTGTTCTTGCTCATGTCCAGCATACGGGCAATGGTTTTGATACCGTTGCCCTGCTGCCGTAAAATAATCATCTGTTTGATCTGACTCATCGGTTTTGGTTTTCCTGCCATCGGACTATACTTAGCGGTTTTTTAAAATGTCCGCTAAAAAACCAAAACAACTCCATAGAGGGGGCAACTTGCTCCGGAATCCAGGATCCAAAGGGGTCAGCTTGCTCCGGAATCAGCTCAATATTATTCTTCAGGGGTCAGCATCCGCCGGAATGGCAGGCGGTTCCGGCACCTAAAGCCACTTCGGTACTTGAATTATTGCCTGGATCCAAGGGGTCAACTTGCTCCGGAATATCCATAAACTGCGTTTTAATGCAGTTTATACAGTGTGTGTCTTTATTATTCTAGTCCTAATTGATTGTATTTTTCTTCAAGTGAATCTTTATATGCTATTTTCATATTTTCTGATAAGAATGATCGATCGATCCAATCAACTGCCTTTGATTTATTTTTCATCATCCTATTGAATGTTCCTTTGATCTGTTTAGGAGTCAACCCTAAACTTTTTCCCAATTGTTCAAAGTGCTCTCTTCTCAACTTTTTTTTCTTCCCAACTAATGTCAGTGCAAGTTCTTCCGAATCTTCTGGGAATATTATTGCAACATTTAACAAGTCGTAAGCAGGAGACAACACCCAGCCAGATGGGCCTTCGATCATTGAGAAGTTCTTCAAATGCATATCATTATTTCCAGTTAAAAAGGAAAATACGGCTAGGTCAAAATAATAAGTTTTGTCTAGTAAAGTGTTACTTGAAAAGCTACCTAATGCTTTTCCAACTTTTTCCATAGAACTTCTGTATTTATCAAATGCTTCCGTGATTTGAAACATATCGATCATGTGAATCTTTGATCCAGTTTGTGTTCGGTCAACTCGTTTTGTGATATAGGACAGTTCACCTGACAATAATCTAAACAATGATGATGACACTACTTGGATTCCAAAGGATTCTGCTATTCGCATGGTTAGGTGTTCGTTTTCAGGCATTTCTGGAAACCTGTCAGAAGGTGGTTTGAAAATATAATGACCTCCTAATGCACCTACTACCGTTAGTCTTGTTTCAGGATTATCTTTGGTTTTTTTAACTAATGACATTGATAGTTTTGCCTGAACGCCAGGAACAGCAATACTTCTCTCAACCATCTTTTTTGCGAGCTCATCCATTTGATCAAGGGAATATTCAATTTCTGGAGGAGTTGGTGTTCCAAAGAATTCCATCGAACATTTCTCGTGAAAGTCATTTTTACCTTCTACAGGTTTGTAACAATATAAACATCTATTTTTCATCTTCTTCTACTATTGGTTCCACACTCACTGCACCAATGCAATTTTGACAACAAGCAAGTAGTAAACCCATACGATCATTTTTATTGATTTTCCAGTTTTCTGAAGCTATATCAAGCAACCAACCCTCTGGAATCAATCCTTCAAAAAATGGGAAAAGTCGCTTTTCAGTATATGGATTTGTTCTAACAGGCATTGTAAATGTGATGAAGTCATTTGGATGATCTTTTACGTATTTGTCATCGTAATGAAATACATACTCACCTTCATTCGTTTCAGTAACGATGCCGGCTAAACAGTCTTTATAAAACACTTTACCTTGTCTCATTTATCTAGGTCTTTACTTTTGACAGGTGCTAGTTCATGCCCAAACATATTAAGAACTAAATTCACTTTATCCATATTCAGATTCGTTTTGCCTTGTTCGATTTTACGTATTACAGTTAGTGCAACTCCAGTACGTTCAGCAAATTCTTCCTGCGTGAGATTTACTTCCTTTCTTCGTTTTTTTACAAACTCTGATAATTGTTTCATTATATGTATTTAAATATAATATCAAACAAATATACATAAATTATATGTAATTAGATATAATAAAAAGTGTTAAGGTTATATTATATGCAGTTAAATATAGTAAGGTAGGGTAGGGTTGTTCTATATCCTTTTGCGTATAGTCTGCTTGGCTTTATATGGCACACAACGGTCTCGTATAAGAATAATAGCGAATTTTCACGCACTAACTTTTCGGTTAAACACAGGCCTTTTTTACATTTACTCACTTTTGGGCCAGTATAGAGGGCGGGTTTGAGCGAAAACGCAAAAACCTCATCAGATTGGGGGTAGACCAAGACCATGCCTATGCTTGGAGCTGTACCAGAAAAGGGGGGTGGGCAGTGGCTCAAAGCCCAATTCTGATCACGACTATCACTTTGTCACGCCTGAGAAGAAAGGGATACGAATCCATGCTTTCCTACTATCTCAAATCGCAACCTACAATCCAGTGAACCGCCGTATACAGCCTGTACCGATGACTATCGGTAAGACCCGTATCCCGAAAGCTTTCGGGAGTGGTACTTCGACAAGCTCAGAGCTGTGAGAGCCTTAACCTGAGCTACTTGGCTCAGGTCGGGCTACTCGATTACCCACAGTATTTATGTCAAAATCTTGTTCATATATATGTTGGATATTATTAGAATTCCCATAAGTATTATAAGTAAAAGCATAATAAAGATAGAATCCTTATGTTTGATATGCGCGATTAAAGCCGTTATTAAAAATAATCCAACACCTGCATAAGTCCATTCTTTTAGTTGCAAAGAAGCAAATGGTATTAGTAATATTATTGCAGCTATCAATTTTAAAATAGCTAATTCTATCCTGAAAAAATCAGGAAACCCTAAGGCTTTAATCCCTTGAATTGTACTTTTACTGAATATATAACAATAAGAACTTAAGAAGAGGAAAGCTGATATAATTACTGTTGAAGACCAATAAATTGCTTTCATACTATAAAAAACTATCAGTAATTTGTTTTACCAATTTAGTACCATCTGGGTCTGCTTTTGTTTTTAGCTCACAAAAATCTTCTGCCCATTTTGAAGTTCTGATTCTTAAAGGTGGATTTTCATTTTCAGAAATATCTAAAATTACTTCGGCTACTTCTAGACCTGTTTGGTAAACTTGTTCTTTGCCCTCATTTGCTCTTTTTTGATTTCCAGCCATATATCTTTCAAATATTGGTAAGTATTCGCCTGTTGCAAATTGTCCTTCAGTCGCAGATTTTTCAATAGCAGAAGTCATAAATTCTGTAGCTATTCCACCTGGTTCAACACAAGTAATCTTAATATTAAAGGCATCAGTAACATAGGCTGCAAGACCTTCCATAAAACCTTCTACTGCAAACTTAGCACCACAGTATAATTCGTTAAAAGGTTGTCCTACTAAACCACCTACTGAGGTAATACTAATGATCTGACCAGATTTTTGTTTTCTCATATAAGGCAATACGGCTTGGGTGCAGAACACAACTCCGTGATAATTTACGTCAGTAACCCATTTGATTTCTTCCTCAGAAGCTTGCTCTGTTGTTTTCGCGAAACCAGCACCTGCGTTATTCACTAATACATCTATTTTTCCATCTTTTTCTATAATAGTTTTTACGGCTGATTCTATTGAATCTATTTTAGTTACATCTAAAGGGAGTATTTCTATATTCAGATTTTCTTCCTGAATTTTCTGTTTAAGTTTTTCCGATTTTTCAAGATTTCGCATTGTAGCGTAAACTTTGTAGTTGTTTTTGGCGAATAGAATAGCACTTTCAAATCCTACGCCTGTTGATGTTCCTGTGATTAATACATTTTTCGTCATAATTGTAGTTTTATGGAACGAACGTTCATTCCAAGTTATTAATAAATTTTTTTTATTCTTTGATGGCGTCCCAAACCATTGTTACTTGATTTTTAAGAGAAGCTTGTTTTTTCTCTGTTTGTGTTTGATTAAAATACCATCTTAAATAGGATAGAATAGCACCACCTATGAACATTAAAATTTCTTCAATGTCAATGTTTTTGATAATGCGTTGTTGTTTTCCCAACATTAAAAGTTCAAAAACAGGAGTAATAGATTTCCGACCTTCTTCTTTGCTATTTTCCGTTATAATAGGAGATGCTTGTAGTTGCTCCATAAATCGGAAATAGTTAGGATTGTTAATAAAGAAAGTAACAGCAATAGTAAAATAGTTTTCAAATTGAGTTTTGATTGGCTTGTCCGATTCAAAATTCTCAAAGAGTAATTTTTCCTGTTTTTTTATATCAGTGTAAATTTCATTAATTAAGGCTTCTTTGTTTGGAAAGTAGTTGTAGATCGTTCCCATTCCAGTTTTTGCCGCTTTGCCAATAGCAGACATTGGAGTATTATGAACGCCTTTTTCTACAAGTAGCTCGAGTGCAGAAGCTAATATGATTTGTTTTTTATTCACTTTGCAAATATACAACAATTGGAATGATTGTTCCAAATTTTTATGATTTTTTTTGTGGAACTGGTAGTAATTTTATATTGTGGGTAACGGTCTCGTATAACCGTCAGTTACGGGTTAATATGCGTTAATTTTCGGTTTGGCACAGACGTTAGCAATTCCGAGTGGATTCGGATGTAGTCGAATCCGCCGTAATTGCGGTTATACATTGTTAGGCAACGTTTTTTATTCATACATTAAGTTTTCCAGTTCGCTTTTTTCTCCATTGTAAATTTTAAAGAAATCGGTTGGCTTGTCAGCTATTTGTTTAACCATTTTTTCGTGGTCGTGATTTAGTCGATATACTTTTCCCTTTTTGTCCACTGCAATATAATTTCCGTCTTCCATATCCAAAATTGTGTAGAATAGTTTTTCGTCAAATTCAATTTCGAACGTGTAGTCTAATTCCAAAAGTTCAATTTGTTCTTTGGTTAGAGATTTTAATATTTTTTCCGCTGTCTTTTGGTCTGGATTTTCCATTTTCAGATGCTCCAATTCTATTTGGTTTTTCCGAATTTGGTTTAAGTCATATGTTTTATAAAAATACTCTGGATTATCTATTTGAATTTTGGTCAGTCCGTCAGATTGATAATATAATTTAATCGGCTGGAAGATATTTTCTTTTTTGTTCCATACTGAAATTCCAGTCAAATTAAAACAGGTTTTGTGATTTCTGTTTATAATTTCAAATTCTTTAGGCTTATAACCACGAGTGATATAAATTCCTTTCGGTTCGTGCATAAAACTAATTCCGTAAACTTTGGAAAGTCCAATTGCAGTTTTGATTTGGGGCATTTCCGATTCCAACAATTCAGCTATTTTAAGTCCGAACTGTTCAATATGTTTCTTTTTTGTTTTTCGATTGAAAATGCTCATTTCAAATGTTGCCTAACACTTCTATAAAAGCAACTCCATTGCCTCTATATCCATTATATCTTCCGTTTGTAAACGAGTATAAACGTTTACTTCCGTTTGCAAACGGATATTCTTGAAAAATAGGGAATCTTTATATTATAAAAAATACCCTAATCGGGGTATTTGCATAGCCGTGGGTGAGGAGGTAGCGCTTGTGAAACCCGGAATAGGTACTTTGGCTTTTTGCATTCTGGGTGTTTGTAGTACGATTTGAAACATATGTGATAAGTGTCTGTTTGCAATTTAAATACCTTTGATTGTAGTAATTAGGGCAGGGAATGTGGGCGTGTCTTCTAGCAAAATAGCCTTCCGTTCTGATGAAAGATGGACTTCCATCTTTTTGCCCAAGCAAAAACCTTTTACCCAATGCTAAATATGAGAGGAAGTAACATTGATCATTTTCTGAATCTCCGTCGAGAGATTCTTTCCATTGCATTTATTTGTCTAATGGTATTTACACATTCCCTAAAAGCCCAGGCACCTTACAAGCCTACTTGGGAGTCACTGGAGCAGTATAAAATCCCAGAATGGTTCCAAGATGCCAAGTTTGGGATCTATGCTCACTGGGGGCCAGTTTCTTCGGCATTTGAGGGGCGGATCCGAAGAAGTATTATCGTGGATGGCATGGAATGATGATGTATGAAGATGGAGAAAAAGTCTCCCTCAATGGGAAGGGAACGCCTTCCAATAATTATCTCCACCATAGTGAAAAATACGGTGATCCCGAAGAATTTGGCTACAAGTACATTATCGAGCAGTTTGATCCAAGTGGCTTTGATGCGGAAGTATGGGCAGAATTGTTTGCCAAATCCGGAGCTAAATTTGCGGGGCCAGTGGCGATGCACCATGATAACTTTGCGATGTGGGACAGTAAGGCCACCCGCTGGAACTCCATGAACTATGGTGGTTTTGATCCATCCGCTGCGCTAAAGGAGGCTATTGAGAAGCGAGATATGAGATTTATGGCTTCTTTTCACCATGCTTTCACTTGGAAGTATTTTGGCCCGGCACATGCTTATGGGGACATAGACCCAAAAGACTACGACTTGTATACCAATCCCCATGAACTGGATGATGACACCCCCGACAAGGATTTTTATACCTCCTGGTGGGCTAAGCTCAAAGAATACATTGATAAATACCAGCCTGATTTAATTTGGTTTGATTGGTGGCTTGAAAATATGGACGAGGAAACTCGCTTGAAGTTTTTGGCCTATTACTATAACCAAGCGGAGAAATGGGGCAAAGAAGTAGCTGTGGCCTATAAGGAGAGTACTTTTACCACCAGTACGGCGGTGAAGGATTATGAACGTGGCCGACCCAATCAGCCCAAAAGCCCAGCTTGGCTTACCGATACATCGCCAGGGGCATGGTTTTATCGGCCAGAAGCCCAGTTCAAGTCACCTAATGAACTAGTGGATATTTTGGTGGATATCGTAGCCAAAAACGGGGTGATGTTACTGAATGTCCCTCCTAATCCAGACGGGAGTATTCCTGCAGAAATGGTGGATTTGTTGACCCATATGGGAAGCTGGTTAGAGGTGAATGGTGAAGCGATTTATAGTACACGACCTTGGACGGTTTTTGGGGAGGGCCCCACTAGGCTTCCTGAAGGAGGACATAAAATCGAAAAACTTGAAATTGCCTATAAGGCAGAGGATATTCGGTACGTGAAGAAATCCGATCAGCTTTTTTATGCTATCGTGATGGACAGGCCGGATGGAGATATCGTGATGAAGACCCTAAGTACAGAAATCGGTGCATTAAACTCCAAAATACTGGAGGTCGCTTTGGTAGGAAGTGATCAAAAACTGGAATGGAAAAGGAATGAACGTGGGTTGGTGATTGAAAGACCTACTGATTTTCCGACAGACTATGCCCACTGTTTTAAGATTACACTGGAAGGCTATGTAGAAAATGACATTGGCGGAGCAGTAGAAGCCCATATGGATTAGTAGTGGTATGAACCCAGCGTATGCATTAGCCTATCTACTCCAGGGCGCACAGGTTATTACTGTCTGATCCGCCGCTGCGGACCAAATCAGGCTGTTTCATACCTTCCCGACATCGGTCATGAAAGGCGATATTGACGCCTAATGCATAAACTGGATTGAACTCCAAACATTTGTAGTAGCAACTTCAACATTTGTTTGGAGTTTTTTATTGAGCTATTCCCATCTTCGTTAACGATAACCCAATAACCTCTATGAAGATTCGGATGATTTTGTTTTTGGTGTTGAGTGTAGTGCTTGGGTGCCAACCGGCCAAGTCCCAAAACACCACCCGGCCCAATTTTATATTTATTCTAACAGATGATCAGCCATATGGATACATGGGCTGTACGGGGAACGACATCGTCAGTACGCCAAATCTGGATCAGTTGGCTGCTGAGGGGGTGCTGTTTACCAATGCCCATGTGACCAGTGCCATCTGTACACCGAGCCGCGCCAGTATCCTGCTGAGCCAATATGAACGGCAACACGGGATCAACTTCAACTCCGGAACGAGCCTTTCTCCAACTGCCTGGGAGGACAGTTACCCTGTACGGTTTCGTGACCACGGGTATTTTACAGGATGGATAGGTAAAAACCACGTTCCCGTCGGTGAAGGCGGCTATGAAAGTGGGGTGATGGAACAGTCTTTTGACTTTTGGTATGCCGGTCATGGCCATTTGGGTTTTTATCCCAAGGACAGGCATGAGATATTCAGCAATGCAGAGCAGGATACACAAATAGAAATCATCGGAGAAGGAGTAGATTACTTTTTAAGCAGTTCCGAAAAGGAAGATGGTGCCATGCGGTTTTTGAAGGACAGGCCAGCAGATCAGCCGTTTATGTTGTCAGTATGCTTCAATTTGCCCCACAGTGCTGGGACTAGAAGTATGGAGATGAGAGCAACTGATGATGATCTATATAAGTCCCTTTATCGGGAGGTAGAAATTCCCCTTCCCGATCACTACATAGCAAAAAAGGACATCACCGAGCCTAAGTTACCAGAAGAACTCCTAAGGACGGAGGACAGGCAATCCGGCTATGACTATGTGGATACACCAGCCGACACGCGGGATATCTATACCCGACAGCTCCAGGCGCTCACAGGCATAGACCGATTTGTGGGAAACCTTCGCCAAGTATTGGAAAAGGAAGGTTTGTCGGAAAATACGGTTATTGTCTTCACTTCAGACCATGGACTGTTTATGGGACAATATGGGCTGGGAGGAAAGGCGCTTTGTTATGAGCAGACCACCCATGTACCCATGATCTGGTATGACCCCTTACTGGATGATAAGATGATCGCCAAACGCTCCAATGCACTGGTACAAACCATTGATATAGCTCCGACGATGTTGGAGCGGGCACGAATTGCTGTGCCTGATAGCTATCAAGGGAAATCTTTAGGGCCTCTTTTGGCAGGCCAAGAGGAGGTTCGGAAGTATATTTTTACCGAAAATCTATGGTCTACCCAATTCGGAAACCCCCGTTGCGAAGCCGTCCAAAACAAGGAATGGAAATACATCAGGTATTATGAAAACAATACGATTCCTGCTAGGGAAAAAGTAAAGGCTGCCAAAAAATTTGATATGCCATTAAATCCACTGCTGTACCAAGTGCATGATTTTGATATGGTACAGTACGGCTATTTTGCGACAGCTTACCAGCGATCGGAAGCGCCAGTCTATGAAGAGCTTTATCATCTTTCTGTGGATCCGGACGAACTTCATAATAAGATCGATGATCCTAGCGCGAAAGGTGTATTGGAACAGCTTAGAAAGGAATGGCACCGACAGGTTAATGAAGCCGCTGGCACGGAAAAACCCAAGGTGCTACGGTACACCTATGAAAGTGAATCGGAAAGCAACCGGAAATATAAATCTAACTAACCTACTCAAAATGACCACTTACCCAATGAACGCAATCAAACGCCTTATCCTAATAGGCTGCTTGATCCTACCTGGATTTACCTCCGCACAACAACCCAATGTACTGATCATTGTTTCTGATGATCAAGGATGGAATGATGTGGGGTTTAACGGAGGCACGGACATTCCTACTCCCCACTTGGATGCGCTTGCTGCAGATGGAGTGGTTTTTGGCCAAGGGTATGCGTCTCATCCCTATTGCAGTCCCAGCAGGGCGGGCTTACTTTCCGGAAGATACCAACAGCGTTTTGGTCATGAAAACAACATTCCCTATGAGTCTGCCACTGATGATGATGGCCTGCCGCTAAGTGAGCTGATGCTGTCCGAGTACCTCGTGGAGAAAGGGTATTCTACCGCCGCCATTGGAAAATGGCACTTGGGAGACCATGAGAAATTTTGGCCGATCAACCGTGGTTTTGAACATTGGTTTGGTTTTTTTGGCGGAGGGTTGAATTATTGGGGCGATACCGGCAACAAGCCAGAAAACCACGGGGTGTTGAGAGATGGTCAAATAGTCCCAAAGGAGCAGCTGAGCTACCTTACGGATGACTTTACGCAGGAGGCAGCAAGGTATATTGACCAATTCAGTAACGACCAACGTCCATTTTTTATGTATTTGGCCTATAATGCTCCCCATGCCCCCATCCAAGCTCCGTCCAAGTACCTTGATAAGGTCAACCATATCGAAGATGGGGACAGGGCCGCCTATGCAGCCATGGTGACAGGAATGGATGAAGGGATAGGCCGGGTAATTCAAAAACTGAAAGATACTGGCCAGTATGAAAACACCTTGATATTTTTTTACAGTGACAATGGAGGACATCTTCATGGTGCCAGCAATGCTCCTTTTCGTGGGCATAAGGGGATGTTGTTTGAAGGAGGGATAAGGGTGCCGTTTTTGGTTACTTGGCCAGCAGGCATTCAAGGAGGCCAACATTACGATCATCCTATCTCTGCGTTGGATATTTTTCCCACGGTATTGGCAGCGGCCGATATTTCTAGCCCTTCGAAGCCACTTGACGGCGTGAACTTGCTGCCTTTCCTCACCGGACAGGAGCAAAAGCCCCAAAGGATGTTATACTGGAGGTATTCGGATGGGGCAGGATATGCCGTGAGAGACGGGAATTATAAGCTGGTATATTCCGGCTACAAGGAGGACTATTTCCTATTTGACCTAGAGGAAGACCCCTACGAACAGCAGGATATCAAAGCAATTTTTCCTGAAAAAACACAGCTGCTGAAGGACAGTTATGCCAACTGGAACGAGGGCACCGTACCGGCAATGTGGCAAGATCCCCACGCAGAAAACGTGCTAAAGGAAGAGGCCCAAAGACAGAGGATCATCGATAAGGCAAAAAGCGGGGAGAGATGAAAGCGGTCTTGTCAATATATTGCAGCTTTTTCCTGTGCTTGGCAGCGTATGCCACAGACTATGATGTACGGGATCATGGCGCCATTGGTGACGGGAAGCAGCTGGATACGAAATCCGTACAAGCGGCAATAGATAGCTGTCATGAAAACGGGGGAGGGAGAGTCGTTATACCCAGTGGATATACGGTGTTGGTGGGTACCATTTTTCTCAAAAGCCATGTCACCCTTTACATAGAGCGCGGGGCTGTACTGCTGGGAAGTCCTGATATAGCGGATTATAGTGAAGATACCCATAAAAACATGTACAAAAACGAACCTCATATGGATCGTTGTCTCATTTTTGCAAAGGATGCTGAGAATTTTGGAATAGAAGGTAACGGGACCATTGATGGAAATGGGCATCCTCGGCACTTCAACCGGAAGACGGGTAGACCGATGCTGATCAGGTTTTTGCGGTGCAATGACATTACGATGAGGGCCGTCACGCTGCAACACCCCGCAGCTTGGACTTCTGCTTGGCTATATTGTAAAAATATTGTGGTGGAGGGCATCACCATCACTAGCCGTGTCAACCATAACGGAGACGGATTGGACTTCGATGGCTGCCAAAATGTGCGCGTATCCAATTCAAGTTTTGATACCAGTGATGATTCTATTTGTCTGCAGGCCTCCCTACCAGATGTCCCATGCCGTGACATTACTGTCACCAATTGTGTGTTTACGTCAAAGTGGGCCGGAATGCGCATAGGGTTATTGTCCCGAGGGGATTTTGAATCGGTAACGGTTTCCAATTGTACCTTTAGAAATATCCAGGATGCGGGCTTGAAAATTCAAATGAATGAAGGTGGTACCATGAAAAACATGGTGTTTAACAACTTGGTGATGAAAAATGTACCAAGGCCAGTTTTTATGACTTTTGCCCAGCAAAAAGCCTGCGTGGATGCACTAGAAGAGATGTACCCTATGGAAGCGATGAAGGGGTTTTCATTTGATCATTTGACCATTGATAATGCTGAAATGGACAAAAACACGTGTTTTTTTATTACAGGGATGCCCGGGCACCCCATCGAAGATATAAGTTTTTCAAATATCCATTTTGTCCACCCTGGCGGAGGAAATGAAGAAGATGCCAATCGGGTCGATTTGCCAGAATATACATTGGAAGTATTGGATGGATGGTGGCCGGAGTTCCGCTTGGTAGGCACCTTACCGGCATCCGCTTTTTATTTGCGACATGTAACTGGGCTGAGGCTGGCAGGAATAAACCTGCAAGTGAAATCACCCGAACAGCGGCCGGCAGTAGTCCTGGAGGACGTCCGGCATTACCAGTTGGATGGAGTTTACCAAAATTACGATTTAGTGAACACCGATAAAGGATTGGAGATAAGATGAAGACTAAAGGAACGGTTTATTTTATCGGCCTCTTGATTAGCTTCGGCATGCTGGTTGTATCCGACTTGCAGGGACAGGACAGGCCCAATGTGGTCATTATCTATACGGATGATCATCGGTATTCTGGGGTGGGAGCCTTGATGGATGGGCAGGTCGATACCCCTAATATGGATAGGCTGGTGGAAGAAGGAGTGTCCTTTGACAGGGCCTACCTGATGGGGGCGTTTACGGGAGCTACCTGCGTTGCGAGCAGGGCCATGCTGTTGACTGGCCGGAATGTTTTTAACCTAAAGGGAGCGGGCCATACGATCCCGGCAAATCATCCCACCCTAGGAGAGGTCTTCAGGAAATCGGGTTATTATACCTATATCATAGGCAAGTGGCACCAAGACAACGCTTCTTTGGCAAGGTCATTTGATAGTGGGGCGGCATTGATGAGCAGAGGCATGTATTTAGAAGACCACTTTCGCATGCCCCTGTGGGACTGGGATCCTAGTGGAGAGTACCCGCTTGAGAAGGGATATGTGATCAAGACCGACCATCAAGGCAAGTGGTACCGAAAAGGCCTGGAAGGAGTAGGGCCCAGCGGGCCTATTGCTACCGAGGGTCAAGGCCCCCATACCTCCGAGATATATGCACATGAAGCCAAAAAGTTCTTGGAAGATTACGATAAAAAGCCCCCATTTTTAATGTACCTGGCTTTTCACGCCCCACATGATCCCCGACAAGCGCCGATGTCATTTAGAAATGCCTATCCTTCTGCCCAAATTAACCTTCCTCCATCTTATATGCCAATGCATGGCTTCGATAATGGTCATATGTTTTTGCGGGATGAGCAATTGGCCCCTTGGCCAAGGACAGAGGATAGGATGAAAGAGGAGCTAGCGGACTATTACGCTATCATTAGTCACCTGGATGCCCAGATAGGCAAAGTCGTGAATACCTTAAAAGCCACTGGAGAATATGAGAATACCATCGTGGTACTGGTAGGGGATAGTGGACTGGCTGTAGGTAATCATGGCTTGATTGGCAAACAAAACTTATACGATGAAGATGGAATTCACGTGCCCTTTGTATTCAGCGGAGGGGCAGTTCGGGCAAAAGGCAGGAGGGAGCAGGCCTTTGCCTATATCCATGATATCTTACCCACCCTGGGAGAGCTTACAGGCGTCCCCATACCAAAGAACATAGACGGCAAAAGTTTAGCCCCTATCATCAGAGGAGAAGAAGAAAGTGTGAGGGATCATACCTACCATGCCTATCGGCAGTTTCAAAGGGCCTACAGGAAAGGAGATTACAAATTAATTGAATACGTAAGGGCAAAAGATAGCAATAAGAAATTAGGGGGATTTCAGGCGGGGTCCAAGGTGACCCAACTCTTCAACATCGCCAAAGACCCTTGGGAGATCAATAATCTAGCGATAAATCCCAACTATTTTGATAAAGTCAAAGAGCTTCAAAAAGAGATGAAAGCAATGGCCGCAAAGCTGAATGACAACAAATCCCAGCTGGGTATGGAATATGATTTTTGGGATTATTACCAGTGAATACGGCCAGAAGAAAGGATTTTAAAAAACGAGTAATAAACGAGTTAACATAAAACGGCAGATGAAAGATTTGAAAAATAGCATGCTGGTCTTGCTGATATTGACCTGGGGTATTTGGGACAATGGTGTTCAGGCACAAACCCTACCTCATGGCTTTCCGTCCACTGACCGCAGCAAAAGCACTATCAATCAGGATTGGAAATTTCATTTAGGTGATCCAGAAGGAGGATTTTACGGAGCAAGCTATGATGACAGCTCTTGGGAAACCGTCACCTTGCCCCACACCTTATCCTTGACTTCCCTTGCATTGGATGGGATGCAGGATGAAAAAACACAGTTGGAATTTCATCGGGAAGTGGGCTGGTACAGAAGACAGGTCACTGTTCCCGAAAATGACAAAAAAGTGTACCTGGAGTTTGAGGGAGCCCATCAGGTAACGGATTTATGGGTGAATGGAAAGCATGTGGGAAAACACGAGGTAGGCGGGTATACCCCGTTTCATTTTGATATTACAGACCATGTGGAGAAGGGGACTTCCAATCAAATTACCCTTTTGGTCGACAACCGCCGTAACGAGGCGGTTCCGCCAGATCCAGGACCATTTGATTATGTGAAGTTCAGTGGGCTATACCGGGATGTTTACCTTGTCCAGACCCACCCCGTTCACGTAGGGTTCAATTGGGAATCGATGACTTCTGGGGTGACCATCACTACGCCTACAGTGGATCCAGTAAACAGGAATGCCACGATCAATGTGAAAACATCCGTAAAAAATGACCTGCCCGAACCTGTAGAAGCAAAGGTTTTGACACGGATCATAGATCAGGAAGGCATGGTCGTGATGCGTTTGGCCCAAACTGCCAAGATTCCTGCAGGGCAATCCTATCAATATAATCAAATAGGAAGCTTGGAAGATAATGTACAGTTGTGGGGTATTGATAACCCTTACTTATATCGGGTCAACTCCGTGGTGGTGGTGAATGATCAGACGGTGGATTATGTAGAAAATAATCTGGGCATTAGGAAATTCGAGCTGGATCCGCAGCAGGGGTTTATCCTCAATGGAAAACCCATAGAGCTCATTGGCTTTAACCGCCATCAGCAATACCCGTATGTCGGTGATGCGGTGCCCAATTCTCTACACTATAAGGACATGCTCCAATTCAAGGAGTTTGGTTTTAATGTAATGAGGACGGCCCACTACCCACAGGATGATGCTATTTTGGATGCTTGTGACCGGTTAGGGATCTTGGTGTATGAGGAGGCTCCTTCTTGGATTGATATGAGCAAAAACCCGCAATGGTGGGAGAATTTCGAAAAAGCCGAGCGGACCATGATCCGCAATCACCGCAATCACCCTTCTGTGGTGATATGGGGCGGAGGGATCAACCACCGCGGGTATGTGCCGAGGGTACACAATACCGCAAAGCAAGAGGATCCTACGCGGTTAACGGCCTCACAAGGAGCCCGGTGGACTGGCTGGCAGTCTTCTGGCCTTACCGATATCAATGCCAATATGCTGTATGGGCCTTTTATTTGGGATCGGTCCGAACCGATGTTTGCGATGGAAGGCCATGCAGGTCCTAAAGCCCTGGCTCCGTTTCGAGCTGATACATTGATGACGGGATTGATTTCCTGGACGGCGCATGCCTACTATACTTTTCATCCTAGCCATGACAAGGCCAATGACCCCATAGACAGGACACGAAGTGGAGCTATGACCATTTTTAGGTATCCACGGCCAGACCTGCATTGGTACAAGGCGGAGATGAAAGAGGAGCCTTTTATCTATATTCCCCAAGATTGGACCGCCGGAAGGGACAGTATCACCGTATTCAGTAATGTACCTGAAGTGGTGTTGTATGTGAATGATAAAGAAATAGCTAGAAAGAAGCCTTCCCAGGACACTGCCTTCATTGGTCTTCACCATGCCCCGTTTGTATTCAATGATGTCACGTATGAAGAGGGAACATTAAAAGCAGTAGCGGCCAATAGCGGTGGAGAGCCGGTTTTCTTTGTCCGGAGGACACCCAAAAAACCAAGAAGGATTGTTTTGGAAGTGGATACCGTAGGAAGGGATTTTACGGCAGATGGATCAGATATATTGATGACCTATGCAAAGGTGGTCGATGAAAATGGCACTGTGGTCAGGGATTATGATGATAAAGTGCAATTTTCTGTGGAAGGCGATGCTTCAGTCATCGGAGACAGCAAGGATATTAATGCCAATCCGATGTTTACCGAATACGGGGTGGCTCCTGCACTGATCAGGGCCGGGAAGGTACCGGGTACTGTCACCATCAAAGCCTCAGCAAAAGGACTCGAGTCAGGGATGGCCAGTGTACAGCTAGTGCCCAACGAACCTGATAGGATGATATCACAGGCCAAGCCGATATATGATTTTACTTCCACAAACGTGGACATAGGAGCCAACGACCAACTGGTGCAGTTTGGATGGGAATATTGGTTGGGAAAAGAGGAGGAAGCATCCAATTATGAAATACCGGGATTTGAGGAAGCCACCGTCCGGGTGACCACTACCAGTGGGGAAGGAATAATCAGATGGCTGGGAGAAATGAATGTCATTGGCAAATATGGTTTTGTTTATGGAGATGGCCTTCTTGGTATCGATGATAAGGGCATTCAGCTTACTTTTTCAGGGTTGCCCGCTGGTACTTACCGACTAAAGACTTGGCATCATGCGCCTCAAAGCAACTCTGATGAAATGGACCCGAACAAGGAGAAATTAAAGCATATCAGGATCTTGGATATTCCCCATGAGCGTTCATTGACGATCAAAAGTGACCAATCCGAGGAAGTAGTGAAAGTAACTGAAGGAAAGAACATGCAAGAAGCCCAACCCGGGATAGCCACGGTTTATATTAAGGTAGAAGAAGGAAGGGAGACCGTGGTCTATATCAATGGTCATGAAGGTAAAGGTATCTGGCTAAATGGGTTCCAGTTATCTGAGTGGTTTTCTGAATACTAACTATTCCCTATGTGAAGGGAAGTAAGGACGGCAGTATTAGGTCTTGATAATCTTGGTGTAAAGCGATAAAGTAAAATACAATGATAAAGATGACAAATGTTATAAGATTCGTAGTGGCAGTGGGGTACATGACGGTGCTCGTGGGCTGTAAGTCTTCCCAACAGGAGGAGAAAAAATACCAGCCTGAGTGGTCATCTCTACAGAAACATCCCGTTCCTGAGTGGTTTGAGGATGCTAAGTTTGGTATTTATTTCCACTGGGGGCCCTATTCCGTACCTGCCCATAAAACGGAATGGTACAGCCATCATATGTACATCGAAGGAAATCCTATCAGAAAATACCATGAACAGACCTATGGTCCTTTGGATGAATTTGGGTACAAGGATTTCATACCCATGTTTACAGCGGAGAACTTTGATGCGGGTGCTTGGGCGAAACTGTTTAAGAAAGCCGGCGCCCAGTTTGCCGGGCCGGTGGCTGAGCATGCTGATGGATTTGCGATGTGGGACAGTAAGCTCACGACATGGGATGCCATGGACATGGGACCCCATCGTGATATAGTGGGTGAAATGGAAAAGGCTATTCGTGAAGAGGAAATGAAATTCATCATTACCTATCACCGACATTGGCTGTACAGTTGGTTTCCTACTTGGGACACGCAGGTGGATGCTGGTAATCCCAAATGGGAAGGCCTCTATGGCCCAAAAGTACCCAAAGGTACCTTCGTAATGGCGAATACCCCCACTGATCCGTTACCGGACGACGCATTTAACCAAGAGTGGTTGGACAGGTTGGATGAATTGATGGATAACTACCAGCCGGACATGATCTGGTTTGACAATAAAATGGACATTATTGGAGAGGAGTACAGAAAACAGTTTTTGGCCAATTATTACAACAAGGCCTTGGAATGGGATCGGGAAGTAGTCTGCACTTATAAGTCAGAAGATATGGCAGAAGGAAGTGCCGTGCTTGACCTAGAGCGATCCAGAATGAGTGAGAAAAAGGATTTTCCTTGGCTTACAGATGATTCGATTGACTGGGAAGCGTGGTCTTATATAGCGAATCCAAGGTATAAGTCTGCCAACAGAATAGTGGATTTTTTGGTGGATGTAGTAAGCAAAAACGGTTCTTTGTTGCTGAATATTCCCCCGACACCAGATGGGAAAATTCCCGAAGCAGTAGAGAGCCGATTGCTTGAATTAGGAGAATGGTTATCTGTAAATGGAGAAGCTATATACGGAACCAGACCTTGGAAGATATATGGAGAAGGGCCGCAGGAAATTACCGAAGGGCACTTATCAGAACATAAAAATCCTCCTGCTACATCAAAAGATATCCGGTTTACGACAAAGGACAACCACCTGTACATTACCGTTTTGGGCTGGCCAAGTGATAGCCTTGCGGTCCGGAGTTTGGGCAAGGCCGAAGGCTATTTGGATCAGCAAATCAGTTCTATCCAGCTATTGGGCGATAACCAGCAGCTTAGTTGGCAAAGAACGGATGAAGCCCTGATGATACAATTGCCCAATGCCAAACATGGAAATTATGCCCACGCTTTTAAAGTGACATTTAAGCAGTGAAATCAAGACAAGTAAGAAGAGCCTAAGCTACCTAAGCCAGGTTTTGAAGCGATTCCAGGTTTAGCCCGGATTATGCGTTGGGAATCGTAGTGAGAGCTGAAAGTGCAAGAAAATCAGTTAGTTTGGAGGCATTAGCGTAGCACCGCTACGGTTATGTCGAAAACTAAAGTGAAACGACTGATTTTGAAGCAATTTCAGGTCGCAACACCTGTGCGCCGTGGCGTAGATAGGCTAATGCATATTCCGGGTTTAGATAACGGGGATTTCAAATCCCCGTTATCTAGGTTCTGGATGACAAATCCCGAACAGCAAAATTCATGTATTAGAGGCACTTGGCTTTAGACAGGTGGAGTGCCCTAATGTGCCCAATGTGGATGTCAAGTAAGTTGGCTGTTTTGCGCTGCTATTTTTGATGGCTTGGCGTCTAGGCTAAAACAGGACCGTAAAGCCGTGTGATGGCCTGAATGGATGGGGCGAATACGGGATAATGGTGTGTTTGTCAGTAAATGATATTGAGTAATCTTTTTTGGTGGGACATATGTAGGATTAACAAGAACATATATGATATAGTGTTTTTTTTAAGGGCTGTACTTTTAACGTGCTCGTTTAGAATTAATTATTCACTACGGGAACAGCCGTTTTAAATGGAAGAATACGTAATCACTCTCCACATTAAGAATTGTATAAATCTAAGCTCTACCAAATTCATTCAATAATTCTATGAGACCATAGTTAACAGCCTATGGTCGGGGAGTTCGTATTGTTCAGTTGAATTTTAAAATATTTTATTAACCAAACCCAAAATATATGGACAGTTTTTTATTAACCAAGCAACGGATTATTACAGTATTGGCCTGTTTTCTATGGCTGTGTTGGCAGCCGGTTTTAGGACAGGGAATTATGGTAAAAGGGACCGTTACCGAAGCAGGTAACGGTGCGCCGATTATAGGTGCCACCATCATGGAGATGGGAACCAATAATGGAACGGTAACAGATATCGACGGAAAGTACTCGATAGAAGTATCGGAGGGGGCACAATTGCAGTTTAGTTTTATTGGAATGCAAAGTAAGGTGCTGGAGGCCACACCGGGATCATTGGATGTTTCTCTGGACTCAGAAGATATAGGATTGGACGAAGTGGTGGTCGTTGGTTATGGGGTACAGAAAAAAGCCAACCTCACGGGTGCCGTGGCATCTGTGGGAGAAGAGGTGCTGGAAAGAAGGCCTGTACAGAATGCATTCCAGGCGCTACAAGGACAAGTGCCAGGACTAAACATCTCACAGAATAACGGTAACCCTGGAGCGGAGGGAGTAAATGTAACCATACGCGGACTGAATAGTTTTGGGAGTAGTAACTCGCCATTGGTATTGATCAATGGCGTGGAAGGAAACCTTAACGACCTGGATCCATCGGTCATCAAGTCCGTATCGGTATTGAAGGACGCATCATCCGCTGCCATATATGGCCTAAAAGCGGCCAATGGGGTGATTTTGGTAGAAACCAAGAAAGGGTATAAGGAAGGAGTACGCGTAAAATATGAGGGAAGTTATGCTATAAATACCCCCACGGTGATTCCCGAAATGATCAGCAATTCGGCAGATTATATGACCTTGTATAACCGTGCGCTGGACAATGCGCCAGGAGATGGAGGGAATTATTACCCTCAGGAGATCATCGAGGCTTACCGTACGGCGAACAATGACCCTTATTACCCCAATACTGATTGGACCGATTTGGTGACACAGACTGGATCGGTATGGAGAAATACCTTAGGGGTGGATGGGACTTCAGGAACCACTTCTTATAATATCACCTTGGGCAATTGGAAGCAAAAAGGCATTATGTCCACTTCCGAATATGACAAGAACAATATCTTTGTCAGTATCAATTCTGATATTACTGATCGGATCACTGTCGGTGGTAATATCATGGGGATGTACTCAAAGCGCCAAGGACCAAACTCTGATTGGACCAATCCACTGACATCAGCTTGGTCTGTGAGACCTACCTGGGGGCCATATACCTTGGACGGTACGGGCCATTATGCTGCCAAAGCTTTTTCTGGAAGTACAGAAGATCCGGATTTTTTATTCGATGAAGGTTTTACGAGAGAGAACCCGATAGCTAGGTTATATGGGCAGAAAGGCTATTCTGACGAAAAGTATAATTTTAACGGAAATTTATACGCTAATATCGATATACTGCCAAACCTACGACTTTCGATGAAAGGTGCAATGAAATTTGATTATATGAAATCAAAGTTTCAACAGCTACGGTTTGATGAATATAATTATAGAACCGGAGAATTTTTACGGCGAACGACCGATCCAGCAAAGATAGATGCCAACAATGTGTTTAGCACAGTTACTACCTTTTACTCTACCTTAGCTTACGATAAAATCGTGAACGAAATTCATGATTTCACTTTTATGGGTGGATACAGCCAAGAGTTTAGGAAAAGAGAAAATACGGTTGGTTCTAGATACGGTGTGCCGACCACTACCATTACTGAGTTGGATGGAGCAGGTACAGATAACCAGCTAGTGGGAGGGACCAATACCCAGAGCGCAGTCCGAAGTTTTTTTGCAAGGGTTAACTACGTATTTAATGAAAAGTACCTGATCGAAAGTAATATTAGATCAGATGTAAGCTCAAGGTTTGCGGAGGGAAGTAGGATGGGGATTTTTCCTTCTTTTAGTGTAGGATGGAGATTGGAAAATGAGCCATTTCTATACAATGCCACCTTTATTGATCAGTTGAAGTTACGCGCTTCATGGGGGCAGTTGGGCAATGACGGCGATATTGATTATCCCTATCAGGCCCAATACTCCTTTGGTAATTATGAACTGAATAATTATGTGCAGACAAGGGCTACAGGTTCTCATGGCTACCCATTCGGTATAGGTATTGCCCCCGGTGTGGTGTTGGAAAAATTCACAGATCCAAATATTACTTGGGAGACGACTACTATCGCAAACATCGGGTTGGATATATCATTGTGGAGTGGAAAACTTACCGCAGGGATAGATTATTTCGATAAAGTGACCGATGACATTTTAAGGGAATTACAGGTGTCTATTGAGGCAGGAGCTTCAGGTCCTCAGATAAACCAAGGAAAAATGCGTAACCGAGGGATGGATTTTGTCCTAGGTCACCGGAATAACATAGGAGACTGGTCCTATAATCTTTCAGGTAATATAGCTTTCTATAATAACGAGATCCTAAATTACGGAGCCAGGGAGATTTATGGATTTACAGCCAATGAGGAAGGATACCCCCTCAATGGGTTCTATATGTGGGAATCTGATGGACTGTTTAGGTCCCAAGAAGATATTGACAATGCCCCCACTCAGCCCTTGCCAGCCTACTTAGGAGGGATCCGATTAAAGGACCAGAATGGAGATGGCGTAGTAGATACCGACGACCGGATCCATTTGGATGGCCAGCATCCAGCCTTCACCTATGGTGCCAATGTTTCGGCGAGCTTTAAGCAGTTCGATTTCTCCATGTTTTGGCAGGGTGTAGCGGGACAAAAAACCTACCGAAATAACCACGGCGTGGAGCCATTTGTGCAGGATGGGAATGCACCAAGTGTTTGGTTAAACCAGTCTTGGACTAGGGACAATGTAAATGCACCATTGCCTACCGTGTACAATGAAACACTGAGTAATTATGATGCAAATAGCTACGCAAATTCGTTTTGGTTGAGAAATACGTCTTACCTCAGAATGAAAAACGTCTCATTAGGGTATACGTTCCCAGAGGCGTTGACAGAAAGGCTGAAATTGACAAAATTAAGGCTTTATTTTTCAGGTGACAATCTGGTCACTTTTACGGACAATGATTTGTTCCAGCTGGATCCAGAAGTGCTCACTTCCTATACTTATCCGCTTAATAAAAGCTACACTTTTGGTGTCTCAGTGACGCTATAGGCAAATGTGGCCAATGGAAAAGTATCAGTAAGTTTTATGTACAAAATTACTAGCAATCAAATGAATATCATGAAAAATCACATATATAAAGGAATCTTCCTGGCAGCGTTGGGCTTAAATGGGTGTAACCAAGAATTTTTGGATCAACAACCACCGGATGTTATCAGCAGTACTACTTTTTGGCAAAATGAAAATGATGCATTGATCGGGCTCGCAGGGGTGTACAGTGACCTGCAGACCAATTTCTATGGAATCACTTCTTTTGCAAATTGGAACAGTGGCCCGAAGCCTCATACGATTTGGGATGGGATAACGGACAATGGTTATTTAAGTAGAGGGGCTGGCTTCCACTCCATCTTGGATGGTACCTATAGCAACAATGGAAGACCTGAAGATGCACTCATATCGGTATATGCAGTAAGTTATAACGGTATAGCTAGCTGCAATGAGTTTTTGGTGAACATTGACAATGTCACCGGGGTATCCGAAGCCCAGTTGAATGCCTGGAAAGGTGAGGTGCTATTTATCAGGTCCTATTATTACTATTACTTGGCAGCGACTTATGGAGATGTCCCCATCAGGACAGCACCCAGCACTGTGGAGAACCAATATAGTGCTAAAAACTCCCAATCCGAGGTGTTTTCACATATCCTAAATGACCTCGATATAGCTATCGACTATCTCCCTCAAGAAGGATATGATGGCCATGTGAAAAAAGCCGCAGCACAAGCACTGAAAGCAAAGGTACTGCTGTACAGCGGGGAGAACCTTGGAGAAGCTGCATCGGCAGCAAAAGCGGTGATGGAATCGGGGAATTATGCCTTGGCAAACGACTACACGACGTTGTTCTTTGATGAAGAGCAGGAAAATAACCAGGAAGTCATCTTTTCTATCCAGTACGCCAATGTACCAGAGGAAGCCCATCAAAGATCAGTGCAGGAGATGATAGGGTTTTGGGGAACCATGCATCCTACCCTTGATTTAGTGCACAGCTATCAGTGCATCGATGGCCTTTCCATTAGTGAATCACCCTTATATGATTCGGAAAACCCAATGGAAAACAGGGACCCCAGGATGGGGATGTCCATCTATCAAGGTGAATGGAATCCATTTTCGGAAATTAAATCCCAGACTGGATTTACTTTTATCAAGGGGATTAGCCCTGTAGTGAGAGAGACCCTCGAAAAACCAATTAATGATGGTACCGATTTCATTCACCTTAGGTATGCAGATGTATTACTTATGTATGCTGAAGCTAAAATAGAATCCAATGATATAGACCAGTCTGTACTGGAAGCCATCAATCGGGTAAGAGCTCGTGCATACGGGGTCAATTTCCTGGAAACCCAACAGTATCCTGCTGTGTCTACGATGGATCAAGCAGCATTAAGAGAAGAACTTCGGTATGAAAGAAGAGTGGAGTTTCTCATGGAAAACAGCCGTTACTTTGATCTTAAACGTTGGGGCTTGGCCGTACAAGAATTGGACGGATTTGATGGAGATCCTGTTTATGCCCGGGTGTTTAAGGACAAACATTATAAGTGGCCTTTACCTCAGGAGGCTTTGGACAGAAATCCTCTACTGGAGCAAAACCCAGATTATTGACATAAGGAACGAGGAGATGTTGTTGTTGATGGTCAGCCTTTTCTAAAGGCTGGCCATTTTTATTTCAAAAGGCGCCTCGAAAATAACTAGACAGACCATGCTTTGGTTTTATTTTAAAAAATTTCGAAAAAAATATAAACAGTAAATGGAGTCATTGGCTGGTTAAAAACCTGTTTGGGAGGTTTCAGGGTGGGCTTTATACATATGTACTATTCTGTTCAACATCTGTTGTAAACTGTAGCTTAAACTTTTTTTAGTTTTGATATAGGAAAAAGCAAAATCTGTTCGTAAAGAAGTTTTTTGCAATTGATAACCCAATTAACCAAACCGTTATGAAAAAAAACTTACCCTCAAAGGGTAGCAGTTCTGTCAAAGGATTTTTTATGATAGGCTTATTACTGCTACTATCCCTTCATTCGACCATTGCCCAAGGGCAAAAAAGAGAGCTAACGGGTACGATCACTTCTAGTGATGATGGCACCACCCTTCCTGGTGTCAATATCATCATAGAAGGCACCGGCCAAGGGACCGTCACGGACATTGACGGAAACTATAAAATAATGGTCCCCAATAAGGAAACTACCTTAGTATTTTCATCGATAGGCTACCTTACCCAAAAGGTGGTGGTGACCGATGAAACCAAGATGGATCTCGTGATGGATATCAATATCGAATCACTGGAAGAAGTCGTCGTGATCGGGTATGGTACCCAGAAAAAAAAGGAAGTCACTGGTGCGGTAGGAAATGTGGATGGTGAGACGCTGACTAGATCTGCCACAGCCGATCTAGGTACAGCCCTGCAAGGACAGGTGGCAGGTGTAAATGTCACCGCCTCTTCTGGAGAGCCGGGGTCCAGCTCCAATATCGTCATCCGGGGACTGAGCTCTGTCACCGGAAACAGCGCACCTCTGTATGTGGTAGATGGTATTCCCTATAATGGCGACCCTAAACTCAGTATGAATGAGATCGAATCGATAGATATTCTCAAAGATGCCGCTTCAGCCGCTATTTATGGTACACGTGGTGCTGGTGGAGTGATCCTCATCACTACCAAGCAGGGCAAGGCAGGCGTCATGAAAGTAGGGCTGGATAGTTATTATGGGGTTCAAAAAATCACTTCCGATGTTCCTCTTATGAATTTTGACCAGTACATGTATTCGGAGTTCTTGAGCAAATACAACCAAAACGGAACCAACTACGGGAATTCATGGACACCATTGGAAAACAACCTCTATAGCTTTACCAATGACACCGATTGGGCAGGTATTATTCAGAATGACAATGCGACTATACAAAATCACAGTTTGAACATCTCTGGTGGCAAAGAAGGATTAAATTACAATATCACGGGTACTTACTTTAACCAAGAAGGTGTGATCATTAATTCGGGGTTTGACCGGTTTAACATCCGGGCAAATACGGGTTATACCAAAGGTAAATGGGTGATCAATACTGGGCTTGGTATCAGGCTAGAAGAACAGGAGTACGCCCCTTGGAACTTCCTACTGGACGCCTACAAGCAAAAGCCTTATCAGCAAGAAATCGACCCGAGTGCTTCCACCATTTCAGATGCCAGTGGCTCTACCAATGATGCATTGAACCTGAGCTATATGGCCGCTAGGATGAAGCAAACCGATGTCAGGAGTGGCGATCACTTCAACGGATTCTTCCAAGCGAGGTACAACCTGTCAAAATCCTTCAATATCATGAGCCGAATGGGGGGCAGTATCACCAATAATACCCGCGTGCGGGTAAATCCCCTGTTTAAGGTGTACAATGAGTTAGGGGAGCTTCTGCCCACTACCGTAAGGTCGGGCATCTATAACTTCAGTGATCGGTCCAAGAGCTTTACTTCTGAGACCACACTGAACTACCATAAAAAGTTCGGTGAGCATAGTTTGAAGGTCTTGGGGCTTTTTTCCATGGAGCGGTATGAGTACACTTCTTTCTTTGCGGAGAAGTTTGACTTGATCAGTAATGATGTCCTAGTACTCAACGGCGCCACACTGGATCCCAATGTCGGTTCAGGAAGTGGTTATGGACAGGACCGTGTCAACTCCCTCATTGGCTTCTTGGGCAGGGCGCAATACGATTATAAAGGTAAGTACCTACTTAGCGTCAGTGCAAGAAGAGATGGTTCGAGCAGGTTTTCGAAAGATTATAGGTGGGGAGTTTTCCCGTCTGTATCTGCTGGATGGAATGTGTCAGACGAGGATTTTTGGAATTCCCTAGCCCCTGTGGCCAATAGCTTTAAAATCCGTGGTAGCTTCGGTACCACCGGTAACCAAAATTTCTTGGATTACAGTAATGCGGCTACCATTAGTTTGGCAAAGGATTACGTTTTTGGCCCAGAAGGCAGTGATCATTTGGTGTTGGGAGCCATACAGACGGCATTTGCCAATGAAAATGTCAAATGGGAAACTACCGAACAGGCCAACTTGGGATTTGATCTTGCTTTTTTTGAGAACAAGTTTACCTTTTCAGCTGATTTTTATAACACCAACAAGAAAGACATGCTGTTTCCGTTGCTGCTTCCTCCCACTACAGGTGCCGGCAGTAATGCTACTGTCATCCTGAATGTAGGGAATATGAATAACCGGGGGATGGAGTTTACGGCAAATTACCGCCACAAAGGGAAGTTCTCCTGGTCGGCAGGGCTTACTTTCGGTAAGAACAATAACAAGATCACCAAGATGAGCGGAGCCAATAAAATCGCCTATCTATCTGGAAGTACCGTGACCAGCGGACTTCCCAATGAAGACTTGGTGACCGTGCTGAAAGAAGGTTACGAGGCAGGGGCGTTTTTCGTGCTCAAGACAGATGGTTTGATTACTTCCCAGGAAGAGCTTCAGGAGTATCGCGAAATCATGCCCACCGCCAAGATGGGTGACCTGAAATACGTGGACGCCCTGACTGTCGATACCGATGGTGATGGCGTGCCTGATGCAGGTGATGGCCTTATCAATAATGACGATCGGGTGTATGCAGGTAGCGGCATGCCGGAGTTTGAGATGGGACTAAACCTCAATGCGGATTATAAAGGTTTTGATCTTTCCATGCAGTGGTACGGTGCCTTTGGGGGAGAGATCATCAACGGAAGCAAAGCGTATGCCTATAAGCAAGGAACGCATTTGGATATCCTCTATCAATGGTCACCACAAAATACTACCTCTACCATACCTGCTTATAGGGGTAGGGACCATGAAAATTACCGTGGATATACGGACTACTGGATAGAAGACGGCACCTTTATCAGGCTGCGTAATGTGGCACTGGGCTACACCATCCCATCGGGAATAACCAATAAAGTCGGTGTAAGGAATTTCCGCGTGTATATCGCCGCCCAAAATCCACTGACGATAACCTCCTATGATGGATTTGATCCAGAAGTGGGCAATGATGGGCTGAACACGAGAGGAATAGATAAAGGAAACTATCCGATTTCGGCCCAGTACAGAGCAGGTATACAGTTTGACTTTTAAAATGAACATGGTATGAAACTTAGAAATAACCTATATAAAATAATGTTATGTGCTCTCCCCATACTGGGCATGGGCACGGGATGCAGTGATTTTCTGGAAGAAGTAAATCCAAATGAAATGTCTACGGAGAGTTTTTGGAAAACCGTCGATGACTTGGATGCCGGGTTGATAGGGGTTTACAATGCATTTAAAAATCAAAACCTACTTGCCATTTCCGATGAATACAATCGAAGTGACATGACTTGGCCTGGCTGGGGAAGGCCCAATACCAGTAACCAGTATTACTTGCAGGAATTCAATGAATCATCCAGTACGCCCAATAATAAATGGGACGCCTTGTATAAAGGTATCTTCAGGGCCAATCAGGTCATCGTGGCCTCAGAAGAATTGATTCCTACACTAAAAGATGAAAGCAGTCAGGAAAGGGCCAATACCATACTCGCCCAAGCGAGGTTTTTCAGAGGGCTTTTCTACTTCTATTTGTCCACGGGTTTTAATGAAGGAAATGTACCCATCTTCGATTTTGTTCCGCAAAATGAAGAGGAATTCTACCAACCAGTGAAACCCAAGGAAGAGGTAATGGCTTTTTACTTGGCGGATCTTGAATACGCCCATGAGCATTTACCACCTTCCTATAGCAGGGATATTGACCAAGGCAGGGTGACAGCGGGGGCTGCCGCTGCGGTACTGGGAAAGAGCCATCTGTATAATGAAAATTATTCACAGGCTATGGAGTATTTTGAAGATGTGATGGAAAATCCAGCATACGGATACGCATTGACCGAAAATATCGGTGATAACTTCACCACGACCAATGAGCTAAATAGTGAAAGCATCTTGGAGATCAATTATTCCCTTGCCTATAAATCGGAAATTTCCGTCTGGGCAGAGGAGCAGGTGTCCAACAGCTTGAACTTTGCCGTTAGCCCCGTAGGAGGATGGAGGTCTATTTATCCAAGCTGCTGGTTGATCATGGCCTATAAGGAGGACCCTGTGGATATTAATGATCCAAGGAATTACGTGGTGGATGAAGATGGATCTACACGATTAAGAAAGTATTCGTTGAGGACTTCGTACTCCATCGCATTGGTGGATGATACGGATTTGGAATATTATGGTACCAGTACTGCTGAAGCTACCGCCTTTAATAATAAAGAAACAGGTTATTTCAGGAAATATTCGAATTGGGAGATTGTAGAGGACGAAAAGGATATTGTGCCTAATTTACGTTCCGGTGTCAATGTGCGGGTAATCCGGCTCGCTGATGTGTACTTGATGTATGCAGAGGCCTTATTGATGGGAGATGGAAATGTAGAAGAAGCCATGACCTACATCAATAGGGTGAGGCACAGGTCTGCGCTACAATTATTGGGAATGGATGGAACGGGTGAATATCCCGCTGCCGCACATGACAACCAAACCTATGATGTCCAATCGCTAATGGACCACTTGATGTATGTGGAAAGACCGCTTGAATTGTCCTTGGAGGGCAATGCCATCAGGACCATAGATTTGCGCAGATGGGGCATTACCAAAGATCGCTTTGAAGAGCTTTCGCAAAGAAGGTACTATACAGATAATTTTGCATTCGTCAATAGTAATGGACAAAGCGTGACCAGGTGGGCATCGGTGTTGACGACCGAGGAAATGGAGTCGGAGATCCTAATGGATTACCAGCAAGCTGCCTCCAACTATATTGCCTCTGAGCATGCTTATTGGCCGATACCTAATTCTGAGATCGTGGCCAATCCGCAAATAGGAGGAGAAGACTAAACTAACCCAAAAAGAACCTGATCATGAAAAGAAGATATATATTATTAGTGTTTGTTTTTATCGCAGGGCTTCATTCCTGTGTAGAAGATGAGTATATAGCACCCACCGAATTTTCGGATGTGGGATGGTATACCAGTTTCCTTAGAGAACCATCGTACGTTACCAGTGTGGGACAGTTTGAGAGTTTTTCCGATCTGTCTCAGGGAGCTGTAGCGCATACTTGGTCTATCGATAGTGGCAATTTCTTTTTGGAAGGACCGATAAGTCGAAATGACACCATCCTTACCGAATTCATCATCAATGAAGGTGATACGGTCTCTACAGAGAAAACCATTCACGTGCTGTTTCAAAATCCCGGTATCCAGTATGTCCGGTTGGTCAATAAGTTTAGGGATTCGGTGGCCTTCAGAGGTTTGGATACCGTCAGCACCAAGTGGGATGGAGAGTTTTGGGTGATGGACACTGCTTTTATGGTGGATGTTTATGACTCGATCAGGGCAGAAGCAGAAATGAAGTACCTGGAAGAAACGATTGCCAGAGGTGAGGATACCTTGTTTGTAGAGGCTGGTACTGAAGTGGCGTTTATCGATAGGTCTACCCAAGGACGTCCAAATGCACGAAACTGGCAAATCCGAAATGTGGACACGGAAGAAGTCGTGAACAACAGTGCTGATTCTGTGGCGTTGATCCCTTTCAATAAGCTCGGAGTTTATAGAGCTATACTAACCGCTTCAAGGACTGGCGAAACCATACCTCCGGGAACTGGCAGGGACACCATTCCAAATCCGATTAAGGTCATTCCTTCCAGTAAGCCTTTTGAATTGACAGAAGACATCGTCGAGCTGGAAGATCAAACCCTGCGAATGTCTTTTAATGGAGAATTTAAACCTTTCTCTGGAGGAGAGGAATTATTTACGGTAAAGGTAAATGGAGAGGTTTTTGATATAACTTCCGTACAGCCTTATGCGGCCAATCCTACCAAGCTGGATATCAAATTGGCACAGGAAATTTACCGTCCCGATGTGGTGACCGTGAGTTTTGCGGGAGGTGAACTTGCCTCTGTAGATGAACGAACGCCTAAAGCATTTACGGATATCCCCGTAGTCATGCATTCGGCTAACCTGTTGGATAACACCGCATATGGTTTTGAAGACGGCGGTGCTGGCTGGAAGGCCATGTGGGACAATGATTCCGAAGTAGCGTTTACCACTGAATTGGCCGCGACAGGAGATTACAGCCTCAAAGTGATAAAAAATGAAGAGCATGCTGGTGGTAAAATCCATAGTATCAATGCACCATTTAGTTTAGAGCCTGGCAAAACCTACTTGTTCAAGTATAAAATATATGTAGAAGAGGGCACGACAGCTCCAAGTGTAAGCCTTTGGTTATTGCCTAACTGGAAGCAGTTTTGGGAGTCCGCAGCGGACAAACCACGAGGAGAGTGGGTGGAAGTGACCACCGAATATGAGGCGATACAAGGTGATGCCAATAGACGATTTATGCTCCAAATACCGGGAAATGGCACTTTCTATTTTGATGATTTTTGGGTGATGGAAAAAGAAGTCAGACCATAATTAATGAGGTAACCCTATAGGTGGGAGGCGGTGCCTGATCTACCTATAGGGTTTTTTATAAGCACAGAGATATTAATAAAATAAGTAATGAAAAAACGAACAAGCATGATCCTTTCCGCCTTGGCTGTTGCGTGGTCCATGGGAGGAAGTGGGTGTGCCAGCGATGGCAAAGAACAAAAGGCCAGTGAAGAGCCTAGATTTGAGGAGAATTGGGACTCCTTAAAGCAATATGAAGTTCCTGAATGGTTTAAGGATGCTAAATTGGGGATTTTTATCCACTGGGGACCATATGCTGTTCCTGCTTACGGGTCAGAATGGTATCCTCGATTGATGTACATGGATTCGGTAGTTTGGAATCCAAAGGGGGAAATCGTCAGTGAGAAACCTTCAGAGATTTATGACTACCATGTCGAAAACTGGGGAGAGCTTGATGAGTTTGGGTACAAGGACTTCATCCCTATGTTTACCGCAGAGAATTTCGATGCCAAGGAGTGGATCGACTTGTTCAAAAAGGCAGGGGCAAAATACATCGTTCCAGTAGCCGAGCACCATGATGGGTTTGCGATGTACCAGTCCAGTCACACGAAATGGGACGCCGTAGAGATGGGGCCAAAGCAGGATATTTTGGGTGAGCTGGTCAAAGAAGGCCGAGAGCAAGGGCTCAAGGTAGGTGCTTCGTCCCATTTTGCATTCAACTGGGACTACTTCAACAAAACCGGCGATGCCTCAGACCAAACCTTCAGTGATTTATATGGAAGGTCCCATTCTCCGTATGTGCCAGCGGACGAGCAGTTTCTCGAACTTTGGTGGAAGCGAACCAAGGAAATCATCGATAATTACCAGCCTGATGTGCTTTGGTTTGACTTTGTCCTTGATCGGGAAGAATATAGACCTTACCATCCCAAGCTTGCGGCTTATTACTATAATAAAGGACTCGATTGGGGCAAAGAGGTAGTCTTGCAAAATAAAAACTTCGATGATTTTGAATCCTACCCTCCAGGCACTAATGTGCTGGACCTAGAGCGGGGTAAAATGTCGGACATCCATGAATATCCTTGGCAAACCGATACTTCTATCGGTGCTAATTCTTGGGGCTACGTGTCCAATTGGATATCCAAAACTCCCAATACCATTGTGGATGATTTGATTGACATCGTCAGTAAGAACGGTTGCCTGCTACTGAATGTGGGACCAAAAGCCGACGGTACCATTCCTGAAGACCAAAAAGAAGTACTGTTGGCCATTGGTAAGTGGCTTGACCAAAATGGGGAAGCCATTTATGGAACCACCCACTGGAAAACCTTCGGGGAAGGACCGACAGAGGTGGCTACTGGACACCATACCGAAGGCAAGAACAAAGACCTTACAGGCAAAGATTTTAGGTTTACCCAAAAAGACGGAAACATCTATGCGATAGCAATGGACTGGCCGGATTCAGGTAAAGCGGAGATCGAATCCTTCAGGGCTGGAAGTGACCTGCTGGACCAGGAAATAAAGGAAGTAACCTTACTGGGGCATGATGGCCAGTTGACTTGGAAGCAGGGAGAGGAGCACCTCCTTATAGACCTACCGGACAATAAGCCCGGGGATTTTGCTTATGTGTTCAAAATCAAACTTAATTAGTGGATAACTTGATTGATTAATAGGGTTTAATTGAAAAAAGTAGGAAGGTTACCTTCCTGCTTTTTTTAGTTTCCGATAAAAATCAAAAGGCTATATAAAATCGAATATGATGAATAGCTCACACACTGGGATGATTATAAACCCGGAATATGCGTTAGGAATCGTAGTGAGAGCTGAAATTGCAAGAAAATCAGTTAGTTTGGAGGCATTAGGGTAGCACCGCTACGGTTATGCCGAAAACTAAAGTGAAACGGCTGATTTTGAAGCAGTTTAAGGTCGCAACAGATAGGCTAATGCATATTCCGGGATAAATCATGCTAGATTCCATACGGCCTTAGAAAACAACATAAACACATGAAATATAAAAGATACTGTAAACAGCTTAGGCTAAAAGATGATCCAGCACTGATAGCTCGGTATAAAGAAGTACATGGTATGGGGAAGGCATGGCCAGAAATAACCGCTGGTATGAAAGAAGTAGGGATTTTGGATATGGAAATTTATATTTATGATGCCACCTTGTTTATGATCATGGACACGGTAGCTGACTTTGACCATGATAAGGCCATGGAAAGGCTTTCCAAGTTGCCCAGGCAAGAGGAATGGGAAAGCTATGTTGCGGAGTTTCAACAATCCGATAAATCAGCAACGGCGGATCAAAAATGGCAATTGATGGAGAGAATTTATGAAATGGACCAAAACGCTTCCTATGAAGCCGCATCAGGTCAGTTAAAGTCTTCGCATTCAAAATAAAAAACAATAATAACCCAATTTGACATTATGATACACTATAAAAATGCCTTGGTAGGTTTTCTTCTACTGTTAGCAGTGCATACTGTACATGGACAGCGTCTTCATGGAGAGCTGCAGAAATGGCATAAAGTCACCCTTGATGTAGAAGGCCCCCAAGCGGGCGAAATGGATGAGGATAACCCCTTTCTCCAATATAAATTTGATGTGGAGTTTCGCCATGAGGCCTCTGGAAAAAGGTATTTGGTTCCCGGTTATTTTGCCGCTGACGGACAAGCAGGAGAATCCGGTGCCACCGAAGGCAATGTCTGGAGGGCGCATTTTGCTCCGGATGAAACAGGGGAATGGAATTATGAGGTCCTGTTTTTTGAAGGAAAATGGGCCGCACTCAGGGATACTTCCAAACTCAGCCCCGTTTCTTCAATCAATGGCTTAAAAGGGGAATTTATAATAGCTCCCAGCGATAAAGAAGGAAGGGATTTTAGAAGCAAGGGACGGCTTGATTACGTTGGAGAGCGTTACCTTCAATTTAAGGGAACTGGAGAATATTTCTTGAAATTCGGTTCAGACGCACCAGAAAACCTGTTGGCATTTGCGGACTTTGATGGGGATTTTGCCGAAGATGGCCATAAGGATGATTTGGTAAAGACCTACCAGGCCCATGTGGGAGACTGGAAAAGCGGAGACCCTACATGGAAGAATGGAAAGGGGAAGGGCCTGATAGGTGCGGTCAATTACCTTCACGGGAAAGGTGCCAATGCTTTTTCATTTCTGACGATGAACGTATCCGGTGATGACCAGAATGTTTTTCCTTTTGTGGATTATGATACTTGGGACAGGTACGATGTCTCTAAACTCGATCAGTGGGAGATGGTCTTTGAGCATGCCGACAAGTTGGGCATGTTTTTGCATTTCAAGACCTTGGAAGTCGAAAACCAAGGACTGTTGGACAATGGAGGAATAGGCATGTTTACCAAATTGTATTACCGGGAATTAATTGCACGTTTTGGTCACCATTTGGCGCTAAACTGGAACCTTTGTGAGGAACAAGGAGACTGGGTGAAGACCCCACGGACTTTTCCATTAGAACCTAGGGATTGGCTGATGTTGGCGGATTATGTTCGGACTGTAGATCCCTATGACCACCATATTGTGATCCATAACGGTAAATGGTTTGACCCGCTTTATGGAGATACCCCACTCACCGGAGCCTCTTTACAGACCAATAGGAAGGATTTTGCCAATGTACATAAAAACGTTCTCAAGATCCTTAATGACAGCAAGGAAGCAGGTAAGCAGTGGGCTGTAGCTTGCGATGAGCCAGGAGATGCGCAACACTCGTTGCTTCCCGACGAAGAGGCCCCCTTACATGATGACGCCCGTCAAAATGGACTTTGGGGAGCCATGATGGCGGGAGCATGGGGTACAGAGTGGTACTTTGGCTATAAGCATGCCCATTCGGACCTTACTTGTCAGGACTTTAGGTCGAGGGACAAGTTTTGGGATCAGGGAAGGATATGTCTTGATTTCTTCACTGGCCAAAACATCCCTTATTGGAAGATGGAAAACAGAGATGAGTGGCTGGTAAAAGGAGAAGGATACGTGTTGAGTGATGGAAAAGACCAAGTGGTGGTGTACTTGAAAGCTGCTCAAGCTGCTGAGATAGACCTTGGTAGTCTCGACGGACGGTTTGATGTCAAATGGTACGATCCGCGTAGTGGTGGGCCATTGCAAGAAGGCAAAACGCTTACTGTCTCAGGAGGACAAAATGTAGAATTGGGCGATGCGCCAATGAGTGCCGAGAAGGACTGGGCAATTTGGCTTCAGCGAACAGAAAATTAAAATGACAAGAACAAGCATGTTTCAAAGTACAATCAAGGATAGGTGGACGAAATTATTCCTGTTGATAATAGTTTGCCTGATCTCCCATGGCTCCATTGCACAGGAGCGTCCCAATATTATTTGGATCACATCGGAGGATAACTCCAAGCATTATATGAAATTGTACGATTCGGATGGAGTGGAAACTCCCCATATCGAACAGCTTTCGCAGACAGGACTGGTGTTTGACCATGCTTTTTCTAATGGGCCAGTATGTAGTGTGGCACGGTCGACCTTGATCACAGGATCCTATGCTCCGCGCATTGGGGCACAGTATCACCGGAAAATGAAGACGGTGCCTATGCCGGATAATTTGGAGATGTTTCCGTTTTATTTGCGTGAAGCAGGGTATTATACCGCCAATAATGCCAAAGAAGATTACAATCTGGACAAAGGAGATAAGGTGTGGGATGAATCCTCCAATAAGGCAAGTTATAAAAACAGGAAGGAAGGCCAGCCATTCTTTTATGTCCATAACTTTTCCGTTACCCATGAAGGTCAGCTCCACTTTGGGCCGGAAAAGATGGAGGAAACGCCTATATCTACTTTGCCTCCAAGCGGGAATTTGCAGCCAAACCATCCTCAAACGGCATTGTTTGAATATACCAGAGCGTATTATCTGGACAGGATAGCGGAGATGGATAGGCAAGTAGGAGAGCTGATCGGTCAATTGGAAGCAGATGGACTTCTGGAAAACACTTTTGTGTTTTACTTTGGTGATCATGGAGGCGTTTTGCCTGGGAGTAAAGGGTATTTATATGAAACGGGACTGCATGTGCCGTTGGTAATCCATGTACCCGAAAAATACAAAGAAAGGGTTTCCTATAAAGCAGGGACAAGGGTGCAGGAATTCGTGAGTTTTGTGGATTTTGGCCCTACGGTACTTCACCTGGCAGGGGTAAAAGTGCCTAAGCAGATGGACGGGGAGCCTTTTTTACGTAAAAAAAATAAGTCCCCTAATGATGTGGCATACGGTTATGCGGATCGTTTTGATGAAAAATATGATTTTGTCAGGTCGGTAAGAAAGGGGAAGTATAAGTACATCAGGAATTTTCATCCGTTTAATTTTGACGGTCTCTGGAACAATTACCGGTACAAGCAGATAGCTTATCAAGAATGGGTCGATTTGTATAGATCAGGTAAGCTCAATGAGGACCAACGTCAATTTTTTGAAGTAAAGCCAGTAGAGATGCTGTTTGATATAGAAAAAGATCCCTATGAGATCAATAACCTAGCGGAGGACCCAGCTTATGAAAAGCAATTGCTGGCAATGAGAAAAGAGCTGGGGGATTGGTTGTTGTCCATGCCAGACCTTTCCTTTTATCCGGAGTTTTACCTGATTGAAGAGGCTTTTGATGACCCCACTGCCTTTGGGCAAGACCATAGGAGGGATATCAAAAAGTATTACTTGACAGCTAACCTTGCCACATCAGGTTTTCAAAATGTGGAGGAGCAACTTAAACGGAAATTGGAAGACGATGACCCGTGGGTGAGGTACTGGGCCTTATGTGTCTTGTCCAGTTTTGGAGAGGAAGCAAAAACGCTGGAAGAAGCTGTTATAGGACTGTCCAAGAGTGATCCAGTGAGGATAAACAGGGTTCGGGCAAGCCAATTCCTGGGAATCTGTGGCGTTTCAGATCCTATGATGGATATAGAGGAAGCCCTTTATTCGACGACGGATCCACATGAAGCGCTACTGATTATGAATATTTTGGTTCAGCTGGCGGATGGTCCTTATGGATATACCACCTCCGTAGAAGAGGGCAAGTTGGCGGCTTCTGTGGCAGATGACAGCAATATTATCAGGAGACTAGAGTATATGAACGGATTATGAGTTAAACCCGGATTATGCGTTGGGAATCGTAGTGAGAGCTGAAATTGCAAGAAAATCAGTTAGTTTGGAGGCATTAGCGTAGCACCGCTACGGTTATGCCGAAAACTAAAGTGAAACGACTGATTTTGAAGCAGTTTCAGGTCGCAACAGATAGGCTAATGCATATTCCGGGTTAAAGGATCATAAAAAGTGCTTATCCGTTCACATAAGTAGGTGAGTGGCCAATGGGAATGCTGGCATCTCGAAGATAAGGGAATGCAGGCATTCCTTTGGTCTCGCATCGGGCGTAAAAGATACTGCCGCTGAGGGGGTATTTGGCCAATACGTCTTGGCCGAGACCCTTACGCGCGGTGCTGATATAGAGTCCTTTCTGGTCCTTATCGCCAAATGCACAGCTGGTCACCAAGGGTGCATCGACAGGAATTTTATCCACCAGTTGGCCATTCTCGGGATCCCAAATGCCTACTCCATAGCCTCCCCATAAGGCAATATAGAGCAGTCCGTTTTCATCAATGGTCATTCCATCAGGGAAGCCCATCTGGCTAGGGACCTTGATGACCGTTTGCCTATTGTGGAGGGAAGTAGCACCATCATGATAGTCAAATGAAACAATGGAACGTGTGGGGGAATCTATAAAATAGAATTTGTTTTTTCTTTGGTCCCAAGTCAGGCCATTGGAAACCGTAATGTCTGATAACTGTTTTCTTACCATGCCTTTCCGATCTAGGCAATAGAGATGTCCTGTCGGTAGTCTTTCGGGCAGGTGCATGCTTCCAAACCAAAAGTTTCCTTGCGGGTCGCATTTTCCATCATTGAAGCGATTGGCGTGGAGCGCTGTTTCAAGCTCGATGAGCTTGGTGTATTCACCATCAGAGAGATTTAAATATCCGATTTCCTTGTCCAAGGATACCAATAAGCTATCCGGCGGATATGGGGCAATGGTGCCGACTTTTCCAGGAAGGTGCCAAGTGCTGGTCTGCGAGGTGGCAAAGGAATACCGATAGACCATTTGCCCGTCTATGTCTACCCAGAACAGCGATGCTGTGGGGCCGTCATAGAATATTCCTTCACCAAGTTCGCAAGTATGTTCTAAAAATAGGTGTGAACTGTCCATGGTTGTGTATGCTGTTGTATTTCGTCAAAAATAGACCAAATGATCGAAAGTCCCCAAACCAGTGCAGATATGTGCCATATTAGTAAACATATGTTCTACATCTATTTAGTAAAAATTGACATATTGCATTGTAAATAAATCTAAAATTAACCTGAAAATGAAAGACAATAAAGCGGAAATCCGGACCAAAAATGCCGGAAGAAGAGATTTTTTAAAATCATCATTGATAGCCCTCGGGGGAATTGCCATTGTGCCCCGGCATGTATTGGGCAAGGGGTATGTAGCTCCCAGTGACAAAATCAACCTAGGGTTTATTGGGCTTGGTAAGCAAAGCCGTGGATTGATCGGGGCGTTTGCAAAGCAGGAAAATGCGCAGATCGTAGCAGGATCAGATGTGTGGACCACAAAAATGGATTGGTTCAAACAACATGCATCTGCATCCTATAAAAATGCCGGAAGAGAAATCTCCGCTAATTCTCTACAGACCTACTCAGATTATAGGGAGTTGTTGGCCAGTGATTCCATTGACGGGGTGGTCATTGCGACCCCAGACCATTGGCATGCGCTCAATGCCATCGATGCGATGAAGGCAGGAAAGGACGTGTATTGCGAGAAGCCGCTGACATTGACCATTAATGAAGGCAAGGAAATGGTGGATATGGCCAAAAAATATGACAGCATTGTCCAGACCGGAAGTATGCAACGTTCGTGGGACAGCTTTCGAAAAGCCTGTGAACTGGTGAGAAATGGCTATTTGGGCGAGATAAAACAAGTCCTGGTCCAAGTGGGAACACCATCCCGACCCTATGATCTACAAAAAGAGCCCCTACCTTCAGAGGTGGATTGGAACCAATGGTGCGGTCCAGCACCGATGTTGGCCTATAATCATCGGTTGGCTCCAGCTGACAATGATGTGAAATTTTGGCCTGATTGGAGGCTGTTTGATGAAACTGGTGGAGGTATTCTTTGTGATTGGGGTGCACATATGTTTGACATCGCCCAGTGGGCCTTGGGTATGGACAGCAGCGGCCCGGTACAGTACGTTCCACCCGCAGGCGAGACCAACCCCCAGACTGGCTTGAAGATGATTTATGATAATGGCGTGGAGATGGTGCATCATGATTTTGGCAGAGGTTATGGCGTACGTTTTATCGGGACAGAAGGTAAGATGGATATCAGCAGAAATTACTTCGAACCTACCCCCGCTCACCTAAAGGATATCGAACTGAAACCCACAGATGTGAAATTGTACAATACTCATGGGGGGCACCATAAGAATTGGCTTGATTGTATGCAAAGCCGTGAAAAGCCAATCTGTGATGTGGAAATCGGACACCGGTCAGCCACTATCTGTAATATTGCCAATATTGCCTATCGACTAAACAGGCCATTGGACTGGAATCCGAAGAAGGAGAAATTCAAAAAGGACAAAGAAGCCAACTCCATGATGGGGTACGAATACAGGAAATTTCAGCAATGAATAAACTAATAGGAGCATTGGCAACGGCGGGGGTGATATTGATCTCCGCCTGTAGCCAATCACCAAGTCAGGAAGAAATTACACAACCCAATGTCCTGTTTGTATTTGCAGATGACTTGACATTTACCGCTTTAGGTGGCTTAGAACCCAATGCGGTCCATACTCCAAATCTCAATAAATTAATGGCAGAAGGGACATCCTTTACCAAAGCCTATAATATGGGATCTTGGACAGGGGCGGTATGTACCGCATCCAGGACCATGATGATTTCAGGAAGGTCAGTATGGGAGGCCCAGAAGTTTAAGGAAAACTGGAAGAAAGGGGAGAAATTGGACCAGACTTGGCCAAGGCTGATGAAAGAAGCCGGATATGAGACCTATATGAGTGGAAAGTGGCATGTAGATGTCCATCCCAGTGAGATTTTTGACCATACAGCCCATATCAGGGGCGGGATGCCGGGAGACCACTGGGACCATGCTACGATGGTGCATAAATTTGATTCTCTGGCAAGGCAGGAAAATGCCGATCCTTCGTCCATCATGCCGTTAGGCTATGACCGTCCCAAAAAACCAAATGATACTTCTTGGGATCCAGCAGATGTAAGTCAGGGAGGGTACTGGGAAGGTGGAAAACATTGGAGTGAGGTAGTGAAGGAAGATGCATTGGCATTTATGGATCATGCCAATGAGCAAAAAGAGCCGTTCTTTATGTACCTAGCTTTCAATGCTGTCCATGACCCACGCCAATCTCCGGGATCTTTTTTGGAGCAGTATAAGGTGGATGAGCTAAAACTTCCCAAGAGCTATATGCCCTTATACCCGCATAAGGATGCCATTGGCAATGGCCCTTCCTTGAGAGACGAAGCGCTGGCACCATTTCCCCGAACCCCTTACGCCATTAAAAAGCACCTTCAGGAGTATTATGCCTTGCTCAGTCATATGGACGCTCAAATTGGGGAAATCGTTGACAAACTAGCAGCTATTGGCGCTAGAGAAAACACCTATATCATCTTTACCGCAGATCATGGGCTAGCAATGGGGAAACATGGATTATTGGGAAAGCAAAACATGTATGAACATAGTGTGGCAGCACCATTTATCATTGTTGGCCCGGGAATACCAGAAGGAAAACGGCTGGATGAAAACATCTATTTGCAAGATGCAATGGCGACGAGTCTAGCGATAGCAGGTGTGAAAAAGCCAGATTACGTGGCCTTTAACAGTATTTTGGACTTGGCAAAAGGTCATCCAAACCAAGGGATGGATAAGGTATACGGCGCATACATCAACTATCAACGGATGATCAAGCAAGATGGCTATAAATTGATCGTCTATCCATCAGCAAGTAAAATCCTACTGTATGACCTTGCCCAAGACCCCCATGAAATGGATGATTTGTCAGGCAATAAAGCACAACGTGAAAGAATAACCTCAATGTTTGCCGCTCTCCAAGCAGAACAGCGGAGGTTGGGGGATCAATTGGTATTAAACAAAGAAGATTATGACCTATAAAATACAAAAGTTAACACCTAAAATACTAGGGAGGACATTACCGGCCTGTATGGTGGCTTTGGCTATGGCATGTTCCCCTTCAAAGAAAGAAAAAACTTCCGAAGAGCGTCCCCCCAATATTATCTATATCATGGCAGATGACCATACCAGCCAAGCATTTGGGATCTACGGTAGTCGTCTGGCAGACCTGAATCCTACGCCTACATTGGACAGTCTGGCTAGAGAAGGGATGATATTTGATAACTGCTTTGTCAATAATGCCATATGCGTGCCCAGCAGGGCTGCGGTATTGACTGGACAGCGTGCCCAGACGAATGGGGTCATTGACTTGGAAGGTGAATTGCCACCAGAAAAGCAATATTTGCCCAAAGAGCTGAAAAAATTAGGGTACCAAACTGCTATAGTTGGAAAGTGGCACTTACATGATGAGCCTGCAGCTTTTGATTACTATAAAGTACTTCCTGTGCAGGGCAAATACTTTGATCCGGATTTCAGGGTGCGGGGAGAAAAGCCCTGGCCAAATAATACGGTAAGCTACAAAGGGCATAGTTCCGATATTATTACCGACCAGGTAATTGACTGGTTTGAGAATGAACGAAAAGAGGATCAGCCATTTTTCATGATGTATCATTTCAAGGCGCCCCATGATGATTTTGAAAATGCACCTAGGTACGAATCGTATTTGGAAGACACGTTTATCCCTGAGCCAGCAAGTCTCTACGACAATGGCAATAATGGCTCGGTAGCTACCAGGGGAAAAAATGATAGCCTTACCAGAATTATCGGTTCATCGGTATCACATAGAAACCTGATCCGAAACCAAGCGATGAATATTTGGAAAGGCGAAAATTATAAAAATTATAGGAATGCAGAGGATATCCGTCCAGAAGAACTGGTGAAGTGGAAGATGGATGCCGAAGAAAAAGCCTATACTTCCAAGGTTTACCAAAGTTATCTAAAGAAATACCTCCGATGCGTCAAAGGGGTAGACGATAATGTAAAAAGGTTCTTGGCATATTTAAAAGAAGAGGGATTATTGGAAAACACCATTATTGTGTACACCAGTGACCAAGGGTTTATGCTGGGCGAGCATGATTATATAGATAAAAGATGGATGTATGATGAATCGATGCGCATGCCGTTTTTAATCAGGTATCCAGAAAAAATCCAAGCCGACACCCGGACAGATGCCATCATCAATAACACTGACTTTGCACCTACGCTAATAGATCTGGCTGGTGGAAGTGTGCCTGAATACATGCAAGGAAAGAGCTTTGCGTCTATTTTGAAAACCAATGAAGAGCCAGCAGATTGGCAAAAATCCACCTATTATAGGTACTGGATGCATTTGGCACATAGGCATGGAAATCCCGCCCATTTTGGCGTCAGGACCAAAAGGTACAAGCTGATCTTTTATTATGGTAGGTATTGGGTAGATACGGATGACCCCAATGCTGAATGGAACAAAGCCAGCTGGGGCAATGACTTTACCCGCCATACACCTGTCGCTTGGGAGTTTTATGATCTAAAAGAAGATCCAAACGAAATGGATAATCGCTATGATGATCCCAAGTACCAAGAGAAGATAGATGAGCTAAAGATAGAACTCAAAAGATTACGGGAAGAGCTAAACGAAACAGACGAAAACTATCCCCATATTCAGCAGGTAATCGATGCTCACTGGGATGATTGAGGTCAAAATGTAGTCTTTCGTAAAAATATGGACGCTAAGCGTAAGAAATAAACAATTGTCCTGTGATTATAAACATATGAGGTGGAGAAAACAGGTATAATTTGACATCTTTGATTAATTAAAGTGATGGAAAACCTGATTTTAAGTGCAATCAGATATAATCATTTTTTCCAGAGATCATTTTAATTAGGGGTTTATTAGTTATAGAAACCATTGTTCTTTTTAAGGCAATGGTTTTTCTTTTTAAATAAAAGATAGGTACAACTATTAAAAATTATATAACAATGAAAATATTGACCTGTAAGAAACCGGGGCATTTTGAGTATGTAGAGGGAGAGAAACCTACTTCAAGCTCAGACAAGGCACTGATCAAGATCAAACGTATCGGCATATGTGGTACAGACCTCCATGCCTATGAAGGTACCCAGCCTTATTTCAGTTACCCAAGGGTATTGGGACATGAGCTGTCAGGTGAGCTCATAGAAACAGGGGGAGCAGAGGGTTTTTCTGTTGGGGACCTGGTTACGATCATTCCTTACTTTAACTGCGGCAAATGCGTAGCGTGTCTCGCTCAGAAGCCAAATTGCTGCGCCAGCATCAGTGTATTTGGTGTCCATGAGGATGGTGGAATGAAAGAATACATTTCGGTACCCCCTTCAGCGTTGGTAAAAGAGGATGGACTTAGTTTGGACCAGTTGGCTTTGGCAGAACCATTGGCCATCGGTGCCCATGGAGTAAGAAGAGCAGACGTGAAGTCAGGCGAGTTTGTGGTGGTGATGGGAGCAGGACCTATTGGATTGGGTGTTATGGAGTTTGCCCGGATAGCAGGAGGGAAGGTGATTGCCATGGATATCAACGAGGACAGGTTGGCTTTTTGTCGTGAAACCCTTGGGGTGGAATATACCGTCAATGCCAAAGGTGATTTCAGGAAGGAGATCGAGAAAATTACCGGAGGGAATTTTGCTGAGGCGGTCATTGATGCCACGGGTAGCTCGATAGCCATCCATAATGGCTTCGGTCTCATGGCTCATGGTGGCAGGTATGTACTCGTAGGTCTTCAAAAAGGTCCGATTGAGATCAACCATCCTGAATTTCACAAACGTGAGTCCACACTGATGAGTAGCAGAAATGCCACTAGGGAAGATTTTGATACGGTACTGAAAGCCCTGAAAGAACAAAAGGTGAAAGCGGAATCTTATATCACTCATCGAGTAAGCTTTGATCAAGTAAAGGAGGATTTTGCCAGCTGGCTGGATCCCGCCAATAAGGTCATCAAAGCAATGGTAACACTTTAACCCGGAATATGCATTAGCCTATCTGTTGCGACCTGAAACTGCTTCAAAATCAGCCGTTTCACTTTAGTTTTCGGCATAACCGTAGCGGTGCTACGCTAATGCCTCCAAACTAACTGATTTTCTTGCAATTTCAGCTCTCACTACGATTCCTAATGCATAATCCGGGTTTAACCCGGTTTATGCATTAGGAATCGTTATCGCCTGTCCTGATAGCTATCGGGATAGTTTGAAACGGGAATAAATCTGGTCGTTTGGAGATTGAGGCATCCACCAAAGGGCGGATGGTGAACCTGTCTAGCGGCCAGATAGAATAGAAAACAGCAACGTAGCGACTGATTTGGTCCTCCACGGTGGATCAGGCAGTAATACCTGTGCGTGGCGTAGATAGGCTAATGCATATTCGGGTTTAATCGATCTAAAAACCTACAATCATAATAAGTATGAAATATAATATAATAGCAGTTGGTGTACTCATATTGACACAACTTGTAAGCTGCTCCGGCAAAGAATCAAAAGGGCTCGCCGAATCCAATGAAGCGAACGACCCACAGAAGCCCAATGTAGTGATCATCTATATGGATGATCTTGGATATGGTGATATGAGTGCTTATGGAGCCACCGCCCTAAGCACACCCAATATGGATAAGCTCGCAAATGGTGGTGTGCGCTTCACCAATGGTTATGCTACTTCCGCCACCTGTACGCCAAGCCGGTATGGCCTGCTGACTGGCTCTTATCCTTGGAGAAATAAGAATGCAAGAATATTGCCCGGTACAGCTCCCTTGCTAATAGGGACAGACCAACTCACCATACCCAAGATGCTTAACAGCCTCGGCTACCATACCGGTATTGTCGGCAAATGGCATTTGGGCTTGGGAGAAGGTGATGTGAACTGGAATGAACCGATTAGTCCAGGGCCAAATGAAGTGGGCTTTGACTATAGCTATATCATGGCGGCTACTCAGGATAGGGTGCCAACGGTGTATATCGAAAATGGAAAGGTGGCCAACCTTGATCCCAATGATCCCATTCAAGTGGATTATAAAAACAACTTTCCTGGTGAACCTACAGGGAAGGAGAATCCAGATATGCTAAAAATGAAATGGCATCATGGACATAACAATTCGATTGTAAATGGCATTCCCCGAATCGGTTATATGAAAGGAGGCGAAGCTGCCAAGTGGAAGGATGAAGATATGGCCGATCACTTCTTGGAAAAAGCCACTGCCTATGTGAAAACGCATAAAGACGAGCCTTTCTTTCTCTATTATGCCCTTCAGCAACCGCATGTCCCCCGCACTCCCCACCCAAGGTTTGCCGGTAAATCTGGTTTGGGGCCTAGGGGTGATGTTATCCTGGAAGCAGATTGGTGCATTGGCCAGTTTATGGAAACATTGGAAGAGCAAGGTGTGCTGGACAATACGCTGATCATATTTTCCAGTGACAATGGTCCTGTCCTAAATGACGGCTATTATGATGAAGCCGTGGAGAAATTGGGTGATCATACTCCTGCAGGCCCCCTCCGCGGTGGCAAATATTCCCTGTTCGAAGCGGGGACACGTGTACCTTTCTTTACGTACTGGAATGGAAAAATCGAACCAAAAGTTTCTGATGCACTAGTAAGCCAAATGGACATTCTCAATTCTTTGTCCAGCTTTTTGGGAAGTGATGAAATCACCAAGGATGGTGAAGCCATGATGGACGTATTTATGGGCGAGTCGCCTCGTGGTCGTGAATCACTTGTTTTAGAAGCAACCTCCAGGACAGCTCTCCGTAAAGGTGACTGGCTGATGATCCCTCCTTATCAAGGTCCCGAGAAGAATAAAAAAGTTAATATTGAACTAGGGAACAGTAGTGATTATCAGCTGTATAATCTCAAGAAGGATATTGGCCAGGAAAACAACTTGGCGACCTCTAACGAGAAGAAACTGAGTGAACTCAAAGATAAGTATGAAAGCCTAGTGGGAGACTATAGTGTAGCTGGTGGGGCGTTGGATTTAAAGTAAAAACCTGAGTTCGATTTAAAAATACAGTTGAAGGGCGCTCCTCGGTTCCCTTTATTGAAATCAAAAAAAAGCAAGCACCCAATTATTTCAAGGTGCTTGCTTTTTATTTTAGCTCGTACTATTCATTAGAAATTCTCCTATCGAGTTCCCAATGCATAATACACGTTTAATGATCAGGGTCTTGTTCCAAAATTCCAATTTGCAGGTCTAGCTGGACTTGTGGGAGTGGCCAGTAATCATCCTCGGCACCATAGCTTGATCCATTGAGCCAAGGCAACCGCCCGCCATCAAGTTCACTATCGAGGTAAGTGTTCAAGGTTTCGTTGGCGATTCCCCATCTCCTCAGGTCAAAGTAACGCATTCCCTCAAGGGCAAATTCCATTCGGATTTCATGTCTGACGGCTTTACGTGCGTATTCTTGACTTGGAAAAGAAGGGTAGGGCTCCAGTTTGTAATTTGCGGCAGGTTGGGTTTCGTCGATTTCGATTTGATCGTTAGATCCAAATGAATCGTTGAGTACTTTTCCCATTACCATGTCATCGGCAGCTCGGTTTCGGATGAGGTTTACCAACGATAGCGCTGTGCTTAGGTCATTTTCTTCCACAGCCACTTCAGCTCTCCACAGCAGGACGTGTCCAAGCCGCAGTACTCGGAAGTTGTTCCCGTTTACACCTGATGCCCAATAGCTGGATTCAGTGGATATTTCACCCCTGTTTCTTTTGTACCACATGATTTTCTTGTTGACAAAAGGTCCCATGTTCAGCTGGTCAAGCATCCAGTCACTACCACTCATTGGTCCCCAGTCAAGGAAGGGAATTCCCCGTCTGCCAATGGTCCAGTCTACTCGTGGATCCAGAAGGTGATCGGTAGGGGTAAATGATTCGGTGGTCAAGATACCATAGTCCTCCACGAGGAGGTTATCTTGGAAAGTATCCAAAAGAGGAAGACCATTTTCGTCCACCTTGAAGGCATTAAAGAGATCGAATGAAGGAGCACTGTATGCACAGCATAGACCTACATCCGAGCCTCGTGGGTAGAGGGTCTGGTGGTCGATGCCAGAATTGGCCACACCAGCTCCGTCATTTACCGAATATTGGATTTCAAAGATACTCTCTCCATTATTCTGTTTTTCCTCGTCGAAGTTATTGTAAAAATGGGACTCCAACTGGAAAGGGCCATCGATGATAATGTCATCCAGAAGAGGCTTTGCTTCTGCATATTCCTGTTGGAAAAGGTGAACACGGGCTTTGAAGGCCATCGCTGCCCACATGGATGCCCGGCCGGGGTCACTTGGGTTCGGATTTAAATTGTCTATGGCAAATTGTAGGTCGCCTTCTATCTGGTCCCATACTTCCACATCGTTTTTGACTTGGGTAGCATCCACCCCTTCTAGGATATAAGGAATGCGCTCAAATACCATTCTCAGTTGGAAATGAAACCAAGCCCTTAGGAATTTAGCTTCTGCTTCCAGCTGCTTGTACCTGGTTTCGGGAATGTCTTCAGATTCATAAAGTGCCAATAGCGCATCATTGGCCCTTGAGATAGCCTCATAGTTTACTCCCCAGGAGCCATTTAGCCATTCATTGTCCGAGCGGACCTCGTATCGTTCCACGTCGTTGATTTGGGTCCATCCTCCATTTTGGTCACCTCGGTGCATGTCGTCGGAGGGGACATCGCCCCATACCCAGTTCATCACCGAAGCTTCACCTTGGTTGCCGCTAGGGGCTTCCCCTTCTGCGTATCCGTCCAGCATGGCATATGCTGATATTAACAGGCTGTTGACACCCTCTTCGTTGTTAAGTAGGGTTTGATTGATCGCTCCGTAAGGTTTCTCATCCAAAAACTCCTCGCTGCAACCATGCAGTAGGAACAGGCTGAAAAACGCACTTATTATTAAAATTGGTTTTTTCATGATAATGAGATTTTGGGTTAAAGACTGAGATTGAGACCGAACATTAACTGACGGGAAACGGGCCACGCACCAGTATCTACCCCTCGGTCTATTTCCCTGGCGACACCATTATCCCTTTTGGCTGGGATCTCTGGGTTCAGACCTGAGTATCCAGTGATGGTAAACAGGTTTGACCCCATGAAATACAGTCTAAGGTTATTGATTTTTAGACGATCCAGAATGTGTTCTGGGAAGTTGTACCCTATCTGTAGGTTTTGTAATCTCAGGTAAGAACCGTCCTCTATGTATACCGAAGAAGGATTCTGCTCGAAGGAAGTACTGTTGGATACTTTAGGCAAAATAGCGTCTTCGTTATTTTCCAAATAGGGAGATCCCCAAGACTTATACAGCCTGTCAGCGCTATTGGGACCTTGGAAAAGGCCATACCTGATAAAACGATTGGTATAGTTGGCAATATCATTGCCCACTGAAGCATATAATGTAGCAGCAAAATCAAATCCTTTATACCCAAGTCCCAAGCGAAGACCAGTGGTGAAGTCCGGATGGGGGTTACCTATATACGTTCTATCCTCTGGGGTGATGGTTCCGTCACCATCCACGTCCTTTATTTTTAGATTACCAGGGGCATTGTAGGTTCCGTTGGTGGGGTGGTTATCGGCTTCTTCCTGAGTCTGGAAGATTCCATCGACCACATATCCGTAAAATTCAGGAAAGGAACGTCCTGGTTCAGTACGTGTATAGACGGACTGTCTTATTGGAAACCCTTGGATAAATTCGCTGGAATTATTGGAAAGTTTGGTCACCTCATTTTTGTAATGGGTGAAGTTTCCGGAAAGGGTGTAGGTCACTCCACTAGCCCCAAATTTCCCTCTGTAATCCAAGGTGATATCCACTCCTTTGTTTGACATAGAGCCAATATTTACTGATGGAGGAGTGGCACTTCCTGCTACCAGAGGAATGGCGATGGGGAACAGCATGTCCTTGGTGTCTTTCTGCCAAAAATCCACTGTTACGTCTAAGTTTGAAAAGAACGTCGCATCAAGGGCAATGTTGGTCGATGTTGTCGTTTCCCATTTGGCATCGGGGTTTCCACGGGTGGCCGATTGGTAGCCTACCACGATGGTATTATCTCCTCCACCGATGGCGTAGTAGGAGTTACCGGGGTTACTATTGTAGATGGAATAGCTGTTGTAATTACCTATCTGGTCATTTCCGGATTGTCCCCAGCTGGTACGGAGTTTTAGGAAATCCATCCATCCATCTACTCCCGACATGAAGTTCTCTTCTGAGAGCACCCAGCCGAGAGATACCGCAGGAAACACACCAAATCGGTTGTTTACCCCAAAACGTGAAGAGCCGTCCCTTCTGATAGTGACATCGGCGATGTACTTTTTATTATAGTCATAGTGGGCTCTCCCAAAATAGGAAAACAACGACCAAGCAGAGGCATTTCCTCCGTTTAGCTGGTTACTTGCCCCGGCATCCAGTACCATGAAATTAAGGTCTGTACTGAAATAATCCTGTCTGGAAGCGTAAATGTTTCTATAACTGCTTTTGACAGCTTCTGTACCTACCAAAAGATCGATGTTGTGGTTCTTGTTGAAGGTCTTGGTATAGTTTAAGGTGTTACTCCAGTTCCAGGCCATATTGACAGCACTTCCTTCATTTAGGGTGGTACCATCAGTGCCATTGGTATTTTCTGGGTCTGGAAACCTAGGAGTGAAATTTTGGGAAAGATTAATATTGTACCCAAATAACGTTTTGAACGTAAAATCTTTAATTGGGCTTAGCTCAGCGTAGATATTACCAGTGAGGTTATACGTGGTGTTTTTGCTGTCTCCTGATCTTTCGAGCAGTCCCAAAGGGTTAGGACCTTCGTAGACATTTCCGCCGACTACTCCCCCTGCATAGTTCCCGGCCACATCGTAAACGGGCAAAATAGGATTGATAGTATACAACTCGTTCAAAAGGCTTTCATGGGTATTGTTTCCATTATACCCTTTGTTTTGGCTGAACATGACCCCTAATCGCTCGCCGATCTTTAGCCAATCGTTTATTTTCGCATCCACATTGGAACGAAGTGAGATCCTTTCATAGGAGGTGTGTTTGAATATGCCATTTTCCTTCAGGTAGTTACCTTGGAAAGCATAATTTGTCTTTTCGCCACCACCAGTCACCGATAGGTTGAAGTCTTGGATGGAACCATCTTGGTAAACGACATCCATCCAATCTGTTCCGGCTTTACTGGATTCAGTGATGGGGTAGTTTAGTTGGTCATAGAGGTCCATACTGGTAGAAGGATCACCGAATGAGCCACCATTGGGGTAAAGGTAATCGTTCAACACAGGTTGGTCACCGCTTCCGTAATGTACACTGGAGGTAGGCAGTCCATCGTTTTCCAACTCCATCCACATCAACTCCCCGAGTTCCTGAGGGTTGGTCATGATGTCAAATTTCGCATTCGGTTTGTTGAATCCTGTACGCATGCTCACGGATACTTGGGCAGGCTGACCGGCCTTACCTGATTTGGTGGTGACCAATATTACACCATTGGCACCTCTAGCACCGTAAATGGCCGTAGATGCTGCATCTTTTAGTATCTGAATGGACTCGATCTGGTTTGGAGGGGGAGGATTGGCGCCATATACTCCGTCCACTACCCATAAAGGACCATTGTTGTTTATCGTTCCCATACCACGGATCCTGATTTCAGATTGGCCACCAGGAGTAGCGGAATTGACCACGGTAATGCCCGAAGTACTACCTTGGAGGGCTTTACTGACGTTGCCCGTTGGCTGCTGATCGAGAAAGTCCTTGTCCACTGTGGCCACGGCACCAGTTAGTTCCCCTTTGGTCCGGGTTCCGTAACCGATGACGACCACTTCGTCGAGGTTTTCAAGATCTGAAGATAAGGTGATGTCTATTTTTGACCTTCCTGAGACAGAAATCTCTTGGCTTTGGTATCCTATAAAACTGAAGACCAATGTTCCTTCTGCTGGGGCATCAATGGTGTAGTTCCCTTCAATATCCGTGATGGTCCCCGTGCTGCTTCCTTTCAATAGGATGTTTACTCCTGGAAGCGTCTCTCCGTTTTCGTCTATAACGGTACCGGTAATCGTTGGATTTTGTGCCATTGACTCGGCCAAAGGCCAGAAAAAGGCAGACAAAATCATTAACACCCCCAATAAATGCTGGGGCTTAATTGAAATTCTGGGTTTCATAATGTATAACTTTAAATTAAAAATGAGATCTAACAAGTGAATACTTGTAGTGCTGTGGGAATAAGTGTCCGAGTAGATCGGGCACTTTAGGGCTATGTATAGTTTTGCATAAGAATAGGGTTTGGGTTATTAACTTTAATTGACCCTAGCAAAAAGTTGAAATCCTGCCCTTAAACCAATTTTTGTGCCTCGATATAAACTAGACAACGATGTAAAACAGTGTGTAACGGCTCGTTGCAGCCTTTTTTATGGTGTTAGAGTGTTTTTTCGAAAGAATAAAAATGAGGAAGATTGTCCATATGTTACCGGATATGAAACATATGGACAAGAGGTGAAATGGTGGAAACTGACGATAAAGTAAAAAGAAAGTGATGTGCAGAATAGCAGTTTATATATTCCCTATATAGTCTTCTAGGTTGACACTTCTATCCAGTTGTAGTTTTTTTCTTAGGCGGTACCTATTCGTGTGCACGGACTCTACAGAGATGGCCAGTAAACTTGCCATTTCCTTACTTGACATATTCAATTTGATCAAGGCGCAGAGTCTGTGGTCATTATGGTTGAGTTTTGGGAACTTGACCTTCAATCGCTCATAGAACCCAGTGTTGATCTGGATAAACCGCTTTTCGAACTCATCCCAATTTCGGGTAGAATGAAAGTCGATATTTTTTATCAATGTGTTGACAGGCGTCTTTTGGTCGTCTTTTTTAAGTTCCTTGAGCTGTGTCTTGATGTCCATTAGCAGCTCATCCTTTTCGATCAATTGCACCGTGCTGGCGATAAGCTCCTTGTTCTTGATTTCTAGTACCTCTTGGGCTTTTTGGACTTCCAAGGCTTGCTTTTTCTTAAGGTATTCTTTTTCAGCTTTGAATTTTTTGGTTCGATTACGGATATATACTCCGCCGATAAATGCACCAAATACAATGATAATGGCCAATATCACCTTTTGAAGAAAGGACACGCGGTCTTTGTGCTCCAAGGTTTCGAGCCGTTGTTGCTGGAGGAGTTCTTCCTGCTTTTCCTTTTCTAAGCGAAAGAGGTCCTGTATTTCCAACAAACCGGTATTGCTGGGGCTTCTGCTGTCAAAAAACTGATCATCCAAGCTTTTGGCTTCTCCCAGACTGATATAGGCATTTTTGAAATCCCCTATTTGTGCATATAGATCAGATAGCTTTTTGTGTACCAAGGAAGAGAAGTCGATGTGGCTATGGTATTTGGCTGATGTTTCTATGGACTGCAAGTAATAATTTTCACTAGCTTGAAAGTCCTTTTGTACTTTGTAATAGTCTGCCAGATAAGCATAGACCAGCACGAGATAGCTCGGTGTGTTTTTTTGAAACCAAGGTATGATTTCTTTCGATATGGAAATGGCTTTTTCGGGGTCTCCGGTTTCTGACAGGACATAGCCTTTTTCAAAGAACACATAAGGGGATTCTACAGGCGTAACGGTAGGGGGCAGTATCTGAAAACAACTGTCCAAGTACTTTTTGGCCTCAAAGGGCATTTGGTTTTGTCGGTAAAGGGCCACCATTCCCAGGTAGTTGTTGATCAGTTCATTTTTATGGATCTCACCGGCCTCGATAAGTTTCTTATTGATATCAAGGGCAATGTTCAGGTAATTGAGTGATTTGTTGATCTTTTTATAGTACCCGTAGGTTTGGCCGATTTTATAGTAGATGGTTCCTCTGGCATATTCTAAGTTGGCCTTCGTCGCCAAGTCGAGCGCTTCCCAGTATCCATCGTAAGCCATTTTATAGCGTGCGTGGTTTCCATGGATATTGGAGATACGGTTGATGATGTCGATGGCGCCGAGGGTGTCGCCTTTATGGAGAAGGTCGGCTTTACATTGCTGGAAGAGCTTTAAGGAGGCTTCCGGATCAATGGTTTTTAAACTATCCCCTTCGATACACCGGCCTTTTTTATAAATCCCTTGAGGAGGAAACTGTTTGGCAGCGATTGGTTCAGCGAGTACCAACAAAGATAGTAAGGCCATTAAAAGGTTCATTGGCCGTATATCTTGAAATTTACTGGAGATTAAATGGATTGGGTTCATGTTAATTAATCTAGTAGATTGTCAGATGTAAGTTAGACAGCTTTAGAAATAGTCTAGTAGCTGGTATGTTTTTATTGGATGGTCATATGTCTCTTTACTATTGTATTCTTCTAAAATTTTAATGGTCAATTCGGAATATGGATGAATTTTTTGTTAGTAAGTAAGTTTTAAATTTATGGAATTGTACAGTAATTTAAATAAGGATGTTTAGGGTTTTATTGTACTGTACAGTTTTTGTCTAGGAGGAGTATTGCCGTGGTTTATGGATTTACCATCATTTTAGGGGAAAAGATTTATTGCCTGACGGCTATTTAATGATTTAAATAACTTGAAATAACCTTAAATACGATGAACAGAAAATTAACTATGGCGCTAGTAGGAGGGCTGACAATTACCATGAATGTCTTTGCCCAAGAGCAGTCATCCAAAGCGTTTCCATTTGTCTTGCCCAAAGAAAAGCCGGATATCGAACTCAGTGCAGCGTTGGAAAGAAACTACGATGCCTACCCCGCACCCAGGCCAGAGGACAATGAATTGTACAGCCAGTTTAAATATACAGAATTAAAGGGCTTCGATTATAACGGCCACGACGGGACCATTTCAAGAAGGGACCCTTCTAAAGTGATCTATGCCAATGGCCAATATTACGTTTGGTACACCTATAGGAATACGCCGCTCCCACCACAGGGAGCTGAAAAATCCAATGATACCATCCCCTCATCAGATTGGGACCTGTCGGAGATTTGGTATGCCACGAGTAAGGACGGTGTCCATTGGGAAGAACAGGGCGTGGCAGTGCCGAGACCTCCTAAACCACAAGTGGGATGGCGCTCAGTGACGACAACAGACATACTGGAATGGGAAGGAAAATATTACCTGTACTATCAAGGATTTATGGAAGCCAGTGGCAAGCGGGGAGATGACTGTCCAGTGGCCGTTTCCTATGCCGACTCGCCTGACGGTCCTTGGACGCCGTACAATGAAATCGTCATCCCCAATGGAGGACCAGGAGAATGGGATCAGTTTTCCATTCATGACCCCCAACCTATTGTGCATGATGGTAAAATTTACCTATACTACAAGTCTGATTTTGATGGTGATCCTAATTTGGTAAGGATGCAAGGACTGGCCATAGCCGATCACCCGCTGGGTCCATTCAGAAAACATCCATTGAATCCGGTTATCAATAGTGGACATGAGACCACACTTTTTCCGTTCAAAGAAGGCATCGCTGCTCTGGTCATAAAAGATGGAAATGAGCACTTTACCATTCAATATGCAGAAGATGGAGTGAACTTTGAAATCGCTGCGATCACCAACCTGATGCCGACTGCAGCTGGTCCTTTTATGCCTGATGCTTTTACGGATACGGATTATGGCAAAGGCATCACTTGGGGCATTTCACATATCACGAATGCTACGGACTGGAAACACAACCACGCTATCCTGCTAAGGTTTGATTGCGACCTGAGCTTGGATACCCATGACCCGGAAATGAAAAAGCACAATTACTATTATAAGCCGGAATTCTATTATCAACATGGCCTCAGCAAAAAGCAACAGCAAAGAGTGGCAGAAGAAAATGCCCAGGTAATGGAGGACATGAAATAGGGGAGCATAATGGGCACAAAGAATAGGGTACATTTATGGGTACTGATAGTGACAGCCTTTAGCTGCACGGTAACAGTACAAGGACAACAAAAGAAGCCCAATATCGTGTTGCTTTTCAGTGATGACGCAGGATATTATGATTTTGGTTTCCAAGGAAACAGCGGCTTTCCCACGCCTTACCTGGATGCGTTTGCCAATGAAAGTGTGGAGCTCGATCAGTTTTATGTTACTGCTGCGGTTTGTGGTCCATCACGGGCTGGATTATTGACAGGGATGTACCAGCAGCGATTTGGCTACGAGGAAAATAACGTTCCCGGCATTATGAGCGCTTCAGGTCTTACTGGTGATGAAATGGGCCTTCCGGTAGGCTTGAATACCATAGCTGATTATCTCAAGCCCTTAGGCTACAGGTCGATGGTCATCGGAAAATGGCATATGGGCAATGCGGACAGATTCCACCCCCTGGACCGCGGGTTTGATGAATTTTATGGTTTCCGTGGGGGCGCCAGAAGTTTTTGGCCCTTGGATGAAGACCAAAAGGCCAGTCGACCCGAAGACCGAATGGAGCGTGGCTTTGGGGAGTTTGAAGAGCCAGAGCGGTACCTGACAGATGTATTTGCCGATGAAGCCTGTCGTTTTATCCGTGATAATAAAGACCATCCTTTTTTTCTTTACCTGTCTTTCAATGCCGTTCATACACCACTGGAGGCCAAGGAAGAGGATTTGGCCATGATAGAGGGGCTTTCAGGAAAACGAAAAAAAATGGCTGCCATGACCTTGGCAATGGATAGGGCTTGTGGACAGGTGCTGAACCAGCTCAAAGAGTTAGGTCTGGACGAAAATACCCTAGTGGTCTTTACCAATGATAATGGAGGGCCTACTGATGCCAGTGCCGCCAATAACTATCCCCTTAGCGGGACTAAAGCCAATCACTTGGAAGGGGGAATCCGGGTTCCATGTCTAGTACGGTACCCGGCGGGGCTTTCCGGGAGGAGCTCCTATTCATTTCCCACTTCCACATTGGACCTCTTGCCTACCTTTTATGCAGCTGCGGGGGGAGATCCTAAGGTGTTGGAAGGAAGCGACGGAGTGAATCTGTTGCCTTATCTTTCGGGGGAGATTGCTGAAAGGCCCCATGATAAATTATTCTGGAAAAAAGAGAATCGAGGGGCCATTCGAAAGGGAGACTGGAAATTGTTGCGTTTTCCAGACCGACCCGCAGAATTGTACAATATCCGTCAAGATGAAAGAGAAGAAAAAAACCTGGCCTATGACCATCCCGATATGGTGCGTAAGCTATACAAGGAGCTCTTCGAGTGGGAGCTTTCACTAGAGCGTCCTTTATGGCAACTAAAAAGGGAGTATGAAGGAAAAGCGATGGAGCGGATGGACAGGTACCGGACACATTACCCAGAAAAATAACGGTGGCAATCTGATCATTCACCACTATCTGGTCAAAATCACCTGTTTTGTGTGCTTTATTGTCTTCCCAAGAGGTCTTTTCTGTATTGCCCTGGACTCTTTCCTGTCTGATTCTTGAATAATCTGGACATATAACTAACGTATTCAAATCCGGTTTTTTCGGCAATAACCGGCAATGGATCGTTGGTGGTGGCAAGCAATACTTGCGCCCGTTCTATTTTTCGGGATTGTATATATTTCAATGGCCGAATACCAAAGGTCTTGTGGAAGAGACTGGAAAAGTAGTCTGTGCTTAAATTGACTGCATCGGCGACTTCCTGAACGGTAAGGTCCCTGTGTAGGTTTTGGCGGATGAATTTAGCAGATTCTTGGATTTTACCTTCGCTAATAGAGGGCTGCTTGGAGATTTTGGTATGGCGTATAAACCGGGACAAAAGGAGTTGTAACAGGCCATGGGTTTCTAAGGATTTAGAAGGAGGCATTTCTTGGTTTTTTACTTTGAAACTTTCAAGCTCAGGATACCTGTCATATACCTTAGGGTCGTCATTGATCAAGTTTCTGCCTGGATTGATTTCGATTATTCGTTTGAAAATCAACTCGTCAGCAGGTACTGCAGGTACTTCATAGCTAAAGTTAAAGTGGTCAAAGACAGAACCAGCGTCTCCGATGTCTTCGACGACCCCCAAGTAATATTGGACCTGGAAATATTCACAAAAATACCGTCCAAAAGTAAAGCTTGGAATAAGGTATAGATGGCCAGGTTTGAGATAGAATACTTCATTGGAATGGTTCACTATGCCCGAACCATCTTTGATCAGGTATAGCCGATAAAATGGACTGATCACATTATCAAAATTCCATCTGTTGTCGAGCCTAGCTTTGCCGGCGTGGAGCAATTGTAACTGTAAGGAGTTTAGTTTCATGTGTTGTTGCTATATATCGGAAATGTATATTTTTTAATCGAATTACTATAATAGAATTAAATTCTATTTGAGAATATTTGTAAAAGTATAAAAAACAATAAAACCCATTTATGAAAAGTTATATACGTTTAATATTTTTCTTGATCAATATTATATTTTGGTCATGTTCGGAGCCGATTCCTCCCGAAATAGAAGAAGTGTATAATGACCTTCCTGAGCAATTGGATTTTAACATCGATGTAAAACCCATACTATCTGATAAGTGTTTTGCTTGTCATGGTCCAGACAAGGGGACGATAAAATCGGGGCTTCAGCTGCATATGGCAGAGACTGCACATGGTTCAGGTGATTCTGGAGAGCGTGCCATCGTTCCGGGGAAACCAGGGAAAAGCGAGGTCGTCAGACGGATATTGAGCGATGATAAAAATGTGGTGATGCCCAGCCCTAAGTCCAATCTTTCACTAACCGACCGTGAAAAGGCCATATTGGTAAAGTGGATAGAGGATGGAGCCGAATATGAGCCTCATTGGGCCTTTAAAAAGCCAGAAAAGAAAGAAGCACCGGAAGTGGCCAATGAAGAGAAGGTCCACAACGATATTGATCGTTTTGTCTTGTCCAAGTTAGAGCAGAAAGGGCTGTCCTTTGTCGAAGAAGAGGAAAGACCGCTTTTGCTTCGGCGGTTGTCGTTGGACCTGACCGGACTTCCTCCAAGTCCAGCTGAAATAGAGGCGTTTGTAAACGACCAGTCTCCCAATGCTTATGAAAAGCAAGTAGACCGGCTATTGGAGTCGCCACACTATGGAGAGAAGATGGCGATGGACTGGATGGATGTGGCCAGGTATGCCGACACGTATGGGTATCAAGTAGACCGTTACCGAGACATGAGCCCGTGGAGGACTTGGGTCATTGATTCTTTCAATGAAAACATGTCCTATGACCAGTTCTTGAGTTGGCAGATCGCAGGGGATTTATATCCCGACCCGACCAAAGAGATGCTGTTGGCTACTGGTTTTAACCGTCTTCATCCCCAGAACATGGAAGGTGGTATTGTGGATGAGGAGTTTAGGGTAGAGTATGTGGCTGACCGGGCATCCGTATTGGGCCAAGGAGCTATGGCGATGACCATGGCCTGTGCCCGCTGCCATGATCACAAATACGATCCCATTTCCCAAAAAGACTTTTTCGAATTTTATGCCTATTTCAATAACCTTAATGAGACAGGGCAGATTTCATGGGATGCCGGAGATATTCCTGTTCCCAATATGCTTTGGCCCAATGAAAAGCAGGAAAAGGTCTTGGCTTACCTAGAGGATATGGAAAAGAAAGATGAGAACAAGCTCAAAAAAGCAGCTGAAGAAGGGAAAGCACAAGCGGAAGAATGGATAGAGAACCAAGAATATCAGAAAATCTCCCTTTCGGATTTGGACGGAAGGGCAGGCCGGTTTGACCTTAACGGTAACCTGACCAATACCGTCACGGGAAAATCAGGAAAGATGGATAGGAATGCCACGAAAGGTGAGCAGCCTACTTTTGTAGAAGGTCGGTCAGGAAAAGCATTGAAAATTGATGGGGATGCTTGGCTCGACCTTAAGCCTGTCGGAATATACAAGAGGAACGAGGAGTTCAGTATTGGGATGTGGGTCCATCTTCCGGATTCACTGAAAGAAGGTGTGCTCTTCCATAAAAACAAAGGGGCCCGACTGCACAGTTATAAAGGGTATCACCTGTATTTAAGGGACAATAAACTAGAGCTACTAATGGCCCATACCTGGCCAGATAATGCTATTGAGAAACATACGGTGCAGGAAATCCCCAGGGAAAAGTGGATCCATGTAGCGATGACTTATGATGGTAGCAGTCAGGCAGAAGGACTTAAGCTGTTTATGAACGGTGAAGAAATGGAGATGACTGTCGTCAACGACAACCTCTATAAGGACATTATATTTGGAAACTATGAAGACCAAATCTATAAAGATCCAATAGAACCTGGCCTGAAAATCGGCGGAAGATGGAGGGGCTTTGGCATCCGCAATGCAATGGTGGATGAAATTCAGGTATATGGTAGGCAGCTGACAGGTCTTGAGGTACTCGCTTGGGCAGGAAAAGACCCCCCTCAGATGCTTGAAAAAACATCCGATCAGCTATCTAAGACAGAAAAGGAGCTCTTATACGAATATTACCTAAAACAGGTTTATCGTCCCTATCAAGAGGTAGAAAAAGAATTGATGCAAACGCGGACGGCCCTAGTGGACAGTACTGAGCAGGTACCAGAGGTCATGATCATGAAGGAGATGGAAAACAGGCGTCAGTCCTATCTACTGGAGAGAGGATTGTACAGTGAGCATGGAGAGGAGGTTCAGCCGGATGTTCCTGAAAGGATATTGCCCATGCCAGAGGATTACCCAAAAAACAGACTTGGATTGGCCAAGTGGCTTTTTCATCCTGACCATCCACTCACCTCTAGGGTGGCGGTCAACCGATATTGGCAAAATTTCTTTGGTAGGGGGATTGTGAAGACCAGTGAGGACTTTGGCAACCAAGGGGAGCTGCCTTCCCATCCTGCCTTATTGGATTATCTGGCGATAAGTTTTAGAGAAAGTGGCTGGGATGTGAAAGCTCTTAACAAGCAGATCGTCATGTCAGCGACTTACAGGCAGTCGTCTAAAGTAGCTGAGGAAATAAGAAAGAATGATCCTGACAATACCTACCTTGCCAGAGGCCCAAAAGTACGCCTGAGCAGTGAGATGATCCGTGATAATGGCCTTGTAGCGAGTGGTTTGCTTGTGGACAAGGTAGGGGGCAAAAGCGTCCGCCCTTACCAACCAGAAGGATTATGGGCCATGAATGCCGATACCTATGTGCAGGATACGGGAGATAAGCTCTACAGGAGATCCCTCTATACGATTTGGAAGAGGACAGTACCGAATCCCACCCAATCTACATTTGACCAGCCCAACAGGAGTGAGTGTACCGTAAGAAGACAAAAGACCAATACGCCGCTACAGGCCTTGGTACTGTTGAATGACCCTACTTTCGTGGAGATCTCTAAAAAGCTGGGAGAAGAAATGACCAAGGAAGGGGAAAATGAAGCCGCCATTAGCCGGACGTTCATCAAGCTCACCGGTAGGGAACCGAAAACAGAAGAGCTGCGGTTACTTACCGAACTCAAGGAAAAAGAATACGAGAAATTCGCCAACAATCCTCAAAAAGCCAAAGGCTGGCTGGAAGCAGGCGAGTACCAAGTAGATCCCCAACTGGATCTACTGGACATAGCCGCCAATGCAGTTGTGGCCAGCGTAATCATTAATTCAGATGCAGCAATAACAAAAAGATAACCTATGTGTCACCATCATGATATCTTGCGCTCCTCCGATCAGGAGATGCAACAGGAAGAAAAAAAGATAGATAGAAGGCAGTTTTTGACCAGGACCTCTCTAGGGCTGGGAGCAGCTGCTTTGGGAAGCCTGTTTGGGGCTGACAAGCTATTTGCACGAAACAGTGGCTTGCCACCGGTGGGCAGTGGTGGATTACCGGGGCTTCCCCACCATCTCCCCAAAGCCAAACGTGTCATTTACCTCTTTATGAGTGGAGGGCCGTCCCAGTTTGAAACATTTGACTATAAACCGGCCTTGTCGGATATGTTTGGAAAGGAACTTCCGGCAAGTGTCAGGGGAGAGCAGCGGTTGACAGGGATGAGTGCCCAGCAGTCGTCGCTGCCGATTGCGCCAAGTGCCTATAAATTTGACCAATACGGTGAGAGCAGGGCTTGGGTAAGTGAGCTGATGCCTCATACCGCCGAAGTGGTGGATGACCTGTGTTTTATAAAGTCCATGCAAACCGAACAGATCAACCATGACCCTGCCATTACGTTTTTCCAGACAGGACACCAGTTGCCGGGCAGGCCATCCATCGGCTCTTGGGTCAGCTATGGCCTAGGCTCGTCCAATGAAAACCTGCCCACGTTTATTGTCCTTAACTCCAAAAACGCAGGAGGCCAGCCCATTTATTCGAGGTTATGGGGCAATGGTTTTTTGCCTACCCAGCATCAAGGTGTCCAGTTTAGGTCTGGAAAGGAACCGGTGTTGTTCCTAAACAATCCTGAAAATTATGATGGCGAGGATCGGGCAGAAATGTTGAAATACCTGAAGCAACTAAATGAGATTCAGCATAGCGCCTATGGGGATCCGGAGATATTGGGCAGGATAGCCCAATATGAAATGTCCTATAGGATGCAGACCTCTGTGCCAGAAATCACCGATATGTCCGACGAACCCGACCATATGTTTGATATGTATGGAGAAGATAGTAGGGATTCAGGAACCTATGCGGCCAATTGTCTAATGGCAAGAAGGTTATTGGAAAAAGGCGTGAAGTTCGTACAGCTTTATCATAGGGGATGGGACCAGCATAATTATTTGCCAGGAGGCATCCGTAATCAATGTAAGAATACCGATCAGGCCACAGCAGCCCTTATCAAGGACCTAAAACAACGGGGAATGCTTGAGGATACTTTGGTGATCTGGGGAGGTGAATTTGGGCGCACGGTATATTCCCAAGGGAAATTGACCCCCGATAACTATGGTAGAGACCACCACCCACGGTGCTTTACGATGTGGATGGCCGGTGCAGGAGTGAAACCTGGATTTACCTATGGAGCTACGGATGATTTTAGTTATAATGTAACGGAAAACCCGGTGCATGTCCATGATTTTCATGCTACCCTATTGCACCTGCTGGGAGTGAATCATGAAAAACTTGTTTTTAAGCACCAAGGCCGCCGTTTTAGACTCACCGATGTAGGGGGGCATGTAGTAAAAGATATTTTAGCATAATGATAAACTCAAGGAGAAAATTTATAGGAAACACGGCCATGGCCCTAAGTGCAGCGAGTATGTTTCCCAATATCAGTCTGGGGATGGGAAAATCCACACGACTGGAAGATCAAATCGTCGGACACGGAGACTATAGATATAAAGTGAAGCGGGACTGGGCCAAGATAGGCTTGGCTCAAACTTCCCTCCTCAATTGCCATGAAATGGTCATGGACAGTAAAGGTAGGCTCCTGATGATAGGAGACCATACCGATAACAATATCTTGGTTTTTGATAAGTCGGGAAAACTGCTGGATTATTGGGGGACACAATACCCCGGAGGGCACGGACTTACCATCCATGATGAAGGGGGAGAGGATGTCCTTTATATTGCGGACTGCGGCTGGTTCATGGACAGAAATGGAGCCATGCAGAGACAGGCAGGTTTTGTGTCGAAGACCGATATAAATGGAAGGCTGATTTTTAATCTACCAGATCCGCATACCATCGGGGTCTATAAGGAAGACGAGCCATTTATGCCTACTGAGATAGCCGTAGGCCCCAATGGGGATATTTACGTGGCTGATGGATATGGATCAGATTATATCATTCAATATGACCATAAAGGCCAATATAAACGACATTTTGGCGGCCATCACAATGAAAATGCAACTGAAAATCTGCAGAATGCCCATGGCATAGCCATAGACTACCGAGGTGAGAAACCGGTGCTGGTATGTACCTCGCGGACTGAAAATTGCTTCAAGTATTTTACCTTGGAGGGAGAATATATCAAGACGGTGGAATTACCAGGGCTGTATGTTTGCCGACCTGTCTTTGATGATGACAACCTGTACGCAGGTGTTTGCTGGAGCAAGACCAGGGACGAAAACAAAGGCTGGGTACGTGATACGGGGTTTGTTACGGTGATGGAAGGAGATAGGGTCGTCTCCAATCCCGGAGGCAGTTCGCCATCCTATGAAAATGGAGAACTACAACAAATGTATAGGGCTGAGACGCCCATTTTTAACCATGGCCATGATGTATGTGTGGATGAGGACAAGAACCTATATGTGTGCCAGTGGAATGCCCACCATACGCCGCCCATTAAACTAGAAAGGATATAACGATGGATTGGTCGCAGTTTATAGGAAGGTTTCACCCTTTGGTGGTGCACCTTCCGATAGGTTTCTTACTATTTGGCTTATTACTGGAATTGGTCGGGGTGTTCAGAAAGTCCAAGGAGCCTGATCTCAGGAAGGTGACTGCTTGGTCTTATTTGGCCGGTTCGGTAGGAGCACTGATGAGTGCACTGATCGGCCTATTGCTTGCCCAAGGTGGTGGCTACGAAGCAGGCGCTTTATCATTGCATAAATGGATGGGATTTGCCTTAGTGGCGTTGACCGCAGTTTTGTATTGGTCAAAGTCCAAGAAATGGGATAAAAAAAGCCCAGTAATTGCCTATGGGTTGGTAGCGGTTTCCTTTATCTTGGTTTCCTTGACAGGGCATTTGGGCGGAAACTTGACACATGGGTCGGATTATTTATTGGCTCATGCACCTGCTCCCATTAAGAGATTGGCGGGGATGTCTCCGAGTGGAAGTAGCCAAAACACATTGCCGGGCAATTCAGATTCTATTTTGGTGTTCTCCCATATCATTCAGCCGATTCTGGAAGAGAAATGTACCGGATGCCATAATCCCTCCAAAGCAAAAGGAGGGCTTGATTTGAGCAGTTTTGAGGCCATACAATCAGGAGGGGACGAAGGGAGCGTTTTGTCCGGTAGTTCGAGCTTGGAAAGTGAGCTTGTACACCGGGTGACACTGCCTACGGACAATGAAAAATACATGCCACCACAAGGAAACGGCTTGTCTTATGGAGAGATAGCGCTATTGAAGTGGTGGGTATCCCAAGGGGCTACGGACAGCTTAAAACTAGCAGGTGAAGAGCTCCCTCAGGAAATAATAGCCGTGATGGACCGGGATTATGGGGTAGATGCCAGTCCCCGTTCCTTTATAGAAAAATTGCTCCCACCTGAAGTGGACGATGAAAAAATTGCACAAGCAAATGAAACTGGACTGATGGTGTCAAGGCTTACGCCTGACAGTCAAATACTGGAACTAAGGCTGACGTCAAATAAGCTTACATCCTCTGCACCTGGAGTATTGGAAGATATGGCCCAGAATATCGTGTATGCGGATTTTTCTGGAGCTAAGCTGTCTCCTGAAGACTTTGGAGCGATAGGCAAGATGCAAAACCTGATCCGAATTGACCTACGACACTCCAATGTGTCTGATGAACAAATGGAAACCCTGGCCAATTTACCCCATTTGGAGGTGGTCAATGTATATGGCACAGGTATCTCAAAAGCAGGATTTGACGCATTGGCAAAGACACCTCAAAAACTGAAAATTTACCTATGGAAAACAGCAGTGAGCAACGAAGAATTACAAACCCTTCGTCAGGATTATCCTCATTTAGAGCTCATCGGAGGGCGAATGAAAAGATGAAAAGTAGCTAAATACATGAGCAGATAGCTGCGACGGCTTGTACGACCCAAATCAACTAATCATTCTTTCAGCCTATCTTGCCGAATGGAGGGATGGGCTACTGCGGTTCCCAATGTGCAAATCGGGGCAAAGTGCCAGCGGCACGATAAATTTAGTAACCTGCGGATTCATCCGCAGGAGCTTAAGCTCTCCTGAACCTCCCGAAGGAGTGCCAGCGGCACGGATGATAGCTATGCACACGAAAATTGTTCCCCTTCAAAAGACTAAACGCATTTGTCCTAGTTACCTTGTTACTTTTTTCCTTCAGGTGAAAAAAGTAATTTGATTATACGCTTTATTGCCAGTAGGTTTTATTTCCCACGGAACACACAGAACACCCAGGATGAAATAAGGCTTTTCTAAGATTTCCATGTTTTCTGTGAGCACCTATTTAATTTCCCTTTGATTACTGGTGTCATTTCGGATAATCATAAAAAAGTAACTCCTTTTGTACAATTGTGAGAGATATGTTTCTGGTCGTTTGACAAATGTTTTTTTATTAAGTATCCGCTTGCTAGACCACTACCCCGTTCCCACCACCAATTTGGCTTTTAAACTGGGGTCTGGGTACTCAAAAAGTGAAGTGTCAGCTAAAATCCAGCCCGATTTGGATTTAATAGTGGTTTATCCAGTTTTTGTCTAGTGTTCTTTTATGGGATAGTAGAGGTAATGTTCGAGTTTTAGATCAGTGAATAGGAAAGAAAGAAAATCATTCCGGTTTCCAGTTCAGTATGCCAATAATAGCAATTGGTAAATAATGGATACATGGTTTTTGGCCAAGTATCCATAAAAGTAAACTCAATTTAATAACCTCAAAAATATGTTTAGAATGAAATCTGTACTGCCACTTGCAGTATTATTGTCAGCAGTCATCGGATGTACACCATCCAGTCCCACCCAAGACCAGTCATCAGAAGAGCAATCCCTTCAGCATTATCCGGATTCGGTCTATGATTATTTGGCCATACCCAAAACAGATAAGCTAAGTGCGGCATCCAAGCGCGCCCTAGAGCGCAACTACGCCCAAGGACCGGAATGGTTTATCGAATTTACCCATTCGGATCTCAAGGGTGATTTTGCCTATGAAGAAGGTGTCACCCGAAGGGATCCTAGTGACTTGATCAAAGTAGGGGACACCTATTATGTTTATTATACCAAAACGTCAGGGAAATCCTATGGTTTTGGTTCAGGTGATCCCGAAAAGAAAGTCTTTCCATGGGACAAATCCGAGGTGTGGTATGCGACATCCACTGACGGTTGGACCTGGGATGAGCAAGGACTCGCAGTGGGCAGAGGTGAAGACGGTGCCTATGATGACCGTTCTGTATTTACTCCACAAGTGATGGTACACGAAGGGAAATATGTCTTGGTCTACCAGACCGTAAAAGCCCCCTATGTGAATAGGGTCAAGAACCAAGTAGGAATGGCAATTTCTGATAGCCCTGACGGCCCATTCGAAAAGTTAGATGCACCTATACTCTCACCTAGTGATGACGGTGAGTGGCTTGGCGAAGAGGATACCCGCTTTAAAGTGACCAAACAAGGGTCTTTTGATAGTCATAAAGTACACGACCCCACACTTTTACATTACAAAGGAAAATTTTACCTCTATTATAAAGGGGAAAGAATGGGCGAAAAGAGAACCTTCGGTGGAAGGGAAATCAAGTGGGGCGTAGCCATCTCCGACCAACTCACTGGCCCTTATACCAAGTCACCCTATAATCCCATTACCAACAGTGGACATGAGCTGTGTGTTTGGAAATATGATGGAGGAGTAGCGGCTTTGATCATCACAGATGGCCCAGAGCGAAACACCATCCAATGGTCTCCTGATGGAATCAACTTCGAAATCAAGTCACATATAAAAGGTGGGCCTGAAGCTGCCGGACTGGATCAATCCTTGGATTTCGAAACAGGTCCAGTGGCTGCACTAAAATGGGGGCTTACCCATGAATACGTTACTGGAGACTGGCAGGTCATCAAGCGCTTTGATGCCAAGAAGTCTTTTAATCCCTGATTATATCCTCCCCTCCCTCTGCGTCGCTACATATGTGTTAGCATTATGGCGATCAGTGGCAATGATAGGAGTGATTTAAACCTAGTTTATCAAAACAGAACGAGTAGAAAACATTATGAAAGCAGCATTTTATCAAGAAAAAGGAAAGTTCACTTTAGGAGATTCACCAGTACATAGTCCTGGTAAAGGCGAAGTAAGGCTTTCTGTTCAGTACTGTGGTGTTTGCGGCACCGACGTACACATCTTTCACGGGGTGATGGACAAGCGTGTAGGGCCTCCCCAAGTGATCGGCCATGAAGCTTCTGCGATTGTGGCGGAAGTTGGTGAAGGTGTTTCGGACATCAAGGTCGGTGATGAGGTAGCGGTACGCCCCTTAAGATTCGGAGCAGATCACCCATTTGACAAAGGCCATAAGCATGTCGGCAAAAACCTGAAGTTTATAGGAATAGATAGTGCAGGGGCATTTCAGCAAAACTGGGTAGTACCAGCATATACACTTCATAAACTTCCCGAAGGGCTTAGCTTGAAGCATGGCGCATTTATAGAGCCCTTGTCAGTGGCCTGTCATGATGTGAAAATCGGTAGGGTAAAGCAAGGAGAAAATACCTTGGTAATAGGTGGAGGTCCCATCGGTACACTCATTGCCTATGTGCTAAAAGACAAGGGCGCCAATGTAATTATTTCCGAAGTAAACGAAAAGCGAATCAGCATGCTGAGGGAGCTTGGTTTTACCGTGGTGAATCCAATCGAACAAGACCTGAAAACAGCCATTTCTGATCTGACAAATGAGAAAATGATCGACTGCGCCTTTGAGGTTTCTGGCTCTAAGCCAGGCGTGGAGGCGATGACCGAAGTGGTCAATGTCAGGGGAAGGATCGTAATGGTGGCCATACATGGCGGCGGGCCAAGGGAAGTTGACCTGTTTAAGTTTTTCTGGTCCGAAATTGAATTGCTTGGAGCCAGGCTTTATGAGGAAGAGGATTATGATGAAGCGCTTCATATCGCGGCTTCAGGAGCGGTGCCATTCGAAAAACTCATCACCAAGGTGGGAGGATTGGGACAGATCCAGGAGATCTTCGATGAGATCGACCAGCATCCTGCCGGGATGAAATACCTAATTGACATAAACCAATAAACCAACGAACGAATGAGTGTTTTAGATAAATTCAGTCTAAAAGGGAAGACAGCTTTGGTAACAGGCTGTAAGCGAGGAATCGGTAAAGCGATGGCAGAGGCATTGGCAGATGCAGGTGCGGACATTGTCGGTGTAAGTGCCTCCCTGGAGCTTGAGGGCAGTGATGTAGAGAAATCCATCAAAGATAGGGGGCGTAAGTTCTCTGCCTATCAATGTGATTTTTCGGATAGGGAGTCCCTTTACCAGTTTATTTCAACAGTAAAAAAAGACCACTCCCAAATAGATATACTGATCAACAATGCAGGAACCATCTTGCGCAAGCCTGCAGCCGAGCATCCAGATGAGATGTGGGACAAGGTCATAGAAGTGAACCAGAACGCCCAGTTTATCCTGACGAGGGAGTTTGGGAGAGAAATGGTGGCCAGAGGAAGCGGTAAAGTGGTGTTTACAGCGTCATTACTGACCTTCCAAGGTGGCATTACTGTTCCAGGCTATGCTGCCAGCAAGGGGGCGATCGGCCAGCTGACCATGGCATTTGCCAATGAGTGGGCCTCTAAAGGAGTAAATGTAAATGCCATTGCACCTGGATACATTAGTACCGATAATACGGAAGCCTTACGAAATGACCCTGATCGGTCCCAGTCCATACTCTCCAGAATACCTGCAGGGCGGTGGGGCGAAGCAGAGGATTTTGGAGGGCCAGTGGTGTTTTTGTGTTCGGAAGCTGCAGCTTATATGCATGGAAGTATCATGCTAGTGGATGGCGGCTGGATGGGCCGGTGATTGTTGTTTTTTAATCAACCATTAAACTAAATAACATGAAAGATTATCAATTATACATAAATGGAGAATGGGTAAATACCCCTTCTGGAAAAACTGCCGAAGTAATCAATCCATCGGATGAGACGGTGGTGGCCACTGTCCAAGATGGTGATGCCAACGACGCCCAAAGAGCTTTGGAAGCTGCTGAAAGTGCGCAGAAGGCATGGCGAAAGCTCCCCGCCAGACAGCGAGCTGAATACCTGTATGCCTTTGCTGCGGAAATAAAAGCCAGAAAAAAGGAGCTTTCTGAATTGATCGTGAAGGAGCAGGGCAAGCTGATCGGTGTGGCAGAAATGGAAGTGGAAGTCACCGCCTCCTTTATAGAATATGCCTGCGAATGGGCCCGGAGAATAGAAGGCGATTTGGTGCCTTCGGACAACGAGAACGAGCACATCTGGATTCATAAGATTCCCCGAGGTGTGGTAGTGGCCATTACGGCTTGGAATTTTCCCTTGGCACTGGCTGGCCGGAAAATTGGACCGGCTTTGGTAGCCGGAAATACCATCGTAGTAAAACCAACCACCGAAACGCCCCTTTCCACCTTGGAGCTTGGGAATATAGCTTCCAAGGTAGGTTTGCCGGCTGGTGTCCTTAATATCATTACCGGTCCAGGAAGGGAGATGGGAGGCGCCCTCGTCGCCAATCCTATTACCAAAATGGTTACCATGACGGGAAGTACACCCGTGGGGCAGCAAATCGCCAAATCTGCTGCTGAAAACCTTACCCATGTCCAGTTGGAGCTTGGTGGAAAAGCCCCGTTTATCGTTTTTGAAGATGCAGACATCGATGCTGCAGTGGATGCGGCGCTTCATTCACGGTTTGATAACTGTGGCCAAGTTTGTACCTGTAACGAGCGGTTGTACTTGCATGAAAATATCTATGAAGACTTTATGGGTAAGTTTATGGATAAGGTAAAGGCCATAAAGGTAGGGAACCCCATGGATCCCGATTCCGAGATGGGTCCCAAAGTGAACGCCAAAGAATTGGCCAATATGGAGAAGCTAGTGAAAGAGGCCGTGTCAGAAGGAGCGACTTTGCTCCATGGTGGCAAAAGACCGCAAGGCCCCCAGTTTGAAAAGGGGTATTGGTTTGAGCCCACTGTGCTGACAGATGTAGAGCAGCACATGGGGATTGTCCATGATGAATCATTTGGTCCTATTTTGCCGGTGATAAAATTCAAGGACTTTGACCAAGTGATGGGATATGCCAATGACAGCGAGTTTGGGCTGGCAGCAATGGTCTTCACCAATGATATGAGCACCATCATGAAATGTAACGAAGATCTGGAGTTTGGAGAAATCTATGTAAACAGGGGACATGGTGAGCAGCACCAAGGTTTCCATAATGGTTACAAACTGAGTGGTACAGGAGGTGAGGATGGAAAGTACGGCTTCGAGCAGTACCTAGAAAAAAAGACCTTTTATGTGAAATTCAAAGCTTGAGGATGATGAGTAAAATAAAAGATATTACGTGTCGGTTGTTTCAAGTACCTCTGCCAGAAGTGCTCAATGATGCCAAGCACGGAGATCATACCCATTTCGAGCTGATTACCACCACGATCAAGCTGGAAGATGGAAGCGAAGGAACCGGCTATAGCTATACAGGAGGCAAGGGAGGCCACGCTATCAAAGCAATGGTGGACCATGATCTGGCGCCAGCACTACTGGGGATGGATGGTACGGAGATCGATAAGATCTATGATTTTATGGAGTGGCATATCCACTATGTGGGCCGCGGGGGAGTGGCTTCATTTGCCATTTCTACCATTGATATAGCCCTTTGGGATATAAAAGGAAAGCAAGCGGAATCCCCACTGTGGAAGATGGCGGGAGGCCATAACAATAAATGCAAAGCCTATCGCGGGGGGATCGACTTGCAGTTTCCCCTTCCCAAGCTGCTTGATAATATGAAAAGTTATTTGGAGGCGGGGTTCAATGCAGTGAAAATAAAAATAGGTAGGGAAAACCTGGAAGAAGACCTAGAGCGGATCAAGGCCGTGAGGGAGTTTATTGGGCCAGATATTACGTTTATGGTGGATGCCAACTACTCGATGAGCCGGGAGAAGGCCATCAAGGCTTCCAATGCTTTTGAGCAATACAATATCCTTTGGTTTGAGGAACCTACCATCCCAGATGATTATAAAGGATATGGCCTGATAGCTGATGCTACCAACGTCCCTTTGGCCATGGGGGAAAACCTACATACCATCCATGAGTTTGAATATGCAATGGAGCAGGCAAAACTGGGTTTTGTCCAGCCTGATGCATCCAATTGTGGAGGGGTGACAGGTTGGTTACGGGCAGCACGTCTTGCCAAGGACTACAACATTCCTGCCTGCTCACATGGTATGCAGGAACTGCATGTGAGCTTAGTGTCAGCCCAAGAAAACAGTGGTTGGCTAGAAGTGCACAGTTTCCCAATTGATGAATATACCACGCGACCATTGGTCATTGAAAACCATATGGCCGTAGCTCCAGACGTAGCTGGGGTTGGAGTGGAGTTTGACTGGGGTAAACTGTCACCGTATGAGGTAGGTACAGCCAGCAATGCTGGAGATAAGCCCTTACAGATTTAGTTTAATGGTTCAGCAGCCTAGATGCTTTCGGGCAGAAGGGTTGCTGTTTTTTTTGATTTGTATAAACCAAACCAATAACCCAAATGATCACAAAGAAAAAATTTGGCCAATATGAAGGCCGGGATGTATGGCTATATACCTTGGAAAACAACCGTGGGATGCAAGTAAAAATCATGACTTACGGCGCCACGGTGACGTCCATTTCCATACCCAATGAAGAGAATAGGACAGAACTGGCATGTGGATTTGATAACTTTGAAAGTTACTTTAGTGATGAATACAAGGCCAATTCCCCCTATTTTGGAAGCACGGTAGGCCGGTATGCTTCCAGGATTAAGGATGGAGCTTTTACCCTAGGGGGAAAGACCTACCAGCTAGCCACCAATGATGGTTCCAATCACCTTCATGGCGGGGTGAAGGGCTTTGATAAAAGAATATGGTCAGAGAAGGAGCTCCAATCCGACAGTAATTTGCTAGTGTTATCGCTGGCGGTAGAAGATGGTGAGGAAGGTTATCCTGGAAACGTAGATGTTGCCGTTCATTTTCACTTGACCGAAGAACAGGAGCTGGCCATTACTTATAAGGCTACCCCTGACAAGAATACACCTTTGGGCTTGACCAACCATACTTATTTTAACCTTTCAGGCTTTGAAGAAGATATCAAAGGCCACCGGATAGCTATCCAAACCCAAGATTATTTGGTTCCAGATGTCACTAATGTGCCTGTAGGGGAAGTAGCTTCTGTTTCAGGGTTTCCTTTCGATATAAGCAATGGGGTGCCTATGGATGAGGTGTTTAGGTATCTGCCGGATGGTTTTGAGCACTATTTTACTTTTGGCGAGCCCAAAGACTTGGCTCGTAGGGCGCAAATTGCCCATGCACCTTCGGGTAGGAAGCTGACCGTGTCTACCACGGAGCCGGGGATGCTTTTTTATACAGGAATGTATACTTCCGACCAGTTAGCAAGGGAAAATGGCGACCGCTTTGGGAAATTTCGGGCGTTTTGTTGCGAAACCCACCCGTATCCTAATGGCCCTAACTTGGAAAATGCCCCAGGAGCAGTCACGCCAGCCAATACGACCTATACCAGCCAGACTACTTTCAAGCTGGACTGGTAATAACTATTCACTTTACTAAAACGAAAAAATCATGATAGCAGGAATTATTTGGGCCATAAGTGCCGGCCTTATTTTGGGATTATATGCATTGCCAGAGAAATTCACCAAGGATTTTAAGTATGAAAATACCTGGAGTTTGTTTTTTGTGCTCACGATGTTTGTGGTGCCGATCATCACCTCCGTGGTGTTGATTGATGGTTTTTCTGAGATTTTCGGAAATATGCCAGGTGATATTTGGCTGAAGATGGGCTTGGCCAGTATCTTGTGGGGTACAGGCGTGATGATGTGGGGCAAAGCCATCAATCATATTGGTTTGTCACTGGGCTTTTCTATTTTTATCGGTACCATCATCCTTATTGGATCCTTGTTGCCCTTTGCCGTAGATGGTCTGCCTGACCAGAGCTCGCTTTATTATATCATAGCAGGAATTGTCGTGGTACTGATAGGCGTGATATTTAACGGCAAAGCAGGGATTATCCGGGAAAAGGACCAGAATGCACAAGAAGCTGCTGAAGGCCAGACCAAAGGGAATATCGTAGTGGGCATTATCATTGCCATTGTTGGGGGCTTGTTGGCTACGGGATTTAGTTACGCCAACGCTGTAGGCCGACCGTATTTACATGAAGCCAGTCAAGCGCAAGGAAATGCGGATTGGATTACCGCTGTCTGTGTGATGTTTCCCATTTTTATCAGTGGGGGGATCGTCATGACCATCTATTTTGCCTGGCAGCTGACCCAAAAGAAAGCATGGGTGGATTTCAAAACGCCTCATCTTTCAAAGAATTTCCTGTTGATTTTGGTAATGGCGGTGTTTCATTATGCCGCCTCTGCTATTTTTGCTTATGCTGCTTATCTCTTAGGTGATGCAGGTAATTCGGTAGGCTATGCCATCTTTAATACCAGTAGTGTGGCCACGGCTATTATCAGTGGATTGATTACCAAGGAATGGTTAGGAGCATCATCTAAAGCGAAGGGTTTCCTGTATGCGGGCTTGGCCTGTATGGTGATAGGGATCATTATCATTGGAGTAGGGAATGGAATGTAAGGTAAGGAATGAAAATGGCCGATAGTAATTCGGCTTACCGATTGCGATAGAACTGGTAAAAAATAGCAGGGACTGTCTTCAAGAATATAGCTTGTCGAACAGTCCCTGTTATTTTTAGTTTTTCTTTGTACATCTGAGGTCAAAGCGGATTAGTTAGTGTGAATATGGAAATATAGGTTCTATATATTTTCATTGGGTAACTATTTTTATTGCCGAACTCCAAGGTGGTTTTCATCCCTTTACCCTTGTTGCTTTTTTGCTTTAGGCCAAAAAAGTAACCAAAAAAAAACCGCCGCTGTGCATCTATTGGCCTAAAATTAAAACCTTCCCTCATGCAGGCAAACTCCTCCTGTCTAAATCTAGGCAGGCCTGTCTAAAAGCTAGATAAACCTGTCTAAAGCCTGGTAAACCTTTTTTAGCTGCCAACATTCTTTTTGACCAGCATTTCGTCAAACCTGTCTAAAGCCAAGCAGGCCTGTCTAGGCCGCCCATAGCCGTCAGGCTAACGCATGTTGTTACTTAAAATCTATATTCCTAATGATGTCGATGCTCCTCACAAATGGTCTAGGGGGGATTTCAAATCCCCATTATCTCGGTTCGGGATTTGTAATCCCGAACAGCTAAATTGTGGCAGTTGGTGTGCCGATATCCGCTTAAACTGACGGCTATGGTCTAGGCCGCTAGGCAGGCCTGTCTAGCAGCGAGATAGACAAGCCAGCCTTTTTGCCCTCCCGCTTTTTAATTTCTTAACGCCCAATACCTGCAAGGCGGATTTAGTTAATAAGTCTGTTTTATTCTATACAGTGCCCTATTTTCTTAAGTAACCAGGTTGAGCCAAAATCATAAGCCCTCCCAAAAAGAGCTCGTGTGACGGATTGCTATCGATTTTATGATCGGACCTCAGCATTTACTTTTTACTGAGGATGACATCGTCCAGAAAGGAGGTACCGGGATTTTCTATTTGAGTAATTAGCAAAGTGATTTCTGTGTTGTCAGTACTGTTGAATTCCAGTTGGTAGCTTTGCCATTTTCCACTTCCCGATATGCTTTTTTGGATTACCCCCGGGATAGCGATCTCCAATTGTCCTGAAAAATTGGCACGGAAGCTGAGCTGGTAAGCTGTATCTTTTTGCAAGTTTACCTTTTGGGCGATTCCGGTATTTTTGCCCGTTAGCTGGAGGGCTTTTGCATCACCGTCATTTTGGTCCAGTTGGTGGGAGATTTTGATGTCGCCTTTCCAGTACCAGTTGACCAATGAAGGATCCGAAAAACTTCCGTTGGAGATAAGCCCTCCGTCAAAGCTGTCCAATGGCCTGAAGGTCCTGACATAATCCACTAGGTACTTGTTTTTGCTTTCGTCAGCGAGTTCTTCGTCCGTGGCCCGGATGGGGTCAGCATCATTGGCAGGAAATGAACGCCATTCATGGTCTTCCAAGTCAATGATCATAAACATTTCCCGCTCCAAACCTTCACCAGAAGGATCTTCCAGTCCCTCTTTTCTCAATTGTCTTACAAGTTTACCGTCATAGTAAAAATCTATACTAAAAGGATCTTTCCAATAGGCACCAAACAAGTGGTAATCATTGCGGTACGGGGATTCATCTGGCAGAGGATGGTGCTGTTGGTCATTGAAGTTCTGCAAGATGTTATTGTTGTCGTCCCTGACGAAGACATGGTAGTTGGTGGATGGCCTTGCAGCAAACCACGACTGGTCAGGACGATCGCTGCCATAGATCTCCACTACGTCGATTTCACGGGTGTCATCTTCACTGAGAAACCAGAAATTGGAAGAGAGAACCTGGTTGGCGACCTTGGCACGTACCTCGGTGTAGATGGGATATTGAATTGTCGTTTTGGAACTTATGACTCCACAATACACCTGCTCGGTGCCAGGTTTCCTACTTGCCGAAAGGACCAAGTTACCATTACTTACGGTGCTGTTTTCAGTATTCCATTCAGTAAGGCCCGGCCCCATCCAGGCGTTGAAGTAGGTGTCATTCCACTTCTGAAAGAAACCATCCTCCTTCCCTGAATAATCAAATTCATCTGAGAAGTCCTCTACAAACTCCCAGCTTTTGTCAGGTGGCAAAAAACCATCGGTGTTAACTACAGGGAGGTTTTCATAAGTATAGCCTTCCAAGGGATCAGTGTCTTTTGGAGGAATGTCAGGATCTTCTGTAGCGCTGCATGCCCATAGACAACAGCTTAATACGAATAAAATAGAATGTTTCATTTTGATAATTGGTTGAGAGAAGCGGCTCTGGTCCATTGCTTTATAGCAAAGCAAGTGTCGTGTCAAGCCTAGACCTTTTTACTTGTTTTTTAACCCGGTTTATGCATTAGGAATCTTCGGGTTTAGGCAATGACACGACACTAAAGCCACTTCGTTGAATATTGATTTATCCCGGATTATGCATTAGGAATCGTAGTGAGAGCTGAAATTGCAAGAAAATCAGTTAGTTTGGAGGCATTAGCGTAGCACCGTTACGGTTATGCCGAAAACTAAAGTGAAACGGCTGATTTTGAAGCAGTTTCAGGTCGCAACAGATAGGCTAATGCATATTCCGGGTTTATGGTCTTAGCCTGGCCTCGGATAGTGAAATGTTATCCATAAAGATGCTAAGTGGAGCGGTGTTGTTTTCATTGGCACCGCGTATGTTCAGGCTGTAATCTCCTGAGGCAGGAAACTCTACCAAAACAGAGCTGTAGACCCATTCACCCACGGGGAATGCTGCGTCAAAAGCTGGATTTGCTCCTACGCCCCAGTTGGTATTGGGAGACCAATAAAACCTCAAGTCAGGAGGGACAGCTCCCTCTGGGGTGTTACCGAGGTCCTCTACATAGACCCAGACACCCATTTCATAAGTTTTTCCAGCTTCTGCAGGGAACGTAATTAAATTATTGTCACTGTCTGCATTGCTAATGATCATGCCGCCGTGGGGCTCTAGAGTGATGGCCGCGCTGTTATTGCCATCAAAAGCCTGATGGTTGGAAATGGCTAGCTGATACTTGTCCCATGGGGCACCCCACCACTGATACGGCCAGTTGTCGACAGTGGAGTTTTCAAAGCTATAATCGAAAGCAGTGTTTTCTAGGATATTGGTTCCGATAAAGACCACGGGGAGATCCGAAAAGCTGTCCGCAGGCATCCCGTCGGTGGTTGCCATTTCGCCTTGTTGGTAGGAGATCAGTACTTGGTCATCATTATAAATGAGTTCGTTTTCCAGACTTAAGATGACAAGGTTGGCTTCTTCTGGATCTACTGTCGCTGCGGCCACAGTGGCGGGTATATCAGTGCCATCATGGGCAATACTCACTATAAAGTCAGCAGGGTTAAGGGTGTTCGCATTCATTTCCCTACTGAAGTTTAGGGAGATTTTACCATTGGCATCGAAAGCCCCCTCGAGAATTACCGGCTCAGTGGACGGGATGATTTTGAGGAAGTTTTCGACTTCCACCAGTGACTCCCCAGCCGGCCTCTCTCTGGAAGCATAAAGGCCAAACCCAAAAGTCCCGAGCTTTTTATACCTCACATCAAATTCGTTGACAAATTCCTCTGAGGTGCCAGGGTCTCCACCATCGGTATTCCATACATAATCGGAAGGCTCGCCAGTAGGGCTTACGATATACCGTACAAAACTCCCGGCCATTACCTCGTTTTCGGCATTGTCCGACAGGGTAAGTTCTTCTCCAAGACTGCCGTCGGGATTCAACAAGTATGCTTGGACCTGAAGTGCAACGGAGTCAAGAACGGTGATGGTCAGGGTGGTGTCCAGGTCACTACCCCTTTGGTCCGTGCCCACGTAGGCATTGCCATTGTAGGTTTGTTGTAACCTCACTTTATGCTCTCCAGGGGATGTAAAGACGGTTTTTACGGTGTTTTCTGTGGAGCTGGTGTCATTGTCCGAGCCTATTATGTCCACTGCACCTTCTGGGAAGCTCCACTGCCGGCTCTGAACCCCAGAAGAGACATCGCCAAAGGTAATGGTGCCATTGACCTGAATCCTGTTCCCAAAGTCCATTTCAGAAGTGTAAATCACTTGGTTATTGGCTTCGTTGAGATTAAGATCATCATAAATGTCCTCACAGGAGACCATAGCTCCCAGACATGCTATTGAAAGTATTTTTATAATTGATTTCATGTTTTTATCTCTTATTGGCCTAACGCTTCATTGTTCTGTAGTTCACCAGCTGGTACAGGGAAATAATTGTGTACCGATGGATTATAATTCTGTGATGATAACAGAAAGTCTGGCCGGATTCGCTCTTGTATATAAAGTGGCGCTTGGTCAAAGATGCCATCCTTGTTTGCTTCCCGCCATATTTCATCTGCCCTTAGCTCATCGAATACATCCTGCACAATGCCCCATCTTACCAGGTCCTTGTACCTGTGCCCTTCAAAAGCCAGCTCTATGGGTCTTTCTACGCGTCTCAAGTGGGTAAGGAGTGTGGCCGGATTAGGACTTACCCATGGCTGGGTACCGTGAACCTGTTTGCTGATGTGTAGTTGGGGAAAGGTATTTCCGTTTTCATCCAGGTACGTTCTTAGCGTGATGACTCCTGCACGGCTGCGCACGATGTCTATGTAGGTAATGGCCTCGTCGATATCTCCCGTGGATTGGAGAATAGCTTCTGCGTACATTAGGTAGACGTCCGCCAACCGGATATGGCGGAAGTTGATTCCGGACCGGCTGTTGCCATCTTCATTGGGAAGGTGGTACCAGTTGGTGTATTTTTTGATATAGGCACTTTGCCCAAAGGCCCATCCTCCGCGTTCACCGATGGGGAGTAGGTAGTAATCCGTTTCGCCATTGATGGGGACAATACTTGCCGAAAGCCTGGAAGAATGAATATTCCCCTCGTTAATAGGGTTGGAAGGGTCCACTTCATCGTTTACGTAAATCTCATGGAGATAGTAGCTGGGCAATAACGTGTTGTATGCTCCAAAATTGAGTTGGCCAAACTGTGTGGCAATTCCACTGGCTTCGGATCCTGTGGTGTTAGGGGTGTCATCCACGGTGTTTCCGTTGGCACCGGGGTTCACTTCAGCGCTATAGGCAGTTTCGAAGATGGACTCTTCATTATGCTCGTTGAGATGGGTGAAGTTATCCATATAATCTGGTACGAGGCTATAAATTCCGGCGTCGATGACTTCTTTGAATTCTGTCGCCGCTAAGTCCCATTCCTCTTGGAACAAGTGTGATTTTCCCTTTAAGGCTGTCGCTGCGCCCCAAGTGGCACGACCCTTTTCACTTTCCGGCCACTGCTCGGGAAGATGGGCTTTGGCAAACTCCAAGTCGGGCAATACCACGGTACTATAGATTTCTTCTTTTGTACTTAGGCCCTTGTTAAAATCTTCGTCAGCATCCGGTACTGTCGTTCGAAGGACACCCTGACCGTATGTCGTAGCCAGCTGAAAATAGAAGAAAGCCCTTAAAAACCGCGCTTGTGCTTCTATTTCAAGCCGCTCTTCTTCCCCTAGGATCGAAGGGTCTACGGTTTGTACTTGACCAATGACCTGGTTGGTTCTGAATATGCCAATGTACAGTTCGTTCCACTTGTCGGTCACTTGGATACTGGCGTCATTATAGGTGAGGTTTCGGAAGGCAGTAGGTCTGTACCAGCTCTCTGTGCCCCCAATGTCTCCTAGCGCCATCTCATAGACCAGTCCAGTTCCACTGATGGACTGGAACTGCAGTGCTGCATAAGCTGTGGTGAGGCCACTTTGGAATTGTTCTGGGCTTTTCCAGAAGGTCTCTGTAGTGATGGCATTGGGGTTTACTTCCTCCAGGAAATCCTGCCCACAACCAAACAATAGTGAGGACGTGAGGGCAAACCCTATGATTTTTTTAGTATTGATTCTTATGTTCATTATGATAGGGATTTTGGGTTAAAACTGGATTTGGATGCCCATGATAAACCTTCTTGACACGGGGTAATTCCCTTGGTCCACACCGCGGGTACTGATGCCGTTACCACCTACTTCGGGGTCATAACCTGTGTATTTGGTAAAGGTGAAAGGGTTCATTCCTGTGGCGTACACACGGGCTTTGGTTAATTTTAACTTATCCATTACACTGGAAGGGAGCGTGTAGCCAATGGTGATATTTCGTATCCTCCAGTAGCTTCCATCTTCCAGAAAGAAGTCAGATCTTGCCCTGACGTTATTGTGATAATAATCACCACGATAGGAGGCAATATCAGAGTTGGGGTTTTGTGGCGACCACTGGTGATATTGGTCGAGGTGTCGTCCTTGCGTATAGGCATACATACGGGCGCCATTGTAGAGTTTTGCGCCGTAGGATATGTAATTCTGGAGATAGAAATCAACGTTTTTGTACGCTAGGTTAAAGTTGATCCCTGCTTCAAACTTAGATTGTCCAGATCCCTTGTATACGCGGTCATTTTCATCAATGGTTCCATTTCCAGTATCAGGGATGCCGTCTCCATCACTGTCTTCGGTAAGCTGGTCTACATACATCATATCTCCCAATTGGGCACTGGGCTCTATGGCTTGGTAATTGGCCAATTGCTCTTCGGTCTTGATCACTCCAGCATTTTCCGTGAGGAAAAACGCCCCAGCTTCATAGCCTACGGCAAAATAGGTTGTGTAATCAACGTTTGGCCCCAGTGATTGGGTAGGACGTCCATTGGCATAGCCTCGATTGATACCGTTAAGGTTGGTGATTTTATTACGGTTTCGGGTAAAAGTACCGGTAAGTCCGTATTTCAGCCCTTTTGATGTTTCGTTTTTGTAATTCAAGGAAAGTTCGACGCCTTGATTGGTCATATTGCCCGCATTGACAATAATAGGACTGTAGGTGTCCACAGCTCCAGGATGGTGGGCACCACCAGATGGAGGAGTGACCCTAGGCAGCAGCATGTCCTGCTTATCGTTTTTGTAATAGTCTGCCGTAAAATTGAGTTTTCCTTGGAAGAGGCTCAGGTCCAGCCCAATATTGGTGGATATACTACTTTCCCATTTTACGTTAGGATTGGCATACCTCCGCTGGATAGCACCATTAGCAAGGATTTCCTCTTTTGAAAACAGGTAATTGACCCCGCTTTCTATCAGAGAGGCGTAGGTGTAAGCAGGAATACTTTGGTTCCCCACTTCTGCCCAGCTTCCCCTTATCTTTAGGTTGTCCACAAAGCTCAGCTGAGCATTCTTGAAAAATGCTTCTTCCGAAATGTTCCAGCCAGCAGATGCACCGAAGAAGTCACCGTATTTATTGTTCGGGCCAAAATTGGAAGAGCCATCTCTACGGTAGCTGGCAGAAAAAAGGTACCTATCATCATAATTATACTGGCCCCTTGCCATAAGTCCACTTAGGGTATTGGTGTAGTCATAGCTGCTTGGTTTGGTGGCCTGTTGTCCTGCGCCTAACACCGGAGTGTCATTGCTCAATAAGCCGATGATGCCTACACCTATTTGCTCAGAAGTGAATTTTTCGTAGGAAGCGACCCCTGTGAGCTCAATATTGTGTTTATTGATGGTCTTTGAATACCTTAGGATATTCTCCATGACGTTTCGTCGGGTAAAAGTATAGTCCTCATTCAGTAGGGCATCTTCTCTGGATGCTGTAGGGCTGTAGTCGCCTTCGGGGGTGTATACTAGGTATTGTGGACGGAAGAATTTCCTTCTGTAGTTCCATTGATTGGTTCCGAGGTTTACTTTAAAGCTGAGCCCTTCGAAGAACTCGTATTCAAGGTTTAAAGCAATATTGTTACTGTTGATTGTCCTGTTATCAATATTGTTGAGTTCTCGGGACAAATAACTGTAAAGGATAGGGTTGTCTGCGGGCAATTCAAAATCATTTCCCTGAGAGCTCAATCCTCCCAAAGGGGGCTGCCAAGGGTTTTGGGCGATGGCATATTCATAAAGTGACCAAGGCTCCTGCTCCCGGTTTTCTTCTGTAAGTGCCAAGCTTGCAAATGCCTTGAATTTCCCTTTGTTAAACTGGACATTCAACCGGGAGCTGAGCCGGTCAAAGCCGGAGTTGATCAAAATACCCTCTTGGTCAAAGTAATTTGAAGTGAAATTAACGGCCAGCTCGTCCGTTCCGCCAGTTATTCCGATGCTGTAATTTTGTATAGCGGCATTGTTATTTTGTACATCAGCTACAAAGTCACTGTCATAATCCAGTGCATTTGGGCTGAAAAAAAAGATCAACGGATCTCTTCCAAGGGCTTCCAGACTGACTTCTTCAGCGTACATCTGCTGGGAAGTATTCATCAGGGGTGTGCCGGAAGTGATGTTCTGGATTCCTCCATAAGCACTGAAATCCACCTTGATTTTCCCTTTTTTTCCCCTTTTGGTAGTGATCAAAACAACACCGTTGGAAGCGCGGGTACCATAAATGGAGGCAGCAGCTCCGTCTTTCAGGATATCGATTGACTCGATTTGCTCTGGAGCGATGTTTGGATTGTTTTGGTAGGGGACACCATCGACTACATATAGCGGTTCCAGGGTGCCCAGCAAGGAGCCTACGCCCCTTATTTGGATATTGGAAGCTTCCCCGGGCCTGCCGCTGGCCGCTTGGACATTGACGCCTGCTACTTGGCCCTGTAGGGCTTGTCCTATATCAGAAACCGGTGCTTTTTCTATCAAGTCGGATTTGATATTGGCGACGGCGCCCGTTATTTCCTTTTTGGTCTGGGTACCGTACCCTACCACGACTACTTCTTCCAAGCTCGCAGTAGTAGGTACTAGTTGGATGTCTAAAGTCGTTTGGTTTTGGAGAGTGATCTCTCGGGTTTCATATCCTATAAAGGTATAGGTAAGTACATCACCTGTGGAAGCTGAGATGGAGTATAGACCGTCAATATCGCTAACGTTTCCTTTGGTGGTTCCCTTGATCACCACTGTGGCCCCAGGCAGTGGCCCTCCGGTTTCATCTGTGATTTTGCCATTGATGTTTTGTTGAGCGAGAGCTGTGGACACCAATGAGCATAAAAGTAAGAGCATGCTGATGCTCCGCTTTTGTGCAGCGTAATACATCTGTTTCATAAATGGTTATTTTGAGTTTAGTATTATATTAACCTCAATGAAGGATTGTCCTATGAACAACACCTCAAACGGTCCTTCCAAAGTAGCTTATGGAGATTATTAAAGCACTTTTCTATACTAGACAACAACTGTACAGGCGCTGGATTGAAAATGGACAATAGATAATAAGGAGGTAAATAGCTGTTTTGGGAATAGATTATAGGGGAAATAATGGTCTTGCTGAGGCAGTAATGCAGATGATCTATCGATAATCCCTTTTTTCTGCTTTTTGATAAGATTTTGACCCACCATTTCAGTGAGGATTTCATTGGTTTTTGTGTTTTTCAACACCAATAAGAGAGCGGCTTCTTTCCTTGAGGTTTATCCTTTTTTTCAAGTAAGTATAAAAGGAAGGCCTGTTTTTTTCTTTCTCTAATCGTTCGTGATCCTGTCTTGTTGATTGGTCTTGCTTCGGGGAGTAAAAGTTAGTTGCTGAAATAATAAATAAAGGGTAATGATGGCAAAAATCCAGATGGCATAGACCGTAATTAAAGGAAACCCATGATTTTCTAATTCGTTACCTAGAAGGTACGATTCAGGCTTAATAATCATTGCGGACATGGAGATTCCTTCAATCGGAAGAATGACCAGTGCAGTCAGGTGAAGGATAAGGGTGCTAAAAAGGTAGATCAGCAAGCTATGCTGGCCATAAGTTGTCAGCGCTTTGGTGACTTTGGTACCTGAGTCTTCAAACGATCCTAGCAAAAGCAACATAACCCCAAATATACAAGCCAATAAGCACAGGGAAGCAGGATATTTGGTGAGGTCAAAAAATGACATCAAGGTCATAGGAAAGGAGTTGGCATCAATGAGCCACGGAGAAGCCTCTCCATACCATCCGGATATTCGTAGGATTATGAATAATAACAAACAGGCAATACCCAAAAACCTTAGTTTTTGTTTTCTTTTATCCTTAGGGTAAGTTGGGTCAAACCAATGTCCTATCACATATCCAATCCATAATAATGGGGCCCATGGAAGAATGGTATAATTGATGATAAATAAGGTGGCCTTGGTTTCAATAAATTGCTGTTCATGAATTAGTGAACCTAACAAGTCCAAAAGGAAGGTCTCCCCAACGTGAAAGCCATCGAGCAGATGGTGCCCAAACACTGCCATGATGGACAAGAACAATAATACCCTCGAGGGTAAGTAGATCAATACTGATAATAAAAGCAAGGATATCCCCAGCATGGCCAATATGAATACGCCGGTGGTCCCATAATAGGGGTCGAAGGTGTAAAGGAAGTTGTTGACAGCCAACTCTAAAAGTAATAGGGCGCCTCCTCTTTTTGCCAGCATGATTGACAATTTTTTATTGGAAACAGTTTGGCGGTACATATGGCATTGTATCCCACTGATGAAAAAAAACTGTGGGAGCAAAGAAATGGGAAATGAACCGGGTAAAAAATAGGTGTAAGGTCGTGGTCTCCAAGTCTGTCGGGGAAGTGTTCCAGTAATGGAAGAAAATCCTGGTATGGTCTAGGATGGCCAATAGCATGACTGCTCCCATGGCAACCTTTAGGGATTTTGGCAAAGGCGGTCTTTGGTTAAAATCAATCATGATAGTCCCCGGAACAAATGTCCCGGGGATGGTAGTTAGTGGTAGTTTTAAAACTTAAAGGTAAAACTGGTCAGGAAGTGTGCTGGTTTCTGTGGCCTGACATAATAGCCATCACTGATCCAGTAGTGTTCATCGGTCAGGTTATTGGCTTTAATACTGATGCGGTATTTCGGCTGGTTATAGAAAATGGAAGCGTCCAATACGGTATAGGAGGGTAGGGTAAATGTGTTGGTATCATTAAAGAATACATCGGATACATAGATAACTCCGGCACCAAAACCCAGCCCCTTTAGGTGGCCATTGATAAGGGAATAGCTTAACCAGGCATTGGCCACATGTTCAGGTGTTCCCAGAGCCCTTTTTCCTTCTATATTTTCTGCTGCATTAATGTACTCGTTGTCATTGTAGCCATAGCCAGTGACAAAATTGAAGCCAGGAAAAGGGTTGCCAATAACTTCAACTTCTACACCGCGGCTTTGCTGTGTGCCGTCCTGAACCGTATATGTCAAACCATCTTCTCTGGTTTCTGCCCTCGTAGAATTAGAGACCTGTATATCATAGTAGCTGATGGTGGCATTTAATTTATTGTTGAGCAGGTCGAGTTTGACACCTCCTTCGAGCTGGTTGGCCTGTTGAGGTTTGAAAACACTGACGGTTCCGTCGGGCTGAGCGGCGTTGCCCACATTTTTGAAGCCATTCATATAGTTGGCAAAAAGAGCTACTTTTTCTTTGACCGGCTGATAGACCAATCCAAATTTAGGTGAAAAGGCGGTTTGATAATAGCTTCCGGATGTCTGCTGGGTAAGTGGGTAATAGGTGCCTTTATTGGCAAATCGGTCTGCTCTTAGGCTGATCATGGCGATCAGTCTGTCGGAAAGATTGACCACATCGGAGAAATAAGCCCCATAACTTCTTTGTTTGCTCAGCCTTGCTGGAGTATCCATGTCGCCCAATGTGTTTTCCAAAGACTGCAGTCGGATGTCCGGTGTCGTCTCCATCACATTTACTGTATCCAGCCATACATAGGAATATTTCATGTTACGGAACTGGTCGATATAGTCCAGGCCTATTACCAACCGGTTTCGGACCGAACCGATTTTAAAATCTCCTGTGAAGTTTTGTTGAAATTGTTTCCTGCCGGTTTTGTCAGGAGAGAATACACCTATGGCACGTCTGACTTCCGTGTTGCTGATCCAGTATTGATTGTTGTATAATAGATCGTTGTATTCACCATTGGCGTAGGCATAGTTGGTGGTGGAAGTCCAGTTTTCGGAAAGCTTGTATTCTGCCTGAAGAAAAACGTTGCTGGATAATTGTTTCCCTACAAATGAGTCGTCAATCAACGAACGCTCATATGCAATGGGCAGCTGGTCGTAGGAGTTGAGCGTGACGCCACTGTTTACTGCCCAAGCAGTATTGGCGGTGCCTTTGTACTGTTGGACATCTGCATCAAGCCTTACGGTAAGGCGGTCATTTATTTGATAGGATAGGCTGGGGGCAAGTACCAAAGTGGTGCCATGTCCCTGGTCCTGAAAATTGTTTTCTTTTTGGAATGCGGTATTCAGACGGAACAATAGGTTCTTTTCTTGGTCCAGTGGGGCATTGATATCGGCTGTTAACCGGCTGAGATCCCAACTTCCCTGAAGGTAAGAAACTTCGCCTCCAAAGTGGTCATAAGGCTTTTTGGTGACATAGTTTACCAGCCCACCGAAAGAGACCATGGAAGAACCGAAGAGGGTGGAGGAAGGGCCCTTGATGGTTTCTACTCTTTCTACCATGGCCAAGTCAATGCCTGTTTTCAGGGAGGTGGCCAGGCCATTTCTTAAATTATCTGAGGTCTGAAATCCGCGGGAAAAGAAGGCAGGCATACCCGCCCCTGTCTTAGCTGGAGCAGCCCCAGGTACATTTCGGAAAGATTCCTCGAGGGTAAGGGCCATTTGCTCATTGATCAATTCGATATCAACGACGCTGTAGACTTGGGGGTTTTCAAGATTTTTGATAGGCAATCTGGCCACATAGGGACTTTCTTTCCGGGAAGTGATTGAATATTTATCCCCTACAACCATAAATTCATTTAAGGTGTTGGAGCTAGCAGGCAACTCAAAGTCTATGGCGATCTTGTCTCCTTCATTTAGGTGAACGGTTTTCTTCTTTGGCTCTAAACCTACAAAACTTACCTCAATTGTATATTCCCCTGAAGGTAATTGGGTGAAGACATAATTCCCTTCGTGATCCACTAATGTGTATTGTTTTCCTTCCAAGCTCACCGTTGAGAATTCCGCAGGATTTCCATCACTCGTTGTGACCTTCCCGCTGATAGATCCTGTTTGGGAATAGGCGGATTGGACCGAAAATGTAAGCAGAAGCGTAGTGATGAATACCATAACTCTTTGGACGTGCTGCCTAAGGTAAATGGGGGATAAAGTTTGTTTCATTTTATATATTGTTTATGAATAGTGAAAATTAGTAATGGGGTTGGCCAGCTTGCCAACTGTAGGCAAACCGGTAAAGGGTTGGGAGCGGTCCCTTAGTTTTCTGTTGTTGGAAAGCTGAAGCCGGTTGGCCTTTTCCCAAAACTCAACTAGAATGGCCCTTGCTTCTGGGCTTTGGTTTGCCTCAGGTAAAGCACAGCTTCCTTTATGGACTTCCTTTCTGATGGGCTAATGTCCAAAATGGGAGGGGATACAGAGGTAGGTTTTTTTTGTGAGGTTGGTAGTAATCCGGTTGTTCCACCGATGGAAGCACTGCCTTCATTAAAATGTGCATTGGTCATGGAAAAATGATTTTAGCAGTTTTTTAATAATGGTTGAAATTCAACAGTATTTAATATTTAGAAATTTCAATAGATAAAATCTAACCGAAATGTAAAATTGATAGTATTTAGTTATCGAAACGTTCTTTTATTTAATTGGAATAAATCTAAATAAATACTTGTGCTTGCAAAGGTATTTTTAATTGATTTAAATCAAAGTGAAAATGATAAAATTTTAAAAATCAATTTTACAGTGTTTAGATGATGTTTATTAAAAGTCTATTTATGTTTTCTATGGAATTAAATAAAAAATGGAAGGGTGATTTACCGTTTTACTACTGGGGTTGATTTTTACTGGTAAGTTCGTCCTGTTTTTTAGAGGTTTTGTATTTTGATGGGCTTATTCCGTAGGTTTTTTTAAACGATTCCCTAAAGTATTTTGTGTCCGAGATACCGACCTTTTGGGCGATGTCCGATATCCTAAAATTGGAATTTAGCAGGAGCTGGGCGGCAACCCTCACCCTTACATCCCTAATAAATTCAACGGCTGTTTTACCCGTTAGGCTTTTTAGCTTTTTATAGTAAGAGGACTGACTCATGGCCATGCTCCGGGCCAATGCCTGTACATTAAACGTGGGATCTTCTACATATTCCTCGACAATTTTTATGGATGATTCGATAAAATCTTTTTCTTCGTTTGGTATATCCAGGTCGTAATGTTCCTGTAATATTGATTTTTCATAAAATTCCTGAAGCCTGATTTTATTGATAAATATATTCTGGATCTTGGCCTGTAGGATTTTAGGATTAAAAGGTTTGGCAATATAATCTGTAGCCCCAATGACCAATCCTTCGATTTCGTATACTGCGGCGGTCCTGGCAGTGAGCAATATAAAGGGTATGAAGCCCAATGATTTGTCTTCATTGACTTTTTGGCATAAAGTAATCCCGTCCATTTCAGGCATCATCACATCACTTATAATTAAATCAATAGTCGATTGCTTGATAAGTTCCAGTGCTTCTTTCCCGTTTTCGGCACAGAAAATCGTAAAGCTATTCATCAACAGTTCTTTGAGGTACTGGAGCAAGTCGGGGTTGTCGTCTACCAATAATATTGTATAGGGGTTGTTCTGGGCATTTTTTAATTCAATTTTACTTCGGTCTTTTTGAATATCGTAATCTTTATAGAAGGTGTGCTCAGCGTTGGGATCGATGTCTTCGAGGATTTGCTCCGGACTCAGATGTTCCTTCCCAAAGGGAAGCTTGATTACGAAACAGGTGCCTTTTTGAAGCGCACTTTTCACGACTATTTCCCCACGGTGCAGGTCAATCAAATCCTTTACCAAGGAGAGCCCGATACCAGTCCCTGATACCGATAGCGTCTCACTTCTAAAGGTTTGATGGAATCGATCAAATATTTTGCCCGTTTCTTCCGGTGTCATACCTGTCCCGTTATCGGTAATGGAAATGGTTGCAAAATTGTTTGCCAGATTATTGTTGGCAAATTCTGCATTACTAGTAGTGGATCCCGTATAGTCTACATCTATTTTAATAACACCACCTTCATGGGTGTGCTTGAAAGCATTGGATAATAAGTTGGTAAAAACCATTTCCAATTTGTCCCGATCATAAAAAATGGGGATCTCATGATCAATGCTCTTAAAGGTGTATTGAATACCCTTTTTTTCGGCTTTTAGTTTGAAAACCAAATATATTTCATTGATAAATTGTGAAATGTCCCCTTCTGTAGCTCTTAACTGGGTGTTTCCAGTCTCCGTTTTTCTGAATTCCAATAACTGATTGACCAGATGGTACATTTTTTTTGATTGGGAATACAGCAAATGTACCTTTTCCTTTAGGGTATTGCTCTTCCATTCATGGGAAATCAATTCTTCTGCGGGGCCTAGAATGAGTGTTAGAGGTGTTTTTAGTTCATGGGATATGTTTGTAAAAAATTTGAGTTTTAGGTTGTAAAGGTGCTTTTCATTTTCGGTGTCCAATTGGTTTTGTAACAATTTTTTCCTCATCTCAAACTGGGAGGACTTGAACTTCCAAAACACATAAATCAATCCGGCCACAATTAAGGAGTAGAAGAAGTAGGCCCATTTTGTCATCCACCAAGGTGGTAAAACAATGATTTTTAGCCTTGCCTGGGAAACGGACTGTCCTTTGGAAGTAGGCTTGGTCCTTACCATAAAGGTATAATCACCTGGGGCTATATTGTTATAATTGGCAAACCGTTGGTTGCCGGCAGAGATCCATTTGTTGTCAAACCCTTCCAGTTTATATTGAAACTGCGTTCTCTCCGGCGTGGTAAAGTTAATTGAAGTATAATTGATCGTAAAGTTGAATTGAGGAGGCTGCAACGTTATTTCGGTCATATTGGATACGTTCCTTGTGACTTCATTTTTACCTTTGGCCAGCTCCTTGTCGAAAATTTTTATGGAGGTTATATACAGCGGGTTACTTCCCTGATTATGGATTAAGTTATTTGGGTCGAAGATATTGAATCCATTAATGCCCCCGAACATCAAGTCTCCATTGGATGTTTTTAAGAAACTATTATAATTAAACACACTGCTTTGTAAGCCGTTTTTGATGCCATAGTTTGTAAAATCTTCATTTTGGGGGTTGAATTTAGATAGCCCGTTATTGGTGCTAATCCATAAGTTCCCGCTATCATCCTTTAAAATTCCATAGATGAGGTTGTTTGGTAGGCCATTGGCCGTATGGTAAGTTTTTACTTGGTTGTTGATGTCATTATACTTGATGAGACCATGACTTGAGGTCCCTAGCCAATATAAGCTGTCGTTTTCTGTAAATAAGGAATGTACGGTGATTTCCTGGTCCAGTATATCGGATTTTATGGGGATGGCTTTGAATGTCTTCTGATTGACATTGAACTCTATCAGTCCTTTGTTAGTGCCCAACAAAAGTAAGCCAGCACGCTTTTCATGGATGGTGAAAACGGTCATGTTTGCGTACCAAGACTCATTGTCATATCTTTCAAATTCGCCTCCTCCTAAATATTGGTTCAATCCCCCTTCGTTGGTCCCAATCCAGATTCTACCGCTTTTGTCTTCAAATAGGGACATGACAGTATTGTTGCTAAGGCTGTTTTTGGAGCTGTTTTGATGTTTAAATAACCGGTACTCCCCTGTTTTGGGATGGTACTTTTCCAATCCGTGATAGTGCAGTCCTATCCAAAGGTTGCCGGCCTTGTCCTTTATGATTTTTTTAATGTTTGCGGGTGGTTCGTTAGCAGGCCTGTAATCGACTTTTTTGAATTGTCCCGATTTCCTATCAAAATAATTTAATCCTCCACCTTCAGTACCAATCCAAAATTCATTGGGCTCATCTTCCACAAAGGAACTAACAATATTATTGCTTAACGCAAATTTGGTTTCAGAGCTGTAATAATGGTTAAAAGTGACCAAGTTGCGATCAAAAAAGTTGACTCCCCCTGCCCAGGTTCCTATCCAAATATTATTATCATTGTCCTCTAGGATATCATAAACTGAATTATGGCTGAGGCTATAGAGATCTTGAGGTCTGTGGATATACTTTGTTGTTTTTTTGCTACTGGGGTTGATGATATAAAGACCGTTTATGGTGCCTACCCAAACCAAACCATTGGCATCTTTGACTACTTTTCGCACTGCAGAGGTAAAGCTGTGAATGTTGTTTTCTGCATTTATGAATTTATATTCGGTAAATGAAGCACTGGACTTGTCCCATTGAAAAAGCCCGATGGGAGAGGAAAGCAGTAATTTATCTTTCAGCTTATGGAAATCTACGTGGAAATTATAAGGGATAAAATGACTGTTGTAATCAAATACCTTTTCTAACTGATCCGATGCTATATTATAACGATAAATACCATCAGGTGAAGCTGTCCAGATCACCTCTTCTTCGATGTATGAGCTGATTACGGGCTGGCTTACCAAGCGATTTAATTTGAGATTACCATTTTCCTCATAGTTGAATTTTAACGAGAATAGTCCCTTCTTGCTGCTTAATAGAATCTCATTGTTTTTGCTTTCGGTAATGTGGGCTATCCTCAATCCCTCCAAAATCTTGTCCTTATCTACTACCCTGATGATTTTGTCGAGGTCTTCATTATAGATAGAAACCCCCTTAAGCGTGCTGATCCATAAATGGTGGGCACTGTCCTCAAATAAAGAGGAAACCCAATTGTCCCGCAAGGTGGAGTCGTTGTGGAGCTCATTATGGTAGGTCTTGATGACTTCTCCGTCAAACTTATTTAATCCATCCCTGGTTCCAAACCAGATAAAACCCTTGTAATCCTGTAGGATGTCAATAACAGACGAACTGCTCAGGCCATCTTCCGTTCCAATTTTCTTGAATTTTAGATTTGTAGTTTCTTGTGCTGTAATGCGCGAAACAAAGCATGATATTACCAGGACAGTTAGTAGATATGTCCATCTATCCATTCTCATCATAGTGGTTGGGTGCTTGGCAGATAAAAAGTTAGAACTTTAAATCAAAATTAACCTTAATATATGTTGAAAAAAGTTTTTTAGAGGGACTTGATGAATCTCTCCCCCTAAAAATCCCAATTTACCCATGTTATGGTTTGTCCTAATGGAGCGTCCTTTGGATAACCTATCCGCAGACCAGTCCAGATTGGATGGAAGGAAAGACAGGTCTGTGCCCACATTACAAAAGAACCTAGGGGTATTGATCAGGACACCCAGTATATTGTTTTAGTAGTGAGAAGTGGCTGCAGGGATAGTTCTGCTTGGCTACTTACCATATACTAGGGTATATACTCTTATTTAAGAGGGGAGGAATTCGTTTAAAGGGATGTAGAGGTTGAAAATATGGTTTTAAATGATCTAAGTTTAGGGTGTTGAAATCATTGATAAACCTAATCGTAACCTTGTAAATGAAAAATATGTCACTCTTTTTTAGGGGGGGATTAAAAATAACCCCAGTTTTTACACCACTTTCTTAAGTTGTCTATTATTGACTTTACTTTTTGAAACGGCATGTAGTAGTTCGGCCAAATCCGGTTATAGTGATAACAAGGAGCAAAAAGATACACAAAGAAAGTTGCCTATCGCACTTAGCTCCCAGTTATCAAAAGCAGCCGATCATTATGCAGCATTGGTCACGACTGCAAAGAAAAACAACAAAATCCCCAGAAGTGTGGAGGAGGATGGTGAGATGATGTGGGTCCATGATGGCTTTGATTGGACAGAAGGGTTTTTCCCAGGCTCTCTTTGGTACCTATACGCCCTTACTGGCGATCAAAAATGGAAGGCAGATGCGGGGTTTTTCCAAGAGCTGATCAAAGAGGACAGGTTTTATTCCAACCATGATCTGGGCTTTGTGTTTAACAATTCATTCGGAAATGGACTGCGGCTTACAGGCCAGAAGTCATATGAAAAGGTTCTAGTAGATGCAGCCAATACTCTTTTGGAGAGGTATGACCCCAAAGTAGAGAGCATTAAATCATGGGACACGGATAAGGGCTGGCAGTCGGAGAGGGGCTGGCAATACCCTGTGATCATAGATAATATGATGAATTTGGAGTTGCTTTTTGAGGTTTCCAAACTCACTGGGGATCCCAAGTACGCAGATATAGCTATCAAGCACGCCAATACAACCTTGGCCAATCACTTCAGGGATGATTATAGTTCCTACCATGTAGTGGATTACGACTCCCTAACTGGAGCAGTCCGCAAAAAGGAAAGAGCACAGGGAGCCGCCCATGAATCATCTTGGGCAAGAGGACAGGCATGGGGCTTATATGGATTTACCATGTGCTATAGGTATACTAATAACGAGACCTATCTGGAGCAAGCAAAAAACATCGCCAGTTTTATCTTGAGTAACCCAGAAATAAAAAGCAATAGCATTCCTTTTTGGGACTATGATGCCCCTGGAATTCCCAATGAGCCCAAGGATGCTTCAGCTGCGGCAATCACCGCTTCCGCACTGATAGAACTGAGCAATTATCTGGAGGAAGGTTATTTGGACAGTGCCAAAGAAATGATCTCTACCTTATCAGGTTCCAAGTATTTTGCCCAGAATGGAGCGAATCACCACTTCCTGTTAATGCACTCTGTGGGGAGTATCCCGCATGGAGCCGAAATCGACAAGCCGCTAAATTATGCTGATTATTACTATTTGGAAAGTTTGTTCAGATTGAAGAACAAGGGTATAACTGCTATTGATACTGCTGGTCATCAAAATTAAGCGTAGCTCTCGGAGCTTTCAAATTTGATTTCAGTTTACTCTTAACACAATCAATTACTAAACCCAATTAATTTTAACCTAAACAATTAATCATGAGTTTTAATTTTACCCAACATCGCAAAAAGGTGTTTTTTGCGATAGCTACCTTAATCGCGATAGGTATTTTCCCTATTGGAAACACCTTCGGTGGAGAAAGCGAAAAAAACGGTATTCCCAGACACCCTCACGTGGATTCCGAAGGATTATCGAAGACCAGTTCCGTTAAGAATGACCAAGCTACAGTCACCGGAACGATAACTGATGAAAATGGAGAAGCCCTGCCCGGTGTCTATGTTTTAATAAAAGGGACATCCAATGGGACAGTGACCGATATTGATGGGAATTATTCCATCGAAGCTCCCGATACGCAGGTAACACTGGTCTTCAAAATAGTAGGGTATGTTACCGAAGAAATAAAGATCGGAAACCAGACTACCATTGACCTGAAGATGAAAGAGGACTTGAAGTCTCTCGAAGAGGTGGTGGTCGTTGGCTATGGCTCAGAAAAAAAGATCAACCTCACCGGTTCGGTAAGTAGTATTAGCAATCAAGACATTGAATCAAGACCGATTACCAATATAAGTGCGGGTCTTTCCGGATTGGCCGCAGGGGTTCAAGTTTCACAATCCAATGGGGGAATCGCCGGTGGAGATGGAGGAACTATTAGAATTAGAGGGGTTGGGACATTTAATAATGCCAATCCACTAATAGTGGTGGATGGAATACCTTCAGAAGGTACGGGCATTATGAATGACATCGACCCGAATGACATTCAGGACATCTCCATACTTAAAGACGCTGCCTCTGCGTCAATTTATGGTTCGAGAGGTGCAAATGGCGTGATATTGATCACTACGAAAAGAGGGCAGGAAGGGAAAGTTTCTGTTTCCTATAATGGCTATGCCGGTTGGCAAAAAAGTACCCGTAACCCGGATTTTGTTAGTGATATGGCTACATATATGGAGTATGCCAATATAAACCGGGGAACGGAGATTTTCAATCCTTCAGATATTCAAGCGTGGCGTGAAAACGCAAACGATCCATTGCTTTACCCAAATGTAGACTGGTATGGAGAACAAGTGGGAAATATTGCCAAAATCCAATCCCATTCCTTTTCTGTTACAGGAGGGACCAAGTCTACTCAATATAGGTTGTCTATGAACTATTTAGATCAGGACGGTCTCGTGCAGGACAATAATATAAAAAGGTACGGTGTTCGGACAAACCTCCAATCAGAGATTGCCAAAGGGTTCAAAGTTGGTGGGGACATTTTTTTTAGGTGGTCAGATATTATTCCCAATTCCCTTGGTTCAAACACGATCGACCTTGGGACCGTTCCTGGCATCCCAAGTATGCAACATCCTGATGGAAGGTGGGGAGGTGCCCAACACCCCGCTGTAGGAACAGTGACAAATCCACATGGTCAAGTTTATAATAAAAATGATAATATTAATCAGAAACGAATCTTGGGGAGTGTTTTTGCTAGTTATGAGATCGTGAATGGGCTGACCGCAACAGCCAAATTATCCATGAATTATAACAACCAAATGAGGAACACATTTAACAAAAGATGGGATTTGTGGGACTTTCAGCGGGATATCATAACACGAGAATTTGGGCTGTCCTCAGGTAGATCATCCACCTCCCGACAAGATCAAGATTACCAACTTACCACCAATTTCCTATTGGAATACCAGCGTTCCATTAATGACCACAACTTCAAACTCTTGGGAGGTTATGAGCAGTTGAATTATAGGGATGATTATGTGTCGGTTACCAAGAACCAATACCAGAACAATGAGGTCACTGCCATAGACGCTGGTTTATTGGTGGCCGGAGCGAGTGGAAACACCGTTGAATGGGCTTTGCGGTCATATTTTGGAAGAATGAATTATAATTTCCAAGAGAAATATTTTGCCGAAGTGAACTTTCGGGCGGATGGATCTTCGCGCTTTAAGGAGGGAAATAGATGGGGGTATTTCCCCGCGTTTTCTGTAGGGTGGAACATTGCCAAAGAGGACTTTATGCAATCCATAGGAGCCGTGGACAATTTAAAATTAAGGGCCTCATGGGGAAAACTGGGGAATAACAGAATAGGCAATTATCCCTACCAGCCCACCTATTCCCTAAACCAAAATTATGCTTTTGGGGGAGAAGTCTATACAGGTATAGCCCAGACTTCCTTGGTCAATGAAGATATCAAGTGGGAAGAAACCACTACCACTGATATAGGATTGGATGCCGCATTCTTTGAAGGAAAGTTGAGTTTTACATTTGATTATTTCAAAAGGGAAACCGATGGTATTCTTACCGGGTTGCCAGTACCCCAGTTTTTGGGTAATAAGTCCAATCCAACAGTCAATTTGGCGTCTATGGTAAATAAGGGGGTAGAGCTAAGTCTGGGTTACAGAACCAGGATTGGCGAAGTGGACTTTGATGTTTCGGGAAATGTTACCCGTTTACAAAATGAAGTGACCGATTATTTTGCTGACATCCAAACAGGAGGAACGCAAATCGGATACCCTTACCAGTCATATTATGGGCTTGAAGCTATTGGTATATTTCAGTCAGAGGATGAAGTGGAAAATGCTCCGCGGCATCAAAACAACACCTCTCCTGGTGACATAAGGTTTAAGGACCAATTGACCGAAGATACCAATAACGATGGGATTCCAGATGCAGGAAACGGGGTGATCGATAGTAACGATAGGACAATTATTGGAAACAGGATCCCGGGATTTACCTACGGGGGAAAAATAGGATTGGGGTATAAGGGATTTGATTTTGGACTGGTAGTTCAGGGAGTTGCCGACCGAGATATCAATACCTTTGGGATTGGAGTAAGACCTATTGAATGGAGTGATAGAGGCGTCCTTCACCAACGATGGATTGATGATGCGTGGTCACAGGAAAATCCTGATGGAGAACTTCCGAGGTTAAACCAAGATGCCATGCAGGGACTGAACGGCAATACCTCTTCTTTTTGGGTAAAGGATGTTTCTTTCTTTAGAGTGAAGAACCTTCAGCTTGGTTATAGCCTGCCCCAAGCAGTTATCAACTCCCTGAAAATACAAAAACTAAGAGTTTATTTCAGTATCGAAAACCTCATGACTTTTACCAATGAGGAATGGGGATTCGATCCAGAGACCGTTTCCGCAGATCAGGTACCTAACGTGCGGACGACTACTATCGGATTAAACATACGATTGTAACGAAACTGAAATCTAAATAATAGAAACCATGAAAGTAATTAAATATATCACTATTCTAGTGCTACTATTGACACAATTCTCTTGTGATGAGGATTTTTTGGAAAAATCCCCAAACAATGCGCTTTCTGCATCATCATTTTGGTCTAACGAATCCGATGCAAAAGCAGGGTTAACGGCCATATATGATGCACTTGAAACGGGAAATGAGAGTATTGGATGGGCTACAATGGGACTGTTTGATCTGTTTACCCCATTGGGGAATTCAAGAACGGGGTTTTATCGACAAATCGCTGAAGGAAACCATAACCCGAACAATAGGGCAGTCAATGAACTATGGGAAAACATGTACCGTGGTGTGGTGAGGGCCAATGACTTCCTTGATCATATTTATGAAATCCCCTTTGAAGGCGAAAATGGAGAAGTAAGAAAAAATGTGATGATAGGCGAAGCGAAGTTTTTGCGGGCAATGTATTACTACTTATTGATAGAGGTTTATGGAGACGTTCCATTGTTTACTTCTGTACCATCCATAGAGGATGCAGATGCTTCAAGGGCACCTGTCTCTGAAGTGGTAGCGCTAATGAAAGAAGACTTGGAAACAGCCATTAATCAACTCCCTCTTCCCGGAGATGAGGAAACTGGCAGAGCTACTAAAGGAGCTGCCCTGGCGTTAAGGTTAAAGTTGGCATTGTTTGAGAAGGATTGGGCAGGAGCTGCCAATGCTGCTGAAGAGGTTATGACCCTTGGATATGAACTTGAGCCTGAATATCCTAACGTCATCAATGTGGATAATGAAAACAATAAGGAAGTAATATTTGATGTAGAGCATGTTTTTATGAATGAATCAGAATCCGGGGGGAATTTTGAAAAAATGTACGCCTTTCGGAGTGCTTCAGGAGATGGCTGGTCTTGGGTGCAACCAACTAGCTGGTTAGTAGAACAATTCGAAAGAACAATTGAAAACCCCGAAGAAGGAGTTGATTTTGATAATGAGGACCCAGATAGAATTCCCGACGAAATATATGAATATTTTGAAGGAAGGGATCCACGGTTGGACCAAACCATCTTACGTCCTGGCTCACATTTTATTGACAAAAATGATCAGGATATTCTTTATCCACATGATTTTCAGGCAGTAAACCATTCTCAAGTAGGGATGCATATGAGGAAGTATGTGATTCCTGGAGCTGAATCTTCCCAAAGCCGTGATTCCCCTTTGGACTATATCATATTTAGGTACGCAGATGTATTGTTAAATTACCTTGAAGCAGTGGCCATGAGAGATGGAGGGGCAGGTAATCTATCACAGGGTATATTGGACAGAACGATCAATGCCGTGCGATCAAGGGCATCAGAGGATCTCCCACTCTATACAGCCGGTAATATTACGATGGACGATATCTACAGAGAAAGGATTGTAGAGTTGGCCATGGAGGGTTGGTCGTATTTTGATATGAAGCGAAACGGGATGATAGAGCTAAATGATGGCTTTGAAGTGCATGGACTTACAGTGGATGCAGGTAAGGATGTTAGTTTCAATCCCAATGTTATTAACCAAGTAAGGTATTTTGATCCAGAAGTACACTATTTGTGGCCTATTCCTACTTCCGAACTGGAACGAGGAGAGAACCTGACCCAAAACCCAGGCTACCCAGAATAGTCAGTGCGGCTGTCCCGGAGGTTGTCACTATATCCAAAGAAGGATGGTCAAGTTAATATTTGGGACAGTCTTACTTTAACCCGGTTTATGCATTAGCTTAATTGATTTTCTTGCACTGGTAGCTCTTCCCGACATCTGTCAGGACAGGCTACTACCATTCCTAGTGCATAAACTGGGTTTAAATAAAAAAAGGAATAAATCTGTAAATGAAACAACTACGATAGCGGTATGATAATGGATAAACTAGTTTTACCTATACATAAATTATGCATAGAAGGCACAAAGGTCAATTTGATACTATTGAGCTTGTTGCCACTGTGCTTCTTAGGGTGTAATCAGCAGGCGGCAAAAAAGGATACCACTCCTCCAAATGTCATCTTCATCTTTCCTGACCAATTCAGGAATTTCAGCCTTGGGATTTGGTCAGAACCAGGTTATGACGAGTTCATTCCTGGCGATCCAGACCCTGTTTCTACACCTGCCCTTAATCAGCTAGCTTCAGAATCAGTGGTGTTTAGCAATGCGGTAAGTAACTTCCCTCTATGTAGCCCTTACCGTGCGATGATGCTTTCGGGTATGTACCCCAACTCGAATGGTGTCAATGCAAATTGTCGGAAGGACAGGGACGTATCACTGCGAACAGATGCTGAATGTATGAGTGATGTGTTTTCCAAGGCAGGTTATGCCGTTTCGTATTTTGGTAAAGCGCACTATTTGAAAAATGACCCTGTGTTCAATAAAGAAGGCACCTATGTAGGGACTACAGATAAACCGGGAGGATATTATATAAATGATTATGATACTTATGTCCCTCCAGGTCCTGATCGGCACGGTATTGATTACTTTGTCCAAATGATTAAGGATGATCATTTTAACCCAATTGTTTATTCGAGTGACCCAAAGGTGGTAGCTGGCAAAAAAGATGGAGAGCAATATCTACCACATCGGTTTTCGGCAGAATTTGAAGCTGAAAAAATCATGGATTATCTGGACAATACACATGGTCAAAGAAATCCAGAACAGCCATTTTTTATGATTTGGTCGCTTAATCCGCCACATAACCCTTGGACAGAAGAAAGTACCAAGATGGAATATTTTGACCAATACACTGAAAATGGAGAAGTAAAATTGGATGGATTACTGAAAAGAGAAAATGCTGAGGATACAGTAGGAGACTACGCGCCTTATTATTTTGCCAACGTAAGTGCGGTGGACCACTACATAGGTCAGGTTATGGATAAGCTTGAGACTTTGGGATTATCAGAGAATACCATAATAGTTTTTTCTTCGGATCACGGCGAGATGTTGGGGAGCCATGGTAAAGAAGGAAAGCTGGTATTGGAAAATGAATCGTTGAACATCCCTTTTATGATCAAGTGGGGCAAGAAGCTTACCCATAGGGTCGAAGACTTGGTTTTAAGCGTACCCGACGTACTGCCCACATTGGTTTCACTGGCAGGGTTTGATGAATTGATCCCATCGGAGGTACAGGGACAAAATCACTCCAATGTAATCTTGGGAGAAAATAGCCATTCTGATGATGAAAATTATGCACTTATAATGAATTATGATTCAAGAGGCCTTTACTCGAAAAGCCACACCTTTGTGGTAAAAGCGAAGGGTGGAGTCATACAAGAAAAGTATTGCTATGATAATCAGAATGACCCATATCAACTTCATAAAGTACCTTTTGATGAGCTTCCAAAAGCACTACAGGACAGACTAAAATCCAGACTCCAAAGATTATTGAAGGAGACCAATGATAGTTGGTATGTGGAAAAGGTAGGGGATGGTTTCTTGGAATATTCATGAAAATAGACCACCAATATCGTTTCTTGCCAAGCTCACCATGGCATACCTAAAAAAATTAGCCCTGAATTGGAGGATTTTCGGAGGGAAATTGTACCCCTTCTCATTTAGGGTAGTTCTTTATTTTCAATATTGAAATTATGAAAGCCAAGATATTTATTTCGTTAATGTTGTTAGTTCTTTGCAGTAGGGTCCACTTGCGTGCACAAGAAACCTCTATCGCCAAAATGGTGGAGAAGCTCCCTGATTTCTCCTATGCCGGTTATGGGTTTGGACAGAAAAACCTGCCCACAAAAATTGATTTGCCCATTTATCATGTGGGAGATTATGGGGCTATTCCAGACGATGGTAAATCTGATTTCAAGGAAATACAGAAAGCCATTGATGCTGCAGAGATCACCGGGGGAATTGTTAAGTTTCAAAAGGGACGGTACTTGGTAAATGAACAGCAGGGCAATGAGGAAGGACTGGTAGTGGAGGCCGGAAATATTATTTTAAGGGGGGCTGGAAATGGCTCTAATGGTACATTACTTTTTATGAGATGGGAACTTGAACCTCGTGATCCCAAAAAAATATACAGTACTCCTGCGATGATACAATTTAAAGGCTCCTCCGAACAGGTTTCACTTGGAGGCTTGGAAGAAGATGTGCGAGAAGGGGATTTCGATATTGTACTAAAAAATACAAGTGCCCTAAAATCAGGTGATTTTATCCTTTTGTCAGCGGTGGGGACATTTTTAAATGAGGGTCTTATGGAAGGAAAAGAGAGCAGACCCATTTGGAGTCGACTAAACGAAAGAGGAGCCGCAGTAGATGAGATGCATCAAGTAAAAGATGTAAAAGGCAATGTCGTCTCCCTTCATGCTCCAGTAACCATGGCCATGGATAGCGCTTCACCGTGGGAAGTTTTCGAGATTAACCTCATTGAAAATTGCGCTGTAGAAAACATCCATTTTGTAGGAAACTTTAAGGAGGGATTTGTTCACCATAAGAACGCTTTACATGACTCTGGATTTACAGGGATTAGCATGCAGCGGACTTTTAATTCCTGGATTAAGCATACCAGCTTTAGCAATGTTAGTGCAGCCGCCAGCTTTTCCAGTTCATTATGTGGTACTTTTCTGGCCAACAAGGTGGAAGGTAACGGAGGGCATTCCAGTTTTGGATTCCATAACAGCACAAGGGGCTTAATGGCATATTGTGAGGACGCTGCGAATGCTTGGCATGGCCCAAATGCGTCACACCGCTCCGTTGGATCTGTGGTTTTCAGGTTTAAAGGCATAAATAGAGGCATTGATTTACATGGGGATTTTCCTAGAAATACCCTGTTTGATCAATGTCAAATGGCAGGATTTGATGGGGATGATGTGGGAAAGGCCAGTCACGGGGCCAATTATAAAAACTTACCTAACCATTTGGGAGGATTGGTTATCTGGAACTTTACACAAACGGATAGACCAAGACCGAACTTTGATTTTTGGGAACTGTATGAAGATGATCCTGAAAAGCTTTATGGCCCCCTTACCGCTGTCAATCCCGTAATTGTTGGATATGTTGGTCAAGGAACCAGCTTTGTTCAATCCAGTGTAGGCAGGATGGTCTCTTGGGGCAAGCACGTGGAGCCGGAGTCGCTTTTTATATATCAAAAGCAATTAAGAGGACTGGAAATCCCGGAATATTTAAAAATTGACGATTGACAGATTAAAATCATTGAAATAAATTAATAACCTAAACAAACAACCCAATGAACCCAAAATATTTAATTGTAGTCCTTATCGCCTTAAGTGCATGTACACTGGTGGAGGAGAAAAAAATAGGTGAAGAATCCCTGCTTTGGTCACGTGTAATTGGTGACCCTGGAGTGGCTATCGACAATAGCAAGCTGGATGCGGATTATCCCCAAATGGAGCGGTGGGGATCGGCAGGGGCCCGGAACGGAATTCCCTTTAAGGATAGTTTAGAAATGGGAATAACCGTAAATAGCATGAATAGCTCCGGAATTAATGCTGCCATTGCCCAATGTCCATCTGGAAAATACGTTTTTTTGCCCAACGGTACCTATACCATCGATGGACAAGTTGACTTAAAGAAGGATGTATATTTAATAGGTGAAAGTAGGGAAGGTGTAATTTGTAATATCACCATGACCAGTGGGAATGCGTTTTATTTTGATGGTGATGACTCCAATTCTGGAATATATGACCTTACTATTCAGGGAAGTTGGGGCGAACCTCAATATGATTGGAATATGGGGCTAGGCAGCGGAAATACCGAGTTGCCTAATAACAGTAATGTTTCAGTAAAATTTAAAAATGCCATTGACTGTTTTCTTGATAATGTAAAAATCATGAACAGTGCCATGCATCCTGTATGGGTTAATGCCACACATATTACTTTAAGAAATTTACATATTGATGGTGTACACAATAAGGGTGGCGGAGCCCAAGGCTATTTTATGGTCCTTAATGGTGATAATCTGGTGACAGGTTGTTATATGACCCACTTAAGGCATTTTTCCATTCAAGGCGCCAATGCAAAATACAATGTCGTATATGGAAACTCATTTGACCAAGAGGTTAGTTTTCACACTGGCGACGGTGGAGACAACCTGATAGAAAATAATGTTATCAATCTTCCCGCAGATATGTGGGAGAATTATTATGCGATTATGGGGCCTTGGTCCATACAGCACGATCTTTCTGAAAAGCCCAATTTTATTTATAGAAACCAATGTTACCATCATAATATGTCCGAAGGTCCATTATCACCTTGGAGTGACAGTAGCGTGGTTTATTATGGGCCTCATATGGTGAAACCAATTGGCCATAATCCTATTTTGGAAAACTTTACGCCCTACCAAGGAGGAACCCCAACGGGAGGAACCTTATATCCCATTGATATTCCATCAAATTAGGCCCGTATACAATACCGTTTAGTTAAGGGTTTTTTGTAAATCAAAAAGAACCAGTGATACCAAATATGCACTAACCAAACAGCATTGAACCCGGGTTAATAATGGTTTAGTAGAGGCTATGGTGGATTTTGGCTAGATCTGAATATAGGGAAGGGGCATCTTTAAATAACATTACTAATAAGCCCTTGTTGCAAATTTTTGCTGAGTTTTGCCTCAATATTGTGTGTCAAAAAAAATGAAAGTAAAACAAAAAGTCGCCTTACTCTCCTTGGGTGGAGGATATTCGGCTGTTGTCTGGTATATGAGATCAATAAGGGCACACCTAGGTTTAGGGGGAGTCAACCAAGCGTATAGTAAGTGGCTCTCCCTTTGCCTTGTTTTTTGATAAGGTTTTGGCCTGCCATTTCAGTGAGGATTTCATAAGTTTTTGTGTTTTTTAAGTCCAATAAGATCGTAGCCTCTTTCCTTGAGATTTTTCCTTTTTCAAGTAAATATAAAAGGATGGTCTGTTTTTCTTTCTCTAATCGTTCGTAATCCTGTCTTATTGATTGGTCTTGCTCAATACTTTCCTTTGAGGATGGTGTTATCTGTCTTCGAATAAATTCAATGTCAAAATAAAAAACAAGGTGAAATTTCAACTTGTTTTGGCTTGTGAAGCTCACGGTAAGTGGATAGAGCTCTTTTTTAGAAGAAAGGGAAATGTTAGAGAAGCTTAATCTTTTAGGAAAGCTTGGTTAATCATGCATAGTGGTGTCTAGAAAAAACACCACTATGCATGATTTTGGTATGATTGAAAGAATCGGACTCGACAAAGGTGGAAGCAGGAAAATATGGAGGAAATAAAGAATTACTTGTTAGAGTCCATGTCCTTCAATGTCAGGTGTTTCAATGATGTTCTTGAAGTTTTTTTTCGGATTGGGATTGGACTTGTCAACATATAGCGATAAATGTGTTAACCTCACCATTGGAATGCCTAGGCATTGTAGAAAGATGCCCTGACAAAGACAGGATACTCTTTTTGCACATCCATTTGCCCCAAATCTCGGGGAGTGAATTGCTGGAATGGTTAAACCCGGAATATGCATTAGCCTATCTGTTGCGACCTGAAACTGCTTCAAAATCAGTCGTTTCACTTTAGTTTTCGGCATTAGCGTAGCGGTGCTACGCTAATGCCTCCAAACTAACTGATTTTCTTGCAATTTCAGCTCTCACTACGATTCCTAATGCATAATCGGGGTTAAAGGGATGGAAAGGGAGTGTTAGCTTCCAAACTTTGATTTGGAATACTGTCTTGGGCTACATCCAAATTGCTTTTGGAAGCATTTGCTAAAGTACTTGGGATTATTGAAACCAACCATATAGCTAATCTCTGAGATTTTATATTCACTTTGTAAGAGCAACTGTGCGGCTCTTTTTAGTCTAAGGGTCTGGATGAACTCATTTGGAGTATGATCGGTGGTGGCTTTTAATTTGTCAAACAACACAGTCCTGCTCATACCCATTTCTTGGACAAACATCGTAACATCAAAATCTGGATTGTCCATATGTTTCTCGGCAATCTGGATGGCTTTTTCCAGCAATGCTGTATCTGCTGGACTGATGGATATCTCGGAAGGCATGATTTCAGGTTTTAATTTAAAAGCTTCCTTGAATTTCTCTCGGGTGTGGAGCAGGTTTCGTATTTTGGCAATCAAAAGGTCCAAGGGAAATGGTTTGCTCAAATAATCATCTGCCCCAGATGAATAGCCTTCCCGTTGGTAGTCGTGATTACTTCGGGCAGTCAAGAGCAAAACAGGAATATGGCTTGTTTTGATTTCTTTTTTTAGTAAAGAACACAATTCCACACCGTCCATTTCAGGCATCATTACATCTGAAATAATGATATCAGGCAAACGCGAAGTAGCCACTTGAAGACCCTCCTTCCCATTGGAGGCAGTTAGGATCTGGAAATGGTCCTTTAAAGCAGACTTCATAAGGGAAAGAAGCTCTTCATTGTCCTCCACCAATAATAATTTCTTGGTCTTTAGTGCCGCATCTACGGAAGTACTATCGTTTTTTGGATTAAAGGAGGCGAGCATATGTAAATCCAACGTGGACAGCTCCTTTTCCAATGTAGGCCTTTCTGATCTTCCTGTGGTGGGAACGGGCCTTATTTCATGAGGTTTAAAGTGCTCCATACCACTTCTTAGAAATACTGAAAAAACAGTACGGACATCAGGAATACTGGACATGCTGATTTTTCCATGGTGAAATTCGACAATGTTCTTGCTCAACGATAAACCTATACCGGTACCTGCTGTGATGTTGCGATGGGTGTCTTCAATTTGGAAAAAACGTTCAAATATACGGTCTTGGTATTCCAAAGGTATGCCCTTGCCATTATCTTCAACCATGATTTCAATTCCTTCAATATCGGTGTTGCCTTCAGTTAGGCTACGGTTTTTAACCTGAACGGATATTTTTCCACCATTCGGTGTAAACTTGAAGGCATTGTAACAGAGATTGTAGGCCACTTTTTCCATTTGGTCAAGGTCAAACCAGATTTTTTTGGGCAAGTGATTGTCCATAATTAATCTAAAATCGATGTTCCGTTGTTTCGCCAGTGCTTCAAAGGAGGCAAAAACACTTTTGACAAAACAAACGGGGTCGTTTTCCTGGACCTCCAGTTTTAGATGCCCAGTTTCCTGTTTCCTGAATTCCAATAGTTGATTGATAAGCCTGAGTAAGCGAGAGGCATTGTTATGGATCGAGTTTAATTGCTGATGGATTTGATGGGAGAGGTCTTTTTGACGGATAAGCTGCTCAAGGGGCAGCTTGATAAGCATTAACGGCGTCCTAAGCTCGTGGGAGATATTGGTAAAAAACCTCAGTTTGAGTTGGTTGATCTCTTCCTGTTTTTGGTTTTCAAGGCGTTCAAAGCGAAGGTCGTTTTTCATCTTGATCCGGAAACTAATGATAGATTTGACGAAATAGGCAATCAGGAGAAAAAGGACAATATATACCCAAAAGGCAATGGTGCTTTTGTACCAAGGAGGTAGTACTGACAGGCGTAACGTGCGTTCCTCTGAGCTTTGAAGACCATTTTCAGATGTGCTCTTTACCTTGAAGTTATAGTTACCGGGCAACAGGTTGGAATAAGCAGCATAGCGCCTAGAGGCATCGGTGTGCACCCAATCTTTATCGAATCCCTCTAGCATGTAGGCGTATCCGATTTTTTCCTGTTGGTTAAATTCCATGCCACTGAATTCCAGTTCAAAACTGTTATGGTCATCGTAGAGGGTCAGCTCATCCGTGTAACTAATACTATTGACAAGCAATACATTTTGCTCCACCGTATCGCCAGGATGGACCAAACGGTTAAGTACGCGGAGTTTGGTCAATACAGGCTTTTTGGGGCTTTGTGGGAGACCTATCTGTTCTGGAAGGAAGGCATTAAAGCCATTGGTACCGCCAAAATACATTTTTCCATCGATTGATTTGAATGCAGATCCTAAATTGAACTCATTCGACTGTAAACCATCCTCGGCTGTATAGTTTTTGAAAGTACCCATTTCTGGATTAAAGGAAGACAACCCTTTTACCGTACTGATCCAGAGTTGTCCACTGTCATCCTCCAATACGGCTTTGATTACATCACTGGGAAGTCCATCTTTTTCCCTAAAATGAATGAAATGTCCTGTAGCAGGATCCAATCGGTTCAGGCCTCCTCCAAAGGTACCTACCCATATGGCCCCGTGTTGGTCTTCATGTAGCGAAGTGATAATGTCATGGCTAATGCTTTGGGGATTGGACGGGTCGTGTTTATAATACACGAAAGTTTCTGTCTCAAAATCATATCGATTAAGTCCCCCTCCATAGGTGCCAATCCAAAGCCTGTTCTTGGAATCCACCAAAAGTGTGCGAATATCGTTGAAACTAGGAGTTCGTGGGTTGCTTGGACGATGGAAGAAATGTTCAAATTGCTCCGTGTTGGGGTCAAATCTGTTCAGTCCTCCTCCATTTGCCATGCCTATCCATAAGCTGCCGTTTGCATCTTCGGCAATGGCCCAGATTTCATCCTTGCTTAGCGAAGTGCTATCAAGAACATCATGGTGATATGCGTTTATTTTGTGCAAAGAAGGGGAGTATTGGTAGAGCCCTGAGCCATCCGTGCCTATCCATAGTTGGCGGTGACTGTCCTCAAAAATCACCTGAACATTGGTGGAGCCCTGTCCAGTATTCTTGTTAAGGGGAACCTCATGAAAATTGTTGGAGTCATCCATTTTCACATTTAAGCCTCCATTGAACATTCCGACCCAAAGGTTTTCTTGATGGTCGATAAGGATTGATTTGACCATTTTTCCAGATAAACTTCCCCTGTCATTGGCCTGTGGACGATAATGCTCAAAGTGCTGGGAAGAGGGGTTGATTTTGTTCAGCCCTTCACCAGAATACATACCGATCCACAAATTCCCATTTACATCCTCCAGCATGGTATAGACCGATTTTCCGTTCAAACTGTAGCTGTCACTGGGATTGTCATCGTAATGAAAGACGGTAGAAGTTATAGTTTCGTAGACAAAAAGGCCGCCTCCCAAGGTTCCGATCCAGATATTGCCTTGTTGGTCTTGTAAAAAGCTGGTGATGTTTTCCTCTTCCAGCCCAGACGAGGTTTTAAAAGGTTGGAACGATTCACTACCTGAAGTTTTTATAAAAACCCCGTGATTTTCGGTCCCTACCCAAAGGTTTTTTTCATGATCCTCAAAGAACCCCTTTACAGACCTGACCTTACTCCCGTGGTGATCAATATCTACGGAGGAAAAGGATCCTGTTACCGGGTCGATTAGCTGGGCTCCATGGTCATAAGTACCTATCCATATCTGCTGGTCACTGTCCTGAAATAACTGCCAGATATTGTTGTCAGCCAACCTTGAATTGTCTTTGGTATAATGGGAGACTTTGAGCTGGCCCACTAGCTGGTCCAAGTGATGAAGTTCAGATGAATGCGGCAAATTGACCTTATATATACCATCCGTCAAGGTGCTGACCCATATATTTCCCTGGTGATCGATCAATAAAGAGCCTGTTTTTTTTGAATCAATCAGTTCACTGTTTCGCACAGAACAAAAGGAAGCGGTAGTAGGGTCATAGATGTTGATGCCCCACCTTCTGTACTGATCCAGATATACCCGTTTTTATCCTGGACCAATCCCCTGATCACGTTGTTGTTGAGGCTGTTTGGGTTTTGGAATTGGTGTTTGTAAACGGTGAATTGATAGCCATCAAACCTGGCCAATCCATCATCGGTTCCAAACCATAGGTAGCCCATGTCATCTTGGAGAATGGCCAAAATGGAATTTTGGGGAAGACCGTCCTGCGAAGTAAAATGGGTGAATTTATAGAAAGGGTGGCCCGTGCCCTGGCCAAGTAATGCTGTACATGTCAACATCAAGAGGAATATTGAAATGCAAGGGCGATATAACATATCATCTGTAAACGTCATTGAACTTTCTAAACTAATTTTTTTCACTGATATTTTGGTGGATGCTGATAGGGAAATTTATTTCCCGTACGATTTTATCCCTTTTTAAGTACAATATTTCACCTTACCGGACTTTTGGTGCCCTTTTTCAGGATCCCTGATACCCATAATTGAAAATTTCCCTTGCTAGCTTTGTTAGGTAAGCAATTGTTAGCGATCAGCAACTGTACAGTTACCACTTCAAAAGCTTTCATCATCTATTACACTTACCATCACACTATAACCCAAAAAGATATGTACTGGAAAAATTACTTGAGAACATGTCTGATATTGCTTTTAGTGTTTTTTTCCGAAGGGCTTGCTGCCCAGGATAAAGACATCACAGGCATTGTCTCGGACATCAGCACAGGGGAAACGATCCCCGGAGTGAATATTTTAATAGACGGCACCTCTCAAGGTACCGTAACGGATTTGGATGGAAGGTTTTCCATCGCTGCCAACACGGGAGATGTCCTGGTATTTAGCTATATAGGCTATGTTACCAAAAATATCACCATCGATAATGAATCCAATATTAATGTTGGTATGGAAACAGACTCCAAGCAACTGGACGAAATCGTCGTTATCGGATATGGTGAGCAATCCCGCGAGACACTGACTTCTTCTGTGGCCAAGCTCGACAAAAAGGTACTGGAGAATATTCCTTTTCCTAATGCGGCTTCGGCATTGAAAGGAACGGTGTCAGGCGTGAGGGTACAGACCACCACTGGACAGCCGGGAGCAGCTCCTAGGATCATTGTTAGAGGAGGAACCTCTATCAATAACCCCAATGGTGCCGAACCACTATACATTATAGACGGGGTGATCAGGAGCAATATGAATGATATCAATCCTGATGATATAGAATCACTGCAGGTGTTGAAGGACGCTGCAGCGACGGCCATTTATGGAGCCAGGGGGTCAAACGGAGTAGTAATCATCACCACCAAGTCCGGAAAGGTGGGCAAGACATCGGTTACCTATCGGTTCAATATCGGTGCTTCGCAGATGTGGAACCAGTATGATATGGCATCTGCAAGGGACTATATCTATTTTAACAGAAAAGGTGTCTTGGCTACCTCCGAAAAACACCCTGAACACCTTTTTAGGTTGGATTTGGCCAATGGGTTTGGTATAGGAAACGACCTTTCCAATACCACTGCATTTACCCCACAGTACCTCACCTCCGAAAATGAATACAAACTCAATGAGGGCTGGCAATCCATGCCAGATCCAGCCAACCCTGATGAAACCATCATTTTTTCGGAAACTGATTGGCAGGATATACTTTTTAGGACAGCGGTAAGCCAAAATCACTATATAAACGTCAGTGGGGGATCAGAAAAGGCAAGGTATGATATAGGAGTGGGCTATCTAGATAATGAAGGAGTTGCCATCAATACGGATTTCAAACGGTTTACCACCCGTATGAATGGGGACATCCAAGTGAACGACAAATTGGGCGTATATGGAAGGTTGAATTTTACCTCCAGTTCCAATAGTCAAGTATATAGTGAAAACCAGCTTTTTCAAAGGGCCTTGGGACTTCCTCCAACTGCGAAACTATACTATGAGGACGGAACCCTAGCCCCTGGCCAGAATAGAAGTATGGGGAATCCCCTGTACCAGCTTGGTCGGGTCGATGCACTCAATGCCACCCACAGAATGACTTTGTCAGGAGGAGCCAATTGGGAGATTTTTAAGGACTTTACCTTTGAGCCAATGGCTTCCTTGTATTATGTACAGACGACTGAAAATAGTTTCCAAAAATCTTACTACAATGGCCCGACGCAATTTGTGGACTCCCGGAATGCTTCGGCTTATAATTCCACTTATTGGCAGAAACAGTTTGATGGTGTATTCAGCTATCAGAAAATGCTGGGACTCCATAATTTCCAGTTTAAGCTGGGTGGGTCATACTACGATAGACAAAACTATGTGGCCAGCGCATCTGGAAGGGGCGCTGCATCTGACCTGATCCCAACACTAAATGCATCAGCAGAGCCAACTGCAGTGAGTAGCTCTTTGAGCCAGCAGGTCATTATCGGATATTTTGGTAGGGTCAATTATGACTTTGACAAAAAATACCTGTTTTCCTTTACGGCCCGTTACGATGGGGCATCCAATCTGGGATCCAATAATTATTGGGGATTTTTTCCGGGAATATCTGCCGGATGGAACTTGCACCGGGAAGCGTTTTGGACAAATATGCCAGAGACATTTTCGTCATTCAAGGTAAGAGCTTCCTATGGTGTGAACGGGAACATCGGTAACCTGTCAGATTTTCATGCCCAAGGCTTGTATTCTGTTGGCAACAGGTATAATGATCAAGCGGCGATCCAAAATAACAGAATGGCCAATCAGGACCTACAATGGGAGCGATCAGGAACATTTGACATTGGGTTGGATTTGGGATTGTTCAACGACCGGGTGAGCTTGATTGCTGACTATTATAACCGATTGACAGATAATCTTTTGACCAATTTGGAACTGCCACAGTCTACTGGCTTTAGCAGCATCCTGACCAATTTGGGTTCCCTACGAAATGAGGGGGTAGAAATGGAAGTAGGTGCAGCAATCATCCAAAAACAGCATTTTGCCTGGAATGTTTCTGCAAACGCCTCCTACAACATTAATACTGTAGTGGAGCTGCCAGAGAATGATAACGAGAACAATCGGATAGGCGGTGTCTTGGTATATGATCAAGTGACCGGCCAATACACATGGAAAGGAGGCTTGCAGGAAGGTGGTTATATCGGTGATTTGTTTGCTTATCAACAGCTTGGCGTGTATGCAACAGACCAAGAGGCCGCAGAAGGACCTTATGATGAACTGGTGCCGGGAACCGACAAAAGCAAATTTGGAGGGGATGTGAATTGGGCAGACTTGGACGCAAATGACTCTATCGATAGTAGAGACAGGGTATATGCAGGAAATATCTATCCCAAATGGACGGGCGGATTTACCAATACATTTAACTACAAGGGGCTTTCGCTCACCATTCGTACTGATTTTGCACTGGGACATACCATTTACCATGAAACGAGAGCAAGGTTTAACGGTCAGTATCAGGGAGATATAGGGATATTGGAGGAAACGACTACTTCCTGGCAGCAACAGGGAGATGTGACCGATATATCACGGTATTATTGGGCAGACCAATTGGCACAAAACAATTCATTCCGTGGCAATACCTTCTACTATGAGAAGGGAGATTATTTGGCCATAAGGGAGTTGACATTGAGCTATACCCTACCAAAAAAGTGGGTGAATGCCCTGAAAATCGGGAATGTAAGGACTTATATGACAGGGTCCAATCTATATTATTTTACCCAGTATACGGGCCTGAACCCTGAAGAAGGTGGGACGGATTCTGGAAGGTATCCCATTCCACGAAGCTTTTTGTTCGGTGTGAATGTCAGTTTTTAACCCAAAACGAAAAATCATGAAAAATATAAAGCATAAATTAATACAAGCGGCGGCATGCTTGGGCGTTCTTTTGCCGGTAGTCTCATGTACGGGGAACTTGGAACTTACCCCAACGAGTGAAATCACTGTTGCCGGGTTTTGGACCACAGAGGATAACGCCAAGGGCGCGCTTAACGGGATGTATGTGCGCTTTCGAGACCAGTCAGCCAGCAACCTTTTTACTTGGGGAGAGGGACGTAGCGGAACGTTGACCTATGGACTTCAGGCTTCCGAGGGCTTGGAAAGGTATTTTGAAAATACGGTTGATCCCAATTTTGCCGGCCCAGACTGGCTGCGGATGTATACCGTGGTGCACGATGCTAATCTTTTGATCGAATATGTCCCTGGAATTGGGTTTACCAATGAGGCAGACAAAAACAGAATGCTTGCAGAAGCCTATACCATGCGGGCGTTCGTCTACTTTACCATGGCCAAAACCTGGGGAGGCGTCCCACTGGTGACCAGCCCAACAGAAGGATATGATGCCGAAACGACTTTTAGGGAGCGTTCCTCGGTAGACGCAGTATTCGCGCAGGTAAAGGAAGACCTTAATACGGCCTTATCACTTTATCCCGATAATTCGTTGTCTGCTGGAAAAGTATCGTGGAGCAAACCCGCTACAAACGCCCTTAAGGGGGATGTTTACCTTTGGACGGCCAAGCAGCTGGACGGAGGAGATGCCGATTTGCAGACAGCCTTGGAGGCTCTCCAAGAGGCAGATATTGCTGAATTGGACCTTCTGCCTAATTATGATGATATCTTCCGATATGATAACAAAGGCAATAATGAAATATTGATGGCCGTGCATTTTAGGGACCTGGAATCCGGGACAAACTACAACAGTGGCATGTACATAAGGGACGACCAAATCCCTGCAGGGGCAGACCCGGAAGTTATTGACCAAATTGGCCAAGGTGGTGGATTGAATCGTTGGGGACCTTCGCCAGTGGTCACCTCCGCTTATACCAATGGAGACCAACGTAAAAACGCCACCTTCCTCAGTATTTCCATTCCCAATGAAGATGGACAAATGGAACCCTATGCGAATATAGTGACCAAATTAAGGGGATATATCGACCCTTCTGGCCGTAGGTTTTTAGATGATGTGGTATTGTACCGCTATGCGGACTTGTTGTTAATGATCGCCGAGGCAAAAAATGCCTTGGGAATGGATCCATCAGAAGAGATGAATAAGGTGAGGCTAAGGGCTTATGGCGAGGACTTTGAAGGTCACCGTTTTGTGGACATGGGGCAGCTTGCCAATGATGAGGCCATATTGGAGGAACGGCTGTTGGAACTGTCCTTTGAAGGAAAACGATGGTGGGATCTCGTGAGGTTTGACAAGGAATTTGAGCTGGTACCCTCCCTCCAAGGTAGAGAAAATGAGCAATACTTGACCTTATGGCCTATCTCGTTGAACACCATAAGTCTCAATTCTAAAATCACCCAAAATCCAGGATACGGAAATTAATTGTTAGGGGACAGGAAGGCAGCTGCCTTCCTGTCCATAAAAAAGCAACCATGAAGTTCAAGAAAATAAACGGCCTAATCGCGGCCACTTTTACACCATTTTGCGAAAACGGATCCCTTGATGAGCGTAAAATCCCTATTCTCGCACGCTCTTTAAGTGCTAATCGTATGGCAGGGGTTTTTATTGCTGGCACTACTGGAGAAGGTGCAGCCATGACCCATGACGAAAAAATAACGTTGTTTGAGGCATGGGCACCTTTTTCCTCCCCCGAATTTAAAGTGATGGCCATGTTGGGAGGGACCAACCAGAAAGAAGCCGTCTCTTTGGCAAAGAAGGCCCATGAGTTAGGCCTATACGGGATTGCGCTTACGGCTCCTTATTACATGCGGCCCAATTCGGTGAAGCAATTGGTGGACTATTATGAGCCGATTGCCGCGGCGGCACCTGGTCAAGCATTTTATTTTTACCATATCCCTTTGCTTTCCAAAGTGGAACTTCCAATGGTGGACTTTTTGGAAGAGGCGGGGAGAAGAATCCCCAACTTTGCTGGGATCAAATACACGCACAATGACCTAATGGAGTTTAACAAATGTCTGCGCTACCAAGCTGGTAAATATGATATTCTTTGGGGATGGGATGAGACCATGCTGGCAGGATTGTCCATGGGAGCAAAAGGGGCAGTAGGCAGTACCTATAATTATGCCGGACCACTTTACCAGAACCTTATAGAGGCTTTTCAAAAGCAGGATATGGAAGCGGCCAGGCATTGGCAAGAAAAGTCCATTGACCTGATCAGCCTATTTGCTCATTATGGTGGTGCGGCCTGCGGAAAGGCTATTATGAAACTATGTGGTCTTGACTGTGGCCAATTCCGCTATCCCGTACAACAGCTGGACAAGAATGATTATATGAAATTGGAAAAGGATCTCGATCAACAGGGCTTTTTCCAGTGGAGTAGTCACGCAAAGCAGGGGCAATAGGACAAGCCAAATTCCCATTGTAAATTAAACATCCATCCATGAGAGCTATAACCTATATTGCCAGTATCTTATTTTTTACATTCTTCGGAAAAGTCGTCCTTGGACAAGGTCTTTTCGATAACTATCTAGGGAGTTTTACCTTTGAGGACCTACCGGACATGCCGGCAGCTGTGGGAGACAGTGTGTCCTTAGGGTATGCGGGCATGTTTGCCGGTGTGCACGAGGATGTGTTGATCTTGGCAGGTGGTGCCAATTTTCCAGACAAAGCACCGTGGAAAGGAGGAACGAAACACTTCTCACAGCATGTTTACGTTTTGGAAAAATCACCTGGGGGATATCGTTGGGTAGAAGGACTGGACCTGAAGTTGCCCTTTCCAGTCGCCTATGGTACCAGTATTAGCACACCAAAAGGGCTTTTGTGCATCGGTGGCAATAACCAAAACGCTACATTCAAAAAAGTATTTCTACTGAAGTGGGACCCCGTGATACGGCAAGTGGAATTACAATACCTGCCTGATTTGCCCTTAGCCCTTAGCAATTCCACTGGAGGGTTAGTAGGGGCTAGCGCATACCTGGCTGGTGGGGAAGGAGAGGTGGTTTCCGATGCTTTTTTCCGTATGGATCTTGATCAAGATAAGCTGCGTTGGGAGAGGTTGCCGTCATGGCCTGGAAAACCACGTTCACATGCCGTTTCTGCTGTCCAGAACAATGGGATGAACGATTGTTTTTTTCTATTTGGTGGACGGCGGCTACAGGAAACTGGTGTAAGTGAGTTGTATGCAGATGCCTTCTGTTATGACCCTCAAAAGGAAGGTTGGAAAAAAATAAGCAGTATACAGGATGAGCAAGGAAACCCCCTTACATTATCGGCAGGAACTGCCGCAGCACAGGGGGCAGGCCAAATCGTGTTTTATGGTGGTGTCAGGGGAGATACCTTCAATGAACTCGAGCGGTATGGGGCAGCTCTTTCTGAGGTTGTGGATACCTTGGCCCGGCAAGAACTTATACAAAAACGGGACATCTTGATGGAAAACCATCCTGGCTTCGACAGGGATATCCAGGTCTATCATACCATAACGGACAGTTGGCATACCATGGGCAGGCTTCCATTCACGGTGCCTGTTACTACTACGGCCGTGCCATGGGGCGGGGAGGTGATATTGCCATCAGGGGAGATCTCTCCGGGGGTGCGGACCGCATCCATCCATGGCGTGGGATTCAAAAAAGAAGGCGCTTTTGGCTGGGTCAACTATACCGTTTTGGGACTCTATTTGGGATCCTTGGTATTGATGGGGGTTTTGATTTCTGGAAAGCAGCATTCCACTGAGGACTTTTTTAAGGCTAGTGGAAGGGTTCCATGGTGGGCGGCTGGCATCAGTATATTCGGCACTCAGCTTAGCGCGATTACTTTTATGGCCATACCGGCCAAGACCTTTGCCACAGACTGGACCCTGTTTTTTTTATTGATGACCATTATCATTGTCGCTCCCATAATCATAGGTGTATTTCTGCCATTCTTTAGAAGGTTGAATATCACTACAGCCTACGAATATTTGGAATTGAGGTATAACCGATCGGTACGGCTGATCGGTAGCTTGATCTATGTGGGGCTTCAGCTGGGAAGACTTGGAATCGTATTACTCCTTCCATCCCTGGCACTGACTGTGGTGACTGGAATAGATGTCTCCATGTGTATCTTGATCATGGGACTTTTGAGTATTGTATACACCGTCCTGGGTGGCATCGAAGCAGTGATCTGGACGGATGTGATCCAGGTGGTCGTACTCCTTGGTGGCGCATTGATATGTCTAGGTTTTGTTTTTTATGAAATCCATGAAAGTCCAGCCGAATTAATGTCCATAGTCATGGATAACCAAAAAGGAAAGATCTTTGACATGCGCATGGATTTTACGGGTACCAGCTTTTGGGTAGTGCTCATCGGGGGGATAGCGGCAAATATCGTACAGTATGGCAGTGACCAGACCGTGGTCCAACGGTACTTGACCACCAAGGATGAGAAGGCTGCAGCTAACGGGATTGCTACTGGTGCATTGATGGCACTGCCCTCAGCCCTGATCTTCTTTAGTATGGGGACGGCACTTTACCTGTTTTACAAATTGCACCCTGCAGAACTTAGCCCAGCAGTCCAAAATACCGATAGTATTTTTCCCTTTTATATTGTGACCCAACTCCCCACAGGTATATCCGGTTTGTTGATTGCCGCAGTTTTTGCGGCAGCGATGTCCAGTCTGGACAGTAGCATGAATTCGGTGGCCACAGTGGTGACCACAGATTTTTACCAGAAATGGTTTCCCAAAGATACCACCGGTAAAAACACCCTGGGATTTGCCCGGTGGGTAACCGTTATTGTTGGGGTTTTTGGGACAGGTTTTGCCCTGGTGATGGCCAGTTTGGGACTCCCGTCACTTTGGGACCAGTTCAATATGATCATAGGGCTTTTTGCAGGAGGCTTGGGTGGCATCTTTCTGATCGGAATGCTGTCGGATAGCGTCAATGGGAAGGGCGCATTGCTTGGACTATTGTGCAGTGCATTGGTGCAGGTGGCCGTAAAATACGGTTCGGACCTTAGTATTCACTTGTATGCCCTGACCGGTCTGGTAAGTGCGATGGGGATGACTTATATAGGTAGTTTCTTCTTTACCGATAAGCGGGATATCGATGGCTTAACGATCCATTCATTGGGGAATAAGAAGGGGAAACAGGTAAATAAAACATTGGAAAAAGCTTAATTAAGAAAAATATTGGAGATGATAACATTCAACAAAATGCACGCATTCCTAATGGGAAGCTTATTGATCATGATGGGCAGCTGTACTTCACGGCCAACCGGGGCTGCTGCCGAGGTACAGGTAACAGTAAACCAGCACACGTATCCGGTAATCAAAGGGCAAAATAACGATGTGCTTTCTATGGAATTTACCCTAAAGGAAGGGGATGTACTGGAGGAATTGTCATTGGCTATTGAGGGGGCAGAGGTTTTGGAATCACTAACGATCCATGAATTGGAAAATGCCGCAGGTGATAAACGGCAACCCCTAGCGGCACTGGTAAAGGTAGGTAAAAAAGTATTGATTGATGTGGACAGGCCTTTTTCACCTGGTTCACATAAATTGGTGCTCGGCATTCAGCCCAAGGAAAACGCATCTTTAAAAGAAACGCTGCAAATTGGCTTAAAAGATATAACGTTTGCCAGGTCCAATGCTACTCTTTCAAAGCAAGTCAACTCGATGCCACTGCGTTTGGCAACCAGCCTAAGGACTGCAGGCGATGATGGGATAGCGGCTTATAGGATTCCCGGATTGGCGACCACCACGGAAGGTAGTTTGATCGCTGTGTACGATGTGCGGCACAACAGTTCGGTGGATCTTCAGGAGGATATTGATGTGGGAATGAGCAGGAGCACTGATGGAGGGGAAAACTGGGAGCCAATGAAAATCATCATGGATATGGAGGAGTGGGGCGGAAAACCCCAGAAGGAAAATGGTATTGGGGATCCCGCCATTCTGGTGGATCCAAGTGACAACACGATCTATGTGGTCGCACTTTGGCTGCATGGAAAACCGGGGAAAAGAGCATGGTTCAGCTCAGGTAAGGGGATTTCCCCAGATGAAACAGGACAGCTGGTGATGGTCAAGAGCAAGGATGATGGGAAAACGTGGTCCGCTCCCATCAATATCACTGCACAGCTCAAAAAGAAGGAATGGAAACTCATGTTCAACGGGCCAGGAAAAGGTATTACGATGAGGGATGGGACATTGGTCTTTGCTGGACAGTTTAAAGATGAAAATGACATGCCTCATAGCACGGTGATTTACAGTCAGGACAAAGGGGAAACATGGCATATCGGTACTGGAGCCAAGTCAAACACTACCGAGGCGCAAGTGGTCGAGCTCAATGACGGAAGCCTGATGCTGAACATGAGGGACAACAGGGGTGGGGCACGGTCGGTAGCCGTCACCAAGGACCTTGGAAAAACCTGGCAGGAACATCCCTCAAGCAGATCTGCCTTGGTCGAGCCAGTTTGTATGGCAAGTCTCATTACCTACCCTGAAAACAGGCAATCCATGGATGCCTCTCATCTGTTCTTTTCAAATCCGGCCGTAACAGACGGTAGGTATGATATGACCATTAAATCCAGTCAGGATGAAGGAGTGTCTTGGTCTAGTGGACTGTTACTGGATGAAGGGAAAGGATGGGGCTATTCCTGCCTAACCGTAATAGATGAGGATTATCTGGGGATCCTGTACGAAAGCAGCCAGGCACATATGACCTACCAGATCATACCGATTACTGACTTGGTCCCATGATAAAAGCCATTGAAATAAAAAATAGTGTTTTTCTATGGGGCTGGTTTTTGGCCGTACTGCTTCTGTCATCATGTGATAAAGGTGCAAAAAATGGATCAGGAGCAAAGGAAAAAATGAATGTCCTTTTTATCGTATCAGAGGATAATGGACCTGAACTAGGTTGTTACGGTAATCAGGATGTTTCCACACCCAATATTGACCAGCTTGCTGAAACTGGTGTAAGGTTTGACAATGCATTTGTTACCTATTCGGTCTGTAGTCCATCTCGTTCGACCCTGTTTACAGGATTATATCCTCACCAAAATGGACAGATTGGATTGGCCACTCATCATTATCAGATGTATGATTCATTGAAGACCCTCCCGGGGTATTTACATGATGTAGGATACCGTGCTGGGATTATCGGTAAACGGCATGTTAACCCAGCTACTTCTTTCAAGTGGGATTATGAAGCCATCAAGGGTGCCAATTTTGAAAAAGTGCAATTGGAAAAATATGCTGAAAGTGCCTTGGAATTTATCCAAATGGATGCTGGAAAGCCTTTTTTTCTAATGGTCAATTTTCCCGATGCCCATTTCCCACTTCAAAAGCAAGTGGATGGATTACCTCCACAGCCTTTGGATGCAGATGATGTAACTGGCACGCTGCCCTTTATTGGTGTGGACAGTAGAAGATTACGAGAGTACACTGCAAACTACTACAACAGCATGGCCCGTCTGGATATCGCTGTGGGATTGTTGCTGAAGAAACTGGAGGAGGAAAAGTTATTGGAAAATACAGTGGTGATTTACATGGGAGATCATGGGCCCCAATTTTCTAGAGCAAAGTGCTCTAACTATGAAGCGGGTCTGAGAGTGCCATTGATCATTCGCTATCCACCCCGAAATCCTCATGTTGGTATGCGGAAGGAGCTGGTGTCTTCCATCGATATTGTACCCACTATCATGGATATTACCGGAGCTAAATGCCCCGATTCCTTGGATGGGAGATCGCTATTGCCACTATTGGGCCAAGGCTCAGAAGGGCAGTGGAGAGAGTATGTTTTTGCCGGAGGTGCAGGTTCCACTTCTTTGTTTTTTTACCCGAGAAGAAGTGTGAGAAACGACCGCTATAAACTGATACATAACCTATTGTATACAAGAGAAAACCCAAAGTATTCATTTTATGCTGATCATTTAAATGGACATTTTGACGGTGGAACTGAGGAGGGAGAGCTTATGCAAGGCACCGATGAGGTCAGGGCAGCTTACGCCACATGGAAAAATCCGCCCGAATATGAGCTTTATGACCTACAGGAAGATCCATATGAGTTCAGGAACTTAATAGGAAATCCGCAATATGTCTCCATAAAAGGTGAAATGATTGGAGCCTTGGTCAAGTGGCAACAAGAAACTGATGATCCATTCTATGACAAGGGTATTTTAGATCGATTTGTAGCTGAAGTGGATTCAGTGAACAGGCATTTCCCTAACCACTCCTATGCTAAAGATTCCACTTTTAGGTGGAAGTACTTGCAGTATTTTAAATAATCAGATCAAATAGCTTGCCTAATAAAGGAAATATACCATCGCATACCATGGACAAAAATAAGATTCGTGATTATAGCCAGCAGTATAAGACTGCACTTTTGGAAAATGTCATTCCTTTTTGGGAACGAAATTCCCCCGATTGGGAAAACGGGGGCTATTTTACCTGTTTGGACAGAAAGGGGAAGGTATTTGATACCGATAAGTTCGTATGGCTCCAAGGAAGACAAGCCTGGATGTTTAGCTTACTCTATCAAGAAGTGGATAAAAGGGAGGAATGGTTGGCCATGTCCAGGCTTGGTATCGAGTTTCTAACAAAACATGGTAGTGACAGTAACGGTGACTATTACTTTTCCCTGACACAAAAGGGAAGTCCATTGGTACAGCCATATAATATCTTCTCAGATTGTTTCGTGGCAATGGCCTTTGCGAAATATGGACAGATTTCACAAAATGAGGAACTAGGTAGCAAAGCCGTGGGGATTTTCCAACGGATTTTGGATCGTCAGGAAAACCCTAAAGGAAGATACAACAAATCCTATCCCGGAACCCGGCCCTTGAAGAACTTTGCTTTGCCCATGATCCTTAGCAATCTCTGTTTGGAAATGGAGCCCTTGCTGGACAATGATTTGGTAGAAGGACTTCTGGACACTTGTGTGCAAGAGGTCATGGTGAATTTTCTCGATCAGGACTCTTTGTTGATGTTCGAAAACAGGACATCGAACAATGGGTATTCCGACAGCTTTGAAGGCCGTTTGCTCAATCCCGGGCACGCTATAGAAGCTATGTGGTTTATGATGGATATAGCAAAAAGACGGGGAGACCAATCCCTTGCCGACAAAGCCGTAACGATAATGATAAGGCAGCTGGAAAATGGCTGGGACAAAGAGTACGGAGGGATATTTTATTTCTTGGATCATAAAGGTCATCCTCCTCAGCAACTGGAATGGGACCAAAAGCTTTGGTGGGTACATTTAGAAACACTGGTGGCATTAGCAAAAGGATATCGGATGACCGGGGACAAGCGATGTTGGGAGTGGTTTGAGACGGTACACCAATATGCTTGGGGGAATTTTTATGATGCCAAAGAAGGGGAGTGGTTCGGGTATTTGAACAGAAGGGGAGATGTACTGCTCGATCTCAAAGGAGGAAAGTGGAAAGGCTGTTTTCACGTGCCGCGGGCACTTTATCAGGTCTGGAAGACCATGGAAAGTGGGATAGATAAATAGGACATTTTAGCCATGTCAGAAGAGCTAGCCGATAGGTGTTGAGAGGATCATTGATCAAAGCAAATAAACAATGAAAAAATACATATTGAACCAATCCAATTGGAAAACGGTCAAGGAAGAAAAGTTTACAATTGCCCTACTACCCTGGGGAGCCACAGAACCGCACAACTATCACTTACCTTATGGGACGGATACCCTTCAATCTGAAAAAATTGCAGAAATGGCCGCCTCTAAGGCGCATAGGAATGGGGTCAAATGTATGGTACTTCCCTCCATCCCTTTGGGTGTACAAAATCCCGGGCAGATCGATTATCCTTTTTGTATTCATACGAGACCAACTACCCAGTTGGCTATATTGCAGGATATCCTTACGTCACTGGATCGTCAAAAAATTCACAAATTGGTCATTGTCAACAGTCACGGGGGCAATGAATTTAAACCGATCATCAGGGAGCTTCAGATCCAATTTGAACATTGTTTTATTGGAGTAATAGACTGGTTTAAAGTACTAAATAATGAAGATTATTTTGATGAGCCCGGTGACCATGCAGGGGAAATGGAAACCAGCATCATGCAGTTTTGCTACCCAGAGCTGGTTTTGCCCTTGGAAGAAGCAGGTGAAGGGAAAACGACGGGATTTAAGTTGGGAGGCCTAAAAAGTAAGTTGGTATGGACGCCCAGGAATTGGGGGAAAGTAAGCGAAGATACAGGAGTTGGCAATCCGCAAAAGGCCTCTTCCAAGAAAGGTGAACGTTTTTTGGATGTTTTGACCGATAGAACCATGGAGTTTCTGACTGAATTGGATAAGGTAAACCCAATGGATATTTATCAATAAGAACAAGTGGAAAGAATGAATACCTTGGAGAACCGAACAGCAAGGGCAACAATCCTTTCGATGCTATTGTTTTTGGCCCTGATCAATGTAAATGGTCAAACTAAAATCAAGGTGGCTTGTATAGGCAATTCAGTTACTTATGGTCTGGGGATTCCGAAAAGGTGTGTTTTTTCTTACCCCGCCAAGCTCCAAGCGCTATTGGGAGAGGGATATGAAGTTAAAAATTATGGTCACAGTGGGGCCACGCTGCTGCGTAAAGGGCACCGCCCGTATTATTTGACCGAAGAATTTGACAGTGCATTGAAGTATAAGCCGGATATAGCGGTCATCAATTTGGGATTAAACGATACAGACCCGAGGAATTGGCCTGATTATGGGCTTGCTTTCGAAGCTGATTATGCTTGGCTAATAGCACAATTCAGGAAGATAAACCCAAACATTGAAATCTATGTAGCCCTGCTAAGCCCCATTTTTAGTGGCCATCCACGCTTCAAGTCAGGAACTCACCGTTGGCATCAGGTCATCAATAACAAGATGGTAAAAGTGGCCCGTGCAAATGAGGTGCAGTTGATAGACCTATTTGCCCCGCTAGTAAAACGTCCGGACTTATTTCCTGACAATATCCACCCCGTAAAAGAAGGAGCGGCATTAATGGCGAAAACCGTTTATTCTTACCTCTTGAAAGATTTTGGAGGATTGCACATGCCGGAATTATTTGGTGATGGTATGGTACTTCAGCGAGGAGATAGTATTCCTGTATTTGGAAAGGGTAATCCAGGTCAGGTGGTGACGGTAGATTTTCAAGGCAAAAGAAGACATACCACAGTGGATCGACATGGTAAATGGAAGCTATACCTTACGGGAGTCAAAACGGGAGGGCCATTTGTTATGGAAATCAACCATTCCAAACAGTGCATTACCTTGAAAGATGTATTGGTGGGGGATGTATGGTTGTGTATGGGCCAATCCAATATGGATTTCCCTCTGCAAGCTTCCCAGTCATGGGGAGAGGAAGGAAGACAGCTAAAAAACAATAACATTAGACTTTTTAAATTCCATGCAATAAAGGCAACGGATAACAGCCCATGGGATAGCCTAACCCTTAAAAAGGTCAATGGGCTCGGCTATTTTAAGGGGTACTGGAATGTTGAAAGAAAAGGCTTTTCTGCAGTCGCCTATCATTTTGGAGTATCTGTCCAAGGTCAGCTTAACGTGCCTATAGGCCTTGTACAATTAAGTTTGGGAGGAGCCCCGATCGAAGCCTTTGTGGATAAAAAGGCACTTTGGGAAGATCCACTGTTGGTTAATCTGTTAGAGAATTGGGCGAATTCTGATTATATCATGCCATGGGTAAGGGAAAGGGCAACGGTAAATATGAGCAATAAATTTTCCGAACGACAACGACACCCTTATCAACCTTCCTATATATATGATGCAGCATTGAGCAATATCATTCCTTTTGATGTCAAGGGAATACTATGGTACCAAGGGGAAAGTAACACCCATAATCCTGATTTGTACAAAAGAATGTTTTTTCAGATGGTCAGGGATTACAGGCAAAAGTGGCACAATCCATCCCTTCCCATAGTGTACGCTCAGCTTCCCGGGATGGCCAGACCCTCTTGGCCCAACTTCAGGAAAATGCAACAGGAAATAGCCCAAGAGCTTTCGTTTTCAGAAATGGTGGTCACTGTGGACCTGGGAGATTCCCTCGATGTACATCCTACAAAAAAGAAGAAAGTAGGTGAACGCTTGGCCCTAAAAGCACTCTCCCAAACCTATGGTATGGAAGTATTGGCCGATGCCCCAAAAATGAGTTCAGTGGAATGCGGACAGGAGGCGATTTTCGTAAGTTTTGACCACGGGGAGGGGCTATGCACGCTTAATGGAGAAAAAGTGATGGGGTTTGAATTGGTCAACGGGAAGGGACAGTCGGTTTCAGTCCTTGGAAATATAACTGGTGATCAAGTAAAGCTAACTATACCTAGGGACTTTCATGTGAAGGAAATAAGGTATGCATACGAACCCTTTACCAGGGCGAATTTATCCAACACGTCTGGAATGCCAATGGGTACTTCGTCAATACAAGTACCATCAAAAAGAAATGAGCAACTAAAATAAGCTAATGATGACCAAGTCTCTTTTAATTACCTTTTTAATACTTCTTTTTACAGGGAATCACTTTCAGGTTTTGGGGCAGAAAAGTGACCTTAATGAAAGGTTTGTAACCAAAAAAACGATACGGGAACTTAGGGAAGCCCCTGTGAGATTGATTCCTTATCCTGACTCGATCGTGTGGGAAGATGGCGGAAGAGTCATGGTTGATGGCCTGAAATTGCAAGGAGAAACAAAAATCATAGCGTCTTTACAGAACGAGTGCCAAGACATCGTCAGAGAAAAAGGCTTCTCTTCATCCGAAAAGCACAGCTTGGCCATTAAATTGGAGGAAATACCAGAAATGGATAAGGAGGCCTATAATCTATTGATTACTCAGCATGGAGTGACTGTTCAGTCAAGTACTGAAGAAGGCTTTTATTATGGGATGAAAACACTTCGCCAATTGATCATTCAAGAAAAGGGTGTCCATTATATACCAAAGGTCAAAATAGTTGATAAGCCCCAATTTCCCGTTCGCGGGTTCATGGTTGATGTAGGAAGAAACTATCAGGAGCTAGATCTGCTGAAAAAGCAACTTGATATCATGTCTGATTATAAAATGAATGTGTTTCACTGGCACTTGACCGATAGGCCTGCGTGGCGGATAGAAAGTAAGGCCTTTCCCCAGCTGACCGCAGCAGAAAACCATAGAAAAGGAAGGGATCCAGGACGCTATTATACTTATGGTGAAATCAGAGAACTGATAGCTTATGCCAAAGAGCGAAAAATCCAAGTAATCCCCGAAATAGATATGCCAGGGCACAGTGATTCCTTTACCAAGGCGATGGGCTTCCGGATGGAGTCAGAACAAGGTATGGACGCTTTGAAGGTGATTTTGACGGAATTCTTTTCAGAAATCCCGAAAGAACTAGCTCCTATTATCCACATTGGTTCCGATGAGGTCCATGTGCCAAATCCAAAGGAGTTTATGGAGCGGATGGTTGCAGTAGTGGAGTCCAATGGTAGAAAGGCCATGATGTGGAGCCCCGGGCTTCCTGCGTCTCCTTCCGTCTTACGGCAGTCTTGGGGAGAGATGGATACTGTTAAGGCAAAAGACCACCGTTTTTTGGAGATTGATTCCCGTAACAGTTATATCAATAACGCAGAACCCATGACATTTGTGAACAAGTTACTGTTCAAGCCCATTGGGGCTACCATGAGCCAAAATGATTGTCTTGGAGGAATACTATGTCTATGGCATGATGTCAATGTAGCTGACCAGAAGGAAGTGTACCTTAATAACCCCGTTTATCCCGGGCTGCTGACCTATGCATGGGCCACTTGGACAGCTGATGTTTTGGAGGCACCTGCTGAATATATGGTTACACTTCCTCCATTCGATACCGGTGCCGCTGACTATTTTAATATATTTGAAGATTACCTTTTAGACCATAAAAACCGGTTTTTCGAGCATAAGTCTTTTCCCTACCTTCGACAGAGTGATCGTTCATGGAAGCTTTATGGACCGATAGATCAGCCCATGACCGATATTGGACCGATCGACAAATGGATAAGTGAAGGTGGTGAATTCCTTCAGGGCAGGGGAAATACCATCATCATTCGAGATAGATTCCAGCAGGGAGGCTATTTCCCTGGCATACAGAAAGGGGAAACAGTGGTAGCCAAAACTTCCGTTTTCAGCGAGGACAAACGAGAGGTGCTGGCTTGGATTGCTTTTGAAACACCCCTAAGGGCCAATAGAACCTATGGAGGCATTCCCGAAAAAGGCAGCTGGGATGTTCAAGGAGGAAGAATATGGGTGAATGGTGAGGCCTTGCCAGCCCCGGAGTGGGAAAACCCCGGCTGGCATCCTTCGAAAATTGAAGGATGGGGGAGCAAACAGGACCAAGAAGTTCCCTGGGCACAAGAAGAACTATACTGGCGTAGAGAACCTTATAAACTGTCCTTGGAAAAAGGTATGAATGAGGTGACCATTACCATTCCCTATGCTAATAAATACCAAAACTGTATGGTGACTTTTGCCATTTTAGATAGGGTGGCTTATTGACCGAATTAGAAAAGGGGGCAGACCGAAAACCGCATCAAGGAAGACGTCTGTTGTGCCTATACTATGGTAGCAACCGCCTAGGAGCAGGAATCTATTAATTGCCCGAGGCATTGAGGCAGATGATTATAGACCTGAGCTCGACTTAATTTTAGTATTAAAAGCGTCATAGCGAACCCTTTTAAAGAGGATGTGGGTTGGAAAAGGGTGTGGCAACTCGCCGCGGCGAGCTGCCACGGCTTCCACCCCTCAAATCTCCCTCTAAGCCTCGCAGTGCATGTTCCGACCACTGTACGGAAACGATTTTATAATCGAACTGGGGTTATAGGGAAATATGGTTCGAATAGAATCGGGAAACTTCTCGCCTGGAAAACCAACTGGCTGCGACCAAGCCACAGAGAGTGTCGAACCATTCCAAATATGTTGATAGATCCCTTGAAAGGCTCTCTAAGCTGGACATACTTTATGAAAACGGACATATTGAGACAAAAAGAAAATTAATAGGTTCGATATTCCCCGAAAAACTGTGTTTTTCAAAAACAGCTTCTCGAACCGGAAAAATTAATGCTATAATTGATAGTATCAGCCAGATAAACAATTGGTTACAGGTGAAAAAAATGAGAGTAAAACAAAAAGTCGCCTTACTCTCCTTGGGTGGAGGATATTCGGCTGTTGTCTGGTATTTGAGATCAATAAGGGCACACCTAGGTTTAGGGGGAGTCAACCAAGCGTATAGTAAGTGGCTCTCCCTTTGCCTTGTTTTTTGATAAGGTTTTGGCCTGCCATTTCAGTGAGGATTTCATAAGTTTTTGTGTTTTTTAAGTCCAATAAGATCGTAGCCTCTTTCCTTGAGATTTTTCCTTTTTCAAGTAAATATAAAAGGATGGTCTGTTTTTCTTTCTCTAATCGTTCGTAATCCTGTCTTATTGATTGGTCTTGCTCAATACTTTCCTTTGAGGATGGTGTTATCTGTCTTCGAATAAATTCAATGTCAAAATAAAAAACAAGGTGAAATTTCAACTTGTTTTGGCTTGTGAAGCTCACGGTAAGTGGATAGAGCTCTTTTTTAGAAGAAAGGGAAATGTTAGAGAAGCTTAATCTTTTAGGAAGGCTTGGTTAATCATGCATAGTGGTGTCTAGAAAAAACACCACTATGCATGATTTTGGTATGATTGAAAGAATCGGACCCGACAAAGGTGGAAACAGGAAAATATGGAGGAAATAAAGAATTACTTGTTAGAGTCCATGTCCTTCAATGTCAGGTGTTTCAATGATGTTCTTGCAGTTTTTTTTCGGATTGGGATTGGATTTGTCAACATATAGCGATAAATGTGTTAACCTCACCATTGGAATGCCTAGGCATTGTAGAAAGATACCCTGACAAAGACAGGATACTCTTGTTGCACATCCATTTGCTCCAAATCTCGGGGAGTGAATTGCTGGAATGGTTAAACCCGGAATATGCATTAGCCTATCTACGCCACGGCGCACAGGTGTTGCGACCTGAAACTGCTTCAAAATCAGCCGTTTCACTTTAGTTTGGAGGCATTAGCGTAGCGGTGCTACGCTAATGCCTCCAAACTAACTGATTTTCTTGCAATTTCAGCTCTCACTACGATTCCTAACGCATAATCCGGGTTAAAAAGGGTGGGACTGATTACTGAATGGTCGTTTTTATGGTATCGTCATCCTTTGATTCGTGTGATTATTGCTACAAAGGCACGGTGAAATGGAAAATCGTGCCTTCCCCTAGGGATGATTCTGTCCATACCTTTCCACCGTTTTCCTGAACTATCGTTTTGATAATTGCCAGCCCTAGACCTGTTCCCGTCATTTGGTCGTCCCTGCTCAGACGGAAGAACAGGTTATAGATTGTGTCCTTGGATTCCTCGGGTATCCCTGGGCCGTTGTCCTGAACGGAAATTAGGATGTCATTCTCCCGATGGGTACTGCTGACAACCAATTGGCATTTGTCCTTGTCGTTGAATTTAATGGCATTGTTGATCAGGTTCGAGAGGATCTGGTAAAGTGCAGTAGGGTTATAACGGACATAAGAAACCTCGATCTGATAGGATATGCTTACCGGCTGGACAACGGATAGGCCATCGACGATGCTGGAACACAACTCCTTCAAATCGATTTTTTCCTGGGTAGTGCTTTTGTCAGTGGCCTTCGAATATTCTAATAGACCATTTACCATGTCCAGACTATTTTTATTCAATGATTTCAGCACTTCAACATACTCGTCCAAATTGGAATAATCGCCGCTCTTGATTTCAGAGCCCAATAGGTCCAGGACACCATTGGCATTGTTTAAGGGAGACCTGATATCATGGGCGAGCGTATAAGAGAAATTTTCAAGTTTATGGTTGGATTCTCTTAATGTTTCATTTTCCCTTGTTTTTTTTTCGACTTCCTCACTTAACATGTTCAATCCATTTGTCAACATGCCCAATGGCTCTTCAGTGGCTTTTGGTTCGACCCTACATGGAAAGTTAAAACTTGCTATGTTCGTTAGCAGTTGTATAAGTTCAATTATAATATCATTACCGTTGCGGGTATACTGTTCACTTTTATTCATCATCTTCAATTGTTTTCAACCATTCAATTGCTATGGAATGTTCTGTAAACATTCTTACGGGAAATAGGGGTTTATTGAATCCCAAAAAGAAACTTCCAATGAGATTGCTATAAACGGTTTGTGCCACAATCCCCACTGCATATTGTATGTCGGCGCATTGTGTACTGGCAAATAGATCCCGGCATTCTTTGGAAATACCGGTAGCTCTGCTTATATCGATCAAGACAGCTGCAGGTTTGCCTTGTGATAGTTCCGATACGGCTTTTAGGTTTTCTTTTCCATCATTAAGTTCCAGAAACTTATTGGGGAGTACTTTACAATAAATGATACCATTATTAAGAAGTGTAAGTTCTTGGGTGGCAGTGGTGGTACTGTTCATATAAATTATCTTTCAATATCATTAAAATATGTAAAATTCTAGATGTTTATTGATCAAATGGATTAAAATAGGCTATTTTAAATAGTTGAAACTGCTTTATCTAAAATCAGGCCAACTTTGGGTGTTTTGAAGATGTTTTTTTATGGTTTGAAAAACTTTAATTACGTTGAAAGATGTTTTTGTGGTTTGATATGTTGTAAATTATGTAAATGTGAGTTTTGGCATAATTGATCTTCATGAAACTCAAATTGATTAATATTATATTTTGTGTCAAATTTTGAGTTTTTGATGTCCTTACCGGCACTATGTGCAGCGATTGAAAAGAGAGGTTAGGGTACTTGAAAAAAACCTAGTGATAGGTTTACTTTTCAGGTATTGCCAGTTCTCGGAAGAGCGCCTTTTAACAAGTATTACTAATGAGTGATCCTGAAATTTTATTATTGGACGATGATCGGGTAATCAATCTTGTACACAAGAAAGTGATCAAGAAAATTTTCCCATCCATAAAAATTAAGACCTATACCTCTCCACTGGAATGTTTGGCAGTTTTCGAGGAAAGTACAGCGGTGAAAAGACTGCTTTTTTTGGATATCCATATGCCCCAAGTATCAGGATGGCAATTTCTGGAAAGACTTGGGAAAGGTGGATTGGACGAGCACTTGGTGGTTTATATTGTGTCATCATCCGTGGATTATAGGGATGTGGAGCGAGTACAGAAATATGTTAAAGTGGTTGATTATCTGGAAAAGCCACTTTCTACGGACAGGCTTTTACAGATCAAAAGGGAATTTTGTTTTTAAACACTTCTATTGAGCACGGCAGGCCAGAAGGCAACCTATATGTACTGCTGGAAGCTCTTTCCGCATATGGTAAATATTATCAGTCCAGGTATATTGCGGCATATAGGTGGAGGATGACACTGTATTATCATTCTCAGAAGAAGGCCAGCAGAGCGGTCACTTTAGGATCATCAGATGCGGAGAACTTTACCTACATGGTTAGCGGTGTATTGGTAATATATAATCTGTGTTTTATTATATGCTTGCCCAAATGTGCCATCTATTATCAAGTTGATATTTTTTTGTTTAATACTGGCCCTTTGTAGCAAAACCGAGTATTAAGGTAAACTAACGTTAGATAATTGTTTGTAAAAAGTGTCCGGTAATATTTTATAATTACCAAAACATGCTTTGATTATCCTTTATTTAGGATTAGCTTGCAGTATAAGTCACCCCTTCCCAAGTTTGATTCTTTTTAATCAAAAATAATAAAAACTATGAAAAATACTATTCCTAAAGCGACCGCCAAAAAATGGATGAAACGGTGGAAAAAAATGGAAAAAGATTACAATAAAAAGACCCCTGTCAATGGTTTTATGGTACCCATGATCGACCTTCAAGAGGTGATTGCGGAGGTGGGCGCGACTAATGTCCGTGCCTATTTGGGGATTGATGACAGTGATATGGAAAAACTCCTGATTGTAGGGGTGGATGAGAAGGGAAACGACATGACCAATGAAGCGCAGGGGCAGTTTGTATATGATTTTACCAGACCGTGTCCGCCGGATTGTGGGGAGATGGATGATGATGGCTTGCTGAGCATTTAACAATAAATGCATGTCCGCACTGAGCTAGTAAAGGTTTGGCCAAAGAAGAATGTTTCAGGGATTGTACAGATGAGCATGGGTTTTTGATGCTGTATCTGTGATCATCCGAGAAAACCGTGAGCACCTTATATTACTCGCAAGAGAGCGAGTAATCATAAATAGTAAATCACCTGGAATTAGCAAACGATAATGAGTGGTTATAGTATATTGAATTACCTGAATTTGATTTCATTGTCATTGGCGGTAATTTTTGGAGGAGTATGTTTCAAAAAATCCAACCCACCTACCAAGGTCTTTACAGTCACCTTCTTTATCGTTTATATTATCCAGGTGGTAAGCTTTTTCCTTGCGAGATTTTCGATCAGTAACCTGTTACTGTTTCATGTTTATTTTGCTGCCCAGCTGATAGGCTATGGCCTTTTCTATTGGATGATCTTACCCTCCAGTACTGCCAGAAAGGGGTTTTTGGTCTTCCTTGTAATTTGTCTGGGCTTGATAGTATGGGAGTACAGTTCCAAATGGGACAATTTGGCCCAGGTGTTTGGTGGGTATTCTTACTTTGTCATGAATTTGGGGTTTGTGTTCACCTCCATTTACTATTTGGTTCACGGCGTGTTGCAAGACAGAGAGATATTCCATAAGCTCTTGAATTATGGCATGATCGTATATGCAGGGGGGAGCTCTATCGTATTTCTATTGGGAGATAAGTTGAACCAGTTGGATTGGAAGCCGCTATTGCTCATTAACTTGTTGTTGTTTCTGGTCTTCCAAGGATTTTATTTTGCACAGCTATGGAGAGTACGGAGTTCGTAAGGTATATCACCTTGGCCATTGGCCTGGTATTGGTCTTGGTGGTAGTTGTGATCGTTTCCTTGGAGCTTTTCAGGAAAAAGGTCATCCAGGAAAAAATGCGGAATGCGGAGCTCAAGCTGAAGCATCAGACCGACTTATTGCATACCGTGATCAGGTCACAGGAGGAAGAGCGTCGCAGGGTATCGGATGCGCTGCATGATGACATCGGCTCGAAATTGACGACTATCAAATTAAACCTGCACCAATTGTCCGCTGGAGACAATAATGGATTATTGCCTGACGTGCTGGCCCTTTCAGAAAAGGTGATCAGCATTACCCGGGAACTCAGCCATGCCTATTCACCAGTGATCTTGGAGAAATTCGGACTGGAAGCGGGGATTGCTGAGTTGCTTGATGACCTTCCCCATACCGAAGAGGGACTATCCGGTGAATTGCAGGCTTCGATGCAGGAGGAGCTATTGGACCAGGAGAGCAGGTTGGTCCTGTATCGGATCACCCAGGAGCTCCTGAACAATACCGTCAAGCATGCAGGAGCCTCGGAAGTCTTTATCAAGGTTCAGATAGGACCCGATGGAATTGATTATTTGTACAAGGACAATGGAAAAGGATTTGATGATAATAAAGCCAATGCCGGTATCGGCATGCTGAATATCCAAAACAGAGTGGCCATGATGGAGGGAGAGATGGACCTGGTTACCAGCGCAGGAAATGGCATTACATTGACCATAAAAAAACACTTTAATGGAGCAAAAAATACGGATAGCCTTAGCCGATGATGAACGGCTATTTCGGTCAGCACTTCGTCATTTGTTGGAGCACACCGAGAATTATGAAGTGGTTTTTGATGTAGGGAATGGTGTTGAATTGATGGAAAAGCTGGCGGCAGCCAAAGGTGAAAGTAGGTTCCCGGACATCATCTTGATGGACCTGAAGATGCCCGAAATGAATGGCGTGGAAGCAACCAAGGTAATTACCAAAAAATACCCTGATACCAATGTGGTGGCACTGACCACACACAAGGGCAAGGCCTTTATTCTCAATATGCTAAACCTTGGGGCTTCGGGATATATAACGAAGGATAGCAGTCCAGAAGCCATGCTGGAAGTGATCGGGGAAGTGGCCAGCAAGGGATTTTTTTACAGTAATGAAGTCCTGCAGATCATCAATGGAGACTTTCATAACAGAAATAAGAAAAACAGTACGTCGGAGTTTGATGCCAACTTTATCACCAAGCGTGAAAAGGAGATTTTATTGCTTCTCTGCCAGCAATACAGAACTCAGGAAATTGCCGAAAAGCTCTTTTTAAGTGAACGGACGGTGGAAGGACACCGGAACAACCTGCTAAGTAAGACCAATTCCAAGAATGTGGTAGGCCTGATTGTGTTTGGCCTGCAACATGAGATCATCGATGTTTCTGATTTGACGGACCCCTTGAAGGACTGATCTTGTGGAGACAATGATTCTCCGATTTTTTTAACCCAGTTGATGTGTATATCTGGAAATATGGGGTCTATATTTTTTCCTTGGGCAGTTATTTTTCATGCTAAATTCCAAGATGGTTTTCATCTCTTTACCTTTGTCACTTTTTTGCTGCAGGTCAAAAAAGTGACCAAAAAACCCCGCCGCTGTGCATCTATTGGCCTAAAATTAAAACCTTCCCTCATGCAGGCAAACTCCTCCTTTTCTAGCAGCCAACATTCTTTTTGGCTAGTATTTCGTCAAACAAGCCTGCCTTCTTGCCTGCCCGCTTTTTAATTTCTTAACGCCCAATACCTGCAAGGCGGATCCATTTTGTACAAGTTTTAACAGAACATGGATTAAAACCATAATTCTCTCAACGGCCGATTCGTATTGGAGCATTTCCTTAACTAAACGTCATTGATTCCGGGTTTAATAAATGAGGAAGCTATTGGCACATTTTCCCATGTAGGTAATAATACCCGTAAAAAAAGATGGCGATTTCTGCGCTGTTGCAAAAGTAAAGTTTTATAGACCTTTGAAATAACGAAAAGGAAAAATCCCTTGACTTTGTTTGCCCCGGAAAATACCAAATTCCGGCCAAGCGTACATTTTGTGCCAAGGGATCAGATTGCGCCAACGGGTACAGGTGATGCTAGCAAGCCTGTATTTTTATCAGCAACAAGTTATTTGTTGTGATGCTTGTGGCCAAGCAATGGTCATGGGCAGTTTTCTAAGCTGGGAGAACGCTGAAAATCCCCATAAAAGAGTAGGCAATACCAAGTTTTTTTTAACCATTAAATCCTTATAATCATGGGAATCAACATTAGTATTATCGCAGGACATGATGAGTCCGTTTCCAGTGTAAATGCAAGCGGAACCGTCCAGCACGTCATCACTGACGAGGAAAGAACAACCTTTAAACTGGGGAGCAAGCAGCTCAAAGATGCTGTCAAAGCGTATTTTGGCAAATCTCCCAACGATGCCTATTTGCACAGCCCGACACCTTGGGGCGATCTATACAAGACCTATAGCTGGCCTCAGGTGCAGATGGTCTTGGTCGTGCAAAGTGCGGAGATCTTGGGCATTACATCAGAACCAGTGATTGTCAAGACCCAAGAGTTTACCAATGAAAGCAGCAAAAAGGGAACGTTTAACGTAGCCATTTCGGATGCTGTAAACAATACGACTAGCTCCAATTGGAGTACAGGAGGGACACTTTCCATAGGTCAGAAGTTTAGCTATGATGTGAAGTTTCTTGGTGCCGGAGGTGGAGGGGAGACGTCTCTTTCCTACAGCCAATCCTGGGGGATAGGCGGTCAAGAGTCCAAGTCCATTACTGTTGGGTCCTCCGCCGGAGTCAGTGTCGAACTGGATCCAGGGCAATCCATTCTTGCAGAACTCTCTGCCAGCAGGGGAGTGATGAAGGTAAGGATACGTTACAATGCCTACCTGATAGGCAATACGGCGATCAACTATAACCCCACCTACAAAGGGCACCACTTCTACAGCCTTGGGATAGGAGGGGTGATGTCTTCTGGAGGAATCCAAAATTCCGTTCAGTCCACAGAGGACATCGAAATTGGATATTATTCCAATTCAAAAATCGAGCTGAAGGATAAGACCAACGGTAAGTTGGTACGTGAAAGGGTGCTTGCCGATGAGGTGGGCGTTTGATTTTTCTTTACAGGATGGCAGGGGATATTCTCCTGTCATTTCCTTTTGGGTACTACCGGTTTTTTTTTGATGGCATGACCAGGTATTTCTACCTGATTTGGAGAATGGGAATTTTTGCGCTGTCAGGGAAATTGATAATAGCGCAAATTTGTACTTACCAACATGAGTAAAAAGAAATAGATAGTAAAAGTAATTTTTCTGATGATGAAAGTAGGATTGTTTATACCGTTCTCAGGCCAGGTTTCCCGCGTTGAACAGGAAATCCAAAATGGCTTGAGAATAGGTATGGACAGTGGTGAGCACGATGAAGTGGACTTTGCGGTCCACTATTATCAAGACAATGTCCAGAAGGAAAGCCAAAAATTTATAGAGGAACTTGATGCCATTCAAGATCTTGATCTGATAGTAGCAGTTACCCGGGAAGATTGGGCTGTCGCCTTTTAACGTAATATTGGGGGTAATATTATGACCTTAATATTTTATTTCGATAATCTGATTGGATTAAAGTTTTATTTGTTCTTATTATGTTCTTTATTTACGATTAATAGTATTTTATTACTTGTTTTAAGTGGTTTGGTTAATTTTTTAAAACCGTTTTGGTTGAGTGAAATCACTTATAATAAGGAGCTTAAATAAAACACCAACAAGAATAATATTTAGTAAATCTAATTTTTAACCTAAAACAACGAAAAAATGGACGAGTACATGGCATCAATTAAAATGTTTGCAGGCAATTTTGCCCCGAGAGGGTGGATGTACTGCGAGGGACAGCTGCTTCCCATAGCGCAATATACAGCACTTTTTTCACTGCTGGGAACTACCTATGGTGGAGATGGCAGGACTACTTTTGCACTGCCCGACCTGAGGGGAAGAGTCCCTGTAGGTCCGGGACATGGGCCAGGATTGTCCGATCATAGATTGGGACAAAAAGATGGTGCAGAAACTAATACGCTTACCTTAGCCAACCTACCTTCCCACAGTCACTCGTTGGCTCCGGTCTCGATCAAGGCAAGCCCTGCACAGGCTACCGAGCAAATACCTGGAACCAATGGAGCAGCGACTATAGCGGCACCCATGGCAGCGGGTAGGCCAGCACAAGGGTTTAACAATGAAGCGCCCAGTGTCTCGCTGAACGCTGGCAGCCAGTCAGTTTCGGAAACGGGGAGGACAGGAAGTAATATTCCAGTGAACAATGTTCAGCCCTATTCCTGCATCAGTTTTATCATTTGTGTGCAGGGAATCTTCCCTCCGCGGGATTGATCAGGAGATAAGTAGTCGAGAATAAGGTAGGGGGAGTGGTTTTTCCCTGCCCTTTCCTGTTTTTGAACAGTAAAGACTTGCGCATTCAGCGATTGCTTTCTCGGAATCGGTCATGATTTGATTACCCGGTCAATAGCAGTTGACCCTCGAAACAGAAACTATGAAACATATTTACGATATACGATATTTTAAGGAGATCCTATTGGTGGCTCTGGGCCTGCTTTGCTGCTTTCAGGTAAATGGGCAGACGCTTACAGAGAATTTTGATGACGATTCTGGATTTGCAATTACCAGTAAAGACTTTTCAAATGATGGTATCAGGTATCAGATCACAGGAACAAGTTCGAATTATTCACATGCTACTTCAAATTCTACCTATTCTTTGTCTGAAGGAGGAGCTGCAGACTATGCCCTTCAATTTGATTCAAATAGCAGTTTTAATATTAGTAGTATTGTCATAAGTCTGAGCTCTGGGGGTAGCTTTAGTCTCCATTCCTTATCCTTTGATATTCTTGCAGATGCTGACATCACCTTTTCAACCAATGCGGGAGGGAATAAGAGTTTTACTTCCAATGGACTCTATTTTCCTCAGCAAAATTATGATTTTTCAACTGAGCCTGGTTTTGGCGATATCACAAGCTTTACCATTTCCGGTGGGAACATTGTTGTGGATTTGGATGATATCGTTTATAGTGTTCCTGTGGCAAATACCGCCCCAACTGCCTCTGGCTTTACTGCTTCCAATGGCCCTTTCGAAGATGTGGTTTATACTTTTTCGACTTCGGATTTTGGCTATTCGGATAGCGACGGAGACCTCTTGGACCATGTGCTGATCGAGTCGGTTCCCAGCGCAGGGACGTTGTTTTTGGATGCTGACAATGATGATGTTTATGACGGTGGAGAAGAAGTAAGTGCCAACCAGCAGATCAGCAAGGTAAACTTGGATGCGGGCCATTTGCATTACCTCCAAAATGGAAGTGCCAATACCTCCTTCCAATTTGAAGTGAATGATGGTACGGAAAATAGCTCCGGAAATTATTCCGCTACCTTGAATGTAACACCCCTTCCTACGGTGACACTCAGCATAAACTCCACGTCCAAATCTGAAAGTCAAACTACAGCGACCACCGTTACCGCGACACTTTCCAATAGTTACGGAATGAATACCACCGTAAACCTTTCCATCGATGGGACGGCGACGAATTTAGTGGATTATACCCTGAGCGGTATGGCAATTATCGTCCCTGCTGGAGGCACCACGGGCACTGTTACGCTGCAAAACATTAATGACACCTCTTTTGAAAATGATGAGACCGTTGTCTTGGATATCAGTTCCGTTACAGGCGGAACAGAAGATGGAGTCCAACAAGTGACATACACCATTGTAAATGATGATGTCCAGCCAAACGCCTCCTTGGAAATAGTGGATTTTTGGAATCCAATTTCTGATGAATCAGGTGGGCAAGCGTATGTGAGAGGAAAAATCGACAACCCTGCAGGGGTAACGGTTACCATTCCTTTGCTCTTTTCTGGTACCGCTACGGGAGGAGGAACAGACTATTCGATTTCCCAAAACTTTATTACGGTATCCCCAGGGGAGGTCAGGGACAGTATCCGTGTCACTTCCCTTTTCGATGGAATAGAAGAGGGGGATGAGACGGTCATCATTGATATGGACACCCCCACCAATGCCGCAGAGGATGGTACCCAGCAAGTTACCTTGACAATCCAAGATGAAGACCTTAGTCCGCCCGCAGGCTATAGTGCGACAATAGACCAAGGCAATATCAATGGGGCCAATCAGTCGGCTGTCAGCTTCACCTTTTCGGGAGCTGAGGTGGGTGCTTCCTATGATTATACCTTCTCCAGTGCTGGAGGAGGAACAGATGTGACCGGATCAGGAACTATTGGCACCACCACCGATCAAATTACGGGGATTGATCTCAGTGGTTTGGGAGACGGTGTCATTACGCTGTCCGTGACGTTGACAGATGGTTTTGGGAATACTGGTTTGGCCGTTACGGACACACAGTCCAAAGATACTTCAGCTCCATCGGGCTATAGTGCGACAATAGACCAAAGCAACATCAATGTCGAAAATCAATCAGCTGTCAGCTTTACCTTTTCTGGAGCAGAAGTGGGGGCGACGTATGATTATGAACTTTCAAGTTCGGGTGGAGGAACTCCCATCAGCGGTACGGGTACCGTTTCTGCCACTGGTATTCAGGTCACGGGAATAGATGTCTCCGCCCTTGGTGATGGGGCCATTACCTTGTCGACAACCCTAACAGATTCGTTCGGAAACCAAGGAGCCTTTGTGGGCGACACCAGTACCAAAGATACCAATGAAGCACCTACAGTCAGTGGACTTTCCCTTAGCGGGACATTTACGGTGGGAGAATCCTTATCGGCCAGTTATACCTTTAATGATGTCGATGGAGATACCGAAAGCGGTACCGTTTATCAATGGTACCGATCCGACGACAATACAGGAACCGGCAAATCCGCCATCCCGATGGCAACCACAGTACAATACACCTTGCAAACTGGAGATCGAGGTAAATTCCTCAGTGTGGAGGTGACTCCAGGTGATGGGAAAGATGCAGGTACGACCGTCGAAAGTACGTTGGAAGGGCCTGTGAAAGCAGATCAGACCATTGATTTTGGGGCGATTGCGACTAAAGTATATGGCGATGCAACTTTTACCTTGGGAGATGCGCAGACAGATCAGGGATTGGAGGTGACCTATGTAGCGGATGATCCTTCAGTTGTCAGAATTAGTGGAAACCAGGCGACAATCCTAAGTGCGGGAACAACACAAATTACCGCTTCCCAAAATGGGGACCAAACGACCAATGCAGCTACTTCGGTTGTCCAAACCTTGACCGTAACTACTGCGACCTTGACGGTCACAGCGAAAGACAAGTCCAAAGTTTACGGCGCTGCCGATCCAGCGATGACGGTTTCGTATGCTGGTTTTGCCAATGGCGACGATGAAGGTGATCTTGGCGGCAGCTTGACGGTTTCGCGAGCAGTTGGTGAGAATGTGGGCACTTATGCGGTTACGGCGTCCGGTTATACCTCTACGAATTACACGGTCAGCTACGTTGACGGCAGTTTTGAAATCACCCCTGCGCCCCTGACGGTCACAGCGGAAGACAATTCCAAAGTTTACGGCGCTGCCGATCCAGCGATGACGGTTTCCTATTCAGGTTTTATGAATGGTGATGATGAAGGTAATCTTGGCGGCAGCATGACGGTTTCGCGATCAGCTGGTGAGAATGTGGGCACTTATGCGGTTACGGCTTCTGGTTATACCTCTATGAATTACACGGTCAGCTACGTTGACGGCAGTTTTGAGATCACTCCGGCGGCCTTGACTGTCACAGCGGAAGACAATTCCAAAGTTTACGGCGCTGCCGATCCAGCGATGACGGTTTCCTATGCAGGTTTTGCCAATGGTGATGATGAAGGCAATCTTGGTGGCAGCATGACGGTTTCGCGATCAGCTGGTGAGAATGTGGGCATTTATGCGGTTACGGCTTCTGGTTATACCTCTATGAATTACACGGTCAGCTACGTTGATGGCAGTTTTGAGATCACTCCGGCGGCCTTGACTGTCACAGCGGAAGACAAGTCCAAAGTTTATGGTTCTGCAGATCCAGCAATGACGGTTTCCTATGCTGGTTTTGCCAATGGCGATGATGAAGGTGATCTTGGCGGCAGCTTGACGGTTTCACGAGCAGCTGGTGAGAATGTGGGCATTTATGCGGTTACGGCGTCCGGCTATACCTCTACGAATTATACAATCAGCTACGTTGACGGCAGTTTTGAGATCACTCCGGCGGCCTTGACGGTCACAGCGGAAGACAAATCAAAAGTTTACGGTGCTGCCGATCCAGCGATGACGGTTTCCTATTCAGGTTTTGCCAATGGCGACGATGAAGGTGATCTTGGCGGCAGCATGACGGTTTCGCGATCAGCTGGTGAGAATGTGGGCACTTATGCGGTTACGGCCTCTGGCTATACCTCGTCGAATTATACAATCAGCTACGTTGACGGGAGCTTTGAGATCACTCCGGCGGCCTTGACGGTCACAGCGGAAGACAAATCAAAAGTTTACGGCGCTGCCGATCCAGCGATGACGGTTTCGTATGCTGGTTTTGCCAATGGCGATGATGAAGGTGATCTTGGCGGCAGCATGACGGTTTCACGAGCAGTTGGTGAGAATGTGGGCACTTATGCGGTTACGGCCTCTGGCTATACCTCTACGAATTATACAATCAGCTACGTTGACGGGAGCTTTGAGATCACCCCTGCGCCCCTGACGGTCACAGCGGAAGACAAGTCCAAAGTTTACGGCGCTGCCGATCCAGCGATGACGGTTTCCTATTCAGGTTTTGCCAATGGCGATGATGAAGGTGATCTTGGCGGCAGCATGACGGTTTCGCGAGCAGTTGGTGAGAATGTGGGAACTTATGCGGTTACGGCTTCTGGTTATACCTCTACGAATTACATGGTCAGCTACGTTGACGGCAGTTTTGAGATCACTCCGGCGGCCTTGACGGTCACAGCGGAAGATAATTCCAAAGTTTACGGCGCTGCCGATCCAGCGATGACGGTTTCCTATTCAGGCTTTGCCAATGGTGATGATGAAGGTGATCTTGGCGGCAGCATGACGGTTTCGCGAGCAGCTGGTGAGAATGTGGGCACTTATGCGGTTACGGCTTCCGGCTATACCTCCTCGAATTATACAATCAGCTACGTTAACGGCAGCTTTGAGATCACCCCTGCGGCCTTGACGGTCACAGCGGAAGACAAGTCCAAAGTTTACGGCGCTGCAGATCCAGCGATGACGGTTTCCTATTCAGGTTTTGCCAATGGTGATGATGAAGGTGATCTTGGCGGCAGCTTGACGGTTTCACGAGCAGCTGGTGAGAATGTGGGCACTTATGCGGTTACGGCGTCCGGCTATACCTCTACGAATTATACAATCAGCTATGTTGACGGCAGTTTTGAGATCACTCTGGCGGCCTTGACGGTCACAGCGGAAGATAATTCCAAAGTTTACGGCGCTGCCGATCCAGCGATGACGGTTTCCTATGCTGGTTTTGCCAATGGCGATGATGAAGGTGATCTTGGCGGCAGCTTGACGGTTTCGCGATCAGCTGGTGAGAATGTGGGCATTTATGCGGTTACGGCGTCCGGTTATACCTCCTCGAATTATACAATCAGCTACGTTGATGGCCGCTTTGATATCACCCCTGCGACCTTGACGGTAAGGGCAAATGATCATGTCAGGATTTATGGCGTCGAGGATCCCGACTTTACCTATCAGGCGACTGGTTTTGCCAATGGTGATGGGTATGAAGTTCTTACAGGAAAATTGGATCGTAGTGCTGGAGAAGCCGTGGGAACATATGCCATTGGTAGGGGAAACCTGGCTGCGGGTGACAACTACCTGTTGCAGTTTGAAGGGGCTACCTTGACCATTGAATCTATAGAGATTGTGGAATTCTATGAACAACCGGTAGTGCAAACCGACTGGGGAACTTTGCCAGACCAAATCCCTCTTCCTGAGGAAGTGCTGGTAAGGACACGTCATGATGAAATAATCAATTTACCGGTCTTATGGGACAGGACTTCCATTGTCTCAAGGAGTAGGGGAAGCTATACGGTGGAGGGAGCCATCACGGTACCGCCAGGGCTCACCAATAGTGCTTCTGGGCCCTACCAGGAGGTGGTCGTCCTACCCAAGCCTGCTCCCGAAGATGTCGCCTTGGACAATGATACTTTTACGGCTCAAATAGGCCGGTCCCAATTAGCGGTTGGTGTCCTTACGGTGATCGACCCCGTGGATGATCAGCACTCAATGGCCTTAGCGGGGGGTGCCATGGACAATGCCTATTTCAATTTGTCTGGGAACACGCTCTATTGGAGCAGCACGGAAGCATTGCCGGGCAGAAGGGCGTTTGAGGTACTTTTGGAAGTGACGGACGCAGATGGCAACCAATTGCAAAAGTCGTTTGTCATTAACCGTCTAAGGGAGCCATTGGATGAGGTCGTGATCTATAACACCTTCACCCCAAATCAAGATGGCGCCAATGATACCTGGGGAGTGGAGGAGCTGATGTTCTACACCGGAGTGAGGATCATGGTCTTTGAGCGCAGTGGAAACAGGCTATTCTATTCCGAAAACCCTGAAGAGCGCTGGGACGGGTCGTTCAATGGTAAGGAAATGGCGGCAGGAACCTATTTCTGGGTGATAGAAGTGGGAGAAACCGGAGAAGTGAGAAGGGGTACATTAAACTTATTGAGGAGATGAAAAAAATCAGCAAATATATCGACCAGCCAGGACACAGCAGTATGCTAATCAATAACCAGTTTGCCAAAATGAACAAAATAGCCTTATTAATATTGCTTTTAATGTTGGTCGGGTCATTGACTGTACTGGGCCAATCCAGAAAGTACATCAGCCAGTTCAGCTTTTTCCAGAGTTATTATAATCCCGGCTTGACAGGTTATGAGGGAAGCACCCTTCGTGGGTTTGTAAGGAATCAATGGAGTGGATATGAAGGGGCTCCCAAGACCATGTTCTTCAGTGGGGAATTGGATTTTGCTGAGATGAAGGGAAGTGAGGATCCCGCGCTAATGGGGAAAAATGCAGTAGGGCTGAACCTGTTGTTTGATCAATACGGGGCATTTAAGGAGACTGGACTAGTGGTGTCCTATGCCAGTCGGGTGAGATTGACGGCCAAGCATAACCTTCGGCTTGGAGCGGGGGTAAGTTATACCAATGTCAGGTTGGACGGTACGGCCATGACTGTTGAGCAGCAGGCCGATGACGTGCTCAGTAACTATATTGGTGGTTTTTCTGATATGAGTATTGTTGATTTTAACTTAGGATTGGCCTTGACCCATGCCAACTATTACCTTTCCTATGCCATACACCAGGTAAATGGGGGGCGGATTTCCAGTGGAGATGATTTCATGGAAGGTCGGCCTGTTAACTATATCGTACAGGCAGGATACCGGGAAGCGCTGAGTAGTAGCTTGGCGATTAGTACCAATTTCTTTTATAGGTCGCAGCAGGATTTGCCCGATAATGTAGAGTTTAATGTTAAGGCCTTATTTATGGACAGGTTCTGGATAGGCGGCGGACACCGGATAGACTATGCCAATAATCTCCAGGCAGGACTGGTCTTTGATAAATTTAAAATGGGGTATGTGTATGAATTTCCCACCAATGGGAGTTACCTTATGTCAGGCACTACCCAAGAGTTTATGGTGGTCTTTAACCTATTCAGGAAAAATGAACGAAGGCAGCCCGATGAGGTGCTGATATGGTAACCACATGAATCCGGATACACACCTGTGGAAATGGCTTGGTCATTTTTAGGAAGGCGTAGTGGCATTCATAAGAAGGTTTTTTGAATCGATCTTGGCCGAAGGGCCCAATTTTATGTTGACCATTAAACAAAAAAATCATGTACACTTTAAAAAACTCCAAGCCCGTACCGGGTTGGAAAGGAGGCTTTCTTAAGAAACACCCGCAATGCGCTTATCCCGATCCTGATTTGAGCGCTTTGCCTATGTTGGACAATCTTGCCAATATCAACCTGCTGCAAAGGCAGATGCCTGTAAAATGGCCGGAATTTAGTTGGAAGACAGTGCTGGGAGGGGAGGAGTCCACCCGGTGTTTCCAGATGTTTGCCCCTTATATCTCAAGATTGGGCTATACGGATACGGGCAGGGTATATTCGATTATTTGCCCTCAGCAAGGCGTATGGATTTTTGATAAAGTATGCCTTAATGTGGAGGTGACCGTCACAGGCCAGCGGGGATGGGTGGACGAATCGCCTGAATCCCCAGCAAAAGGGCCATTATTGGCCGGTGACATGACCGTGGAAGGGAAAATATGGTTTAGTCCAAAGCAGGGGATTTTCGGTCAATTGATGTGGGCGATATTGGAAAAAAGCCATCACCCGTTCCCCTTGGACAAGGCCCACGCGATCAAAGTGCAGACGCATTGTCCAAGCAAACCAAACCAGCCTATTTTCCCTTTGAGGGCAGGAGAGTCCACGACATTTAAAAGCCCGGAATTTAGCCGCCATAGTGAAATGGCATGGGCAGTAGGTCATCTGGATGTCGAAATTGGGGAAATCACCAAAACCAATGATCCCAAGGTGGACGAATTCAATGAACTGGTCATGAAGGCGTTCAACATTGCATCGGGCAATATGCTAGCTCCGGGGAATATCCTGTCCTGGAATGTCTGGTTCGAGGCACCTGAATTGGTCAACCAGCATGAATGGCGCACACATGCCGAGCGTTGGCGCAAGTCCATTGACGAACATCATGGCTCTCCGGACGGCCCAGGGTCAAAAGCTCGGTATTTTAACGGGGAGGAGTTTGATCCAGTAGAAAATGCGCTTGACGAGGCCATTGAGGAGGTGTTTGATTTTCTTAAAAAACACTTTGAGGAACTGATTGAATTTCTGAAAAAATGGTTTGGTAAAGATTACAAAAACGCCTGAAAGCTGGGGATTGACCTGTTCAGTTCCAGGTATATTGAGGCAAAGACCTCACTGCTGCGGTTAATATTGGCATCGCTCAAGGTGCTTACCGACACAACTGTCGATAATTTGCCGGGGAAAGAAAGCAACAGGCAAATTACCGGTTGTCCGGCAAGGTTTGTATGATTGGACATGGTGTGTGAAAGTTTCGCCACTTTAAACATCATTAACTTTAGCGAGGCCTCAAAACCTCGCTATTGTATTTTTTTAAGGTTAACAGAAAACAGGGCTGATTTTACTCATACGACAGTAAGTGTGCCTTGAAGTTTATGATGAAAGAAGTAAGGCTTGGAATAATGCTGAAGTAGGTATTGATATCTGATTATACGATTTCATGCCAGTAGTTTTTATTTCTCACGGAACGCACAGAACCCCCAGAATGAAATAAGGCTTTTCTGAGATTTCCATGTTTTCTGTGATTTTATGGAAAATGCTTTTACTTTTTTTTAGCCCCATGAACGTTTTTTGGTACCGGTTTTAACTTAAACCCGGAATATGCATTAGCCTATCTGTTGCGACCTGAAACTGCTTCAAAATCAGTCGTTTCACTTTAGTTTTCGGCATTAGCGTAGCACCGCTACGCTAATGCCGAAAACTAACTGATTTTCTTGCAATTTCAGCTCTCACTACGATTCCTAACGCATAATCCGGGTTAAAGGAGAGTGGTTGGGGTCGATATGGTCTTATTACGGAAAGCTTCGGTACTGTTATTGAAAATATTTGGTCAAATAATATGGAGGTGTTTTAAGTCACCTGACAAATTGGCTCCTGAGGTTGAATAGATGCATTTTAAGAAATAATCCTGATACATTTCATTGCTTTTCAATTGACTAAGGTGTCCAATGGTGTACAATAGGTGTCCGTTAACGAATTGGACAGGTGTACATTAATTCCCTCCAGTGAAAAAAAGTCATAAAATCCAATCATTATGAAGAAGCTGATAACCTATGCCGCCCTCCTTTTGGTTGTGGCCTATTTCTCCTACCGATATCCATGGTTTGCATTCCTATTATTGGCCCTGCTCGGTGGGATGATCATTTATATGCTTTTGGCGGGAACTATATGGATGTGGCGAAACAACCTATCGGTAAAGAGGTTTCATTCACCGTTTATCATGTTGGGAATCCTCCTTACCGGTTTGGTAATCGGGCTGCTGCGTCCCTTGCCGGATCCCATTATTTCATCCGGTAATAGTTCCAAAGAGCTTGCCCATGCCTATTCTACCGACCAAGGGGACAGGATGAACCTCCAGTTTTTTGTTCGCCCTTTCCACAAGGAAATGCGCAGAAGGGACAGTTTACGCTTGGAACAGGTGAGAGAAGTGATGGACAAGGAGCCGGAATTTAGCCCCATTGATAGGTTTCATGCAGCATTTATACTTCACCATAACCCGATGCATGACAGTTCCCTTTATGAACAGGCCCACAGCCTTGCCAATAAAGCTGCTTCGGCCCCAGAGCTTAAAGACAACTATCAGGTACAATGGCTGGCCAAGGCCACCTATGACCGTTGGATGCTTTCCATTGGCCGGCCCCAAAAATATTCAACTCAGGGTGGTGTGAGCTTCTCTATTGAATAAGGCCCCTTATCGAATGTGAGTTTGATTTAACCCAGGTTTAACGGAAAAGTCCGGCATGACCAGCAGCCTTCACGTTTTGTCCATCTGGTTTCTGTATTTTTATTGTATTTAGGGAAAAAGACCCTAAAGGATATTGTGTGCGTATCGATTTAAAATGGGACAGTTGATGACAATAAATTGCTCAGGTGCCTGGATCTTGTTTTTTTGGTCAAAAAAAACACTATGAGAAAATTGTCATTGTTTATTGCCACCAGCTTGGATGGGTTTATTGCAGGACCAGGTGACGACCTTAGTTTCTTGGCTTCAGTAGAAAAAGAAGGGGAAGATTATGGCTATGCCGAATTCACGGCAACGGTAGATACGGTCATCATCGGAAGAAAGACCTATGATTATGTCCTGGGGACCATGGGTCCTGGCCACTATGACAATGGGGAGAGGGATGTTTATGTCATCACCAGGAGAGCCATGTCAAATCAAGGCAAAGTGATATTCCATTCGGATGGGCCTAGCGTGTTGGTGAAAAAGTTGAAAAGCGGGGAAGGAAAGGGCATCTATTGTGACGGTGGTGCAGAAATCATTGATGCGTTGTTGAAAGATGATCTCGTAGACGAAATGACCATTTCGGTGGTACCGGTATTGCTCGGAGAAGGAATAAGGCTGTTTAAGGAGGGCAGGCCCGAACAAATGCTCGAACTGGTCACTGCCAAAACATTTGATACGGGCCTGGTCCAGTTGGTGTACAAACGGAAGAAACCCTAAAAAGGACGAATGGGATAGGGGGATTCTCGTCCTTATAGTAATTGACCGATAAATATGTATAGAAAGTAAATGGTGGAGGAAAGGATTAAAAGCAACTTTTATGTCATCTGAGGTGGTCCCGGAGTTGGGAAAACAGCCCTATTGGACGAACTGATAAGCAGAGGCCATAAAGTTGTGCCCGAGGTCGCCCGTGAACTTATCCGCGAACAGCAGGAGATGGACGGAAATGCTCTTCCATGGGAGGACAAGGAGTTGTTTATGGAGGTCATGTTTGAACGTTCCGTCATGAGTTTTGGAGAGACCTGTGATAAGGAAAGTAAGGAGTTTCCGGTCTTCTTTGACCGAGGTTTTTTGGATGCCATATGCTACGGTGTACTTATCCAATCACCCATAAGCGAACGGATGCAGGCATATGCCAAAAAATGGAGGTATAACCCATCTGTATTTATCCTTCCCCCTTGGAAGGAAATCTACCAAACAGACAGTGAACGGAAACAGGAATGGTCGGAAGCTGTCCAGACCTTCGAGAAAATGTTGGATACTTATACCGGCTATGGTTATGAGGTAATTACGGTGCCCAAGGGATCGGTCAGGGAGAGAGCTGATTTTGTGTTGGCGTATATAGGAAGTCTTTGTGGTAAATAACTGCACCTAGCAGTTGGGCTTGCGAAATATTATTTTACACGTCTAATATTTTAAAGACTAGCGGGAAGGATGATTTTTTTGATAATCATCCCAAAAATAGTTTTGTAGATGTTTACAAAACTGGTTAAAATACCCCTGTTCATCGGATAGTCTTAAAATACAAGAGGTTCGGTTGTGAAATCAATTCTATATACCCTTTTATGAAATAATAAGTATAAACGATTTTGTTTATACTTATGGTATGAATTCTTACATTGAAAAATACAGAGGCATACATCCGGGTATTGTATTGGAACGGGAACTGAAAAGACGTGCTATAAAAAAACATCCCTTTGCCCTGTCCATTCATGAATATCCGCAGACCCTCAACGCCATCACCAAAGGCAGGAGAAGCCTTAACACTGCCTTGGCTCTGAAAATCGAGGACAAGCTGGGGCTGGAAGGAGGTACCCTGGCGGTGTTCCAAACGTATTTTAATATCCAAAAAGAGAAAAACAAATTGCCCACAAATAAGCCCAATATGTCCATGCTACGGAAGTCGCTTTTCTGGGATACAGATATCCAAAAAATAGATTGAAAAAAAAACGGTAAGGCGGTTATTAAAAGGGTTTTTGAACGAGGCAACGAAGCAGAAAGAAAGGAAATCACCCGATTTTAGGGAACCTATAGGGTTCAGGCTGTTTTGGATAGCCTGAAACAACTGATGACCGCTGCCTTTTGATGGATTTCAGTTGGCCGGGGGAACAGCACTATTGGTGTTTGAAAAAAATAATTATCGAACCCCGAAAGTCAATAAAATGGTTAGTATTATCCGTTTGATAGACAGGGTATTAGGTGTTAAAAAAAACGGCACAAACTCTCGAAATGAGGATTTGTGCCGTCAGGTGGAGCTGATAAGAGCAAACTCGAACCATTTAGGGGAGGATATTCGACTTTTAGCTTGTATTTAGGTGGGGAGATAATATGTTTTAAAAAGGAGAGTGGGGGCATTTTAATGAGCAATAAGTAGCTTTTCCTTTTTCCGTGTTTTCAATCAGATTTTCATAACCATGTCAGTCAGAATTTCATGATTGTTTGTGTTTTTCAGGCTTAGTAAGAGACCTGTTTTTTCCTTTTTCGTACATGGTGTGATACATTTTTTGATCTAAACGTATCGTATGTGATACGTTTATTGCTATTTTTAGTATCTTTGTTGATACGATGGAAGTATTAGTTACTAAATATAGGGAGCTTATAGGGAGCATAAAAACGAGGTTTGTACGAGGACTCGCTGAACACATTAACTGGAAGGCACAGGCAGTGTGCATAGAAGGGGCACGCGGGACGGGCAAATCTACGCTGATGTTGCAGCATATTAAGTCAAACTTACCGTTGGATAAAACGCTTTATCTATCCGTAGACGATTTGTATTTCAAGCAGCATACGCTGATCGATGTTGCCGAACAATTTTATCATCATGGCGGCAGGCATTTGTTTTTGGATGAGGTACATAAGTATGCAGACTGGCAAAGAGAAGTGAAGAACCTGTATGATTTCAAGCCACAGCTTCAGTTGGTGGTCTCCGGGTCGTCTATTTTAGCTTTGCAGCGTTCAGAAGCCGATTTAAGCCGAAGGATGTTACGCTATCACCTGCCAGAATTATCGCTGCGCGAATTTATCGCACTGAAAGAGCGATTGGTATTGCCGTCATTTACATTGACGGATGTTCTTGAACATCATACGCAGATCGTAGATGAATTGAAAAGTAAGCTGGAATCGCCGTTGAAATCATTTAGGGACTATTTGACAATGGGGGCTTATCCCTTTTTCTTGGAAGGTGGTAAGCAAGATTATCTTATGCGCTTGAATCAGCTGATCAATGTAATTATTGACTACGACTTGCCTGAGGCCCGTTCCCTAGAATCGAGCACACAAGCCAAATTGAAGAAGTTGCTGTATATCATTTCCACAGCTGTGCCATTTACCCCTAATATTGCACGACTTGCCGATCAGGTAGGCACCTCCCGCAGCAGGCTGTTGGAAATGCTTGATCTACTGGAAAAGGCACAATTGATTCATAACCTACGCAGCGCGGCATTTGGCGTGAGTCTAATGAATAAGCCTGAAAAGGTGCTCTTGCACAATACAAGCCTCATAATGGCACTGGCTGAAGGTCAACCCAACGCTGGCAATCTGCGGGAAACTTTCTTTTATACGCAATTGTCGGGGGCAGGTCACCGCGTCACCTATCCAAAAGCCGGGGACTTCCTGATAGATGGCAGCTATACGTTTGAAATAGGTGGTAAAGGGAAAAGTGAGAAACAGATTGCTGGTATACAGAACGCCTTTCTCGCACTCGATGACCTGGAATACGGTACTGCAAAGAAGATTCCACTCTGGCTCTTTGGATTTTTGTATTGACGTTGAATTTGTTGTTTCAGAAACCCCATCCATTTTATACCTAAATTCTTCCCAAATGGGTAGGTGTAACCCCAGTCTATTTTTTAAACCCGGATTATGCGTTAGGAATCGTAGTGAGAGCTGAAATTGCAAGAAAATCAGTTAGTTTGGAGGCATTAGCGTAGCACCGCTACGGTTATGCCGAAAACTAAAGTGAAACGGCTGATTTTGAAGCAGTTTCAGGTCGCAACAGATAGGCTAATGCATATTCCGGGTTAAACAGAATTGTTTCTAAAGATCATCTCAAATTACTTAAAAATCAGGTGGATAGTTTACTTGAGAAAATGAGCTATGATTAATAGAAAATCCCCTTGATTATCAATTTCAAGGGGATTTTTAGTAGGAGTGGAGCTGGCGGTACGTGGGTCGAACTCTTTTTTGGAAGATATGGAAATGTTAGAGAAGCTTATGGCATTGGGGAGTAACCGCCCTATTAAACCCGTGTTGTGAAGTTGAAGTTTTGCGGGTATAGATCCCTGATGTTTTTATGGTTGATGGTCATGATATTTCTCAGTGCATGTTCGAGGCACTGCTGGGGATTCACGTCATGTAGCTTGCATATCCCAAAGAAGGAATAGATCATGGCCGTCCTTTGGGCCGCTTTATGGGAACCGGCAAACAGGTAGTTCTTCCGGCCGACCACCATGGACCTGATTTCCCGTTCCACCAGGTTGTTGTCGATTTCCAGTTCCCCGTCATACAGGTAATTGGACAGTTCGGCCCATCTATTGGCCGAGTAGAACAGGGCTTTTCTCAGCCCACTTTTGGGCAGGGCCTTGGGAAGCTGCTTCTTGATCCACTCGGACATTTTGTTGATCACCGGCAAGGCCTCGTCCAAACGGAGCTTTTTACGGTCTTCGGCAGAGAGGTTCAGTTTCTTGGCCTTTTTTTCCACATCGTAGAGCTTGCCGATAAAGCCCAGGGCTTCGGAAGCCAGCTTCTTGTTCTCCACCAGGGTTTCAAAGTATTTTCTTCGCGCATGCGCCCAGCAGGCCAGGTGGGTGATCTCCTTATTGGCCGCATAGTGTTCGTACACCGCATAGCCATCACTCTGCAGGTAGCCCTGAAAGTTTTCCAGTATGGCACTGGGGCCTCCCTTGCTCCGGGTAGGCTGGTAATCAAAGAGTACGGTGTTTTCCAATGGGTTATGGTATACCCAATAGTAGCCCGTGTGGCAGGCGCCCTTCTTGTCGCTGTCCAATACCCGGATGGTACTTTCGTCCACCATAAGATAGCCCATGGCCTTGGTGTCGGCCACCAGGCAGTCGTACAGGGGCTCTAGTTTTTCCAGGCCCTGTTTCACCCATCCCTCAAGTGTGGTGGGCGCTATGGGGATCTTTTCCCGTTTGAACCGCTGTGCCTGCCGGTACAGCGGCATATGTTCCAGGTATTTCCTTGTAAGGATGTCGGTGAGCAGCCCATAACCCGGGATGCCCTTTGGGATGGCCCTTTCCGGCAACAGGCCGATCTTTACCCCGGCACTGCTGTACCTGTCCTTTGGTGCATACTTGTAACGGATGTACCTTCTGCGGATATATTGGGCAGGGATATAGTCGAGTTCTTCGGTCACTTCCTTGCCGATGCACTCCATTCCGGAAAGGTCCCCTTCCGGATGGATCTCGATCTCTTCTACGGGAAGGTGGTCAGGCAAGGGCTGTCTGCCCGTATGGGCGGGGCGTTTCTTACGGATGTATTCTACTTTGCGGGAAAACCCTTCCTGTTGTTGCTGTTCTTGTTCTTGGGTAGGTTCAAAGAGCAGGTTCAGCTGGTCCTTGTTCCCCTCGAAGCGTTCCCGCTTCTGGGCAAAGGCCATGCGCTTGAACTTCTCGATCAGGGCCAACAACTGCTTCTCATAAGCTTCTTTCTCGGCCAGGATACGTTCCTTCTCGGCTATCACCCGCTCACGGTCGGCCACCTGTTGCTCTGACTTTTGCAGCAGGGCAAGCAGTTCGGCTTTGGTCAACTGGTCGAGTGGCTTTGACATGCCCGAAAATAAAACCTCCTGCTTATAAAACCATGGACTTTTTTTCCACAGCCCCTGTGGAAAAAACCCTCAGGAGATGATTTCGGCCATTCTGGCTTCAAAAAGCTGCCCGTAGGACTAACAGAAGGGCATACAGCCCCGAAAAGCTGAACACGGGTCAGTAAAAAAAATCAACCGGGGATATACCGGGGACGCTGCCGGTAGCCGTCCACCTGGATGCCCTCGACCATCAGCACCAGTTCGGGCCATTCCAGCACGCCGTCACCTCTGTCCTCCGGGAGCAGGAAGGTGCCTTTTTCCAATCGTTTGTAATAGACAACGAAACCGCCCTTCTCCCAGTGCAGGAGTTTGATCAGGTTGCGGTGGCGGTTGACAAAGACGAACACTTCCCCGGAAACAGGGTCCCGGTCCAGTTCATTGATGACCATCCCGTAAAGCCCGTTGAACCCTTTGCGCATGTCAACCGGGGAACGGTACAGGAAATATTGGTGCTGGGAGCCCAGAGAAAACATCAGTACAGTCTGATCAGGCCCGACAACAGCGATAGGTCCCTGGCCGGCACACGCAGCTTTACCCCGTTCGGGTAGACCACTTCCATCGCCTCTGCAGGAACACTGCTGCCCTGTGTACGGACCGGTAGAAAGCCGGTGGTTCCCGCTGGCTGTTCATCCCTCAGTTTTCGGTACCAATAATTGAATTTATGGAAGCCGATCCCTTTTTGCTCACTGAAGGATTTTTGTGTTAGACCGGTGGTTTTAAACTCTTCGACCAGAGAGGCCATTTCTGCTTGTAGATTCATAACTTCTAGTTTTTCCAGAAAGCTAGGTGGTCAAAACACGCTATGAAACTTGTACTTTATAAGGTGGTTACATTGGGGAAGCTTGGAGAGAAGGCCTTATAGTTTGTGGGAGTGGCTCTCCCTTTGTCCTGTTTTTTAATAAGGTTTTGGACCACCATTTTGGCGAGAATTTCGTAAATCTTTGTGTTTTTCAATCCCATTAAGTTACCGGCTTCTTTCCTTGAGATTTTTCCTTTTTCAAGTAAGTATAAAAGGATGGTTTGTTTTTCTTTCTCTAATCGTTCGTAATCCTGTCTTATTTATTGGTCTTGCTCAATACTTTCCTTTGAGGATAGGGTTGTCTGTGGTCGAATAAATTCAATGTTAAAATAGTCATTCTTCTCCCACGGCAAACGCTTTTATTGCGCCATGCAAGTCCATAAGATGGGGACAGATATAAGGCGTATAGTTATATCAAAAACATCTTACAGTAACCCAGTCACGTAAGTAGCGTGTCCCGTCAAGGGCTAGCCACCCAACGGAAGCGAGTCTTGCATAGTCACTGGAGACGATGGCATGAAGCGTAGACAGCGACTGCCGAAGGCCAGTATAGAGCCACGAAATATTTGCAATACCGGGGTTTTAACTGTTAAATGAGTTGGAACAACATTGATGACAGCGAGAGAGTAAAGGCAAGTAGTCACAGCCTGGTCGTGGTCTGAGACCTGGTCAAAGGCAGATAAGGGTTGCATGGAACATGGGAGAGCCTCCCGCCTCCAAGCGAACAGTTGGTATAAGGATTGACCACACAGTAACCATCCAGGTCTGTCAAGTAAGCAATGCCAGTTGATAAGACGTTAAGAAGAGGCATTGCCGCAAGGTATCTGTACCGAAGGAAACTGAAGGGAAGGAGAAGGGCGAAGGCAGTCTTAGTATCCCCATAGTACCGATTGAACGCTGGGAAATCTATCCCAAGAAAGCCAGCAAGTAGGAAAGGGGGATACCTTAAATCGGAATTGTAGTTTAGAAACATTAATTGTACCAGAGACAAGAAGACCAATGTCAACACACAAATTACAAATAGCAGATCGGGCTAGCAAACACAAAGGGGAAGCCCTGACGAACCTACATCAGTACATAGATGTGGAGTTGCTGACCAGCAGTTACCGACAGCTGAATAAAACCAGTAGTGTAGGGGTTGACGGAGAAAGCTGGAATGCGTATGGGTTACGCCTACCGGACCGGCTTCCGGAACTACTGAGGACAGTTAAATCAGGGGAGTACAAGGCACCACAGATACGCAGGGTGTATATTCCGAAGGGGAAAACGGGGAAGCGTCCGCTAGGGATTCCCACCATAGAGGATAAAGTACTTCAACCGAGTGTCAGGAGCGTGTTGGAGCCGATTTATGAGGAAGACTTTAAAGAGTTTTCCTACGGATTCCGTCCAAACCGATCCTGTCACCATGCCATAGAGTACATGTTCGAGAAAGTAAGCTATGGAAGGATGCGGTATATTATAGATGCAGATATCCAGGATTACTTTGGGAGCATAGACCACGGCCTGTTACGTGTGTTTCTAGACCGTAGGGTGAAAGATGGCGTGGTGCGCAAAATGCTGGATAAATGGCTCAAGGCAGGAATACTGGAAGATAAGCAGTTGCATTATCCGAAGGGAGGAACGCCGCAAGGCGGTATTGTCTCACCAATATTGAGCAATATTTATCTTCATTATGTGCTGGATGAATGGTTTTCGGATAAAATCCAGCCCCTGTTAACAGGTAAAAGTTTCATGGTGAGGTATGCCGATGATTTTGTGATGGGTTTTGAAAAAGGAGAAGATGCCAAGCGTGTCATGGCTGTTCTCGACAAACGATTTACAAAATATGGGCTTAGACTACATCCGGAAAAGACAAAGGTTATCGATCTGAACACTAATATACGTGGAGAAAGAAGCTTTGATTTTCTGGGTTTTGCCCACTATATGGGTAAGACACGTAAAGGAAGGCTAGTCTTGAAACGAAAGACAAGCAGCAAGAAGCTGGTGATGGCTATTACCAAAACAGGCGATTGGATCAAAGGCAACAGGCACAGGAAATTAAAGGAGTTGATCTGTGATCTTAACGTTAGGCTTCGAGGCCACTATGCCTATTATGGGGTAACCTTCAATGTCAGAAGTCTAAACAAGTATCACAGATGTGTTGAACGGCTGTTGCACAAATGGCTGAACAGGCGGGGAGGCAACGAACCGCTCTACCTGGAAAAAATAGTTTAGGACTGGAATACGTCTCTGTAAAAGTAATGGAGCCCTTCTTTTGGAGGGCTTTTTTGATGGATTTGGTGAAAAATACCCTAGATGGATTGTGTTTTTTAGATGTGTGCGGTGCATGGCAACCAACCAGGTAGTGAAGCCACATGAAGGCGATATTCTCCCTTGTGGCCTTCTCAAGTTTACGGGAAGGAAAAACAGTTCTCAAGGTAGCCGTACACCAGCACCTTCAGCAGCATACGGGGATGGGAGCTACTGCCCCCCAGATCAGGGTATTGCTCGAGGATGGGGGGATGGAGATCTTGTCCACTTTCACACTTACTGTGCGTGCCGGATGGTTTGACGGCAAAAGTTCCCCCAATGACGGTGGAAGAAACATCAACTGGTTGGGATTGTAGTCTTTTAGGACTAACTTGTCTTTGGTTTTTTGCACACCTCAAAAATAACAGTTTCGAGTTAAAACCTAAAAATGGCTACCCGATTTTTCGTGTAGCTTTTACTTTTTTCCAAAGATGACTTATGAGACAGCCTCACCGACATTTTTCATTAAGTCATTTAACTGGCCAAAGAGGCTACATAGCAAAGGAATTGAGGTTGATTAGTTTAGTTTTTACTAAAATATTGAACTTTTTCCCTGTCTTTACGTTTTAGTTTTAGTAATAGCTAAAATATTAAAACATGAACAATAATTGTATCAGAGTATTGGCCGATCCTGTTCAAATCAAGGAGTGCAAGAAAACACTCTACAAACTTGAAGAACAGTTGAATTTGGCCACTCAGATTTTCAACCTTTCAGGAAATGCCGCAAGGCTTAAGATTCTCTTTCTACTTCATAAAGAAGGTGAAATGTGTCCTTGTGATCTAAGCGATATTTTGGATATATCTGTCGGTGGCATTTCCCAACATTTAAGAAAGCTGAAAGATGGAAAGCTCGTTAAATACAAGAAAGTAGGACAAACCGTGTTCTACTCTATTGTGGAAGATAATATCCAAGCAATAAGACCTGTATTAGACAGCCTGCTTAATAATAATAACAAAAAGGAGTCAATATCATGAGTAATTCAAACCAATCAAATACCTCATCAAAAAGTATTGGGGCTGGATTGTTAGTAGCCTTTACTGCCTCACTTTGTTGTATCACCCCGGTTTTTGCTACGCTGGCAGGAATAGGAGGCATTGCTTCGGCCTTTTCATGGATGGAACCATTTAGACCTTATTTAATAGGCCTTACAGTTTTGGTATTGGGCTTTGCCTGGTATCAGAAATTAAGACCCAGGACTCAGGAGGAAATCGACTGTGCCTGTGATGAGAATGAGCGTCCCTCCTTTTGGCAGTCCAAAAAGTTTCTTGGAATCGTTACCGTCTTTGCGGTATTGATGCTTGCTTTTCCGTCCTATTCCGGCATCTTTTTCCCGGACAACAGCAAAGCCGATAAAGTTATCGTGGTAAAAGAAGATGATATTCTGAATACTGAGCTGAGGGTCAAAGGCATGACCTGCACCGGATGCGAGCATAGCGTAAATGCAGCGCTTAATAATAGTGAAGGTGTTCTCGAAGCTTCTTCGTCCTACAAAAGTGGTATTGCAACGGTAAAGTTTGATCAAACAAAAGTATCCATTGATCAATTGGCTGATACGGTAGAGGAAGCTACAGGCTATAAAGTCACTGAAAAGAAAATCATACAAGAAAAAACTTTAAATCAATAAAATAATGAAAACCATAATTTTAAGCCTGGCATTCGTCTTTTTACTTGCAGGACATGGGATAGTACAATCTACCGATTCACAAAAAACTGAAAAAGCCAGTACTACTCAGGAAAACGAGACGGTTAAACTGAAAGTCACCGAGCTCACCTGTGCCGGCTGTACCAATCACCTTTACAAGATATTAAAAGAAACAAAGGGCGTCATCGACAAATCGGTGGAGTATCCAGGGGATATCGCAGTGGTGGAATATGATCCCAAACAGACCAATCCGGAGAAGCTCATTGCATCTATCAAAGAAAAAACTGCTTACAAAGCTGAACTATACACTGGGAAAAATGATTAGAATTAAAACTAATACATGCATGGTTAAAATAAGAAATATGTTTACTCCTAAGAGTAACAAGATCGGTGAAGGACAAAAAAGTTTATCGGAAGTTGTGCTGGAAATAGAAGGCATGACCTGCGATCATTGCGCCACCGGTATTGAGAAAAAGGTTGGTCATCTTGTTGGAACAGCAAGTCAGAAGGTAAACTATCCGGAGGGAAAGGGAATATTCTCCTACGATCCTGAAAAGGTTTCAAAGAAAGAGATCATAGATACCATTAACGGCATGGGCAATTACTCCGTTAAGAAGGAATTGCCTGCATCATCAAATGGTCAGGGAACTGAAGAAGAAGTAACGTTTAGCATTTCCGGGATGACCTGTGACCATTGCGCCACCTCCATTGAGAAGCGCTTTGAAGGCCATGAAGGTTTGATCTCCAAATCGGTGAGTTATGCCGATGAAAAAGGCACATTTATCTTCAACCCCGATAAAATAAGCCGTCAGGAAATTATTGAAACGATCAACAAGGAGGGCAATTACAAAGTACAAAAGGAAATTGGAGGAAACGGCAACCTGGAACGCGCAGATCCCGGGCAACACGATCTGATCATCATAGGTGGAGGATCTGCGGCATTTTCAGCGGCCACTACGGCCAATGAACTTGGGTTGACCGTGTTGATGGTGAATGCCGGACTGGACATTGGCGGCACCTGTGTGAATGTGGGTTGCGTACCCTCCAAACATTTGATCAGAGCTGCAGAGCAGGTTCACCGGGCGCAGCATTCGCCTTTTAATGGCGTGTCAGGCGCAAATCCAACTTTTGATTTCAAGGCTACCATACAACAGAAAAAAGAATTGGTGGCAGCCCTGCAAAAGAAGAAATACCTGGGCGTGGTGGGTGACCTGGATAATATCACTATTCTGGAGGGTTGGGCCAGGTTCGTGGATGCGCACACCATTGAAGTGGATGGAAAGCCGTACAAAGGCATGAAGTATTTGCTGGCAACTGGCGCCACAACCAATGTGCCTGACCTGCCAGGCTTAGAGGATGTTGGGTACCTGACGAATGAAACACTGTTTGACCTGGAGGAACAGCCCGAACACTTAATCGTGCTTGGAGCCGGATACATTGCGTTGGAAATTGCCCAGGCATATCATCGCTTTGGCACTAAGGTCACCATGTTGCATCGGTCAGAAAGAATTCTACGAACACAGGCTGCCGATATTACGGATGACCTGACATCCCATTTTACAGAGGAAGGCATTGAGGTCCATACCAATGTCAGTATTCAAAAATTCGAAAAGAACGGAGATGCCATAGTGGCCCATACCAATGAGGGGACTTTTGAAGCTTCTCATGTGCTGGTAGCCACAGGAACCAGACCGAATACCAGCGGTCTGGCGATTGAAAACGCTGGTGTCAATCTCAATAAAACAGGTCATATTTTAGTCAATACTAAACAGGAGACGAATGTAGGCCACATTTATGCGGCAGGGGATTGTACCGATACACCTGCATTCGTATATACCGCTGCAAAAGAAGGAAAGGTCGCTGTATTAAACGCTTTCCAAAGCACCGGCGATATGGTCGATTATACAGGCCTTCCATGGGTCGTATTTACAGATCCGCAGATCGCAGGGGCTGGCTTGGACGAAAAGGAGGCCGAAGAAGCAGGGATACCTTATGAAACCAGTGTGATGCCGTTAACCGAGGTGCCACGTGCACAAGCAGCTTTGGACACGCGGGGGTTTATCAAACTGATCAGAAACAGTGAGACAGATAAACTTATTGGTGGACGAATCATCGCTCCTGAGGGAGGCGAATTGGCTATGCAAGTCAGTCTGGCAATTAAAGCCGGAATGACTATTCAGGAACTGGCCGATGCATTTCACCCTTACCTGACCTTATCAGAAGGAGTGAAACTGGCTGCCATCACCTTTAATAAAGATGTGTCAGAATTGAGTTGTTGTGCCAGTTAATTGATATGACATTTTTAGGAGTTGGACTGTTACATTTTTTATGCTGTTCACTACTGATGTTAGCAGTTGTCCTAATGATACTTCAAAAGAAAAGGGGCAAATAGCCTTTTTTTTAATCTCTTAGGGTCTAATTCCCCGAGGCTTGCCTCGTTTTACTATCTTGTGACTCGATGTCCCAAGATAGTAAGTAAATCCATAAGAGTCATAATGTTTCAGTTTTGCTGTATCATGTAGTTTGCGCAGCAAAATATAGACGTGTAGTGTTCAGCAAGGGGGTTGATCAAGTATTGATTTCGACCTGTGAACAGATAGAATTAAGATATGAGATTAAGTTTCTAGAAATCGGGACAGATGCAGACCACGTACACTTTCTTATACAATCGGTTCCCACCTATAGTAAAACTAAGATTGTGAGAACGATAAAGAGTTTGCTAGTCCGAGAGGTATTTCAACAATGCCCAGAGGTGAAAAAGCAGCTTTGGGGCGGAGAATTTTGGGGTAAAGGGTACTTTGTCAATACCGTTGGCCAACATGGAACTGAGGAAAAGATAGCTAATTATGTTAAGAGTCAGGGGCTGGAAAAAGAATACAAAAAACTAAAGACCAATTATCAACTAAAAATATTCGATTGACAAATAATGCCTCGTGGGCTTGCCCCGAGGATTATTTACTGAAACAGGTGGAAATATTGGGGATGATTTATGGGCAATAGTACCAGCCGTTAGTTTCAGGCCAACTTCTCAAACCGTAATTCGTCTAAATTATAGGCATATGCAAGAAACTGATATTCTTGGAAATCCACCGGCCATGATTGGTGGTTTTCAATTTGGCATTTCCAGTTACTTCTAAAAACAACCGCAAATGAATTTTTAAGCAAACTATATAATTTTTTGGTTTATTTTCTTAATACAACTTTGCAATACCCTTGCATCGAATAATTACGTATAATTGCATAGTGAAAATCGCGTGTTACATATTAAGCTTATACTTCATAGTCCTTGCAGGGATGACCTGTGCAGATTCTGTTCCGCTTAATGATGATAAGGAAAATGTTACCGTAGTAAATACTGCAGATAACCATCCCAACCATGAGCATAATCAGGGTGGGGATGGTTGTTCTCCGTTGTGTGTTTGTCATTGTTGTCACTTGCACTTTTTCCCCGTTGCAGAAGTAGTATTTTCACATCCCGTGAAGTTACCTGTTACTTTTTTTTCCCACTACCAGGGACTCGAAAGCATTGAAATCTCCGAATTTCTTAAGCCCCCAATATCATAATCCTTTTCTGACTGACAGGATAAATATGCCCTTTTGATAAAGCCCTTTTATCAGGACTGGGCAGGCATTTAAACTTACTCCCTAGTTATTTTCTTTAATGAGCCTTTACCATAAAAGGTATCCTTTCACTGTGTCCAATCTTATTCAGAAAGTTGAAAAAATTGAATAAAAGCAAATCGAAAAAAAGGAAAATGAGAAGGAAGGGAATCACATTCAAACAGATTCTAAAGTGGTTTTTTATTGGGTTGGTGTGCGCTGTCTTGCTGGCAGGTATTGCGGAAAGAATTCACCACTTCTTCTCTGTCCATATTAAATAATTAAAAGTCATATGATCAATAAAATCATTTCTTTTTCTATAAAGAATAAATTCATCGTGGGTCTGCTGACGCTGGCCCTCATTGGTGTGGGGATCTACTCCATGGCCACGGTCAATCTGGGTTCTGTCCCGGACATTACCAACAACCAGGTGCAGGTGATGACCGTTTCGCCCAACCTTGCCACAGAAGATATAGAACAATTTGTGACTTATCCGGTAGAGTTGGCCATGGGTAATTTGCCAGGTGTGGACGAAATTCGGTCTATTTCAAGGTTTGGCCTATCAGTAGTCACCATTGTTTTTGAAGACGAAATGGGGATCTACAAACCCCGGCAGTTGGTGCAGGAAAAATTAAATGAACTAAAGGAGACTATTCCTGAAAAATTTGGTAGTCCCACTATGGGGCCTATTTCTACAGGTTTAGGCCAGATTTACGAATACACCATTCAACCCAAAGAAGGTTATGAGGATCAGTATTCACCCATGAAACTGCGCACTATTCAGGATTGGATTGTAAAAAGACAACTGACTTTGCTTGATGGTGTGGTTGAAGTAAATTCTTTCGGTGGCTATATCAAGCAATATGAAGTGGCCATCAATCCAGAAAAACTCAACGCGCAGAACGTGAGCATTTCTCAGGTATATGAAGCCCTGGCCAGAAATAATGTGAATACCGGAGGTGCTTACATTGAAAAGAATCGCATGTCCAATTTCATCCGTGGAGAAGGACTTGTACGCTCGCTGGATGATATCAGAAAAATAGTCATAAAGACGGAAAATGGAATCCCGGTCACCATAGGTGATGTGGCAGAAAAAGTGCATTTCGGCAATCAGGTACGATACGGGGCGTTTACCCAGGATGGAAAAGAGGCCGTCGGCGGCATCATTATGATGATGAAAGGCTCCAACCCCAATGCGGTCATCCAGGATGTGAAAGCGCGCATGGAAGAGGTAGAGAAATCGCTTCCGGAGGGATTGACGATCAACACTATAATTGATCGTAGTGATTTAATTTCCAGAACTACTGATACTGTGAAAACCAATCTTTTTGAGGGGGCGCTGATTGTAATATTCGCATTGGTGATCTTGTTGGGTAGCCTTCGTGGTGGAATTATCACTGCGACTACTATTCCGCTTTCCCTGCTTTTTGCCTTCATTATGATGAAGCAATTTAATGTTTGGGCCAACCTAATGAGTCTCGGGGCCATTGATTTTGGGATCATCATTGACGGGGCGGTGATTATCATAGAAGGTACGGTTTACGAAATTCAGAAACGCATACGCTCCGGGAAAATTAAGTTCAATCAGGTCTTGATGGATGAGGTGGCTTATGATGCAGGAAGTACCATGATGGGTTCCGCTTTTTTCGGGCAGATTATCATCCTCATTGTATTTGCCCCGATCTTGTTTCTCACCGGTGTGGAAGGTAAAATGTTCCAGCCTATGGCCTACACCTTTGGATTTGCCATGATTGGTGCCATCATCCTGTGCCTGACGTATGTACCGATGATGTCGGCCTTATTCATGAAACCCATCCAAAACAAGAAAAACTGGTTTGGCCGTTTCGAACGTTGGTTAGAGAGGGTGAGCGATAAGATAATTGGAAGCATACAAAAAGTTTATTTGCCTTTATTAAAAGGAGCTCTTCGTTTTAAAGCCATTGTGATTATTGTGGCTATTGTACTGCTGGGAGCAGCCGGGTTTGTTTTTTCAAGAATGGGAGGGGAATTTGTTCCACAGCTTGATGAGGGAGATATCGCCATGCAGGCACTCATCAGGCCTGGAAGTTCCTTAAGTGAATCAAAAGAAGTATCCATCAAGATAGAGAACCTGTTATTGGAAAGTTTTCCTGAAATAAAAACAGTAACTGCCCGAATCGGAGTGGCAGATATTCCTACTGATCCCATGCCGATGGATATAGCAGACATGTACCTCATTTTAGAAAAAGATAAAGATCAATGGGTTTCTGCTGAAACCAAGGACGAGCTGATTGAGCAAATAAAGGATAAACTAGAGACCCATCTGACAGGGGTAAATCTGGTATTTACTCAGCCCGTAGAACTGCGTTTTAATGAGTTGCTGGAAGGAGTACGGGAGGACATTGCCGTTAAACTCTATGGTGAAGACCTGGAAGTGCTTTCCGAAAAAGTGCAGGAGATGGCTAATATTATTTCTACCGTATCTGGAGCCGGGGATGTTAACCCCGAACGGACATCTGGGCTTCCTCAAATGACCGTCCGCTACAACAGGGATAAAGTTGCACAATACGGCCTGGTTATTCAAAAGCTTAATGAGTATGTGAGCTCTGCTTTTGCCGGAGGTGTTGCAGGAGTCATTTTTGAAGGGGAAAAGCGTTTTGACCTGGTCATCCGCTTTGACGAGGCTCACCGTAAAAGTATAGATGACCTGCGCACACTCTACATTGATCTGCCTGATGGCACCCAAGTACCCATCAAAGAAGTCGCTGATATTAGTTATATGCCAGGCCCTATGCAGATATCACGTGACAACACCTATAGAAGAACCTATGTTGGAGTTAATACCAGGGGGCGTGACGTAGAATCAGTGGTGAATGACATACAGGAAAAGCTGGATGCAGAATTGGATTTACCGCCCGGTTACTACATTACTTATGGTGGGGAATTTGAAAATCTTCAGCGGGCTAAAAGCAGGCTGCAGATTGTTGTGCCTATCGCCCTGTTTCTGATATTTGTATTGTTATATTTTGCCCTAAAGTCATTTTCTCAATCCATTATGATCTATATGGCTATCCCCTTGGCAGCTATCGGGGGAGTTTTTGGCTTATGGATAAGAGGTATGCCATTTAGTATCTCGGCAGGCGTTGGCTTTATAGTACTTTTCGGGGTGGCTGTGTTGAACGGCCTGGTACTGATCAACCGCTTCAATTCATTGAAAGAAGAAGGCGTGACGAGTATTAGAGAAAGAATTCTAACGGGAACAAAAGAACGAATCAGGCCTATTATGCTTACTGCAACAACAGACATATTCGGATTTCTGCCGATGGCATTTTCAGCATCTGCGGGAGCTGAAGTTCAGCGACCATTAGCAACGGTAGTAATTGGTGGCATGCTTACTGCGACATTGCTTACGCTGGTAGTGCTGCCAGTGCTATACACATTTGTAGAGGGAAGGAGAGAAAAAGGAAAAAGTCTGAGTGCTCCGAATGCCAATGTGATCATTGTTTTTTTCGTTTGTGGTGGATTGTTTGGATTACCGGCAGTGGCTAATGCCCAGCAGCAAGACAGTTTACCTACGATCACATTAGAACAGGCCAGGAAGCGGGCTGTAGAAAGTTATCCTAAAATTCAATCGGCACGTCTGGAAATAGAAAACCAGGAGATGCTGAAGAAAACTGCCTGGGATTTTGGTAATACCCAAATATTTACCGGGAAAGAAGAGGTGGGTAATGGTTCGGATGTGAGTGCTGAAGGAGTTTATACCCAAATCGGTATCCAACAGCAGCAAATTGACATTTTTGGAATAGCGCCAAAGCTCAAACTGCAAAAAGAGAGGGTAGCCCTGGCTGAAAAAGCCCTTGACCTGTCTGTGATTGAGCTGGAGCTTGAGGTAAGCCGCGCCTGGGGCATGGTCTATGCTGCGAAAAACACCTACCAGGTATATCAGCATCTCGATTCTATTTTTACAGATATTGAAAGGGCAGCCAGGATAAGGCTGGAAACGGAAGCCTCTTCCAAACTGGAATACCTCGCTACTTCCAATCAGGCCAATCAGGTACAGATACAGAAAGAACAGGCTTATCGGGATTATTTGAGTTCACTGCAACGCCTCAATCTCTGGTTTGCCAATGACACCCTGTTTACAGTACCGGATATTCCGGCCAACCAGTTGGATCGACCCCTGAATTATGTTGTTGATTCACTTATGAGTCATCCTTTACTTAATGTTTCAAAACAACGGGTAAATGTAGCGGATGCCACGATCAAAGAGAGGCGCTCGCAGTTTCTTCCAAAGTTGCAAGGTCAGTATGGCCGGCAGCAAATTGCCGGACAGTCGGGATTTTATCAGTATCAGATTGGGATACGCATTCCATTATTGTTCGGACCTGAACTTGGAAGGACACAGTCTGCAAAGATCCAAAGGAATATAGCCAGCCAAAACCTGCGACAAACCCAACTGGAAATCAACACTGCTTATCAGAATACCAAGGAAAAATATTTGAAATGGCACAACTCCTGGGTCTATTACCGTGATGAAGCGCTCCCGCTGGCAGCAGATCAGCGGTCAGGGGCTATTACCGCCTATCGGGAAGGTGCTATTGATTATGTGGCCTTCCTGCAAAACATCAGAGATGCCATTCGCATAGAAGTGGACTCCTGGGATGCCTTTGGCAACTACCTGGATAGCCGCTACCAACTGGAATACTTCTTAAAAACATCAAATTAAGCATTTAATAAAACCTGGATAAATTATCAGATTAAAAATATAAGTATAATGAAAAAGCAGATCATATATATACTAGCGCTGGTACTGATAGTATCGGTATTTACGGCATGCGAAAGCAATTCGGCTGATAAGGCGGGAGAAGCTTCCAATGAAGCGCATAATGAAGGAGGACATGAAGAGGAAGGTCATAATGAGGAAGGCATGGCCGAGGTCCACCTTTCGAATCTTAAATTTGAAAGTCTGGGCATCAAGATTGACACAATACCCACCCGTTCACTATCGGGCGTGGTAGAAGCCAATGGCCAGTTAGAAGTTCCACCCCAGCATGAGGCGACAGTTACGGCCATCCTGGGAGCAAATGTAAACTCCATAAAAGTGATAGAGGGAGACAAGGTGAGAAAAGGACAGGTGTTGGCATACCTCTCCCACCCTAACCTGACGAACTTGCAAACTAATTATGTAAAGGCATATAGTCGGTTTCAATATCTGGAAAAGGAAATGCAACGGCAAAAAAGACTGTATGAGGAAGAAGTAGGTTCCGGGAAAACTTATCAGGAAACATTGGCTGATTACAATTCCATGAAGGGAGAAGTGAAAGGCTATGAAGCCCAGTTAAAACAACTGAACTTGAATATTGAGAATATTCAAGGAGGAGACATCTATGAGTACGTGCCTGTGGTCAGCCCGATCAAAGGCTACGTTGAAAAGGTAAAAGTTCAACTGGGACAGTATGTTGATCCTCAAACAGTGATGTTTATGATCGTCAACATAGACCATATCCATGCCGACCTAATGGTCTTTGAAAAGGATGTTCACAAAGTGAAAAAAGGACAAAAGTTGTCTTTTACTGTGGAATCTGTTCCGGGAAATACGTTGACTGCCAAAATTTATTCAGTAGGAAAACAATTTGAACAAAAGCCAAAAGCCGTACATGTACATGCAGAAATAGATCAAAAGGAAGATTTTCTGATCCCGGGGATGTACATCAATGGTAAAATACGTACCGGAAATACTCAGGTAAAGGCCTTACCTGAAAGCGCCATTATAGAAGAAGAAGGCAAGCCTTATATTTTTATGGCAGAAGCACATGAAGAAGATGGGAAGACCGAATGGGCATTTAAAGCAGTGGAAGTACGAACAGGTATTAATGAAGACGGTTGGGTAGAAATTAAATTGTTGGAGCCGCTTCCGGATGGTACCCAGGTTGCCTGGAACAATGCCTATTACCTGATTTCTGAAATGAAGAAAAGCCAGACTTCTCATAGCCACTAAATCAGTTGGCAAAGGGCAGTTGGCAGGATTAGTTGGCCAACTGCCTTTTGCCCATTGTCAACTTTGAATAAGAATTAAATAATCCAAAAAACAGAAAAAAAGATGAAAGAAATAAAAGCATTTATAAAACCGAAAAGAGTGCAGGTAGTGGTAGAATCTCTGCGAGATGCAGGATTTGAAAGCGTTACAGTCTCCAAAGGTGAGGGAACAGGTGCTCATAAAGACCCTGATGCTTCTCCTTCCCTGGACTTTCATTTTACCGATAGCCCGATAGTAAAGCTGGAGCTTGTGTGCCAAAATTAAGAAATGGAAAAAGCCGTGCAATTGATATGCGGAAAAGCCCAAACGCCTGATCCGGGCGATGGCATTATTTACATCTCTGAAATAGAGGATGCCTACAGAATAAAGACCGGAAAGTCTATCAAAAGATTTGATATGAAGTAGTTATGTCAACTCCTATTGAAGAAATGCAGCAATTAGCCAGGGAACGTGGCGGACTTTGTTTATCAGATTTATATATCAACAGCAAGTCCAAATTGTGGTGGCAATGTGCAAAAGGTCATCAATGGCAGGCCACCCCTTTTAGTGTGAAAATCAGAAAAAGCTGGTGTCCTGTATGTGCTAACAACGTTCCACACGGAATAGAGAAGATGCAATCCCTGGCTAAAGTAAAGGGAGGTAAATGTATTTCCAGGGAATACATAAACTCCAAAACGACACTCAGGTGGCAGTGTAAAAACGGTCATCGTTTCCAGGCTACTGCTGATAGTGTAGTTCAGGGGAGTTGGTGTCCGAAATGTAAATAAATGTTTAACCCTAAAATCTACAGTTATGATGTATGATTGGTATTTCTGAGGAATGCACTGGATTTGGTGGATCCTGTGGCTTATCCTTATATTCTGGATTTTCTTAATTCCATACTCTATTCCCGGACAAAACAGATGGAGGGATAAGGCAATGGAAGATGTAGTAGCAAAAACAATTGCAGGGTTTATGAACACCCGGGGAGGGAATCTTTTTATTGGTATTGATGACGAGGGTAAACCACTTGGTTTGGTCGAGAACTACCGTTGTTTGAAAAAACCGGGACGAGATGGTTTTGAGCAGTATATAATGCAACTGATCTCCACCAAATTAGGGACAAATTATTGCTCTCTGGTAGATGTTTCTTTTTACCAAATAGAAGGGCTTGATGTCTGTCATCTTGAGATTAAACATGCGCACTCTCCGGTCTATCTGCATCAGGACGACCGTTCACACTTTTATATCCGTACAGGAAATGGTACGCGTGAACTTGATATACCTGAAGCGCTCAATTACATCGAAGAAAATTTAAATGGTCGTTAACCATGGAGAAGAAATTATTTATTATGCTATTATTTTTTGGTCCAACATGGCTGGCTGTTGGCCAATCCCTTTACCGGACTACCGAGGGGCATATCGTCATGGTGGCCGAAATAGATGATGAAAAAATAATTGCAGAAAGCCATAAGCTGTTTCTTGTGTTAGATTACAATACCAAAGAAATTTCAGGTAGACTTAATATAAAAACAATGAATACTGGTATCGGTTATTTAAATGAACAAATTAACAATGTTGCTGATGAAGAATCTTTGATATCCTTTACCGGAATGATCCCCGCTGAGGATTTTATTAGCCAGCCGCATTTACCTATTTCATTTAGCTGGCCTTTAAAAGTCATAGTGGGAAGTAGAACATTTGAGGTAATTCTTTCAGGCAACCTGAAACACTTTAACGGAGGTGAGGCCATAGCCTGTAGGCTAAGCGCTACCGGAGATGTTGACACAAACGAAATCGGCCTGAAATCAATTTTACCGGAAATAGGTAAAACACTAAAGATTCAGTTTACACAGGTAATACTTAGAAAAAATGAGCTATGAGCACTATAAAAGAACTGGAAGAAAACCTATTGCAACATAAAATAAAACCCACGGCCATGCGACTGCTTGTGCTAGAGTACTTGTTGGATCACGAAATAGCAGTAAGTCTTACTGATCTATACAGGGACTTTGTGAAATCTGATAGAACTACCATCTACAGAACGCTAAAAGCTTTTGAAGATAATGGACTGGTGCATAGCATTGATGATGGTACCGGAGTGCCTAAGTATGCTTTATGCGAAACAGGTTGTAAATGTGAAATAGAAAGAGATCTGCACTTGCATTTTCATTGCAGAAAATGTGGGGAAACCAAATGCCTGTACAGCTATAAAATACCAGAAATTGTCCTACCACCCAACCATCAGGCAGAAGAAGCCAACCTGGTAGTAAAGGGTGTTTGTTCACAATGCAGTGGCTAAAAATATCCTTCGAAGCAAAACCATTTTGAACTGTTTGCATTATGACAAAAAAGAAAAAAATAAATCTGAGAGATCTTAATAAAAAGAAGGTATCCACCGGAAATTCTGAAAGTAAAATGAAGTTAGGAACGTATGTTCCGGCAATAGTAAGTTTTGCAATGCTGATAGTCGGTATCTCACTGGACTACTTTAATCTACTACCATTTTTTAAGGGGTGGGTTCGCCCTGTATGGTACGGTTTAGCCTATGCTCCTGTGGGCTTTCCCGTGATCAAAGAAGGCTGGGAAAGCATCAGGAAAGGTGATTTTTTCACTGAATTCTTCCTGATGTCCATTGCTACATTAGGAGCGTTTGCCATCGGTGAATACCCGGAAGGTGTAGCCGTGATGTTGTTTTATGCGGTAGGTGAACTCTTTCAAAATGCTGCGGTGAAACGGGCTAAAGGCAATATAAAGGCCTTACTCGATGTACGGCCTAATATCGCTTTGGTATATCGGGACAATGATTTTGTAGAGGTAAACCCGGAAACGGTGCATATCGGGGAAAAGGTTCAGGTGCGAACAGGAGAAAAAATACCTTTAGACGGCATCCTTTTGTCTGAAAAGGCCAGCGTCAATACGGCAGCCATAACAGGGGAAAGTAAACCTGACACTATATATAAAGGAAATAAGGTTTTTGCGGGAAGCATCAACCTTGAAGGCGTAATAGAACTGGAAACGACCAAAGAATTTAACGACAGCTCCATTGCCCGGATATTGGATATGGTACAAAATGCCACGGCAAGGAAATCAAAAACGGAGCTTTTTATCAGAAAGTTTGCCCGGGTATATACCCCTATCGTGGTATTTCTTGCCATCTGCCTCACCGTTCTCCCCTACTTTTTTGTAGATAATTACGTATTCCAGGATTGGTTATACAGAGCGCTTATCTTCCTGGTAATCTCCTGTCCTTGTGCACTGGTAATTTCTATTCCACTGGGCTATTTCGGGGGATTAGGTGCAGCCTCAAGAAACGGTATCCTGTTTAAGGGAGCCTCATTTCTTGATGCCATAACTAAAGTAAATACAGTGGTTATGGATAAAACAGGCACCGTTACCAAAGGGGTGTTTAAGATCAAAGAGATCAGACCGGTAGGTATTTCCGAAAATGAAATGATGTCCTATCTGTTGGCCCTGGAGGAGCAGTCGACCCACCCGATTGCACGTGCCATTATGGAGTATGAATTAAATGGGCAGAATCATACAGCCTCTGAGGTAAGCGAAATAGGTGGAAAAGGATTAAAAGGTAAGGTTAATAATAAAACTGTTTTAGTAGGCAATAAAGCATTAATGACAGCTCATGGCATTGATGTCCCATCGGAGACAGATACCATCGTTGAATCTATCGTGATGATCACCATTGATGATCAATTTTCCGGCTATGTTACCATTGCCGACCAATTGAAAGAAGATGCGGTAGAAGCTGTAAGGCAAATGCATAATGCCGGCATTAAGAAAATCATTATGCTGTCGGGCGACAAGCCGTCTATTACCGAAAAAATTGGAAACGAATTGGGCTTAGAACAAGCCAAAGGCGGCCTGTTACCGGAAGATAAGCTTCATGAGGTGGAGGAAATGAAGAAAGATCCATCAGCCAGCATTGCTTTTGTGGGTGACGGGATCAACGATGCACCCGTTTTGGCAGTCAGTGATGTGGGGATAGCCATGGGTGGGCTCGGAAGTGATGTGGCGATTGAAACGGCCGATGTGGTCATCCAGACAGATCAGCCTTCAAGAATTGCAAGGGCTATAAAAATAGGTAGATCTACACGTAATGTAGTCTGGCAGAATATTGCCCTGGCCTTCGGGGTGAAATTAATAGTGATGATCCTGGGAGCCATAGGGTTAGCATCTTTGTGGGAAGCTGTGTTTGCAGATGTAGGTGTGGCCTTTCTGGCTATTTTGAATGCTATCAGAATCCAGAAAATGAAGTTTTAAACCAAATTGTAGTGTGTTTAATAGATAGCTAAATGTAATTAGAGAGGTTTTAAAGGACTAAATAGAAATGATAAGAAACTCATTATATACAATTTTTACGGTAGGTGTACTGCTTTGCATTTTTCCATACAACGCAATGGCAAGCCAGGATGATAGCAACCTGCGAACTAGCATTCATTTGCTGGACTACATTTCAAGGGATTATACCGCAGCAGTGCAAAATGGCGAAGTAATAGACGAAGGCGAGTTTGCAGAAATGCAGGAATTCAGTGACAAAGTGTATGTACTCATTGAAGAAAGTAAGCTGCCACAGGATGATAAACTCCGTATGCTGTCGCAGTTAAAAGAATTAGGTAAGCAGATAGAAAAAAAAGCTCCGCATCAAAGTATTTATAACTTAGCCCAGCAGACCAGACAAGATATTATCAAAACTACCGGTCTTAAAACGGCTCCCCTGATATGGCCTGATCTCAAAAACGGAAAAAGCTTATATGTACAGAATTGTACTTCCTGCCATGGAGTGAATGGAGCGGGAGACGGTAAGTTGGCAGCTGGCTTAAAACCAGCTCCTACCAATTTTCTCAACGATACCCTGATGCAGGAAATCTCGTCCTTTCAGGCATATAACACTATAAAACTGGGTGTGGAAGGCACTGCCATGCAGAGTTTTGCCACCTTATCCGATAAAGAGATTTGGGATTTGGCATTTTATATAAAAGCCCTCCGCTTTACACCTCAAGCTGACAAAAATAGCGAGCTGCAACAGAAGTTTGATCGGGCAAACAATACAGTGAATTTAGAGGAGGTGGCTACCCTCTCTGATGTGGAATTGGTCAAACGGCTGAGCAATAATGATAGCGCTGACAAAGAGCTGTTGTTAACTGCACTGAGAACACAATCTCCCGGGGATAATGCACAAAAATATTCGCTTGATAAAGCAAGAAATTATTTAAAAAGTGCCTTGCAAAATTATACATCCGGCAGCTACTCCTCTGCACGTGAAGATGCCCTGGCAGCTTACCTGGAGGGTATCGAGCCTTCGGAGGCAAGACTAAAGGCCAATGCCCCTGCTTTTACAGCCCGCCTGGAGCAGCAAATGTTTAAGATTCGTGAGGTAATCGAAAATAAAGGTGATAAAGCACAAGTTGAGAAGGAAATTGACAATGGCCTTGCCATGCTGGGGCAGGCAGAGGAACTCATGCAGGACAAAAAACTTAATTATTGGGTATCCTTCGCACTGTCAGCTTCCATTATGTTGCGAGAGGGGCTGGAAGCATTTTTGATCCTGGCCCTCATCCTGGCCCTCATTCGTTCATCAGGACTAAAAAAGGCTATACCCTGGGTGCACGGAGGGTGGATAACCGCCATACTGTTAGGAGTGGCCGGATGGTTTTTCTCCGATTGGGTGATTGGTATAAGTGGTAAAAACCGGGAGATCATGGAAGGAATGATCTCGCTGGTGGCAGTGATCGTCCTGGCTTTCGTTGGGTTCTGGCTGCATGACCACTCACATGCCAAAAAATGGAAAAAGTTTATCGAAGAAAAAATAGGCAAGCAACTAAAAAAAGACAAGATGTTTGGTATTGCTTTTTTCTCCTTTATGGTTGTGTTTCGTGAGGCCTTTGAATCCATATTGTTTTTACAGGCTATCAGCCTGGAAACACAACCGGCTCATCAATCATCTATTGGATTGGGGGTTTTGGCTGCTTTTGTAATGATCTCCCTGTTTGCTGTCCTGTTTGTAAGGTATTCAAAGAAGATACCTGTTCGGCAGTTGTTTCGCTATTCGGCCTGGGCAATTACCTTACTGGCATTAATTCTGATCGGTAAAGGCGTTCATTCCATTCAGGAAGCCGGCTGGCTATCCGTTACCGGTTTTCCTGTATCGGTGAGTGTAGATTTGCTGGGGATATATCCCACTATTGAAACAGTAGCGGCACAAGTAGCGCTGCTGGTGCTCATGCTGTTGCTCTATTTTTGGAGTAACCATAAAACCAAAATCAGATCAACAAAACTGAATTAAAATGCTCTTAAATAAAAGAATATCCATACTTGACTTTATCAAAACCATTAAGGTTGATATTGTACTTATCTCCTCCTATGCGGTCGTGGTAGGTATTTTCGATCAATACGGATTTCTTGACAAAATTTCGGTTCCTATTGGCGTCACTGCTGTTTTTGGTACTGCGGTAGCCTTACTGTTGGGTTTCCGAACCAATCAAGCCTATGAGCGGTGGTGGGAAGCCCGTATTATATGGGGTGCTATTGTAAACGATTCCAGGACACTGGTTCGGCAGTGTGTTTCATTTTTTAAAAGAGGCAACGATAGCTATGAAGCCCTGGTTGCGGAAATGGCCAATCGTCAGATCATTTGGTGCTATGCGCTTGGGGAATCACTAAGAAAACTACCTTTTTCCCACAGGGTCATTAAATATAAAGAATCCAATAAGACCGAAGCTTTTAATATTCCAAATGCTTTATTGTCAGAACATTCTGAAACCTTACTGAAGGCAAAGAAAAAAAAGATGGTTAATGATTTTCAGCAGGTGCAAATCGATAGCACCATCGCCAGGTTATGTGATTCTATGGGCAAGTGCGAACGCATAAAAAACACGGTCTTCCCCAAAGCACACAGCCTGTTGATCCATTTGATCATTTATGTGTTTGCTACCATGCTACCGTTTGGCTTATCAGATGAATACCTGGCAGTAGAAATAGGCCTGACTATTGGTATACCGATCATTTTTATTGCCATCGAAAAAAACTCCATTCTCATGCAGGATCCTTTTGAGAACCAGCCTTTGGACACGCCCATGACAGACCTGGCGGAAACGATAGAAATAAACATCAAGCAAATGATTGGAGAAACGGATGTTCCTGAAAAGAAAAAACCGACAGACTATTATGTTTTATAACACAAAATATTAACAATGGATTTTCAAACTGAAATAACGCTCATACCCAGACTACTTGTTGCCCTGGTACTTGGTGTTTTGATAGGACTCGACAGGGAAATTGACGGGCATGCCGCAGGAATCAGAACGTATGCTGCCGTTTGCCTGGGTGCGGCTTTAGTCACAATTATCAACTCCCACATTGAAGTTGCAGATCAGACCCGAATTGTTGCCAATATTGTTTCAGGCATTGGCTTCCTGGGGGCGGGTATTATTTTCAGAGATGGATCCAAAAATTTCATTTCAGGTTTGACAACCGCAGCTACTATTTGGGTCACTGCTGCTGTAGGAATTGCTATTGGATATGGCATGTACCTTATCGTGAGTGTCACATCCGCTTTGCTTATTCTATTATTGATTTCACAGCATTTCCCTTTTTTAAAAAAGAAAAATATTAGAAAATGAAAAAACTACAAATAAAAATACCGCTCCTCCTGCCAGAAGTCCCCGATGAGAAGGACCAATGTGTGGCAAAACTCATCGAGCGTCTTAAAAACAAAGAGGGATTGGAAAAAGTGCATATAGCAGACGAAACAGACAATGGCGTACCCCAGCTATGCTTTCACTACGACCCTGAGTTGATCTCTATAGACCGCATTCAGTCGCTGGCCGAGCAAACCGGGGCAGAAATCACACGAAAATTTGGACATAAACTCATAGAAGTAGATGGTATTCGTCATACACGCCATGCTCGTAACATTGAGCGTGGTCTCCGAGGTATAGCGGGTATTATGGAAGCCTCTGTATCGGCATCAGGCATGGTGCGGGTAGAGTATGATACCGCCAAAACAGATGAAGCCGAAATCCTGAAAGCCCTGAGAAAAGACGGGCTTGATATGCCCGATACGCAGGTGAGTGCTGAACGTTTTCTTGAGCAGGTAAAAGAAACTGAAAAAGGCGAAGATCAAAAGGAAGGTAATAAGGAACATGTCCATGAGGAAGGTGAAGATCATGATCATTCGCATGGCGGTATTTTCGGTAAAAATACAGAGTTGATCTTTTCCATTATCTGCGGAGCATTATTAGGTATTGGCTTTGGGCTTACTTATATCGAAGCTGTGCCTTCCTGGGTAAGTCTTTCACTTTATATCGGAGCTTATTTCTTTGGCGGCTATTTTACAGCCAAAGAAGCCATTCAAACAGTGGCCAAAGGAGGCTTTGAAATTGATTTCCTGATGCTCGTGGCTGCCATTGGAGCGGCTATTCTTGGCGAATGGGCGGAAGGCGCCTTATTGTTATTCCTGTTCAGCATGGGCCATGCACTGGAACACTACGCCATGAACAAAGCCCGTAAATCCATTGCTGCTTTGGCAGAACTCGCTCCTAAAACGGCATTGCTCAAGAGAAATGGTAAGACCGAAGAAGTCGGTATTGAGGAATTGAGCATTGGTGACATCATTGTGGTGAAGCCCAACAGTAAGATTTCTGCTGATGGGGTGGTAATTAGTGGACAAAGTAGCGTGAATCAGGCGCCTATCACCGGGGAAAGTGTGCCGGTAGATAAAGAACCGGTGGATAATCCCGATAAAGACTGGTCACAGGAAGATGATATCAAAGATGAGAACCGTGCATTTTCGGGTACCATAAATGGCAACAATACGCTGGAAATCAAAGTGATTAAAGTAGCAAAGGACTCTACGCTCTCCCGCCTGGTGAAACTGGTGAATGAAGCCCAGACCCAGAAATCACCTACACAGCGCCTTACTGATAAATTTGAGAAATATTTTGTGCCTTCTGTATTGGTACTGGTCGTGTTGCTCAATTTTGCTTTTCTGGTCATTGATGAAAGTTTTAGCGAAAGCTTCTACCGTGCAATGGCTGTATTGGTGGCTGCCAGCCCTTGCGCTTTGGCCATTGCGACCCCTAGTGCAGTGCTAAGTGGAGTAGCCCGGGCAGCCAAAAGCGGGGTGCTTATCAAGGGCGGCCGTCCGTTGGAAGATTTGGGTGTACTCACCGCCCTGGCTTTTGATAAAACCGGAACATTAACAGAAGGAAAGCCTAAGCTCACTGAAGTAGTTGCTGTAGGTGATGTAAAAGAGGACGAACTGTTGAAAATAGCAGTAGCTGTAGAAAGCCTGAGCGACCACCCCCTGGCAAAAGCCGTGGTACGGGATGGGAAAGAGCGATTGGATGGTGCTGATGTGCCTGATGCGAAAGACCTGGAAGCGGTGCTTGGTAAGGGGATTAAGGCTACCTTGGGTGATGACAAAGTATACATCGGCAATCTGGACCTGTTTGAATCCCTGGATGACAATAAGCCAGAGAAGGAAACGGAAGAAAAGGTTAAGTCACTGGAATCAGATGGAAATACCACAATGCTGATCCGTCAGAATGACCACTACATTGGTATCATTGCCCTGATGGATACGCCCAGAAAGGAAGCTAAAAATACCCTGGAGCAGCTCAAAAAGATTGGTATCAAGCGTATGATCATGCTTACGGGTGATAACCAGAAAGTAGCCGATGCAGTGGCCAAAGAGATCGGTCTCACGGATGCCTGGGGCAGCTTGCTGCCGGAAGAAAAGGTAGAAGCGATTAAAAAGCTCAAAAAAAATGAATCCAAAGTGGCGATGGTGGGTGATGGCGTAAATGACGCACCGGCCATGGCCAATAGTACTGTGGGGATTGCCATGGGGGCAGCAGGCAGTGATGTGGCCCTGGAAACAGCCGATATTGCCCTGATGGCCGATAAGCTGGAAACACTGCCTTTTGCCATCGCACTGAGCAGAAATGCTAAGAGTATCATCAAACAAAACCTGTGGATAAGTCTGGGAATTGTAGGTATTTTAATTCCACTGACAATTTCTGGTATTGCAACTATAGGTCCTGCCGTACTCATCCATGAAGGTTCTACTTTGGTAGTAGTATTTAATGCATTGAGGTTGTTGGCTTATAAAAAGTAGAATCGGTGAAAATTGAAGACATAGTCAACTGCTTTCATTAGCTGGACAGGGTTCTTCACCTTGTAACAATAGTTACGGACTTTGCTGAGCAAAATTCATATAATGAAAACAATGATAACAAAAAATATGACACACATGACATATTATCACGAAAAAACATTGGAAAATATAAGCTTCGAAGAAGCGATTCAAAAAGTAACAGAGACTCTGAAAGAGGAAGGGTTCGGTATCCTTACTGAAATTGATGTAAAAGAAACTCTGAAGAAAAAGCTGGATGAAGATTTTCGTCCTTACAAGATTCTCGGTGCATGTAATCCGCCCTTCGCACACAAGGCATTATTAGCCGAAGATAAAATTGGGGCAATGCTGCCCTGCAATGTAATCGTCCAACAAAGCGATGATAGCGTAGAAATAGCAGCAGTGGATCCGGTAGCATCTATGCAGGCCGTAGAGAATAAAGATCTGGAAGGCATTGCTGAAGAAATTCAGTCAAAGTTAAAAGCAGTTATTGAAAGTCTATAACAGTTTGCATTTAGGATATTCATCAAAACCCAAAAGTTTAACTACATATTTTGAAAAAATCCACCTTCCACATCAGCAAAATGGACTGCCCCTCAGAGGAGCAGATAATCCGCATGAAATTAGAACCTTTTAATGGTGTGAAGTATTTAGATTTTGATATACCTAATCGTAAATTAAAAGTCTATCATACCGAAAAAGTAGATGAAATCCATCAGGCTATAACAGCATTGAACTTTAACGAGAGGCTGGAAAAAACGGAGGAGAATGTTGATTTACCATCTACTATTGATGATACTCAACAGCGAAAAATACTTTGGTGTGTGTTGGGCATCAATTTCGGTTTCTTTGTTGTAGAAATGACTACCGGTTGGATTTCCCGCTCTATGGGTTTAGTGGCTGATTCTCTGGATATGCTGGCAGACTCCATAGTCTACGGCCTGAGCTTATTTGCTGTTGGAGCAGCAATGGCTCGCAAAAAAAAGGTAGCCAAAATCAGTGGTTATTTTCAGATGGGATTGGCACTATTAGGCTTTTCAGAAGTCTTACGGAGGTTTTTTAGCCAAAGTGAAACACCACTTTTTCAGTGGATGATCATCATATCGGTACTGGCCCTCATTGGCAACTTGGTTTCGCTCTGGCTGATCAACAAAGCCAAAAGTGAGGAGGCCCATATGCAGGCCAGTGCCATATTCACTTCCAATGACATTGTAGTAAATGGAGGAGTGATCCTAGCCGGGGTATTGGTTTATTTGCTGGAAAGCAAATGGCCTGATTTGGCTATTGGAGGGATTGTTTTTGCTTTTGTGATGAGAGGGGCTGTAAGGATATTGAAGTTAGCTAGGACATGATGAATTCTGGCCATATATTATCTAGGAACGAGAGAGATGAAAATAAGAAGTAAATCAATGTTTAATTTAAATCTAAGTAAAATGATGAATCAAATGAGAAAAGCAGTAATGATGAGTATCGCCCTGGTTTTTGGGGTGATAATGCTACAATCTTGTGGAGAAAACAAAGAGACTGATTTAGTAGAATCAGGAACCTATACCGGTGTTGCTGAAGAAGTCGAACCGGAAGAAAAAGAAATATATGTCAGGACTCCCGATGACAAACTACTTGAATTGTATTTTACTGATCAGACCAAGCTATCAAAAAATGGAAATGAAGTTTCCTTTGATATGCTTTCTGAAGGCACCAAAGTAGAGGTGGAATTAGAAAAGAAAGGTAAAAGATTGGATCCAATTCATGTTGAAATTCTTAGTGAGTAATGGGTGATATTCCATCAATATGGCGGACAGAAACCTGGCATCCTCTGTCCGTTCATTTTCCTATTGCCTTTCTTCTTTTAGCAACGCTTGTCTGCCTGGTTATTTACTTTGCCAGCGGTGAACAGCGAAAATTCCTGCAATACTGCCGAGCAGGCTTATTGATGATAGGAACCGTTACTATTTGGATAGCTATTTACACAGGGTCATTGGCTTACAATGTGGTAGTTCGTAAAATATGCGATCCACAAATGCTTGGCGAGCACCAATGGTATGCTTATGCCTCAGCAATTACATACAGTACGGCCATGTTTACAGAATGGGTACTGTATTTAAAAATCATCTCCAAAAATAAATTATTGGTTCATGCAATAACCATTTTGTTGATTATAGGAGCCTTTGGCTTAGGCTATGCAGGTCATCTGGGTGCATCAGTGGTATATCAGCAAGGGGCGGGAGTATATCAACCGACAGAAGATTGTGTTGAATTTAATGAATAATAATGAAGGAAAATAAAAGAAATCCCAATGCTATCTCTGAAAAAGGGTTGAAAACCACCCTGACAGGTATTGTTGTGAGTGCACTATTGGCTATTGTAAAGGCTCTGGGAGGAATTTTTGGCCACTCTTATGCACTTATAGCTGACGCAATAGAATCAGGGACAGACGTGGTAACTTCCGGTATGCTTTGGTTAGGCTTGAGATGGTCAACCAAGCCAGCGGATGAAAACCATCCGTATGGGCACGGTAAGGCGGAAGCTTTGGTGGCACTTGGAATTTCACTGGCACTTGTGGGGGCAGCCTTTATCATTATAAAAGACAGTATTGCCCATATTCAAAGTCCACATAAAACTCCGGCACCATATACGCTAATTATTTTAGTAGTAGTGGTGGTTACTAAGGAATTGCTATATCGCTTTGTGTTGAAAACTGGCGAAGAAATACAAAGTGGAGCAGTAAAAGCAGATGCCTTTCATCATCGAAGTGATGCCATTACTTCTGTAGCGGCATTCATAGGAATATCCATTGCTTTATGGGGTGGTGAAGGATATGAGGTAGCTGATGATTACGCGGCACTTATCGCAGCAGCTTTTATCATTTACAATGCCTACGGGATTGGCCGCCCTGCCATTGGTGAATTATTAGATGAAGAGCTGGAACCTGAATTTCATAAGGAGGTAACCCATCTTGCCGAGCAAATACCAGAGGTTGAAAAAGTGGAGCAATGCCATTCCAGAAAAATGGGGCCTGCGTTCCACGTTGACCTTCATATTTGGGTAGATGGCAAGCTGTCAGTAGATGAAGGACACCAGGTAGCACACAAGGTAAAAGAAAGCCTGGTTGAAAACATTCCCCAAATAATTGATGTCCATATTCATGTAGAACCTACTAAAAAATTAAAAAGCTATGCTACAAATACTGGAATTGACAAGAGATAATATTATCTGTACAAAAGCAGATGGAAATCTTACCGAACTGGATATGGAAAAGATCCATCCATTGATTCATAATATATTAAAAACAGGAAAAAAAGTACGGTGGTATTTTGAAATGGAAAACTTCACCGGTTGGAGTATAGAGGGTTTATGGGCAGATGCGAAAATGGATTTGTCTCATGCTAAAGATTATGAAAAGATAGCCATGGTAGGCGAAAAGAAATGGCAGGATTGGATTACCCAATTTATGAAACCGTTTACCAATGCGGAAATCCGTTACTTTGACAGGAATGAAAAAGAGTCAGCAAGGCAATGGATCGGTCAATAAAAAATAATCAGTCAACAATAGCATATATCCAGCAAACAGCCCGAAGGTTTCTAAATAGAGAAACTTCAGGTGGTTTACTTTTAATTGCAGCTACTATTTTAGCCCTGATTTTAGGTAATTCTCAATGGGCGGATGCTTACCATCACTACCTTAAAGATGAATTTCTCTTTGAGCTATCTGAGCATTTTACTTTTGGTCTGACCATCGAGGAATGGATCAATGACGGGCTAATGGCCATATTCTTTCTGGTGGCCGGTTTGGAGCTTAAGCGGGAAATAATGGTAGGTGAATTGTCATCCTTTAAGAAAGCTTCTATGCCGCTCCTGGCAGCGCTCGGTGGAATGGCAATGCCTGCCATAATATTTACAATGCTTAATTCAGGGACAGTAAATATCAATGGCTGGGGAATTCCGATGGCAACAGATATTGCGTATTCTTTGGGTATAATCGGGTTATTGGGTAGAAGAGTGCCAGCCCAGCTTAAAATCTTTTTGGTGGCTCTGGCCATAGCAGATGATCTGGGGGCCATACTCGTGATTGCGCTGTTTTATAGCAACCAACTGAGTTGGTTATACCTGGGAACCGGGGCAGGGATTTTTATCCTTTTAATGCTGTTCAATCGATTGGGCATAAAAAACTTGTTCTGGTACCTTTTGGGAGGCGTAGGGCTTTGGTATTGCTTCCTGAATTCAGGCGTTCACCCTACCATAGCCGGAGTGCTTTTTGCCATTACCATTCCTGTAAAACCTAAATTAGACAGTAAATTATTGAAAGATCGCACCGCCAGAAATGTAGAAAGACTGGAAGAAACGGATATTGAAACCCGTGACCCGTTGCAGGATGTTCGCCAGGGGAAAATACTCAAAGACATCAAAAAGGATACTGAAAACGCAAAGCCTCCATTACTGAAACTGGAAAATGCACTGATTGATTTTAATGCCTTTTTCATTATTCCTATTTTCGCCATTGCCAATGCAGGCGTGAAACTGGATGTTAGCTTTTTGGAGGTCGTATCAGGTTCTCTTGGCCTGGGTATATTATTGGGTCTGGCAGTAGGGAAAGTACTGGGGATCAGTCTCTTTGCCTTTATCGGAGAAAAGTTGGGTATAGCAGAATTGCATATCTCTTTAAGATGGGGGCACATTATTGGCATGGGCATGATAGCCGGAATAGGTTTTACCATGTCGCTGTTCATCACCAACCTGGCATTTAGCGATCCTGAATTGGTCAAAGTGTCCAAAATCAGTATTTTAATAGCTTCCCTGATTGGTGCTTTAGGAGGCATCATCACTTTACTATTTACCAAACCTAAAAATGAAAACCTATGATACATTTAAGAATATTTCTGCCGGTGTTTTTCCTCCTTTACTTTTTACTTACATTTTTAATGTACGCTTCCAAAAAGAAGAAAAAGCCACCTAAACTTAAAACTGTTACCTTATTGAACAACCTGATATGGTTATTGGTAATAGTGCTAATGACAGTTTTCTCGTTATACCCGGAGGTTTACCATCAATACATTGTGCCATTTGAGGCATTGAAAAGTCATTGGTTGAGCTGGGCAGCTATTGGACTCATGTCGCTAGCCTTCCTGATCGTTATCTCAGCAAAAAATCAACAAAGATTGAATAGAGGAAGTGAAACAAAAGGCTGGTTGCTACTCTCAACTGGCATTTATTCTAAATCCAGAAATCCGGTTCATCTGGGGCAACTAATCACACTGATTGGCTTTTTTCTTTGCATTCCCAGTATCTATTCAGGTGTTCTGCTAATACTTGGTTTCTTGATTGTATTTGTCCGTGTTGGACTGGAAGAAAAGGTGCTGGAGAGTGTTTTTGGTGATGATTATTTTGCTTATGAGAAGCGGGTAAGAAGATGGATTTAACACCACAATGCCTAAAGGCCTCAAGTCTTTTTTTAAGCAGGAGCTCGTTCTGTATAAAGAAAAACTCGCCAGGGGTCACCTTCGGGAAGCCTGGCGACATCTGGAGCGGGCGCACGTCCTTGGTCAGCCCTATCCATACCAGCACTCGGAAGCGCATTGGCTCATGCTCCGGTTTGGCTTCATGATCAAGGATTGGACAGAAATCCGGGGGCAGATACTCAGGCTTTTTGTGGGAGGGGTAAAGTCTTTTGTGGGAAAGGTACCTGTAGGCAATACCGGAGGAGCCAATGTTCCTCCCCTTTTGCCCATGGAAATACCTGAAGACCTGAAGGTAATAATAGATCGATTCAAAAAATAATTTGACACCATACAATGACCACTTTACTCACCGGGACCATCATGCTCAGCCTCCTCCACGGGCTGATTCCCAGCCACTGACTGCCGGTGCTGGCACTGAAAGAAAAGTTTGGCTGGCAAGGTAGCAAGACGGTTCGCATTGCGGCTATGGTAGCTTTGGCTCATTCATTGAGTACCTTTTTGCTCGGAGTGTTTCTGGGCTTATTCAGCCTGTCACTGGCAGAAACGCTGAACAGTTACACCGTTGGGTCATTCCTGCTTTGCTCATTGCCATTGGGTTTTATTTCATCATCCAACACCACAGGCACCATCATTTTCACTTCAATGAAAAGCAGAAGCTGAACCAGACCGGAGCAACACAAGTAGTGACCTTGCTGGTATTTATGATGTTTCTTTCGCCCTGCCTGGAAATTGAAGCCTACTTTCTGATGGCAGGGACTCAGGGATGGCCGATGATCCTGACAGTGGGCTTGCTCTACACCATCGTTTCCGTGTTGGGGATCACCTTTTGGGTGTACCTCGCACAGAAAGGCCTGCACCGTTTCAACTGGCACAGGTTGGAGCATAGTACCGGGCTGGTTTCAGGGTGCATCCTCATTATCACAGGCATCATTTCCTTTTTCACACATTAAAACAGATAAGCGTATGACTAATACAAACAATACAGACAACAAAGCCTGCTGCAGCACCGGCCAGCATCCGGACAAACCAAAAAAGCAGGATGAAAAAGCCTCCTCCACTTTCCTTCAAACCTGGGGAAGTGGTATCGCAAGCCTTGTCATGCTGCTTGCAGGAATAGCCGCTGACTAATGGGGACAGCCAGCATTTTTCCAGGGATGGATCCGCGTATGCGGGTATGTGCTGGCCTATTTGCCTGTGGGTTGGCCGGTATTGGTCAAAGGCTGGAAGTCCATCCTGAAAGGTGATGTGTTCACTGAATTTTTCCTAGTGGGCATAGCCACCCTGGGGGCTTTTGCCATAGGTGAATATCCCGAGGGGGTGGCGGTGATGCTTTTCTATGCCATCGGGGAATTGTTTCAGGATGCAGCAGTGAACAGAGCCAAACGCAACATCAAAGCCCTGCTGGACATCCGCCCCGATTCGGTCTCTGTACAGCGAAACGGGCAAATGGTGATCGTACACCCGGAAGAAGTCCAAACCGGGGAAACCATACAAGTAAAACCCGGAGAAAAAGTACCCCTCGATGGGGAAATGCTGAGGGAAAAGAGCAGCTTCAATACCTCCGCTTTGACGGGTGAAAGCAAACCTGCTACGTACAACAAAGGAGAAAATGTGCTGGCTGGGATGGTGAACCTCGACAGGCTGATTGAACTGAAAGTAACCAGGCGGTTCAACGAAAGTTCACTTGCCCGTATCCTGGAGCTGGTGCAGAACGCTACCGCACGCAAGTCAAAAACCGAGCAGTTCATCCGCAAATTCGCACGGGTTTACACGCCCATTGTTACCTTTCTGGCGGTGGGATTGACCTTCCTGCCTTACTTTTTTATAGAAAACTATGTGTTTGAAGACTGGCTTTACCGGGTATTGATCTTTTTGGTGATCTCATGTCCTTGTGCGTTGGTCATCTCAATACCGCTCGGCTATTTCGGAGGAATAGGCGCAGCTTCCCGTAAAGGGATACTGTTCAAAGGCTCCAACTTTCTTGACCTCATGACCAGAGTAAACACCGTAGTGATGGACAAAACAGGCACGTTGACCAGAGGGGTGTTTGAAGTTCAGAAAGCCGTGACCATGGACGGTATTACTACAGATTGGCTAAGTCTGGCGGCAGCTATGGAAAGTAAATCCACACATCCCATCGCAAAAGCCGTTACAGAATATACTAAAAAGCAGGGAGGGAAAATTTCAGAACCCGAGCAACAGGAAGAAATAGCCGGGCACGGTCTGAAAGGAAAAGTAAATAGTAAGCATTTGCTCATCGGCAATCAAAAACTGATGGACAAGGAAGGGATTGTTACCTGTGCTGATGCTGCCAGAGAGGTCAATACTGTCATCCATGTAGCAGTGGACCAAAAATATGCCGGTTATCTGGTGATTGCAGATGAACTCAAAGCCGATGCTGCCCAGGCAATTAATGCATTACACAAATCAGGAGTTCGGGAACTGATCATGCTGTCAGGAGATAAGGATGCTGTGACCCAACAAGTGGCAAAATCACTCGGAATAGATAAAGCCTTTGGCGATCTGCTGCCAGAGCAAAAGGTGGAAAAAGTAGAAGAACTGAAAAAGGATACCAGCCGTGTCATCGCATTTGTGGGGGACGGTATCAACGATGCTCCCGTCCTTGCTCTGGCAGATGTAGGCATGGCAATGGGTGGTTTGGGCAGTGATGCCGCCATTGAGACAGCCGATGTGGTCATTCAGACCGACCAGCCCTCTAAAATTGCTACTGCTATTCAAATAGGTAAACAGACCAAGCGTATCGTATGGCAAAATATCAGCCTGGCATTTGGGGTGAAGGTTATTGTGCTGGCACTGGGAGCCGGAGGCCTGGCTACCATGTGGGAAGCCGTCTTTGCTGATGTGGGAGTGGCCTTTCTCGCGATTTTGAATGCGATAAGAATCCAGAAAATGAAGTTTTAAACCAAACTGTAGTGTGTTTAATTATAGCTGAATGTAATTAGAGAGGTTTTAAAGGACTAAATAGTGCCTGTAAGAAAACAAGAAAATAGCCTTTAGGACAATCCCAGGGCTGGTTTTGTTGTGGATTTTATTTTGAATCTAAAGGGGGGAATTATGTCAAAAGGTCAAAAAGGCTTATTTTGGGCCATATAAAGCGATTCAGGTTTTCAGGTTCGGACCAAAATAATTCTTTGTCAACAAATATGCGCCCACGATTCGAAGCCCAGCTCAGCCTGGGATGTACCCCGATAGAAGAAGTGAAGATCCCCACCAAGACACGCAGCCACCTGGCCGCGTTGATGGCGGCCCTGCAGTACATTTATATCACATGTATATGCAGTACTTTCTGGGCTACAGTTCCTACAGCCCGGAACCTCCTTTTGACCCCTCCCTTTTTGTGGAGATCCGCAAACGGATGGGAGATGAACTGATCGCCGAGATGAATGCCAGGGTACTGGCCTACAGCTCACCGGTACCGGTCCGGGACATGAATGGCGACGGGGCTGACGATGACGGGGACGGCCCCCATAAGGGGGAACTGCTGATTGATGCCACGGCCTGTCTGCAGGACATTGCCTACCCCATCGATCTGAACCTGCTCAATGATGCCCGCCTGAAGAGCGAGTCGATCATTGATCTGCTCCACAAAAAGCTTCCGGAGGGCAAGAAGCCGCGAACCTATCGTAAGAAGGCCCGTAAGGACTACCTTAAAGTGGCCCAAAACCGGAACCCGGGCCGTAAAACGATCCGAAAGGGCATCAAGTCCCAGCTCCAATACCTCAGGCGTAACCTGAAAACCATAGAAGGCCAACTGGACAGGTTCAAAATATTTCCCCTGCCCCATAAATGGCAGCGGTATTATTGGATCATCCAGACACTGTACCTCCAGCAGAAGGAGATGTTCGATAACCGGTCGAGGAGTGTGGAGGACCGGATCGTGAGTATCCACCAGCCCCATGTCCGCCCGATAGTCCGGGGCAAGGCCCGGAACAAAACCGAGTTTGGGGCGAAGATCCACCTTTTGCTGGTAGACGGATATGCCTTTTTGGACACCATTTCCTGGGACGCCTACCATGAAGGCTGCCACCTGGCCGATTATGTGGAGAACTACCGGAAGCGCTTTGGCTTTTATCCTGCCAAGGTTTTGGCCGATAAACTGTACTGCAGCCGGGAAAACCGGAAATGGCTTAAATCCAAGGGGATCAAGCTGTCGGCCAAGCTCCTGGGCCGGCCCTCGGCCCGGGCAGTGGAAGACCACGTAAGGCCGGGGGAAAGGAATCCGATAGAGGGCAAGTTCGGGCAGGCCAAGAACGGTTATGGGATGGACCGGATCAGGGCAAGGCTCAGGAATACCAGCCAATCATGGATTGCCTCTATCATCTTGGTGCTCAACCTGGTCAGATTGGCCGGGCGGGCACTGTTGTGCCGGAGTTTTTCAGCATGGAATGCCCTGGGAATGACCATTATAGACCGGGAAAATAGCTTCTTGGACGACCTGGTTGATAAAAACCGGCCTGAGCGGAATTTCAGGCCGGTTCTTATACCCTGTTCATGCTGAGTTTTTCAGCAGGCCCTACTTATACTACCAGGGACTGGATTGGAAGAGCGAGTCGGGAAGTCCGCTATGGGACTGAGTGATGACCGCCAACAAGTGGGTGTGGAACCTGGATAACTGAGCTTGGGATTTTGAGATTTCAACATTTTAATAGGTTAAACGGAGGACAGTTTGCCCCAATCCGGGGCCGCGATCCTGCGGCCAGCAAGATGTAGTTTTGTATACAAAACCATCTTTTCAGCCTCCAAAGTCGGGGGAAAGATGCTCGGGACTCGCAGCCTTTTGATGGGGAAAAATCATTTGGTGAATACCTTAAGAAAATCCTATTATGCGGGGCGTGAATAGTGGATAACTTTCCGGAAGTTACCCACAATTAACACCCTTAATAGCAGTGCCTTGTTTTATTTTTTACCGTAGTACATGCTTTTTAGTCCTCCCTTATCTGTCCATGCTATAAAACAGGCCAAAGGTTGTGCCTGATTTCTAAATCCATAGGTTCCTCCATATTAATTTTAACCCCACTGGTGTCCCACTGGTGAATTTTTTTTCATGGGCTTTTTCAATTTGGTCACTCACCAAAATAAAAAAGGCATGAACGATGTTCAACTATCCTTCGGCTTTGGGCAGATCAACCCGCCCACCCTCGATGAAGTCAAAACCTTCTTTACGGCAAAGGCAGTGCCCGTGGCAGAAGCCGAAGTATTCTACTATTACTATCAGTCCCTGGATTGGCATTCGGAAAGTGGCATGCCCATCCATAACTGGAAAGAGGCCGCAGAGGATTGGCTCTACAACCTTGAAAACTGAACGGCCATGTCCAACCAAAAAAAAGCAACCCTCAAACAGGTGGAGTCCCGGATATCCATGGACCGGTACAAGAAATTACTGGAGCTGCTTTCCCGGTCACAGAATGCCACGATGAGCTCCTTGATCCGTGACATCCTTTCCGGTAAGGAAATCGTCTGCAGGGCCCATGACGAGACCTTTGACCTGCTCTTGGACAGGATGCATGCCGTCCAAATGGAGATCCACGCCATCGGTGTCAATATCAACCAGGTGACCCGGCATTTCAATTCGCTCAACGATCCGTTGCGAAAGAAAGCGCTGGTCAAAAAACTGGAAGCCCAATTGACGAAGACAGGCAGTAAAGTGGACATTCTGGAAAAAATGATCAAACAACATTTTCCAAGATGGTAGCCAGGATCAGCTTGGGAAGGAATATACTTGGGCTGCTCCACTATAACGAGGAAAAGGTCCGGCAGGGCAAGGCCAAAGTCCTGTCCGCTGCCGGTTTCGGAGCTGGGGGAACAGGTGCTCCCATCAAGGAAAAACACCGCCGTTTCAAGTACTTTACCGATAGGAACAAAAGGGCCAAACTGAACGCCTTCCATGTCTCCCTGAACTTTTCCCCTAAAGATAAACTGGACGATGACCAGATGCGCTATATTGCCCAAAGCTATATGGAGCAGGTCGGCTTTGGCGGACAGCCCTGCCTGGTCTACCGCCATGACGATGCGGCACATCCCCATGTCCATATCGTTTCCACCAATATCACCCGGGAAGGTAAAAGGATCGAGACCCACAATCTGGGAAAGGACAAGTCGGAAAAGGCCAGAAAGCAGCTGGAGAAGGAACTCGGACTGGTCAAGGCCGAAAGGCAACAAGGACAACGGCTTCCGATGGAGCCCCTTGCACCGATTGAGTACGGCAAAAAAGAAACCAAGGCAGCCATGTCAAATGTCATCACCGAAGTGATGCGCAGCTATGCCTATACTTCCCTGGGGGAATTCAGTGCTGTCCTCGGACAGTTCAACGTGGGACTGATCCAAGGGGAAGAAGGAAGCAGTATGAAGGAAAACAACGGGCTTGCCTACGCGGTCTTGGACAGCAAAGGAAGAAGGCTCGGTGTGCCCATCAAGGCCAGTGCCCTTTATGCCCGTCCCACAATGGAACGGCTGCAGAAAAGGATGGAGCGTAACCAGCGTACAAAGCTGAAAGGAATGGCGGCCATGAGAGTGGGCGTTGAAAATGCCCTGCAACATTCAGCTGGAAAGGGCATGGAGCACTTCCAACAGGAACTTACGAAAAAGGGGCTTGCCGCACAGTTCCATTACAGCAGCGCAGGGGAGGTGTTCGGGCTGACCATTATTGACCATGTCAACAGGACCGTCTGCAAAGCCTCGGAACTTTCGCGGATCTGGAGCGGAAAAAAGACCGCGCAGCACCTGGGAGAAAAGGTCCTGGACCTAGAAATGCAAGTACGGCCAGTTCCCAGTAAAGCCACTGCACAGGAAAGTATCCCCAGACAGGGGGAAAACGAAAAGCGACGACAGGGCGCCGTTTGGAAATCAGAAAAGAGCCCCGTCCTGTCCGGAATCCTTTCCGTAGTACAGGCAATGGTAAGGCCGGAATCCCAGGAAATGGCAATGCCCCTTGACCAAAAGAAAAAGAAGAAAAAGAGACGTAAACTATCCTGATCATGGCGACAGGGGAAAATCTCCAGGCATTGCGCCAGATATTAGACCTGACCCGAAAGCTCAGCATCCTCATTTTGCTGGTACATGCCTACCTTGAACTTCCCCAGCTGTTTGGTAGCTGGGGCTTGGTGCTGCCCTTATCGGATAACTTTTTGCAGGACCTGGCCAAACTGCCCTTTCTCGGAGTGGGCACATATGCGAAATACCTGTCCCTTGGCCTGCTTTTGGTAAGCCTCTTGGGGGCAAAGGGCAAAAAGGATGTCCGCATAAGCTGGATAGCAGCCTCCGTGACCATGATGGTTGGCGGTCTGCTTTTTATGGCTTCTGCGCACATCAGCCTGATTTTGGAGCGCCCCCTGGCTGCCGAATATACTTATGCCGTGACAATGCTTGTGGGATACCTGTTGGTCCTGTACGGAGGGGGGAGGCTGTCACGTTACCTTAGGGACAGGGGAAGCAGTGAGGTGTTCAACCACGAAAACGAAACCTTTCCCCAGGAGGAAAGAAAACTGGTCAATGAATATTCCATTAACCTTCCTGCACAATACCAGTTAAAACGGAAAATCAAGAATAGCTGGATCAATATCATCAACCCCTTCCGTGCCCTTTTGGTCCTGGGGACGCCCGGTTCTGGGAAGAGCTACTTTGTTATCCGTCATGTGATCACCCAGCATATTGCCAAGGGCTTTTCCATGTTCGTCTATGACTTCAAGTACGACGACCTTTCCCGCATTGCCTATAATGCCCTGTTGCGCAATAAGTCGGCTTATGCGGTTTCCCCTAAGTTTTATACCATCAACTTCGATGACCTGTCACGGAGCCATCGTTGCAATCCACTGGAACCGTCCACCATGCTGGACATTACCGATGCCAGCGAATCCTCCCGGACCATCATGATGGGCCTCAACCGCGAATGGATCAAAAAGCAGGGGGACTTTTTTGTGGAGTCGCCCATCAACTTCCTCACTGCGGTAATCTGGTTCCTGAAGCGGTACAAACAAGGGAAATACTGTACCCTTCCCCATGTCATCGAAATGATGCAGACCGATTATGATAAACTGTTTTCGGTGCTGCGATGCGAACCGGAAATCGAAGTGCTGATCAACCCATTTGTATCGGCCTTCATGCAAGGTGCCACCGACCAGCTTGAAGGACAGATTGCCAGTGCCAAGATCACCATGGCCAGGCTGTCCTCTCCACAGCTCTACTATGTGCTATCGGAAAGCGAATTTACCTTGGATGTCAACAACCCCCAAAAGCCAAAGATCATCTGCATGGGCAACAATCCACAAAAACAGCAGGTCTATGGGGCAGTGCTGTCACTCTATATTTCCAGGATCACCAAGCTGGTCAACCAAAAGGGAAAGCTCAAGTCCAGCCTTATCTTTGATGAATTTCCCACGATCTATTTCAATGGTATCGACAACCTGATCGCTACGGCAAGGAGCAATAAAGTGGCCACCTGCCTGGGCGTGCAGGATTATAGCCAGCTCAAAAAGGACTATGGCAGGGAGCAAGCAGAGGTCGTCATGAACACCGTGGGCAATATCCTCTCCGGACAGGTGCTGGGCGATACGGCCAAACAGCTGTCCGACCGTTTTGGGAAGATTAGGCAGCCGAGGCAAAGCCGCTCGGTCAATTCCAACGATACCTCCATCAGCCATTCGGTACAACTGGACCTGGCAGTGCCCCAGTCCACCATTGCATCCCTGTCTTCAGGGGAGTTTGTGGGACTGGTGGCCGATACACCGGATCAGCCCATGAAGCTGAAGGGCTTTCATGCAAGGATCATCAATGACCATGAAGGGCTTAAAAGGGAAGAGGAGGGGTACCTTGAGATTCCTGCCTGTAGAAAGCTGGATGATGGCGAAGTGCTCGACAATTATAAAAGGATCAAGGCAGAGGTCAATGAGCTTGTCGAGTCCGAACTCGAACGGATGATGGACAGTCCGGGACTGGCCAGGTATATAATCCAAAAAAGGTAGCTATTTTGTTTTATGCCCGTATTTAGTAGTGGGACTGGCATCGAAAGGACTCAATTCGACCATTTTTTTATAGGTCTCTTCCAATCCCTTGATGATCTTGTCTCTGGTATTGTCCATTTGATCAATTTTTTGATCCTGGTGAGCATCAGTTTTCCCGCCTGTATACAAGTTTTTTCCGGCCGGAAAGGTGATAGGCATTTGGCAATTTAGTCTACATTGACATATTTCTTACAATCCAGTATTTCATGAAGGAAGGTATAAGAAGGAGTGGTTTTCCCAGCTCCATTACATCCCGCTCGCTATGACATATAACTTTTTCATGCAATGTAAATATAAGCGATGAAGGATTAAAGAAACCTATTTTTTATTCCTTATTCAGTTATCCCGCAAAGTTAGGCAGCCAGTTTCCATACAGGACAAGGAACTTCGGCATAAAGCCTTTGCCGTTCCTCCGCTTGTTTATTCCGATCCTCCTTGCCTTTAATGTCCCCTGCAGCCTGGGGGTGCTTCATAATTGAATCTTTCAACTTAAAAACGATAACGTTATGAAGCGACAAAGCAAAAAATCCCGTACAGATGTTTACCAGATCGTCAACGAAAGGATCATGGCCAGCCTTGAAAAGGGCATTGTCCCATGGAAGCAGCCTTGGTCAGTGATGGGACTTCCCAAAAACTTCCATTCCGGAAAGGTCTACAAGGGCATCAACCTGTGGCTGTTGCTCAGCTGTGGCCATGCCTATCCGTATTACCTCACCTTCAAACAGGCCGAAGGTTATGGCGCAAAAATCAGGAAAGGGGCCAAATCGGTCCCGGTGGTCTATTGGAACTTTGTCTACCGCCATAAGGGGACTGGGGAAAAGCTGACGGAGGCCGAAGCACGGAAACTGCCCAAGGGGACAGTTGACAGAAAGGCCTTTCTGAAATATTACAATGTGTTCAATATCGGGGATATCGATGGGGCCAAATGGGTCATGCCCGAAACCGTTAAGAAAACACCTTTCCAAACCATCGCGGCCTGTGAGAAGCTGCTGCAGAATGCCCCCGACCTTCCAGCGATCAGGCACGGGGAAGCGCAGGCCTATTACCATCCCAGAAAGGACTATATCAACATGCCCAAAAAGGAGCTGTTCCACAGTGAAAAACACTATTACCAGTGCCTGTACCACGAGGTCATCCACGGAACCGGACATCCAAAAAGGCTTGACCGTAAGGAGCTTTGGGATACCTCCTGTAAGGGGAAGGGCTGCTACGCACGCGAAGAACTGACCGCCGAGATGGGCGCAAGCTACCTGGGCAACCTGTGCGGGATATGGGAGGAAGACCAACAGGAGAATTCCTCGGTCTATATCAAGCATTGGCTGGGACAGCTTAAAAACGACAAACGGCTATTGGTGGAAGCTGCCGGAAAGGCACAGAAAGCCGTGGATTACCTGACCGGGAATTTGACCTGAGGAAAAAGGGGGATGCCCCTTTTTTGGTCATGTCTATTGTGTTTTTGTGTCTCAAGCTGTTGATAGCCATTATGTTATTTTCTTGGTGTGAAGTTTGTTCAAAATATTATTCAAGACTTGATTGGAATTGGAGTAATGCCTTAATTCAGCCATAATACTATCTCCTTTCTGCATATTAGCGGAAGCAATGGCCAGCTCACCTTTACCATTGCTCACCATGTTCCTTATTGCTTCTGGTGAAATCTCCAGATGAAACTGGAGACCAATTATCTTTTCACCGTACAAAAAAGCCTGATTTTTACAGGCCGATGATTCAAACAATCTTGTTGCTCCCCGTGGAATTTCAAATGTTTCGCTATGCCAGTGAAATACGGTAAAGGTATCACACAAGGACCCAACAAGTGGGTTCCCTATAGCTTCCTTGGATTTTTGGACAGGAAACCAACCGATCTCTTTCACTGGGTTTTGGTATACCCTTGCCCCCAGGGAAGATGCAATCAATTGGGCTCCCAGGCATATCCCAATCACCGTTTTGTCCATATCGATTGCTTTCCTGATATAGGATTTTTCTTTTATTAACCAGGGATAGTCCTTCTCATCATTAACACCCATGGGGCCTCCCATTATGATAAGCCAATCAAAAGAGTCGATAGTAGGGAGTTTTTCGTTTTTGTAAAAGCGCGTAGCTGTTAATATATGTTGATGTTCTCCAATCCAATTTTTGATTAGGCCCAAACCTTCAAAGTGGACATGTTGAAGATAATGAATTCGTAATTGTTTCATGGGGTAATATGGTCTACATCCTTGTACAATATACATTGACCTCGGTGGTAAAACCCCGCCAAAAACAGCGGGGCTGAATTGTTAAACCATAGCAGTAGGTTTTATGTCCTTTCCACATTCACCCAACAATGAAGCTAGCTCGTTGATTTCCATTTGGGATAGTTGTTTTAGGGGAGACCTCAACTGACCACCTTCTTCACCAAGTAAGTTCAACCCCTCTTTTATACTCCTGGGCAATCCTTTCTCAACGATAAACCTTAGCAGCTTTACCTGTTTGTAAAAAGTTCCTTGTGCCCGGACCAGATCGTTGTCCCGGATTGCTGCGTACAAACCGAGATTTAATTCAGGAATCAAATTGGGTGCAGCTGTACACCAGCCTTTTGCCCCTGCTGCAAATGCCGCCAGCGCCAAGGGGTTGGCTCCGTTAAAGAAAGCCACCTCTTCTCCAATTTCTTTCCTCAAATAGTGCATTCGCTGGACATCTCCAGTACTTTCCTTGATCATCGTTACATTTGGAATTTCCAAAAGGCGCCTGAGTAAATTTGGAGACATATCAATCCCAGCTGTGGCAGGATTGTTATAGGCCATGATCGGGATGGTTATTTTACTTGCCACAGCATCATAGTGGCTGAATATCTCCTCATCGGTCAGTTTCCAATAGCTCATTGGTATGACCATAACCGCAGTAGCTCCCGCCGATTCTGCAAACTTGGCATGATAAATAGTACGTTCAGTGGTAAGGCTGGAAACACCCACGAGAATCGGGACACGTTTATTGACCTGTTTGATGGTTGCTTCGGTAACTGCCTCTTTTTCCTCATCGGATAGATAGGGCAGTACCCCGGTACTCCCCAAAGGTGCTATACCATGAGTCCCGCTGGTTACAAGTCTTTCCACTTGCTTTTTGAATACTGTAATGTCCACTCTTTCCTTCTCATCAAAGGGGGTGATTGGATAGGCAATGATGCCATTGAAGGGTACATTCATTGTAGTAAATTTATGGGTTTAAATATATGGGCAGCCCCTTGGAACAGGGGCTGTTAAATTATAGGTCGCGTCCCTCTTCTTCCCTAAGGGCCACACCCAGGTTTTGTAGTTGCGGGGCATTTTCACATGCAATGTATCTGGCCCTTCCTTTTCCGCTTAAATTGCCATGGCTGTGCCAAGCCCAACATGGAATATATACTGCGTCGCCTGCTTTCCATTCTACCCTTTCTCCCTCGATCTCGGTCCAGCCGCTGCCTTCTATCACAAAAAGGATTGTTTCATAGGTGTGACGGTGCCTGTTGGTCACCTGCCCGGGAAGCAGTCCGCCCAGTGTCATGCTGACATTTTTGGTGGGCAGGTCTACAAAGAAAACAGGGTGTTTTCGTTCGGTTGAAAACTGATCATGCTCACCTGAGTGTTCCACATCCCTGTGAATGAGTTTTCCCACCTTTTCGTAATTGGGCCGGGCAAATGTCCGGTGAAAATCTTTTGATGAGTACTTTTTCTCCGTTGTTTCCATTGGATTGTTTTTTTTGGTGTTATGCGAAATTGCATTACAAATAAACCTTATATTTGGACTATCGTACTAGTACAGATTTCATAAAACCAGATAGTCCAGATGCTCCGTCCATGGAAACTACAGATAGAACCCAACTTTGACTGTGACAAAGCCGTGTACCTTCAAATTGCGGATGCCATTATTGTGGACATTCGGGAAGGAAAACTGAAACCCGGAGATGCTTTGCCTGGCAGTCGACTATTGGCGGGATCACTGAAAGTCAACAGGAATACCATTGTACAGGCACTCGATGTTTTGTTGGCCGAAGGGTGGTTAACGTCCAAAGCGCGCAAGGGGACTTTTGTTTCGGATTCACTACAGGAAACCACCAAAGCAAAAAATTCCGTGAGGAACAACCCAATTCAGGATCCAGTCCAAAAGACCAAACCTACGATTGTTTTCGACGATGGTTTCCCGGACAGTAAACTGGCACCGATAGAGGCATTATCCAGGGCTTACCGTCAGATATTCAACCGAACTGCACGGTGGAAGATGATGGGATATGCAAATCCCCTCGGGGATTTGCGGTTCAGGGAAGCACTGGTGCAGATGTTGAATTTCAACAGGGGAATGCACCTTTCTACTGAACAGCTTTGCGTAACGAGGGGCAGTCAAATGGGGATGTATTTGGCTGCTCAGGTGCTGCTAAGGCCCAAAGATGCGGTCATTGTTGAGAATCCAGGATATAAACCGGCATGGAGGGCTTTTGAAGCTAGTGGGGCAACTATCGTTCCGGTTGAGGTGGATGCCGAAGGCATAAATGTAGAGCAGGTAATGTCCATTGCAATGAAACGACCAATCAAGGCCATTTATGTTACGCCACACCATCAATACCCTACTACCGTTTCCCTATCATTACCAAGAAGGTTAAGGATTATTGAGCTCTGTAATACCTTTGGAATTACGCTGATAGAAGACGATTACGATCATGAGTTCCATTACCAGCAAAGACCATTGCTCCCCTTGAGCAGTTACAAAGAGCTCGATAGCTTCCTGTATGTTGGAAGCCTGAGTAAAGTAGTAGCGCCTGCATTAAGGGTTGGTTATCTTGCTGGCAGTCAGGAAATGATAAAAAAAATTGGTCAACTAAGAAGTATTATTGATGTCCAGGGGGATGTTATTATGGAGCTGGCTGTCCTTGAATTAATTACATCAGGTGAAATAAAAAGGCACCTCAGAAAGGCGACCAACCATTACAGGATGAAACGGGACATGCTGCATCAAATCCTTACCAAATATCTTGAAGGTAAGGCAGGTTTTGTGAAGCCAGATGGTGGTTTATCCTATTGGGTCAGCTTTAATGAAGATGTGGACTTGTTTGGGTTGTTCGAAAGCCTTATGCACAAAGGCATTCAGGTCATTACCCCTGATAAATTCAGCTATGGACAGCCAATTAACGGGTTGCGACTTGGCTTTGGTTCATTGAATGAAGAGCAGTTGGAAATTGGTGTCAAAGCTATTGCCACGGAGCTGAGGGAAAAATGAAATTTTAATACTAGGATTAGCTGTATTATATAAAGATAAAAAAAACGTATTTAATGGATTGCATGAAGTTGTACGGTTTCAGTTGAATAACAATGGAGAGGGATCGCTCCCTCTCCACTTGGTTTTAGACATCTTCAAGGCTTGCACCAAAGTTGATGTGTAAAACGTTCCCTGTTGGAGTAACAAGTGCAGGCACTGATTTTACGCCAGCTTTTTCTGCATCAGCTATCCGGTTTTTTGACTCACCCAAATGGATGATGTCCACCTCTGATTTGTCGATCAGCCCCAATAATTCTTCTTCTGCGTTTACACATACAGGACATCCTGCATGGTAGAATGTTGACTTTGCCATAGTTTTAAGAACAAATTAATTTCAGCGATATTGCTATTACAAAATTGTGAAACCTTACTTTTTATTGTCTGAACCAGAATGTTTATGTATCCCAATAAACTGGACCATATCGTAAGAATGGCTGATAAAAGAGGAGGGGATTACAAAGAAACTGCCATTACACGAATGGGTAGTAGGAGTGGCTCAATTAAACCAGCTAAGTTCACGGGGAATCAATATTTATCTTGGAACTTAATGAGATTATTGGCCAGGGGATTGTCATCTGGTACGCCGGAGAGATATAATTTGGGTTAATGGTTCAGCGACTGATTTTAATGAAATCCTGGGCGACTAAGAGCCCCCAGATTATGACCCTCAGGAACCAAAAACGGGTGCGTTTGAATGCCAATTAGTATGGACACGTCCATTATTGCTCCAAGGGTACGGTAAAATGGAAAATGGTGCCTTCTCCCACAGGGGACGCTGTCCGTATCCTTCCATTGTATTCCGAGAGGATGGTTTTATAATTTGGAGGTTGTTTGTCCCTGTTCAGGCGAAAGAAAGGTTGTAGATATTTTTAGGATATGCTTACCGGCTGGACAATGGATAGGCTATCGACGATGCCGGAACACAACTCCTTCAAAGCGATCTTTTCCTGCGCCCTGGACATTACGGTGGTTTTGGAATATTCCAAAATACCGTTTACCATTTCCAGGCTGTTTTGGTTCGGGGATTGGTAGAATAAGGGACTTGATGAAAAATGCCAAACTTCCGGAGCCCAGCTTCAAAACCGAGGGGATGTTTACAGTAGTACTGTGCAGGACTGTGGAGAAAACTGTGGGGATAATCCTGTCAGCAATGCAGGAAATGCCAAAATAGCCATAAAAGAACTTGGTAAGCTAACAGGATTGACTAGACAAGGAGTGGAATACAATATTAAAAAATTAAATGAGGAAGGTAGGATTGAAAGAATCGGCCCTGATAAGGGTGGAAGCTGGAAAGTATTGGGGAAATAAAGGGACAGAAAATAGCTAGTTAGGAAGCATGTCCTCCAATGTCAGTAGGGCGCTATAAAGTTTTTTGTCCATCAGTAGAGTCTTTGAAGTTTGGCGACAAAAAAAAGCTCCTTTGGTTTGTACTTCATTTGGCCATTGAAAAGTCAGGTATCCTTGCTCTGTATGAATGGCAATGGTGGTACCAAAGTAGTCCCAGTTTTTGGCCAGCCCTAAAGTGATCTTACCTTCTCCTCTAATGATCGTGGAGAGTTGTTGCTCTGCTATTCCGGATTTTGTAGAAAGTTCTGCAATACAAAGTTCGAATGGATCCATAAATTCCAGTTTTAGCAGTTCTCCGGGTTGGACCGTTCTTGACTTTTCCATTTACCAACCTTTTCGATAAATATAGGTGATTATCCCAAGAAACCTCAGGTAATGAAATGGGATTTTAATCAATAAGAATTCCTCGATGGCTCTGCCTCGGGGTAGTTTATTAGGTGTCCGAGCCTAAGCAAGGGAGCAGTCGAATATTTATACCTTAGGTTCAGCTTTTTGTAGGATAAACTGCGTTGAAAATTCCCTCAAATACCCGGGATTCCCCAAAAAGTGATTTGTTGCACATCATTAACAGGGCATTCAAGGGACAGCTTCCCAAGTGGTTCACCTCCATGACGGGATGTTTGCCGTCCTTTATGGAATAGACCAAGAAAAGGTCGTCCTCCCATTCATAGATCCCGATCCAGCAGGTGGCCCGGGTGGCCCGGTTGCTGAACCCCATTTCAACATCGGTGCCCAACAGGGCCCTGCTGACGACATAAAAATCAGAAAGGGGATAGGTGGGGGCCAACATGCCGTAACTGTCCAATAGCAGGGCGATGCGATAAATTTCCTCCATTTCTTCATGCGTGGGTTCCCGCTGTGCAAAGGTCCTGAAGTTGTGGCACAGGTTGATGAAATGTGTATGGTCAAAATCAATGGAAAAAAGCATGGGCAAGGAAGATAGTGCACTTTAAAATAACCGAAATTTTCCACAAGATCCGCATAGGGAGTTGTTGGTTTTATGGTTATATTGGTACTTCACCATCTTTTTAAGCCCATGTGTTACCATGTTTCCCTGCACAAGGACATCAAGGCCGTAGAAAAGGACTTTGGAAAGAAAGTGGCCGAACCGGACCTGTTCGAGCCGGGCTACGACCTCAACGGCTTTGCACAACCCTTCCTTCCCGTACTGAGTACGGCAGACCAGAATGCCATCCACATGTACCGATGGAAGCTCTTTCCCCACTGGGTAAAGGAAGAATCCGCCTGGAAGGCCAATACCCTCAATGCCAAGGGCGAAGAGCTCTTTGAGAAGGGTTCCTACAAGGCCTACTGGAAGAGCCGTTGCCTGGTGGTCTGTAACGGTTTTTTTGAGCCCCACCATCCGGACGGACAGAAAAAAGCCCAGTCCTATTTTATCAGGCCCAAAGAAGGGGACTATTTTACCCTTGGCGCCATTTATTCCGTGTGGAAGGACATGCCCACTTTCAGCATCATTACCGTTCCGGCCAATCCGCTGTTGGAAGGGATCCACAACGAAAAAAAACGCATGCCATTGGTGTTGGACGGGGAACAGGCAGAAGCTTGGCTCTTACAGGACCTGGACAAGGACGAAATGTCCGACCTGATGGTACCCTACCCCGATGACAGCAAGATGGAAGGCTACCGGGTGATCGACGGGGTGACCAATTCCCGCGTCAATACCAACGTGCCCGAAGTGCTCCAACCAATTTAGGGACAGGCTCCTCTACTTTTCCTTTTTCGCCAAAGTATGGAGGGTTGCCTTGATCTCCCTGACATCCCTGCCCATCTGCTCCATGGAGCTCATCGGGCCGGGGATGTTTTCGGTGAAATAACTGTGGAACTTCCATACTTCCAATACTTCCATCACATCCACTTCATAGGGCTCGTACAGGCTGTTGAGAGATTCCAGCAACAAACTCCTGTTTTTTTCTATGCGGTCGGTGACCAGTTTAAAACTGATGCCTTCCTCTTTGGTCACCACGATACAGGCTGTTTTCTCCTTTATCCCGCTCCAGTCCTGCAGGAACTCGGCAATCACAAAGGCCCCCTCGGGCACGGGAAGCATCGAGTCCCCTTCGGTGGGGAACATGCGGTATTTTCGGTTTACGTCCAACTGGGGCAGGTTGAACACCGGCAGTTTACTGATAAACCCCGGGTCACTGTGCCCCGACAGGTAGCCTGCCTTGGCCTTGACCGGGACGAGTTCCACATTTTCCTGGTTGTCGTTGTTGACAGTAGTGGCCAGGATGCGCATACTGCCTCCTTTCAGGTATACGTCATTGCCCGCCTCCAGGTCCCGCAGCTTTAGCTCGGAGAGTGTTGACAGGTCCACCTTCACCAGTGTATCGATGCTCATGCGGAAGAAGTCGGAGAACAGCACCATATCGGCCATGGGCGGGTTCTTGACATGGCCGTTTTCATGGGTGTTCACCTTGGGACGGGAAATGTCCAATTTTTCTGCCAGCGACATCTGGCTCATTTTCTTGCGCTTACGGAGGAATTTAATATTGGAAGACCAAAAAAAGCTTGTATTGTCCATGATTTATTGGTAATATTTAAAACATAATAATGTCGTAATTGTTACCAATTATACCAAAACGTTCGGACAAATGAAAAGGAATGTGGTGCATTTTGATCTGGACACCTTCTTTGTAAGTGTGGCAAGGCTGGGCAACAGTGCCCTAAAGGACAAACCGGTGATCATCGGCGGACACTCCGACCGTGGGGTGGTGGCCTCCTGCAGCTATGAGGCACGGAAGTTTGGCGTGCACAGTGCCATGCCCATGAAGCTGGCCCGAAGGCTCTGTCCGTCGGCAGTGTACCTGCAGGGTGACATGGACAGCTACAGCTATCACAGCCGTGTGGTGACCGACATCATCCGCAGCGAGGTGCCCGTCGTGGAGAAGGCCTCCATCGATGAGTTCTACCTTGACCTGACGGGTATGGACCGCTTCTTCGGCTGCAGCAGCTATACGGCCGAGCTCAAGAAGAAGATCCTCCGCGAATCGGGCCTTCCCATCAGCTATGCGCTGGCCTCCAATAAGCTGGTCAGCAAGGTGGCCACAGAGGATGCCAAGCCCAACGGACAGATGGAGATACCCTTCGGTTTTGAGAAGGGCTACCTGGCACCATTGGCCGTAGAACGGATGCCGGGCATCGGGCTGAAGACCTCTTCGCTGTTGCGGCGGATGGGAGTGGAAACCATCAAGCTGCTCTCCGAAATCCCCGAGCCCATGATGCGGAACCTGCTGGGCAAAAGCGGAATTGCCCTTTCCAAAAAGGCCAACGGGAAGGACGACAGCCCGGTAGTACCCTATACAGAACAGAAGAGCATAGGAAAGGAAGAGACCTTCGAAAGCGATACGATCAACATGGGCTTCCTGGGCGGGGAACTGGTAAGACTGACCGAAAGGGTGGCCTTTCTGTTGCGCAAACAGCAGCGGCTCTGTGGCTGCATTACCGTCAAGCTGCGCTATGCCAATTTTGATACCGTGAGCCGGCAGGCCGTGCTTCCCTATACGGCCAATGATGATGTGCTGCTGGCAAAGGCCAAGGAGCTCTTTGCCAAGCTCTATGATCGAAGGATGCTGGTACGCCTGATCGGGGTAAAGGTCAGCCACCTGGTGGGCGGGTTCCAGCAGATAAGCCTGTTCGAGGATACCGAGGAGAACGTGCGGCTTTACCAGGCCATGGACACGATAAGGAGGAAGCACGGGTCGCATGCGGTCATGAGGGCAGTGGGGAAATTGGAAGGGAGGTAGGAATGTACCTGAACTGCAAGACCTATTTCAGCTACCGTTACGGTACCATCGGCACCCAAGAGCTGGTGGACATGGCCGTGGCACGAAAGGTAAGATCACTCGCACTGACCAATATCAACAGTACGGCCGATGCCTGGGACTTTGTGGACTTCTGCAGGAAATCGGGCATCAGGCCCGTCCTCGGAGCGGAGATCCGCAATGGCAACAGGCTGCTGTACGTGCTGCTGGCCAAAAACGATGAAGGGCTGATGCAGGTCAACCGCTTTCTTTCTGAACACCTGATGGAAAAAAGGGACTTTCCCAAAAGGCCGGACGTACAGGAAGTCTGGACCATCTATCCCTTTGGCAGCCTTGGCCCCGAGGACCTTGGGAACTGTGAACTGATAGGGGTAAGGAGGGAAGAACTGTCCCGGCTCTACGGATGTCACCCTGAACGCCACCCGGACAAGTGGGTCGTGCTCCAGCCGGTGACCTACCAGGACAGGACAAGGTACAACCTGCACAGGATCCTTCGGGCCATCGATGGGAACACGCTGCTTTCCAAGCTTGGTTCCGGTGACATTGCAGGGGAAGGGGAGCATTTTCCTACTAAACTGGAGCTGTGGAACGCCTTTGGCGAATATCCTGAAATGCTGCAGAATACCCTGCGTGTCATGGAAAGCTGCTCGGTGGACATGGAACTGCACACCGACAAGAACAAGAAATATTTTACCTCCTCCAAGGAGGACGACCGCATCCTGTTGGAGAAGTTGGCCATGGAAGGGCTTGCCCTGCGCTATGGACGGGACAATACACCGGCCCTGGAACGGGTAAAAAAGGAACTGCGGATCATCAATGAGCTGGATTTCAATGCCTATTTCCTGATCGTGCTCGACGTGGTGCGCTACGCCCAGCACCGGGAATTCTTCTATGTCGGCAGGGGATCAGGGGCCAATTCGATCGTGGCCTATTGCCTGAAGATTACCGATGTGGACCCCATAAAGCTGGACCTGTACTTCGAACGTTTCCTGAACCCGCACCGCACCTCGCCCCCCGACTTTGATATGGACTTCAGCTGGCAGGACCGTGACGAGGTGATCGACTATATCTTCAAGCGCTACGGCCGCAACCACGTTGCCCTGTTGGGTATGTTCTCTACCTTTCAGGGACGGGCCATCATCAGGGAGCTGGGAAAGGTCTTTGGCCTGCCCAAGCCGGAGATCGACCAACTGGTCAGCCGCAGAAAGGATGCTGCACCGCCCGAAGACCGTATCCAGCGGGCCATTCTCAAGTATGGGGCATTGATGCAGGACTTTCCCAACTACCAGAGCATCCACCCGGGAGGCATGCTGATCAGTGAACGGCCGATATTCCGATATACCGCCATGGAGCGGCCACCAAAGGGCTTCAACACGGCACAGGTGGACATGTTCCTGGCAGAAAAGATCGGGCTGTTCAAGCTCGATATCCTCAGCCAGCGGGGACTGGCGCATATAAAGGATGCCATTGGGCTGATCAGGGACAATCGAGGGGAGGAAGTGGACATCCGCCAGGTGGAGAAGTTCTTTCGGGATCCGAAAGTGGCCGACCAGATCAGGAGGGCAGATACCATAGGCTGCTTTTATATCGAAAGCCCTGCGATGCGGCAGCTGCTAACCAAGCTCAAGTGCGACGACTACCTGACACTGGTGGCGGCAAGCTCCATTATACGTCCGGGCGTGGCACAATCGGGCATGATGAAGCAGTACATCGAGCGCTTCCACAACCCTGGAAACATTCCCTACCTGCACCCCAAGATGGAGGGACTCTTGAAGGAAACCTATGGGGTGATGGTCTACCAGGAGGACGTGATCAAGGTTGCCCACCATTTTGCGGGGCTTGATATGGGCGAGGCAGACATCCTGCGGCGGGCCATGTCGGGCAAGTACCGCTCGCACAACCGCTTCAAGCTGATCGAGGAGAAGTTCTTTGCCAACTGTCGTGCCCTTGGCCATCCCGAGCACATCAGCAAGGAGGTCTGGAGGCAGATGGAATCCTTCGGTGGCTATTCCTTTTCCAAGGCCCACTCTGCCTCCTTCGCCGTGGAAAGTTACCAGAGCCTGTACCTGAAGACCTATTATCCCCTGGAGTTCATGGTGGCGGTGATCAATAACTTTGGTGGCTTTTATGGTACCCAGTTTTACTTCCATGAGCTCAAAAAGGCAGGGGGAAAGGTCTTGCCTCCCTGCTTGAATACAGGCCAATACCTGACATCCATTGCAGGGGACCAGGTAACGGTGGGCTTTGTACATGTGCAGAACCTCGAACGGAAGACCATTGACCACTTACTGGCCGAACGGGAAAGGAATGGGGAATATCTGGGATTAGTGGATTTTATGAACCGTATCCAAGTGGATGCCGAGCAGCTCAATGTCCTGATCAGGGTAGGGGCACTCAGGTTTACAGGTATGGATAAAAAGGAACTGCTCTGGCATGCCAATTTTAAGCACAAACGCATGGAGAAAGTACCAACAAGTGCAGTCATGTTTGAAGAGGAAGCCTTGGACTTTAGCTTGCCCCGGTTTCCCAAGAAACCCCTGGAGGATGCCTATGACGAGATCGAGCTGATCGGTTTTACCCTGGGCGATCCATTTGAGTTGGCCGATGATGACAGGACAGGGGTGGTCTATGTCCATGAGCTTCCCAAGCTGGTGGGCCGGCAGGTCTGCCTGTTGGGACACCTGGTGACCACCAAGCCCGTCAGGACGGTAAGGGGAGATTATATGGCATTCGGCACCTTTCTGGATGAAAAGGGGGATTGGCTGGATACGGTACATTTTCCACTCGTGCTAAAGAAATACCCTTTCCACACCGGAGGTTTTTACCGGATATATGGCAAGGTGACAGAGGAGTTTGGGGTGTATGCAGTAGAGGTGAGGGACATGAGAGGGGTAGGGTTAAGGAAATAAAGCAGGCGGTCTCCGTGCCGCCTGCTTAAATAAATGGTTGTTAATCTTTTACGCACCTGATAGGGTAACCATATTCTCCGTTTTCGGGTGCCATTCTTCTGGTTATGCCATGGATATCACCATTGATATTTCGGTAGATTTTTTGCACATCAATTGAATCACTGTAGTTTGGAGACCAGAAATAAGCCATATAGTGCTCGTTGGGCCAATCAGATTGGAAGTAATCTCCTTCCATGTACATGTAGGTTCCCCGGATAGCGGATAATCCTGAAGCATTTGCCAGTGATGAGGCTGTATCCAAAGGCCAGGTATAAGGATCTTTTAATTGGGTGCCGGCAAAGACATCTGCTCCTCTAGTGGACCCGTATTCGAAAGCATCCAGTTCCGGCGCAGTAATTCCCAATTCACTTTCAAGCGCTTTCCAGTCCTGGTCAGTGGAGATGTGCCAACCACAAGGGCAGATGTTCCGCTCGTCTGACAGAACAGCAGCACTGTATAATGGATATTCCCCGTTCAAGGTTCGAAGATAGGAATCTTCGTTCATATCCAAGCCACTGGAATAGCCTATGGTGATGCTGTCACCATTACAGAATTGCGTGGACCGAAGATCTTGGGCCATCCAATATTGGTCACCGATTTTGACAGTGGTATAGGTGTGGCCGGAGGCATCGGTGACCGTGCCGTGCTGCAGGTCAAAATCATATTCCATCAAGCGGAATTCACCCAAAGCAAGTTCGATAAAATTGACCTCTCCTTGGGGGACCAAGACATTAAAGTGATAATGGTCCCTGCTATTGATGAAGAAATGCTTTCGCAAGGTCTGCTGGGTAAAATCCTCCTGCACCTCCAAGGTCCTTCCCGTTATGTCCTGGAAGTCATTTTCCCAAGCGTAGATATAATAGGTGTTGGTCTCAGGATCCAGCACCAGGTCCGTGCCATCAAGTTTTGCACTCAGGACATGGTCTTTTTTTACGGTCACCAGCCCAAAATAGGTGTGGCCTTCCAAGGCGATGTCCTGACTGGTGGAGCTGACCTCAAAGTCGGACCAGACCTCATAGGGGAGAAAATACTCCATATCAGTACCTTCCACTTGGGTAAGGATGGTGTAGGAACCCATGGGCAACTGGATCTGGGGAGGGGTGGAGAAATCATTGGGGTCATAGCCCAAAATGTATTCTTGGCCCGTTTCTTCATTGGTAATGATGAAAGCGGCCGAATCCGGGAAGATATGTTCCCATTCACTGGTAACGGCCTGGCGCTGGTTTGGGGAACTGCTTCCAAAAGGTGCGATATTTATGCCGGTTATACTGACGGATCCCATGGAAGGGGTTTCCGTACCTTCCTGCACGCAGCCCGTGGCAACTGCGATCAACATGGCGAAAAGAATGAACTGTTTTTTCATAAGTTATATGGTTTGGTTATGGGAAAAGGTTAATTCCATGGATTGGGACAAAAAACGAGATCTATGCCCATCTGGCATAAAAAAGTTTTTCTGTTGATTCAGATGTTTGTGAATAATTAAAAAAAAATGTTTCGTTTAGTAAAAATATAATATTTCGTATAAAAAATATATCGTAAATATGATAATGTAGTTGAAAAAAGGTTATTTAGGTGTGAAATTAAATAATATGTAAGTAGTTGAAATGGAGCGGATTAATGTTTATCCTTGAAAGACTAAGTGCTTTCGGTTAGAGAACTATGCGCTATTTAGGTCACTTCGTTTATCTTTTAGATAATACCGGATCCAATATGGACCAAATACCTGTTGTGTTCGAGGTTGGAGATTAAACCTATGAGGCCCCGTGGTCTTTATCATTGAAGCGTATGCTATTTACAATACGTCGATAGCATTTCATCAGCTCTTTTGTTGGATTTTATACGGTTCCAATCTTCACAGGCCTTTTCCAGGAGGCCCAAATGGAAATAACAAAGTCCTCGGTTAAACAGGGCATCGTCACTGTCTTTTGTTTCCAGACTGCTGTCAAAGTATCTTATGGCCGCATGGAAGTTCCTTTTTCCCATTTCCTCTAACCCCGCTCTAAAGCTGGAATAGAAATTCAGGAAGTCATTGCTGGAAATAAATTTAAACTCAAATGTGCGTAGCACCCCTATGTTTTGACCATTCAACTGTGCCGGTAAAAAATAATTTTCAGCTTTATACACAGCTTTGGTGAACTGGCGATCAAACTTTTTGTCAATTCCCATATGGATTGTCAGACTATCAATCTTACCATTTTCACTGACAATGAAGGTAGCAAGAAGGAAGCCATTTTTTGATTGGTGTTGATCATAGGAAGGGATCTGCATTCTTAAGAATTCCTGAAAGTTTTCATCTGCATTAAATATGGCCCTTATTTTTTCACTCTCCTTATAGACCTTTGGAGTATCGCTAATGATGGTTTCCTTCTCCAATGGGAGGCTGTTTTGGTATATGTTCTCCTTAACCAATTCTAACTTTACCGCATTCCCGTCAAAACCGGAAAGTCCTTCTTCCAGAACAGTCAAGGTGTCCTTGGCCACAGATAGGATTTTATAGTTAATGAACCCAATTTGAAGGCTTTCTCCTTGCTCATTAAAGTTGAAGCGGAGGCCGTTGCTGAGGGGATCAGAGGTCTTAAAGGCAATACCGTTTTCTTTAAAGGTGAACCTTAGATAACTGGATTTTAAAATATGGCCTTCCGGTAGTGGCTTCCCAGTGCTATAGGTTGCATTTACCTTGACCCAGTTTCCTAAAAGGACTGATGCATCATCTTGGCCATTTGCTAAGGAGAATTGAATCAATAAAAGTATGGTGAGTAGTAGTGTCTTCATTTAGAGTAAGTAGTATATGTAATTCTTAATATTGAGACTGTAACCTATACACTCCCTCTTACCGTGGAACATACCGAATAGTCATAGCATGTATTTCCCCTCTTAACATGCCAAATATTTTTTTCTTTAATTTTTATATCGGCGGTAATCCCAATTCCTTCAAAAATTCATTATGCGTAGAAGTAGCCTCTTCGATAGTTTTATTAATTTCTACAAGTTTTTTGTTGACGCCCTTTAAATCAATTTTAATTTCATCTTCTGCTGTGCTCACATATCTCGAGATATTCAGATTGTACCCGTTCCTTTCGATTTCTTCCATTGGAACCCTGCGGGCATAACGCTCCATTTTAGTTGGTCGAGTTGCATAAACATCTACAATTTTCTGAATGTGATTAGCTTTGCCGTCCTTCCCGTCTCCAAGTATATTTTGACGTTTTCCTTTCACATAGTGCTCAGTGGCGTTGATGAACAGCACATCATCCTCTTTCTTGCATTTCTTCAAGACTAGAATACAAACGGGTATACCAGTAGAATAGAACAGATTGGAAGGCAAGCCAATGACCGTGTCAATATGATTGTCTTTGAGTAGTTTGGTACGGATGCGTTCTTCTGCTCCACCACGGAACAGGACACCATGGGGCAAAATGATGGCCATGGTACCTTCTTGACTTAGGAAGTGAAAACCGTGCAACAAGAATGCAAAATCAGCGGCTGACTTGGGTGCTAAACCGTAGCTCTTGTAACGGAAATCTTCTCCCATGGCTTCATTGGGTTCCCAACGCAAGCTGAAAGGCGGATTGGCAACAATCGCGTCAAACTCTGTTTTTTTGGATGGGTTCATTTCATTCAAAATGTCCCATTGGTTTTTTAAGGTGTCCCCATGGTAGATTTCAAATTCGGTGTCCTTCATACCATGTAAGAGCATGTTCATTCTTGCCAGGTTGTAGGTGGTGATGTTATTTTCCTGTCCGTAGATCTTACCAATCGTGCCTTTGCCATCTGTTTGTTCCTTGAGCTGATTGCGCACATTCAGGAGAAGTGAACCCGAACCACAGGCAAAATCCAATACTTTATCCAACTTTTGTTTTGGGCCAGTGGATGGATCTTGACTATCAAGCGTTACTATCTTAGAAAGAATAGTAGAAATCTGTTGGGGAGTATAAAATTCTCCGGCTTTTTTCCCTGAGCCTGCGGCAAACTGTCCAATTAGGTATTCGTAAGCATCTCCAAGCGTGTCTGTATCGGTAGAGAACTCGGCTATTCCTTCTGAAATCTTTTGGATGATGGTGCAGAGCTTTTTATTCCGGTCTGCTGGTGTCCTGCCAAGCTTTTCTGAATTCAAGTTGATTTCGGAAAATAATCCCTGGAAAGAATTAGCAAAGGATTCATTCTCTATATAACGGAAACCTTCTTCTAAGGTGATAAGCAAATCAGGGCTTTGCGTTCTTGCGAGTTCGGTGATGTTACTCCACAAATGCTCAGGTTTAATGACGTAATGCACCTTTCTACGCATCTGTTTTTCAAATTCAGATACATCAGTTGAATTTTCATGGTACCATTTAGCCAAAGGAGAAACAGGAATACTCTTTGTTTTTTCCAAATCTATTGAGTTCTCAAGGTTTTCATGAGAACGCATTCTTTTTTCGAATTCTATTTCAAAATCAGATTTTTCAATCGTAACAAATAAATTTTCTGTTGGATAGTCTCTTCCAAGTTCTCTTTTGGCCGATTCTTCATAGTTTTTAGACAAATAGCGCAAAAACAAAAACGAGAGCATATAATCGCGGAAGGAATCCGCATTCATAGCACCACGCAGGTTGTCTGCTATGGCCCAAAGGGTTTTCCCTAATCTATCTTGATCTTTTTGTGTCATACTTCTTCTGTTGGAATAACTTCGTTAAATATTTCAGGGAATCTGAATTGGTACTTATCTGTAAACCCTTTTAGTATTTTTTTGAATAAATCTTTAGTGTCGGGTGTCATTGGTGAAGGAGCAAATATGGAATACTTACCGTGACTGAGTAATTGTACTGCTCTGTGAAAAAGGATATCATCTTCCAACCCATGAATAACTTCATCAATCTTTCTGTAACCAAAAAAGCTTACGGCTTTTTCCATTACAGTCCTTAATCCATTGAAGTGATAGGTATGAATAACATCTGATTCAGCAACTCTTTTCAGTTCGCTCAATAAAGCAATGTGGTGAAAAAACGGTGTGTCTTCTGTGTCTTGCAATTTATAATCCAGTAGGCCATTTGAATGAAGGAAATATGTTTTCCGCTTCATCTTTAGTTCATTATACATCACATTAAAAAAAAGACTGTGGTGAGTCGACAAGACTACTTTTACCTTTCGATCTCTTTCAACTTTCTTTTTCTCCCCAGCTTCCTCAATTTCCTTATATATCCCACTTTCCATAATTGTTGCTAAACCACAGGCTAATGCAATGGCATTATTTTCGTCTAACGAAGAAATAGGGTCGTCAATGTAAACATACTTTACCCAGTCATAGCCTTCAGCACCATCAATGGCTAATTCATAAATAGCGAGAAAAAAACACCAAATAAATAGATTCTCTTCACCTCTGGATATTTTTATATTTTCAACATTCTGCGCTACTCCATCTACCAATTCTTCTCTTATAAACCTAATCGCCCAGTAAGTTTCGGGATTTTCTTGACCAGCATCAGTTGGTTTTACGTAATTAAAGTCTGTCACAAAGTTGAAGTCACTGTAATTATGAAGTATAGGGCGAATTTTGTTGTCTATATCTAAATTCTCAATACCACCGAAAAACTTAGAGTGCTTGTTCAGCAAAAGTACTCTATGTTCATCGCTATCTAAATCATTATCCCAAGAGAATAAATCTTCCGTAAAAGCATTAAAGTATAAGGTATCACGCTTTAATTCTTCGGTTGTAAATGCACTGCCCTCTTCATCTGTTATAATATTATCTTCTTCATCAACTAGGTTGTTCTGGACTGTTTCTTTACCCATTTTTTTAAACTCCATGGATAAACGTGTCTTTCCAGTTCCATTGTGAGCATAGAAAAGAATCACGTCCTTTTGCTTTCTATGATCTCCTGTAAGATACTTTCGGAATTCGGAAGCTACGTCCGCTAGTTTATTAAAATTTGTTATTATTGCCATCTCTTAATTCTCAATTTTTGGAAACAAGCCTTGCATCAAGCCCTTTTTATGCTGCTGCAATTGCTCGATTTTCTCCCGCTGGGCGGATATGAGTTCATCTACAGCCGAAAGACAGGAAGCAATTTTTTGTTGTTCTTTTTTCGATGTTTTAGGTAAAATGATACTATAGACTATTTCACTGCTTATATTTTGCACAATGCCACCTGCTGCATATTTTTTATATTGACTTTGAGTGTATTCTGAATTAAGTAATTGCAATAAAAATTGCTTGTCAAAGAAATCTTCGTACTCTCTCAAGACAAACCATCCATCATAAATACAGCCTTCAACTTCCAATATATATGTACTACCATAACTCATTGAGTTTGCTAGAATCAATTCTCCCTTTTTTACAGGTCTTGATTTTTTGGCTCCTTTAGGTGTAATTTTTTCTGAAACACTTCTTAATACAAAGTCAGTTACAGAACTTGTGTCTCCGATTTTAATCCAATTAACACCTGATTCGCTTTGGGTTAAGAACTCTTTAATTGGGCGTGGTGAACTTCCACGATAAAGCTTGATGAATTTCGAAAACTGCTTTAGTTCCCACTCCCCATCACCTTCAAACTCAGGAAAACAAACTTTAGGAACAGTCGCGCCTTCTTGTGGGAAAAGGTTTTGCAGCAAGCCTTTTTTATGGTCTTTGAGGGCTAGAAGCTTGTCCTTGTGGGCTGCTATCAGCTCATCTAAAGAGGAAAGGCAGGAGGCGATTTCTTGTTGTTCTGGGATTGATGGAAGTGGAATTTCTATTTCTCTTATAATTGACAAATTCAGTCCTCCTCTACCTCCTTGTCCTGTGGATAGACTTCTAAGTTTTTGATACAATGAGTCAATCTTGTGAAATAAGAACTCGCTATCAAATTTTTTCTGGTTTGGATGAATGGCGGCAATCGACTGGTTTGTACATAGCTCAATATAATTGATAGCTGCTGTACCTCTTGTTTTTCCTTGGCCAGCTAATCCAATTAATACACACAATGGTGGGATTTTTTTTGTGCTCGATTCCTTTAAACCTATTTCAGTTATTTTGTTTTCCACGGCATAGACCCTTTTTAAATTAAGTTCTCCAGAATTCATCCACGGAATATTTCCACCCCAATATTTAGTTTCACCACTACTGGGGGTTCCGCCTGCACTTACTTTTGCAATAGATCCTATGCTTTTCTTAATCCATTCTCTATTCTCCTTGAATTTAGGAAAACGCAAACTAGGTAGTAATACTTTCTCCTTATTCATAAGCGGCTAATCCTGATATTTCACGCCCTTGGGCTAATTTTTTTAATTGGGGAACCACGTCTTCCATCAAAGCCAGTTCTTTTGTCCTGCGTTCTTTCCAGCTCAATTCCAAAGGCTCCAATAAATCGGTGAGTTTTTCCCCATCAAAAATCATTCGCCCCATAATTTTCTCTACAAATGTTTTCAGGTCTGCCGTTTGCAGACCGTGCTTATTGGCAATGTCTGCCAATTCTTTGTCGTACTTCTCTACTTTATAGGTTTCAAAGTTATTTTTCAGCTCTTCGGCAGTTTGCCCTATAGTCCAATCCACCTGCTCAATATAGTCGGTCAGGTCTTCTTCTTCGTCCATAAGGTTGGCATTGGATTTCAGCAAGCTAATCACCTGCGTCTTTGTCATTTTCTGCTTACTCGGCTTCTTTTGGGTGCTGTCGGCAATCAGGCTCATGATGTAGTCGTAATCAATCACGGCAGAAGCAAAGAGTACAAATTCAAAATCCAGTTGCTGAATGTCATCCGGTGCGCCTTCACCTTCTTTTTGCTGAATTTCCCGCAGTTGCTTAGCGGTTTCCAAGTACGAGCTGCGGAACTCCTGCAAGGTTTCTTTGGGCAAGATTTTTTCAATTTTTTCTTGCTGTGTTTCATCCAAATCGGTGTATTGGTCGAGTTGGGTTTTAATCCGCTGTACTTCTTTGAAGTTTTTCACAAAAGCAATGCGAGCGGCATCTCCTTTCAGGTTGTACACTTCCTGCGGTTCACTTACCAAATTGTGCTCTTCCATAAACACACCGAGTTTTTCCACCGCTTCCTGGTATTTGTCAATCACCACAGGCGCAGGATCCACCATCCAAATTTCTTTGGCCTTGCCGTCTTCTTCGCCAGAGAAGAGCGTAATAGCTTGGTTTACGGCTTCATGTTGTGAACGGAAATCCAAAATATTACCGTAAGGCTTGGTGTCGTTAAGTACACGGTTAGTTCGTGAAAATGCTTGAATCAGTCCGTGATATTTCAGGTTTTTATCCACGTACAAAGTGTTCAGGTACTTGCTGTCAAAACCCGTGAGCAGCATGTCCACCACAATGGTGATGTCAATCTTGTTTTTGTGCGGATAGTCCTTGTTGCTGTACTTTTGGTTTTTGATGCGGCTTTGCACATCCTGATAGTACAGGTCAAAATTGTTGATGTTGTGGTTGGTGCCGAATTGCGTATTGTAATCCGCAATGATTTCCTTCAAGGCTGCTTTTTTCTCTTCAGGATTCTGTTTGTTGTCTTCCTTTTCCTGAGCCAAATCTTCCTGAATCTGCTGAATGTCTTTATTTCCTTCTGCAGGTGGCGAAAACACACAAGCAATATTCAGGGGAATAAAATCAGGGTTCTCCGCCTGCTTTTGCTTTTGCAGTTCTTTGAACAAACGGTAATACTCTATCGCGTTATTGATAGAGGCAGTCGCCAGCACGGCATTGAACTTTCGTTGGTTAGTGGCCTTATCGTGTTTGTCAAAAATAGCTTCTGCAACGGCTTTTTGAGCTATGGCTTCTCCAGCCTTGGCATTTACGGCACCTTCACCCTTATAATAGTCGATATGGAACTTAAGCACGTTGCGGTCGTCTATCGCATGGGTTATCGTATATTTTGGCAATTCATGTTGAAATATACTTTTTGTGGTTTTTAGCGTTTTCTCATTTCCATTAACCTCAAAATATGTTGCATTGTCTTCGAAAATGGGCGTACCTGTGAATCCAAACAGCTGCGCATAGGGGAAGAACTCTTTGATGGCCTTGTGGTTCTCGCCAAACTGCGAACGATGGCACTCATCAAAAATGAATACCATGTGTTTGTCACGCAGTGGCTCTAAGCGTTCCTTGTAGTTTCGTTTGTTGGTGCCATCCAGTGCCAGTCCCAATTTTTGGATGGTGGTTACAATCACCTTATCGGCATAGTCGGTTGAAAGCAACCGCCTTACCAAGGTTTCGGTATTGGTGTTTTCTTCTACACTGCCTTCCTGAAATTTGTTGAATTCTTCGCGTGTTTGGCGGTCAAGGTCTTTTCTGTCCACCACAAAGAGGCATTTTTCAATCTTCCTATTGTCTTTTAAAAGGGTAGAAGCTTTAAAAGAAGTCAATGTTTTACCACTTCCCGTAGTATGCCAGATATAGCCATTCCCACGGCTTTGTCTTACACAATCATCAATTGCTTTTACTGCATAGATTTGGTACGGACGCATCACCAACAGTTTCTGCTCCGTCTCCACCAGCACCATGTATTTGCTGATCATTTCACCAAGCGTACACTTTTTCAGGAAGCGTTCGGTAAAGTCTTCCAGATGCTTGATTTTGTTGTTATTCTCATCTGCTAAATGATAGATGGGTAAAAACTGTTCATCGGCATTGAATTGGAAATGCTGCTTTTTGTTATTGGCAAAATAGATAGTATTGGAACGGTTGCTCACAATGAACAACTGCATGTAGCACATCAACGAATTGGCATAGCTATTGCTAGGTTCATTTTTATAGTCCACGATTTGCTGCATGGCTTTTCGTGGGGAAATGTCCAAGCGTTTCAATTCCACCTGAACCACAGGCAATCCGTTTATCAGCAGAATGATGTCATACCGTTGATTGCTGTTTTCGGTATTCATCCGCAACTGGCTGATGACTTCAAAATCATTTTTACACCAATCTTTGTTGTTCACCAAAGTGTAATGCAACGGTGTTCCATCTTCACGTTGGAAAAACTGTTGTTCCCTCAGTTTCTTGGAAGCTATAAATACATCTGGCTCAATAATGTCTTCCCGCAATCGCTTGAACTCACTATCCGACAACCGCACACGGTTAAGTGCTTCAAACTTGGATTTGAAGTTTTCTTCGAGGGTTCGTCTATTGGTAATATCAGGTCTGTGATTGTATTTTTGTGCTTTGAGCTGATTAACTAACGATTCTTCTATTTGAAATTCTTTGGTCATTAATTGTTGCGTATAAGAAATTTAGGGGGATTTTAACCGCTCAGTTTTAATTATTGAACCTTAAAAAACTAATATGAATTTACTAATTATTACCAAGCTTTCAACAAGGAATTTAATCTTATTGGTGAGGTAAGGTTAATCCTTCACAAACAACTTCCAATAATTCGCTAGGTTTCATTCCGATAGCCAAGGCAATTAAGTAAAGTTCATTTGCTTTAAGGTTTTTAAGTTTATCATCTTTCGTAGCATATTGACCTATTCTATTTTGACCAATACCTGTTTTCCTTGAAACCTCCGCTTGGTTAACCGAGTTTTCATCGAAGAGTTTACCTAATTTGGTTCTATTTGTACCTTTCTTCATGATATTAATGTAACAACTAAGTATAAATTTTTAAAAAGTTTTCTTTCTTCTTTTTGATATATACCTAAAATAGGTATATTTATACCTGATAACAGTATAACTCATTATGAGCAATACCAGTAATTCAACAAAAATTGTGATTTCATTTGACAATCTAGATGAAGGAAAAAGAATTAGAAATGGTCTATTGGGAATTTTAGATCAAATCAAAATCAGAAATTGCAAACCTCAAATGAAAGAAAACCTGAAAAATGTTTATGACCTTTTAGATCAGCTAAATTATGCCTTGAATAATCATGAAAGTCATTAAGTTGATAGAAATCACCATCTACGACCTCGTCATCAAGACGAAGCCGAAAAACCCTATATAACCTATTGGGGAGGCGTCAGCGGTTTGCTGTTGCTGGGCGTTTCCCTTTCCCACCTCATCCTTGTCTGCTTTTCGGCAAGTGATTTTTGGCCGCCTGCGGGAGGCTACGCATTGCTGATGACTTTTCCGGTCGCCCGGGATATCGGAAGGTGCAGCAAGATTCAATCAATTTCTTATAACCTGTAGAAAGAGGAAAGCCTCGAAGGATACTTGACCTAACAACCCTCGTAGAATTGGGTTACGCTCCTCAATACACTATATGATTCCTCTCCAATTCATGGGGAGGCTAGGAGGGCTAAGTTGATAGGTTAGACCTCTTATTAGAATTTCGCCAGGCCTTTCCATTCCTTTCTACACAACCTAACAAAGCATGAAAAAAAGAACGTTTTTGTGCTTCCTGGCATTGCTGTGCCTTTTTGGAAGCCATTTGGAACTGTACGCTAAAGTTGCGGCCGGATCACCCGGGGGAGTGGGATATCCTGCTCTCCCTTCCGACACCCTTGAAATAGGGGATAGGCTGCCCTTTGGCAAGTCCTTCAATCGTACCTATAACCATGGTGGCAAAAGGTTGTCGCTGGATGATTTTGAAGGGCAATATATAGTGCTGGCCTTTTGGTCATCGGTCTGTAGCAGTAGTACCCATGCGCTGGCAAATCTGGAAGGATTACAAGAAGAATATGCGGATAAAATCCAGTTTTTGCCTGTCACCATGGATGAGTCCAGGAAGGTGGCCGAAATACTGGAAGGCTATCCCAATCTCCAGGCCGTGGACCTACCGATGGTAGTGGGCGAGCGGGGCCTGTTGCGCAGTTTTCCGCACAGCACTTTACCGCATTTTGTGGTATTGGATGCCGATAGGGAGGTGGTGGCCATTACGGGACTGGAAGACCTCACTGCTAAAAATCTCGATACGCTATTGGCTACCGGTGAGACCTCTTTTCGGCTGAAGGAGGATATACGTATCCCTTTTGAGAACTCCGAGGGCCTGATCAGTGGCAATGAACAGATTCCCGATAAGAATATTGGCTTCCAGTCAGCGCTGACCCGTTATATTCCCGGTGTCCGTGGTGCCCAAATGGTATCCGATGAGCGCGGTGGCCATATCCAATTGGTCAATGTGCCGCTTTATAAACTGTACCGTGTGGCCTATTCCGGAAAGGACCTGGCCAATTATTTTGGTGATAACAGGATCATTGCCGAAGGGTTTGGGGAAGAAGAGCTGTTTACCGATCGCACGGGTATTGATTACCTGGAATGGATGGAAGCAGGAGGCCATGTTTATGGCTACGAACAGTTGAGTCCACCGGGCATGGACAAGTTTGCCATGATGCGGGAGGACCTTGACCGCTATTTTCCGCATATCGAAGCCCGGGTGGAAAACAGGGAGCGTGAAGTCTGGGCAATCGTCAAAAAAGAAGGGGCCAATTTTCCGCCCTCTACTGCCGAGAAAGTATGGTATGATGTCAAACCTACCGGTATCCGTGTTGACAAATCCACCCTCACTGGTTTTGTTTACTACCTCAACCTGTATTTTATGCAGAATAGTGCCTATCCGGTCATGGACCTTACGGGCATCGACTATCCCATCGACTTTGAGGTAAAGGCCTCTCTGGCCAATCTGGAAAGCCTTCGGGAAGGCCTTAATGCGATTGGGCTGGAACTGGTCAGGCAAAAGGCCATCATTCCAGTGCTTGTATTGAAGAAAACAGGAACCCCTAAAGCCTTTATGCCATGAGGAGATATTTACTGTTAATGGGCCTTTATTGGTTAATGGGACTGAACCTAGCTTTTGGGCAAGGGCTTTCGGGAACTGTATTGGACAGTGGGACGGCTGCGCCAATACCGGGCGCTTGGATCAAAGTGGTGGACAGGCCACTTTCCACCGTCAGTGATAGGGCAGGGGAGTTTTCACTGGACCTTGCAGATGGAGAGTACGAGATCAGGTTTGGGGGATTGGGCTACCAGACGCAGACCTTGGACGTGGACATTCCTGTTGATGGATTTACAGTGGCGTTGGTGCAGGAAGAAATCGCACTGGCGGGAGTGGAAGTACTGGCCACGGGCTATCAGGAAATCCCCAAATCAAGGGCTTCGGGTTCTTTTGTGAGCCTGGACGAGGAGCTGGTCCAGCGCCGGGTAAGTACCAACCTGGTCGACCGCCTTGAAGATGTTACCTCTGGACTGATCATCAACCGTTCCGGCGATGTCGGGCGTGACCCCATTTCCATCCGGGGCAGGAGTACCCTTGGTGCATATGCATCACCCCTTATCGTGGTGGACAACTTCCCTTATGACGGGGAGCTGTCCGATATCAACCCCAATGATGTGGAAAGCATTACCGTGATGCGGGATGCCGCAGCAGCTTCCATTTATGGGGCCAGGGCCGGTAACGGGGTGATCGTGGTCACCACCAAGTCGGGCAGTCGCGATTCGCCTACCCAAGTGAGTTTTTCGGCCAATGCCAATTGGATCCAGGCCATGGATCCCTATTGGAACCCCGTACTTTCGGTGGACGATTATATCGATGTGGAGCAGCAACTGTTTGAAGAGGGTTTTTACACGTCCTCGGAAAATAACGTGCGCAATCCAGTACTGAGCCCAGTGGTGGAAACCTTGATATTGGAACGGGATGGCATCATCGGCTCGCAGGAAGCCAACAGCCTTATTCAAGGATACCGGGATGTCGACCTAAGGGAGGACATCTCCCAATACATGCTCCGGCCACAGCTGAACCAGCAATACAGCCTGGGCATCAGCGGGGGAGCCAAACGCCATGCCTACCGCATTGGTCTGGGGCTGGACCAAAACCGGGAGGGGACCGTTGGCAATGACAACAGCCGGATGACCCTTGACCTGAAGAATACCTTTGGCCTGATGGACGACAAACTGACCATTGGAATGGGCATCAACGGAGTAAGGAACCGGAAGGAAGACCAACAGATGGGCATTTCCGATCTGGTGTTTGATCCCGTTGGGGCCGTTTATCCCTATGCGCAGTTGGCCGATGACAGTGGGAATCCATTGCCGATCTACCGGGAGTACCGCCAACAGTTTAAGCAGGAGGCTGAGGCCGCAGGGCTGCACAACTGGGACTTTGTGCCCTTGGAGGAAATCGGCAGAATGCCCGAGGTGACCCTTTCCAATGTATGGCGGTTGAACACCACCATTTCCTACCAGCTGAACAAGGACCTGTCCGTGGATGGCCTCTACCAATACTGGACCGACCAGCAACACAGGGAATCCCAATATGCACCAGAGAGTTATATGGTACGTAATATGGTCAATCGGTTTACGGCGGTGGATGAAAGTGGAAACCTGGACAAGGCCGTTCCTGATGGCGGGATCTTGGACAACAGTGTCCGGGGATCGCATAGCCATTCGGCCAGGATACAGGCCAAATATGGCCACCAATGGCAGAAAGGCTGGGAGCTTCATGGCCTACTGGGGACCGAACTAAAGGCGGTGAGATCAGAAGGACACAATACCCGCTATTATGGTTATAATGAAAACAGGGCCATCAGCCAACCAGTGGATTATATCAGCCGTTTTCCCGTGTATGACAATCCCTTTGGGACGGCACAAATTGCCAATGTGGACGGTCACTCCCTTACGCAGGACCGCTTTTATTCCTTTTATGGCAATGCCTCCCTGGAGTACCAAAAAAAGTACCTGCTTACCGTAAGTGCCCGAAAGGATGCCAGTAACCTCTTTGGGGTGAATGCCAACCAACGGGCGGTTCCCCTGTGGTCTGCAGGACTTGGCTGGACCATCAGTGAGGAAGATTTTTATGGTTGGGAACAATTTCCTTTCCTCAAATTGCGGCTCAGCTACGGCTATAATGGAAATGTGGACCGAAGCCTCACCGCCTTTACCACCGCCAGGATGGTAAGCTTCAACCCCATTACCCGCATTCCCTATGCCCAGATCATCAATCCACCCAACAGTGAACTGCGATGGGAGCGGATCAAGATCGTCAATGCAGGACTGGATTTTGAAAGTCGATCGGGAAGCTTTAAAGGAAGCCTGGAGTTTTACCGAAAAGAAGGCCTTGACCTTATCGGGACCAGTTCCTTTGCCCCTTCCACCGGAATAACACTCTTTACGGGAAATAACGCCTCCACCCTGACTACAGGTTATGACCTGAACCTGGAGTACAGGAAGGCCTTTGGCAACTGGCAATGGTCATCGGTGCTGTTATGGAGTGGCCTTAAAGAAGAGGTGGTATCCTATGAAAATGAAATTCCGGTCACCACTTTATTGGACTACAGTGCTTCCGGGCAGGGCGGGCAGTATTTTCCCATCGAAGGAAGGCCTTTGTTCGGCGTGTATTCCCTTCCCTGGGCAGGGCTTGACCCGGATACGGGGGCACCCATTGGACTGTTGGACGGGGAGAAGAGCCAGGATTACGCCTCCTTGGTCAATGAGGCGAGCTTGGAATCCATCATCTATAATGGGCCTGCGCGTCCCACCACCTTTGGGGCATTCAGAAATACAGTGAGCTATAAAGGCTTTAGCCTGTCGGCCAATATATCCTTTAGACTGGGGTATTATTTCAAGAAGACTTCTGTGCAGTACAACTCCATCATGCTGGGCAGGGGAGGACACCGGGATTATGGTGACCGATGGCAGGAACCCGGTGATGAAGGGCATACCCATATACCTTCCCAACCGGAGGCCCGGAACACCTTTCGGGATACCTTTTACCGCAACAGTGCGGTACTTGTGGAAAGCGGGGACCATGTGCGCCTGCAGGATATCAGGCTGGGCTATGCACTGCCCAAGGGGTGGCTGTCCAAAGCTTCCGTGCGTCGTGCCCAACTGTACCTGTACGCCAATAATGTGGTGATGATCTGGCAGGCAGCAGAGGGGAACTGGGATCCTGATTACGGTACTTCCAAGCCCCTACGGAGCATTGCCGTGGGGATTAACCTGGATTTCTGAGGAATTGCATAGTGCTCCGCCTGTCATCTATCATTTATCGGGTTATACTAAAAAGGTAGAGGGCGGGGCCTATGTTTTCCTTCATCATATGAATTATCCAAAAGCCCCTTACCGCACACTTTCTTCATATGTGATCATTCATAGCCGCGGGACAAGTTTCCAGACGGGAAACAGGGGCTTTTATCTTTTTACAATTAGGGGAAAGGTGACCTTGGCGCCTTTCTGCTTAACCTTAACCATTCCAGTTATGAAACATCGAATAAACCATTTCCATAAAATTATGATCATAGCCCTGATACACCTGTTGAATTCCTGTGATGCCTTTTTGGATCCCAGGCCGGACCGTAATGTCGTGGTGCCCGAAACCCTAGAGGATATCCGCGCCCTGTTGGACAATACCGTGGTGTTTAACCTCCAGCCCGGATTGCCCACCATTGCCACCGATGAGTTTTATACTACCGATGAAGGTTGGGAAGCCCTTTCCAACCCCGCAGAACAGGCCACCTACCTTTGGGGGGGCGATCCCTACCAGGGCGGGGTGACCAATGTGTGGACAGGACCTTACGAACAGGTCTTTTATGCCAATGTAGCCCTACAGGCACTCCAAGAGCTGGGCGGGGAAAAAGTGAATGAATACTACGAACTGATGGGAACGGCACATTTTCACAAGGCCTATGCCTACAGCCAATTGTTGCAGGTGTTCACAGCGCTCCACCGGCCGGATGGCAGCAATGAAGATGCTTTGGGAATTGTCCTTCGGGCAGGGCCAGATGTCCAGGTGACTCCGCGGCGGGCCAGTTTGGCCAGAAGCTTCAATGCACTATTGGACGATCTGCAAATGGCCATGGAATACCTTCCCGAACAATCGTCCATCGCAAGCAGGCCTACAAAAGCAGCAGCCTATGGATTGCAGGCAAGGGTGGCCATGATGATGCAGGATTATTCTTTGGCCCGGGAGGCTGCCTCCGAAGTGCTTGGTCGACATACAGTCCCGCTGGATTTTAATACCCTGGATATGACCGCATCCCGACCCTTTGAGGATTTCAATGAGGAAGTGGTTTTTTATGCCCACCTGCAAAATTACAGCTTTATGAATGCCAACTTGACCTTTGTCGATCCAGGGTTAATGGGGAGTTATGGAGAAGGGGACCTTAGAAAACAACTCTATTACACCCTTACCGAAGAGGGGGACTACCAGTTTACTGGAAAACTGACGGGCAACAGCCGTTTTTTCGGTGGGATTTCCGTTGGCGAGATGCTCTTGGTGGCCGCTGAGGCCAGCTACCGTACAGGGGATGGGAGCAGGGCCAAGACCTATTTGGAGCAATTGATGGAAAACCGATATGAAAAAGGAAAAGCTCCTTCCTTGGAAGGGGTGGACGACGAGAACCTGTTGGTTTTTATTCTTGATGAAAGGAGAAAGGAATTGGTGGGCAGAGGGCTGCGCTGGTTTGACCTTAGAAGACTTAACCAAGATCCCATTACCGCAAAGACCTTGCAGCGTACATTGGAAGGTCAGGAGTTTATATTGGAACCAAAAAGTGAAAAATACATTTTTCCCATTCCACCTGAAGAGATCAGGGAATCGGGCATTGAGCAGAATCCCCGATAGCAAGGTAAATACCCAAGGCCGATCGGCCTTGGGTAAGTTTTGGCGCTTATTGCGCTTCGAATTCACCATCCTGTAGGATGGTCTTGGTACCGCTGGCCGGATCATCATTGCTGAACTCGACCAGGCACTCATCGGAGGAGAGGTTACAATCGTAGTTGCCTTCCTCGGCAATGGCCGTCACATCCCGGTAGCCGTCAGGCTGCGAAGCGTCCGGCGTCCAGACCCTAGTGGCCATGGATTCCTCTTCAATCGGCATGTTGAATGCAAATGCCGCTGTTGCTGCCAATGCCAACCCCAGCACGGGCAGCCTTTTTATGAGCTTTTTCATATCAATTTTTGGTTGTATGGCAGTGATTGCCATGGTTAAACATCGATTATAGCAGCCTTCTGGTTTCCCGATTTTGCTATTGGGGATTCCAGAAAACAACGGACAGGGATACTGCATAGGGACTGTCCATTCCCCGTCTACCGTCAAGTGTTGCCCGGTCTCCCAAACTTCCGGACATGGGAGAGACGGTAGTCGATCCCTTGGCCCTGGCCAAAGGCTGGGACCTTGTGCAAATTTCGTTTATCGACCATACATGGAGCAGCGTTGATTTAAGTTGGGGATATATGGCTTGCTAGTTTAAGGGCAATTGTTCCCAGCAGCAGCATAAGGCCATTGAAATATAAATGTCCCGTCCAGCCCATGGATTCCAAGAACCCTGCACAGTTGCAGGGCACCCTTTCAAATACATTCCACCAGACCAGGCCAATATAGGTGGTGAAAACCGAAAGCACCATTACTGATCCCAAAAGTCCCCACCACCTTAGCGTTGAGGTCAGTAACAGGACAGCCAGTACGAGTTCAATAACAGGGACAGCGTAAGCAAGCCGTTCGGCCAATCCATCGGGGAATGGTTGATTGTGGAAAGCAGCAAGGGAGCCGTCCCAGTTTATCAACTTTTCCAGGCCCGAATAACTCCATATTCCCAGTAGTAGGACAGAGATGACCGTAACTGTCAACTGTTCCGTTGTCTTGGAGGTTGCTTTTATGGGGCTTGTTGTTGCCATGGATTTCTTACTTCCGGTTTGTTGGGGATCAAGGTAGGAGGGTAAGTGTTTATAAGTCAATATTTTGTAGTGGTATTTTGAAAATGTCCCAAGGAGTGAAGGAATTTGTCCTAAAAAGCTTGGAATTTTTCATTTTGTCAGCCAAAAACTTGACTTTAATTACTTTCAAAAAGTAGATTCAACGCATGTAAGGAACTATTAACCTGTTGTCATACAATGGTATAGCTGTACAGGGCAAAGGTGAAGGCCAAAATTTTTCAGGCCATTTTTAGGACGGGCTTACAGATGGCCCATAAATTTTACGGACATGAATAAACTAACTAATTTGAAACTACTGAAGAACCTTTTGGATGGAGTGCTGCGGGTGGAGTGGGAACACTACCTTAAATTAAAGGAGAACCTTTCCTTCCAACATTTTAAAAAACGCCAGCTGATCAGGTCTGCCGGTATAAAGGAGCGGTATTGTTACCTGGTCATGAAAGGAATGGCCGGGATAACCCTTAAAGGCAAATTGGAGAAGGTCTTTCCCGAAGGGTCCCTTTGTATGGACAGGGCAAGTGGCGCAATGGAAAGTCCCAGCATCTATGCCATTGAAGCCATGGAAGACAGCCTGGTGGTTTTTTGGGAAAAAGATTGGGAGAAGGTCATCATGGAAAAGGTTCCTGTTTTTAAGGAGATGTCAAAACGCTTGTACCGCGATTTTCAGGACCTCGACCGTTTTTATGAACACCTCCAGATGCTGGAATATGGATCTGCTATACCCCTTTTCCGGGAAAACTGTGGACAGTTGGAGGAAAGGCTTTCCCGAAAAAGATTTGCAGAACTTTTTGGGAAGTCCACCAAGACCATATTGCGGTTTGATTTGAAAATGTCAGGACGTACCTCCAAGGTGCCCTTTTTGGAAAAACTCGGTGTTACACCGCTTTCACATCCAGCCAAAGTAAGGATAAGGCGTAAGGTTACTTCATGGGTGAATTATTATCCCTTGCTGGCAGATACCGAGACGGCAGGCCAAATGCAGTTAATGAACCTGCCCTTTCTTATCGTCCATGTCTTTTCCATGGGGAAAGAAGACAGGGTAGAATGGGCAGGGAAACTTATGGCCCTGTTGACCGCCGTGGATCTTTTTATGTACCAATTTTACTATGGTGAAGGCCCCATGTATTGGGAAAAGATAAAAAACGGGTTTGAGCGGATTTTATTAGGGAAACGGAACCATGAACATGTCCCGCGATTGAATGCCTATTTTTCAGCCTTAGGAGACCTCATGGAAGAGGCAAGGACCATGCTAAGCAAAGAAGAGGAGTTGATGATATGTCTTTTGATCAAAAGTTATTTGGAAGAAAGACAATGGAAAGCAGGAAGCCAAACAGCAACCTCTTCCACAGACCTGTTCCGACTCAAAAGTCTTAGAACGCAATTCTCCGAAGGACGGTTGACCTTGGCCTGCCTTAAAATCGTGCACAAGGAACTATGGGCCAGTCTAGGTCCACACCAAAAGGGAATGGATCAATTGCTGGAAAATGCCATTTGCCTGATCTCGATCTCCAATGAGATGATGGTGGAAAATGCGGTTGTATTCAAACACCTGCCACATAATTTGGTGGCCTTGGAATCCAGGATCAACGAGATTTCCCGGAAGGAAGTTTTGGAGAGGCTTTGGCAATCCTATGGGGAAATCCATGCTGAAATGGTCCACCAGAAAAAAGTGTTGATGGACCAAAGCCATGGTACTGCCAAGAAACAGTTAATGGATTTTATGCGCTTGGTCGAATTACAGTTGGCCGCTTGGCCGGAATGGTACAGTAAGGTGCTGTCCAGGAAAGTTGAAACGAAAAACTACCGAAGCTATGGCAATTGAAAACTATACCCAGCAGCTACGTCAACAGCTGGACAATGAACTTTCATTGATCAACCTACAGGGGCGGGACAAGCTTATCCAGTTGGAATCCGCTTTTCAGCAGGCCGAGAAAATCCTGGAGGAATTGAACGTATTCGTTTGTGGGTATCAATTCGAGTCCACAGCTGAAGAAATCCATTTTTTCAAACGTATAAAACCACAATTCCAGTCCGAATCCATCTATTATGCAGAACTGTTTATCCTCGAATCCAACCGGCCGCTCACCGGTAAGCAAACACAAAAGGACTACTTTCTGGAGGAGCAGCGAAGCCTTAAAGGTTATATGGACAGGCACCGGGCATTGCACAATTACATGCTGCTCGACCAGCGCCATTTTGATGCACAGTATTTTCTACGTAGGGCCAGAAGCGATGTGAGCATGCCCCACGGGTACCATAGTACCATCGACAATCGCTGCTGCACCGTGCACAGTATACAGGTAAGTACGCTACAGGCCGTGTTACGGATCAATGCCTATATCCAGGAAATGCTGCAGGAACTGGATGGGATAAAACCGCCTGAGCAATCTCCCTCCAAACTCAAATGGACCGCCCAGAAAGTCCAATTGGTAGAACTGATCTACGCCCTAAAAGTGTGCAACGTGTTCAACAACGGGGAGATCGGTATCAAGGAACTTGCCCGGAACCTGGAGCAATTGTTGGGAACCAAAATAGGGGATATCTACCGGATATTCCAGGAAATCCGTATCCGTAAAAAAGGCAGGACGGTGTTCTTGGACAGCCTCCGGGAGAAATTGGAAGGGTATATGGAGGAGGGGGATGGCATGTAGGTGTTTTGGGAGAAAGCAGTTGCCCAATAAATACCGGATTATGTACCTTTCAAACTTCGGATTTCCTCGGCCAAAACAGGAATGTTCTTTTGAATTATTCCCCACAACATTTCAGGTTCGACCGAGTCATAAGCATGTGAAATTATATTTCTTAATCCAATAATGTTTTTGGAAGCTGTAATGGTGATATTGGGGGCAATTTCGATCATTTTTCGCACCGCTTCCCCGATAATTTCCAAATCCCGCTCAACTGCGCGCTGCAAAATGATGTTATCAGAAAAATTTTTAAAATTGTTTTGGGTTTTTTGCTTTATAAATTCGATCTCCTCAATAACACTTTCAATGTCCAAAATGTATTTGAGTAGTTTAGGCTGCATACAAATCTACTTTTGATTTATAAACTTCATTCTTGAGTACTGGGTTCTTAATAGATTTGCTTGACACAAGGTCTACCTTTCTGTTCAGGATTTCCTGAAGCTTGTCCAACAATGAAAAGTAATTGTCGGCATATTCCAACACATCGATATCATCTGAAAAAACAACGAGCAGATCGATATCGCTGTTCTCATGCAGGGCGTTTTTTGCAGCTGACCCAAATAAGGAAATGGACTCAACGTGGTGCTGTTTACACGCTGTTATTATTTCCTCAAGTTTATTTTGAACCAATTCAATCATAATTCCAAAGATACATGAATTTCAAACAATTCCCATGCCCTGACCGGTGGCGCAGCGTATGATATAACAAAACAAAATGCACATAGGCCAGCCCCTGAAAATTGGGTCGGTGGAATTGGAACAAAATCACTATGAATTTACAGTAATCACCATATAAAAAAACATCGCTATTCAAGAGTAAGGTATCTTTGGGCAGCCTGTGGGGAAAATTGGAAGGGTATAAGGAGGAAGGGGATGGGATGACGTAAATGATTTTTGATTACAATTCATGCAAATTGCGCAGATTTGGGCGATAAGATGGGCTAAATTTCACCAAAGATAAATCTGCCCTACCCATGGTAAAATACAAATGGTTCCTGATAAAAATATTTAAACAATAATTCAAATAATTAATATTTATATTTAAATTATTCATTTTATTTTCATAAACCTAAATTTTAAATATATGAAAAGTATCCTCTACCTTATTATTTTACTGGTTTTTGCCATGTGTACTGCATGTGACCTAAATTTTTTCGGCAAGGAAAGCGAGCCAAAAACGGAATTGGAAAAGCTTCCCCCTATTACCCAAACCGGAGAAAATACCTTTGGTTGTTTAGTAAAGGGGAAGGCAATGTTTTCTAAAAACACCTTATTTGCTACGGCCATATACCAGGGAGGATTTATACAAATCCATAGCAGTATGGATATTGGTGATACCACACAAAATGTTAGTATAATTATCCCTGATCCTTTCGAGGAATACATTGATTATAATCTTTCAGGTGAAGCACCTTCGAATAGAGCCAAATATTTGAAATACAACGACCATAACGAGTGTCGCTATGAGGCAGAAGATACTTTTGATGGATTAATTAATTTTTCAAGAATTGACAAGACCAACTTTATTGTTTCAGGGACATTTGAGTTTTCTACTGTTAGTGGAACCTGTGATACTGTACGGATAACGGACGGACGATTTGATATAAAATACAGTCCGTGATTTTTTTGTTTTTTCAATTTGACCAATGCCCATGAAATGTTTCCCTTGAAAGGTAATTGCCTCTTTCAAGATAAAGTTTTCAAACATTTTTCACCCCAGTAGGGTACAACTGGTGAAATTTTTATTCCCGCCTTTTTGAGATTTGACCCATCATCAAACCAAAAAAGGATATGCCGGAATGGATCTCGTTCAGCCCCGGGTTCTGGTCAGCATTGGCCGGAGTCCTTCTCCTGTATTATTTGACTGTGTTAGCGGTATTGTTCGGACCCTTTGCCCTGACCAGATGGATAGGCCGTAAGCAGAAAACCGTCCCCATGCCAAAGGAAGAAACCCTCTGCCGGGCATTCCAGGAGTATGCCAAAATCCATGCGGGCCTTGACCCACCCAGGTTCAAAAAGGGCAAACTGATCGTCCCTTCCCATATCCAATTGGACTTGCTATTAAAAGACCCATTCCGCCGGGCGGTGGAAAGGGAAAAAACTAAACCTTCACAACATGACAAACAACCAACTCAGTAAAGGGATGCTTGTACTAATGCTTACGGGCATTTCATTGCCAGCAATCGGGCAGGACGGCAATGCCGGCATTATGGAAGCCACCACCAAGGTGCGGAGCTACTTCCAGTCGGGCGTGAACCTGATGTACGCCATCGGTGCCATCGTCGGCCTGATAGGGGCCGTAAAGGTCTTCAACAAGTGGAATTCAGGTGAACCGGATACCGGAAAAGTGGCCGCAGCATGGTTCGGCAGCTGCGTGTTTCTGGTCATCGTGGCCACGGTACTCACCAGCTTCTTTGGTTGATATGAAGCGCTATACGGTCAACAAGGGCGTCAACAGGCCGATTTCCTTTAAAGGCCTGCAGGCACAGTATATCCTCTACCTGGGCGTTGGCCTGGTGGTATTGCTGTTGGTATTTGCGATGGGCTATGTGCTGGGCCTATCCTTTTGGATCAACGGGGTGGCCTGTGGCTTTATGGGCTATTTGCTTGTCGAAGGAGTATTCAGGATGAACCTGAAATACGGGGAACATGGCCTGAAAAAGCGGATGGCCCACCGCAGGGTGCCCATGGGGATCAAGGTGCGTGACAGGGAATTTATCAGGAAATCAAACCGTAAAAAAAATGGATAGCACCAATGTAAAAGAGATCAACACCTGGTTTCCGATCAGTAAGCTGGAAAAAGGGTTCCTGCTCTCGGGGGCAGGGGACATCACCGCCGGTCATGAAGTGCAGCTGCCGGAAATCTTTACCCATGACGGCCCGGGCTATGCTGGCCTACAATCGGGGTGGGCCAAGGCGATCAGGCTCCTTCCGGAGGGTACGGTGCTGCACAAGCAGGACTGGTTTGCAAGAAAGCGGTTCGACGGGCTTGTCCGAAAGGAAGACCAAGGCTTCCTGGACAGGAGCAGTGGGCTGTTCTTCCATGAACGCCCCTATCTCGAACACCATTGCTACCTGTTCCTCACCCTGCCAAGAAAAGGAAAGCGGCCAACGGACCTGGCCACTTCCAACCTGCTTTCCTCAAGATTTCTTTCCGCGGAGCTATTGGATACCAAAAGACTGGAGGAATTTGAAAACGTGCTGGGACAATTTGTCCAATTGGTCTCCGATAACGGGATGGAAATCCAGCGCTTGGACAAAACCGACTACCTGGGCACTTCCAATATGCCAGGGCTATTGGAAAGGTACCTTTTCTTGGATCCCTTTGCTGCAAAGCCACGGGTAAAGGACATTGCCTTCAAGCCGGAACTGCAGATTGGATCTTCCAAGGTGAAGGTGTTTTCCCTTTCGGAAATGGACAGCCTCCCCAATGTGCTGCACGATCGGACCACCTATGGAGAATACAGCAGCGACAAGCAGGCCTATGCCATCGGGCAGGCGGCTCCATTGGGGCAGTTGCTGGACATTGACCATGTCTACAACCAGTATGTGATCGTGGAAAACCGTCAGGCGGTGGCAAAACAACTCGAAAGCAGGGCCCTGCGCATGCAGAGCCTGGCCAATTATTCCAGGGACAACCTGCATGCGAAAGAGGCGATACAGGGCTTTCTGAACGAAAGCATTACCGAAGGCAGCCGGCCGGTAAGGGCCCATTTCAATGTCCTTGCCTGGTCGGATGATCCGGAAGGGACCAAACCCATTCGCAACAAGGTCGGGGCGGCCTTTGCCAAGATCGATGCGGTGGCCAAGGAGGAAAGCCTTGCCGCCCCGCAGCTCTTCTGGGCAGGGATCCCCGGCAATGCGGCAGCCCTTCCCATAGAAGAAACTTTCCTGACCTTTGGCCGACAGGCAAGCTGCCTGTTCAACATGGAAACGGGCTATATCTCCAGTCCATCACCATTCGGTATGCGGCTGGGCGACCGGCAGACCGGAAAACCTGTCAACGTGGACCTCTCCGATGAACCCATGGAGCGGGGATGGATAACGAATCGCAACAAGTTTATCCTCGGCCCCTCGGGCAGCGGCAAGAGCTTCTTTACCAATCATATGGTGCGCAGCTACCATGCCAAGGGTGCCCATGTGGTGCTGGTGGACGTGGGCCATTCCTACCGTGGCCTATGTGAGCTGACTGGCGGTTATTACTTTACCTATGAAGAAGACCATCCCATCTGCTTCAATCCCTTCCACCTGGGCGGAAGGCCCTTGGATACCGAAAAAAAGGAAAGCATCAAGACCCTGCTTTTGGCCCTCTGGAAAAAGGACGATGAGACCTTTACGCGCAGCGAGTACGTGGCCATCTCCAATGCCCTTGGCAGCTATTATGAACAGCTGGATACCTTTCCCTGCTTTGACAGCTTTTTTGAATTCTGTTCAACCGGATTCAAACAGCAGTTGGAAGCGCAAGGCGTAAAGGACAGGGATTTTGACATCGACAACTTCCTGTACGTGCTCCGGCCCTATTACAGGGGAGGGGAATTCGATTACCTGCTCAATGCCAAAGAGAACCTTGACCTGCTCGAACAGCGCTTTATCGTCTTTGAGCTCGACAATATAAAAGACCATCCCATCCTTTTTCCGGTGGTGACGCTGATCATCATGGAGATCTTCATTTCCAAGATGAGAAAGTTAAAGGGCGTGCGCAAGATGATCCTGATCGAAGAGGCCTGGAAGGCCATCGCCAAGGAGGGGATGGCCGAGTATATAAAATACTTGTTCAAGACGGTCCGGAAGTTCTTCGGCGAAGCCGTAGTGGTGACCCAGGAAGTAGAGGATATCATTTCCAGCCCCATTATCAAACAGGCCATCATCAACAACTCCGACTGCAAGATCCTACTCGACCAGTCCAAATACCGCAACAAGTTCGACGGGATCCGGGAGCTGTTGGGCCTTACCGAAAAGGAGACCATGCAGATCATGTCGATCAACAAGGCCAATGAGCCGGGCAGGAAGTACAAGGAAGTCTTTATCGGCCTTGGCCCCGTGGGCAAGGTGTACCGCACTGAGGTGTCGCCCGAGGAATACTTGGCCTATACCACCGAGCAAAAGGAGAAGCTCAGGGTGCAGGAAAGGGCCAAAGCCTTTGGCGGGAAATTGGAAAAAGGCATAGCGGCTGTGGCCGCAGAAATGAAAGGAGGGCAGGGATGAAGTTTGCAAAAGTATGGAAAGCAGGATTATTGGCCGGGCTGCTGTTTTTTGGGGCTCCGCAAATGCCCCGCACCGAAGCGGCAGTACCGGCCTATATCCTGGAAATCATCCGCAAAGGGGTGAAAAAGGCCATTGTGGCGATCGATCTGAAGATCCAGCGGATGCAGAACAATACGATATGGCTGCAGAATGCGCAGAAGGTGCTTGAAAATGCCCTGAACAAGCTCAAGCTCGAAGAGATCGCCGAGTGGGGAGAGCGACAGAAAACCCTCTACGGGGATTATTACGAAGGGCTCTGGAAGGTGAAGAGTGCCATAAGCCAGTACCAAAAGGTCAGGGACATTGCCGAAATGCAGGGGCGACTGGTGGGCGAATACCAAAAGGCTTGGCAGCACATCACGGCAAGCGGGCAGTTCTCGGCAGATGAGCTGCGATGGATGGAAGAGGTGTATTTGGGTATTCTTGACCATTCGGTGCGGAACCTCGAACAGGTGCTCGGCGTGGTCAGCGCCTTTAACCTGAAAATGAACGACGGCGAGCGGCTTGCCCTGATCGACCGGGTAGAAAAGAAGGTCCGCTTCAACCTCAACGACCTGATGCGGTTCAATGAACGGAACCTATTGATCACACGGCAGCGCAGCCATGCCAAGGGAGCAATCAAAACACTTAAGGAAATCCATGAATAAGCAACCTATCAAAAGACTCCGGCAACTCCTGGATACCGCACATGCCTGGATGCCGATATTGAAATCCAAGGGCTATGACAGCGCATACCATTGCAAGGGAGCCTATCCCGGCAAGTTTACCACTTCGATCAGGGAGTTTATCAAAGCCTATTTGAAAGGAGAGGAGGATTATCCCTCCGATGGACTGCTAATGAGCACCTACCTGCAATGGCAGGGAGAAGGCCACCCCTATACCACGGCCTACCTGAAATTGGAGCCCAATGAAAAAGGGAACTGGAGACTTGCCCACATGGAGCTTTGCCACCAGGACCGGTTTGGATGGACCATAAAGGAAAAAAGGCTGTCCCCCAAGGATATCCACGACATCCCTTCCCGAAAACTGGCCATTTCAATGGTCAACCCGATGGAACAACAAAAATCAAGACGATATGGAATTTAAAAGGACAAAAATGGGATTACTGGTGGTTTTTCTGCTGTCATTTACTGCCACGGCAAAAGCCCAGACCTTCAGTGAATGGTTCCGGCAGAAAAAGACCCAAAAGGAATACCTGGCCAAACAGATCACCGGCCTGCAGCTCTACATCGGCTATGCCCGAAAAGGCTATGAAACGCTCCGTACCGGGTGGAATACGGTACAGATGCTGCGTAATGGGGAATTCAACCTGCACGGGGATTTCTTTGGCGGTCTTGCCTCGATCAGTCCTATTGTCAGAAATTACCGGGTTGTGCCGGAATTTATCGCCCTGCAGCTCCGCTTGCTGGACCGTATGAAAACGGCCCGAAAGCTGTTTGCCGCCCATGTCCGGCTGAAACCGAATGAGAGTGAATATCTCGGGGCGGTATTTGATAAGACGGTTGCCACTGCATCGAAGCTGTTGGACGAGCTGATGGCAGTGGCGCTACAACCGGGACTGGAGCTTTCCGAAGGGGAGCGGCTAAAACTCATCGACCGGCTTTACCAGCAGCTGCAGGGCCTGGACCGCTTTGTCCGTTCCTTTAACCGGGAAAATTACCAGCAGCTGCGGCACCGTGCCTGGCATGCGGGGGACTTGGAGACCATTCGGCAACTACATCAATTGAAAACACCATGAAACACTATTTGACCATGCTATTGCTTATGGGCAGCCTGTGTGGCTTGCCGCGGGTGGCGGTGTCACAGGTCGGCGAATCCGCCCAGTTGCTGCTCAACGTGGAAAAGCTGAACCAGTTCAAGCAGATCCTCGATGATATGTACACGGGCTACCGGACTTTGAGCCGTGGCTATAATGCGGTAAGGGACATTGCCTCGGGCAATTTCTCCCTGCACAAGCTCTTTATCGATGGGCTCTCCGCTGTCAGTCCCGTGGTGAAACGCTACCATAAAGTAGGCGGGATCATCAATTACCAAAAGCTTGTCCTGGAGGAATACCGCAGGGCCTACCGCCAGTTCATCAACAGGGGGAACTTTAACCGTGGGGAGCTTGACTACCTGGCCATGGTGTACGGCAACCTGCTGGACATGAGTGCCCGCAATATCGAAGAGCTGCTGCTGGTGGTCACCGGAGGGAAACTGCAGATGACCGATGAGGAAAGGATGGCGGCCATCGACCGGATCTTTGATGAGATAAAGGACCGCTATGTATTTGTGCGCATCTTCAATAATGAAGCGGCGGTACTGAACCGCCAGCGGAAACAGGCTTCTGCAAATCTTGAAACCATCAAATCCCTACAGCCATGAAAAAGGCTGCCATCACATTATTGTTTGCCCTAATGGCCGTGGGCGTTCAGGCCCAAGGCGTGAGCGGAGGGGCAGGGGGGCTCCATCAAGTGTTGGACCGCCTCTATGTGGACATGGTACCGCTGGCATCCGAGCTGATCGGGGCGGGCAGGGCACTTGCGGGGTTTGCGGCAATATTTTATATCGGAAGCAGGGTATGGGGACATATCGCACGGGCAGAGGCGGTGGACTTCTATCCGCTGTTGCGCCCCTTTGCCCTGGGCATGGCCATCATGCTCTTCCCTTCCGTGCTCCATTTGATGAACGCAGTACTTTCCCCACTGGCAGGAGCCACCGGAAAAATGGTGGAAGGATCCAATGCGGCCATCGAAAGGCTCCTTGCCGAGAAACAACGGGCCTTGGAATCCACCCAATATTGGGAAATGTACGTGGGGGAAAGCGGCAGTGGTGACCGGGATAGCTGGTACGAATACACCCATCCCGAGGGCAGTGAAGAGGGTTTTTGGGACGGGCTGGGCAACGACATCAAGTTTGCCATGGAAAAGGCCTCCTTCAACTTCTCCAACTCCATAAAAAAATGGATGAGCGAAGTCCTTGAAGTGCTCTATCAGGCCGCAGCCCTGTGCATCAATACCATCAGGGTGTTCTATTTGATCGTGCTCTCCATATTGGGGCCGATCGTGATGGGCATCTCCGTATTCGACGGTTTCCAGCAAACCCTCCGCTCCTGGATAGCCCGCTATATCAACGTGTACATGTGGCTCCCCGTGGCCAATATCTTCGGGGCCATCATCGGGAAGATCCAGGAGAACATGATCCTGATCGATATCGGCCAGGTGGAGAATGCGGGCAAGACCTTCTTTTCTTCCACCGATACGGCCTACCTGATCTTTCTGGTCATTGCCATTATCGGCTACTTTACCGTCCCCTCGGTGGCCAACTACATAGTCTATTCAGCAGGCCGGGACACACTGCTCCACAAGACCAGCAGCATGGTGACCTCTGCACCCGTTGCGGCCGCCAAGACCCTTACCTGATATGTTCGAACACCTGACCAATATCGAAACTGCCTTCCAGCATGTGAAACGCTTTAGCTTGGTGCTGTCCATCGGGGCGGTACTGCTGGCCCTTGGGGCAATATTGCTTTCCTACCGCTTCCAGCAGCAGGCCGCAGAGCGGGTATACATCCTTTTGGACGGGAAGGTAATGGAGGCCCTTGCCGATAGTAGACAAGGCAACCTAAATGTGGAAGCAAGGGAGCATGTCATCCGTTTCCATGACCGTTTCTTTGGGCTTTCCCCGGATGATGACCTTATCGAACAAAGGCTCGCCGAGGCCATGTACCTTGGCGATGGGTCAGTCCGGGATGCCTACCAGGTGCTGCGGGAGCAGGGCTATTACGACAGGCTGGTGACCGGCAACATCAGCCAGGAAATTTATGCCGACAGCATAGCACTGGACATGGGGCAAAGCCCTTATCGCTTCTGGTACTATGGATCCCAGGTCATCACCAGGCCCACTTCCAAGCTGACCAGAAGGCTGGTCACCACCGGTGTGCTCCGGGAAATGGCCCGGTCCCGCAACAATCCCCACGGCCTGCTTATCGAGAAATGGGAAACACTGGAAAACAAGGACCTCAAAATCGAAAAAAGATGAAACAATGCCCCATTGCCCTTGGCACAAAAGTGAAAACATCACAGCTGTTGGAATTGATAAGGGATGTACCCAAATCGCTTGCCCATAACTTGGACAAAATGGACCGACGGCTCTCCAATCAGAAGCGCATCCTGCTATATGGCCTTTTACTCGCCCTTTGGGCAGGGGCCATTGTCCTACAGCTGACCGCCGGAGGGAACGTGGCAGTGGTTTCTGCCACACCTGATAATCCACTAGGGGAATATAGGCCTGTAATGGATACAACTATTCACCAATTAAACAAAGAAAAACCATGAAAAGACCCAACACAAGACAACGGACCCTGCTGCTGGTCCTTCCACTGTTTGTCCTTCCCCTTGTCCTCGCATTTGCCTGGGCAGGGCAGGGATTACGAAATAAAGACGATGCTGAACGATTGCCCATGCGCTTGCGGGCCGACCTTCCCGGGCCCCAGCTGGAAACACGGGAACTGGGCAAAATGGAACTCTACCAAAAGAAAGCCAAGGCAGACCAGCGTAAACGGGAAATGGCACGGATGGATCCCTATTTAAGGAAACGGGAACAACCAACGGCAGGCAAGTCCAGCGAACTCTTGCCGCTATCCAAAAAGGGAAGCCTCGACCACAGCGAGACAGAGCTGATGGAAAAACTGGAACAGCTCGATCGGCAGTTGGTGCGTCCAAGGGAAGATTTTACACCTGAAAGGTCGCCACATAGGCCAGCACCGGTCAAAAAAGAAATCCCCAGCGGCCTTGAAAGGGATATTGCCCAATTGGAAGGGCTGATGGACCGTATGCAGCCCAACGGTCCCGATCCCGAAATTCAGCAACTGGAAGGCATGCTCGAAAAGATCCTGGATGTCCAGCATCCTGAACGGGTAAGGGAGCGCCTACGTAACAAGCAGCTGGAAAAGACACGATTTACCGTCGAGAAGGAATCAAAAGGGCTTTCAGAAATTAAGAAAAGGGGAGCTATGGATACCCGCCGGCAGGAACAGAATGCCTTTTACGGACTGGAGCAACACCAACCGATGGCACATGTCCTGGAACCCGCCATCTCAGCAGAAATTGCAGAGGAAACCGTCCTGGAAAGGGAAGGGAGGATCAAGCTGAAATTATTGGAAAAGGTGCGGGTAAACGGGATGGAATACCCCTCGGGAAGCATTGTTTATGGCAGGGCCTCCCTGGACGGGGACCGTGTGCAGTTGACGGTCAGCTCCCTGCGGTCGGGCAACCATATATTGCCCGTGTCACTGGACGCCTATGACCATGATGCCATGGCGGGCATTCCTATCGGTGGAAACCTTGGGAAAGAACTCCAGCAGGGCGCCGGTGATGCCCTGGTGACCGGAATGCCCAACATGTCCTCGGGGATGACCCTGGAAACACAAATGGCCTCGGCAGGGGTGTCCGCAGCGAAGGGGCTTTTCAGGAAAAAGAACAAGGCCATCAAAATAACACTGAAGGCCGGACATCCCATTTTATTGGTCAACACCGAAAATGCATAATCAAATGAAAAACACCATGATAATTTTTGCGATCCTTTTTTCACTCCATACAGGATCGCTGTCCGCACAGCAACAACTGAAAATACGGCCCATAACCAAAGATGCGGTGTTGCCGGCCTATCCGGTCAGTGTTGGCTGGGACCATACCACCGCACTGGTTTTTCCCGGGAAGGTGGTGAGTGTAGATAGGGGACATGGCAGTGTCATGGCCAAAGTAGAAGAAAAAGCACCCAATCTGTTACTGCTAAAGGCCGGGAAGCGCTCCTTTTCCCCCACCAACCTACATGTGGTCACCGCCGATGCCCGGCTGTACCATTTCAGGATCAGCTATGATGAATCACTGGCACGATCTTCCATTAACATTGCCCGTCAGGAGCTGAGGTTCTGGGAAAATGTACGGCTTGCCGCTAGCAGGCTGGCGGCTGATGAGCTGGAAAGGACAGGAGATGCCGTGATGGAAGAAGAAGCGTTCCTTAGAAGGACGTCCAAGGATTACCGGATGAAATTCAGGCTGGAAGGTATTTACCAAAAGGAGGGATTGCTCTTCTTTAGGTTCCGTGTGGCCAACCGCTCCAGGTTGCCCTATAGCGTGGAAGGCCTACTTTTTACCATCACCGATAAGAAGCAGGCCAAACATGCCTCACTACGCGAAGGATTCCTTGACCCGCTCCTGCTCGAATGGCAGGACGGGAAAGGGATTGCTGGTCACCGGAGCAATGCCCTGGTAGCGGCCTTTCCAAAATTTACCCTTTCGGACAACAAGCAGTTGGTCATACAGCTCAAGGAGAAAAACGGAGACAGGAACCTTCGCCTAAAGGTCAGGGGCAGGGATATCCTGAAAACACGGAACCTGACCGATGTTCAACCTGAAACCGAATAAACCATGGACCAGGAAAATTTAGCGTACCTCAAGGAAAAACTAAAGTACACCGGTTTTGATACCGACATGAACGCCGCGCTGGAAAAGCAGATCAAGGCAGGTAACGAAGCCTTCCAATTGCCACACCAAATGGAAATAGAGGGCAGGAAAATGGACTTTTCGCTTTATTTCAGAAAGTCCAATACTTCGGAGCGGTATTTTCTAAACAAGTACGATGCAAGCCTGCACAATCCCAACCCTGAAATTGCCCCCAAGCAGCACACTTTTTACAACAACCAGTCGGTAACGGCCAAGGAGGCCTTTAACCTTTTGGAAGGAAGGGCGGTGAAAAAGGGTATGCTCAACCAGGAAAACGAGCCCTACCAGGCATGGATGCAGCTGGACTTTTCCCAGAAGGACAAGAACAACAATTTCAGGATAGAGTCCTACCATGAGAACTATGGCTTTGACAGTAAGGAGGCCCTGTCCAAACTCCCGATCAAGGAGCTTCAGGACCCTACCAAGACCGAATGGATGGTGAAGGCCTTCGAAAAGGGGAATGTCTATCCGGTGACCATGGAAAAGGGCGGCAGGGAAGAGATCATGTACGTATCGGCCAATCCCAAGTTCAAATCGGTCAACGTCTATGATGCGGAAATGAAAATGGTCAAGACCAAGGATCTGCTCCTTGCCAAAGAGCAGGGAAAGGAGGAAAAGCAGGGCCAGCAGGAAAAAAAGCAACAGGCCCCGAAGGTGAAGAACACTCCTAAGGAACCCAAAAAGGGGAAAGGGGCGAAGATGTAGTCGTAGTTTGACTTTGATAAAATAGAGGCACCTTCAAGTTGATTGGAGGTGTTTTTCTTTTCTACAACCTTAGTTTTTGAATTTATAGAAAATTACTACCTTGGACTGGCAGGGATTTTACCAAATAGTGCCCTTGAGCACTAATAGACCATAAATAGCTGAAATTGTGACGGGACAAAATAAGCAGGACAACTTATAAAGATAGGTCAAAACCACTTTAGCCTTAATGTATACCTGATAGTATTGTATCCTTGGTAAGGGCCGGATGAACTTTAAATATTATGAAACAATTCTTGACCTTTGTATCTCTAATGCTATTGGGCTGTTGTTGCCAGAAAGAGAATGACGAAAAAATGACCATAGAGGGAATGATTTCGGGTAACGTGCCTGGGAAAATTGAATATACTGTTCCGCTCAACGGAATCAGCTACTTCGGATTTGAAAATTCCGTTCAACCTGATTCACTAGGTCATTTCAAAATATCCTTGTCGCTGGACAAAGCAAGTTTTATAGAGTTATCAAATGGCCATGAGCCATATGGGACCATAGTTGCAGAGCCAGGAATGCTCTATAGGGTTCAGATCAAGCAAAAGAAGGGAGATGTCCAATTTACCGTTAAATCAAAGAACAGTAAAGGGCAAGAATTATATAATCAGAATCCCAACCGAAGTATGTTGTCAGGTCACTTTGAGCTGGAAGCCAGGAAGTACAGTGAAGACTCCGTACCTGCTGAAATCATGCAGGGCCTAGGAAAAAGCAGATTAAGGAATGTTGCAAAGTACGATAGTTTACTTGATGCAGGCATAATCTCAAAAAGGTTCCATGAGTTGGTGATCGCTGATCAGATTTATTTTTATGCTGGGGCCCGAACGAGTATCGCTTTAATGAACTATCTATTGAGCGAGCGCAATAAAATTATTTTAACCGAAGAGGAATATAGCCGACTATGGGGGGACACTTTTAAGGAATTCTCCGTTGGCGATCCGAATTTAATGCGTTCACCATGGTTTTTTTATTACGTGAAATCATATCTATGGTATAAGGATTTTGTGGAAGGCAAGGTAAACCCCGAAGACTTGTCCGAAACCAAAAAACAAAGGTTGATTCACACCCGTCACATAGATTTGGCCAAAAAGTATTTGACAGGAAAGCAGCTTGAGTATTATTGTGCTGCATATATTTATATGGAAGCTATCAGCAAAAACTATGAAAAAGAACTGGTTACGCTCTTTGAACAATTTGAAAAAGAAAATCCATCCAGTGAATATATACCCTATATAGAGTCCGAAATAATACCCATCATTGCTTTTCACAGAAAGCAGGATGAAGTGTTAAATGAGAATATTCATTTTCTGGAAGATGTAAACAGTATAAACTCGCTTAAAGAAGCCGTGAAATCCATCAATTCCCAGAAGATTTATGTTGATATTTGGGCCACCTGGTGTGGGCCGTGCAAGCAGGAATTCAAGCACAATGACAGGTTATATGATCTATTGAGCAATGAAAAAACCACTATGCTTTATATTTCTGTCGATAAAGATGATAAAGTGGAAAAGTGGAGGGAAATGATAAAATATTACCAATTGGAGGGGTATCACCTTATAGCCAATAAAGATCTTTACAAAGATTTGAGGCGGTTACGAGGAAAGGATACTTTTGGAATCCCTTGGCATATTTTGACTGACGGGAATGGAAATGTGATTGAAAAATATGCGGGTGGTTCCACTGAAATTGAAACGTTGGAAAAACAATTACAGGACAATTAAGGTGAAGATTTTTTTATCCATGTTCACGCATCGAATCCATGCACAAAACCTTTACCTGGCATTTAGAAAAACCAACAAACCAGAAAAAATATCACTCAGAATTCCTACCTTGGTAATCTGTTATACTATTGCTGACATATTATCCATGTCTTTCTCTAAAAGACCAACTCGATAAAAAACGAGTAAATAATGCATTGAAGACTTTTTATTTCAATGCATGGATAATAATACCCTTTTATTTCATCAAATCTTAAACAAAACCAGTTGATTTTCAAATCAATTGTTTCATCGCTTTGTGATGTATTCGACATCTTAAATGTGATAGTGATGTATAAAATTTAATTATGAATAGTAAACAGATAATAAGCAGAAACATAGAAATTTTTTACGAAAAAGTATCCGAAGAAAACAGACTCAACAAAGGGATGGGGATATTTGAATTTGAAAGAATTAAATTACTCATAGAAAAATATACACCAGGATCAAATACAAAAATAATCGATGTTGGGGGAGGAACAGGAAAATATTCGGAATGGTTAGCTAAAAATGGGCATCAAGTTCATTTGGTGGACCCTGTTTCAAAACATATAAAGATAGCCCAAAACAGAGCGGATAAATTGAAAAACAAATTTTCGGTTCATTATGGTGAATCACGAAAATTGAAATTTCCAAATAATTATGCAGACTTAATAATCTTGCACGGACCACTTTATCACCTTCAGAAAAAGGAGGATAGGGATTTATCCATTCAAGAAGCTAAAAGAGTTTTGAAAAATAATGGAATTATACTGGCTTTCGCCATTAATTATACAGCATCGACTTTGGTTGGACTTTTAAATGGACTAATTCATAAAAGTACATTTCTTGAGATGTGCATGGAAGAACTGACAACGGGAAAACATAATCCACCGGACGATTTTCCTTGGCTATTAGCCGAAGCATATTATCACAAACCTGAACAATTAAAAGAGGAATTTATAAATCAAGGACTGATTTATATTAATATGTATGCAATAGAAGGGATGGCTTGGTTAGATAAGGATTACTTTGCCAATATGTTAAATGATAAACGAAAAAAGACATTATTAGAACTTATCCAGGTTACAGAAAACGACCCCTACCTTTTACCATTTAGCCCACACATGATGATAGCAGTAAAAAAGTAAATGATTTATGAAAAATAAAGATAGATATTACATGGCCTTGAATGAAAACAACGGTCAACTAAATGAAATTGACCTTGGGGAAAAAATTGGCCTTTGTGAAAACGAAACAATGAAAACAATAGTTCAACTTATGTCCGAACATAAAATTGAATATGCGGAAAATAAAGCTTGTAATTACCGAGTTTTGAAAAAGAGAAAATGACAGATAATAATTTTGTGTTCTGGTCGTTCGAACATCCCATCTCTTAAAGGTAGGGTAATCTAAATGAGGTGTTGAATGAACTGATACTGGGAAAGGCGGGGTTATGGGAGGTACAGTTAAACCTAAGTATGGCTTCTTGGGGATTTGATTTATTTATTAATCATTCCACAATGTTAGCTTTCGGGCTGCAGGGGCGGCCATGAGATTCCGGCATAAACGCGGGGCTTCCCACATTGCCTTCATTTATTCCGTTGCCACATGGCCTTGATTGCCCTCAAGCTGGGGTGCACTTGTGTAAAATTATGGTCATAGAGCTGGTGCCTCATTAAAAGGTAGTATGTGAAGTCTTGGAAAGCCGTTTCAATTTTGTTGAAGACAACGATGAAAGGATCGGAAAAAAGCGAGTATTTGATATTCCTTAGGAAGGTGATTGTATATAGCTTACCTTTTTCCAATCCCGGAAGGACTAATAAAAAACCACGAATACTAAGAAGTGTGCAGGGACGGTTGGGATAATGATAAACAACAGTCCCTACTCGTTAATACCCACAGACAAGGGAGAACCTGTCACCCATGCAAGGAGAAGGATTTGATAAAGAGCTTGCTGATAAATGGAAACTGAATGACTTGCAAAACCGTAATGTTTACAAACAGCAATCAATAATTAAAAACGAACCTGTTGGATATTGATCGCTTGGCAACAGGAAATATATACAGTTTAATTTTGGTTGAGTTTATTTATAAGTTCAACAAAAGATATTTCGGGGGCAAATTGTTTGACAGAATAATTGTTGCGGCAATTTACATTTATTTGCAAAGTAGCAAAGAGCCAAATTTTAAATTACCTAAATATGGAGAGCATAAATAAATTCCATGAATTCCTAAAGTCTAATGCAGAATTCACAGATTTGGATTGGGAAGAAAGTCATCCGTTTTTTAACCATAGATATTTAAAGAAAAATGAAGTTTGGGTAGAAAATAACAAAACCTGTCGTCATATGGCCTATATTAAAAAAGGGCTTTTACGAAGCTCTTATTTTGATAGTAATGGAAATGAAATTACTTCTTGTTTCTGTGTTTCAAATTCAATGGCTTCCTCTTTTAAAAGTTTTATTGCTCAAACACCTTCAAATATACAAATACAAGCCATAGAAGCGTCTGAACTTTTTATTATCGATTACGACAGTTTACAAAAACTATATAAGTTGAAGCCTATTTGGGAACGGATCGTAAGGGTCCAAATAGAAAAAGAATACATTTCTTTATGGAATTATGCACATAGTTTAAATTCGCAACAAGCACAAGAACGTTATTTAAATCTATTGGAGTCGCAGCCAGAAATAGTAAATAAAGCACCTGTTCAACACATCGCATCGTATCTCGGAATTAAACGTGAAACACTTAGCCGTATTAGAAAAAATCTTGCTCAGTTACCTGACCTAAATCCAACAGGTTTTTGAAAGGGCGATTAATTTTGTCCAATCAAAAAAACAAATTAATAGATGGAGGTCCTTGCTGATTTAGGTATAAACTATCAGAATATAGAATTGTATAACCAATAGGGGTGTTAATCGGTTTTTATAGGTTTTTGTTTTTCACTGCGTTTTTTGTTCCCCAATCTGACATTTGTATTAGGATATTTTCAAGTGACCTACCTTTCTGCGTGAGTTCATACTCAACCCTAGGTGGAACTTCGGGATAAGAAATCCGTTTTATTAAATCATCTGTTTGTAATTCCTTAAGCTGTGCTATAAGCATTCTTTCAGAAATACCAATAAGTCTGCTTTTCAATTCGCTATACCGTAGTTTTTTTTCATCTAATAAGAAAGTAAGTATACTTAACTTCCATCGACCACTTAAAACTGAATTTGTATAAGCTATACCGCAATTTTCTTCTAATTGTTTTTTGTTTATTGTGTTTGTAGAACTCGTTTTTCTCATTTCTTACTTTTTTGTTAGTACCCTACATTTTTGTATGTACTTTCAATATTTGAATGTAACCCTTAATTTTGAAAAAACTATAAGGGATATGAAAATGTTAGTACAGGTCATACATTGGATTGCATATGGATACTTATTATATGCATTTGGTTATGCGAGTCTTTTCAAAGTTTTTCAAAAACATAGTATGATGGAAAATATGAGCAATTTTGGTTTCGGAAAAGTATGGACTTTATTTATTGGGTATGGTGAATTGTTGGGGGTAATTGGTTTAATTGCTGGTTTTTGGGTGCATCAAGTAAAAAACCTTTCAGTAATGTGGTTATTTCCTTTTGCAATAGGGGCATTAATGGTTCATTTTGCATATAAGGATTATACATTCTTCTATACCGCCTTGTTTTGCTGTGCTGCTTGCTTAATTGGGCTGGCTACAGATAAAAATTTTAAGGTTATACTTTAATGATTTAATCTCTTCTAATTAAAGAATGAATGTTCTTAATTATTTGCCGGTATAGTAATTATGTGACATATGTCAAATAGAGTTGTGTATGGTCAATTTAATTTTGTCCAAACAAAAAACAAGACATATGGAAGCAGCTATAATTACAACTCTAATTTTATTAATTCTGTTTGCTTTACTTGCTACCTATGATGGCCTTTACTTGCACTTAGTGAAATATCGGCTTTATGAGCACGCCGATAGTAGGTTTGAACATATCACACATACGGTCAGAGCTATTTTATTTCCCCTCACTTTAATATTCTTCTACCTGTCAAGGGGGGATCTTTTTTTCTATATAGGCTTGGTGCTTATCCTTCTGGATATTTTGGCCTTAGGAATAGACGCCTATTCAGAAAAAGAAAGTAGGAATTTTATGGGCGGTTTACCTCAAAGGGAATATATTTTACATCTGTTTGTAAACGGATTTCATTTTGCGGCAATATCGGTTTTTCTAGTATTAAAATTAAAAATAAATGAAAATGGAATTGAAATAGTTCATAATGCAGATAATATATCAAACTATCCAACTTTTGTATGGTTTGTCCAAAATTTAATCCCTGGGGCTGTTATGATGGGACTATTACATACGGCTTTAATTTTTAAAGCTATAAAAAAAAGGTGGAATGCCGTTTTAAATAAATTCTCAGATAATTAACTGTTTAATAGAAGATGAAAATATTTATAGTTTATGCACACCCCGAGCCAAAGTCCCTTAACGGCACATTAAAAGATGTAGCTGTTTCACACCTTGAAAGTTTGGGACACGAAGTGATAGTTTCCGATTTATATAAAATGGATTGGAAAGCGGTTGCCGATAAAAGTGATTTTCAAAAATCTAACCCAGAGGAACGACTGCGCTATATGAAATCTTCCAATGAGGCCTATCATAATGGTACGCAAACCGAAGATATCGCCAAGGAACAGGAAAAGTTATTATGGGCAGATTTTATTATTTTTCAATTTCCTTTTTGGTGGTTTGGAATGCCTGCCATTCTAAAAGGGTGGATTGATAGGGTTTATGCTTTTGGATTTGCATACGGTACCGGTAAATACGGAGGGAAATATTGGGGAAACCGCTATGGTGAAGGTAACTTACAGGGAAAAAAAGCAATGCTATCCATTACCATAGGTGGTAGGGAGCCCCAATACCAAGAATGCGGAATCAACGGTTATATTTTCGATTTACTTTTCCCTATTCATCACGGAATGCTATGGTATCCTGGGATAAGTGTTATTCCTCCAAATATCATTTATCAAGCTGACAGTATAGATGAATCCCGATTTAGTCAACAATTAAATATTTTTAAGAATAGGCTTTCAACTTTAAATAGTACACCAATAATCCCATTTAGATATCAAAACAAAGGCGATTATGATGATGAACAAAAATTAAGGAATGAACTGATAAATGGTGCAAGTGGCTTATCGATACACTTAAATCACAATTTTAAAGATGACCCTAAAAAATGATTACTGCTTTAGAATTTTATTTTGTTGCTTAGCTTGTTCTATGGTGGTAATCATAAAAAACTTGTAATGGAGATTTACAAACCAAAGAAAGAAAAAGGTCTTCATATAGAGATTAATATCCGAGACTAGTCATGGAAAGACTGACCTTTTGAAGTTATCGACCCGAATGGGATTGATTATGTAAGGCATCCTGTTCCAGTGAAGTAGTTAGTCAGATAAAAAATAACATTGTTCCTCGTGTTTCATTTTTCCTTATTTTTAAAACAAATTTTAAAATAATGGATCATTCCTTTTTCAAACAAATATATAGCCATTCCAATATTAAAAATGAGGAATATAAAAGAATAATTGATGCCCATACAAAAGTCGATTTTTTTAAAAATGAAACCGTACTTAATGAAGGTAAAGTCAGTAACGCCTACTATTTAATAAAAAAAGGGCTGTTTCGTTCTTTTGTGATAGATTATAAAGGAAACGAAATTACTACCGATTTTTTTGGTCCTAACGATATTCTCATTGAAGTGGCTTCTTTATTTCTTCGTATTCCTTCAAAAGAAACCATTCAAGCCTTAACAGATTGTGAGATGTACAAAATTGATTTCAAAGATTTCCAATATCTGTACAGTACCATTGACGGTTTTACTGAATGGGGTCGAAACTGGATGTCCCACCAACTCTTTATGGCAAAACAGCGTGCCGTTACAATGCATACACAAAGTGCCTTGCAACGATATTTGGAACTGATGAAGGAGAAGCCACAAATTATAAAAGAAGTCCCACTTAAACATATTGCTACTTACCTAGGGATTACGGACACTTCTTTGAGTAGGATAAGAAAAGAGCTATGAAAATTAATTTGCATGTATATCCACAGTGTTCAAGGTGAGGGTTTAGAATGAGTTTTATAAAGGATTTACTTATCCGGTGCAATAATAGCAGCAGAACTCATAGGAGCAATGGCTACAAGGCAATTGGTTGATTTTCCAAAGCTGATACCTTCCACTGCTTGCTGCGCTTGGTGCTTACTATTTATTATCCTTGTCTTGAAAACACGGAATGATGATGTATTTGGTTTATAGGAGGGAGGGGGCAATAGACATTAGCTTACTTGCATTGATTGGCACTATTTTCTTTAAGGAGTCAATGAGTTCGGTCCTGGTTATAGCGGTTGTTTTAATCATAGGTACTAGCGTAAGAATCAGACAGGTAATAGGAGGGCATTAAAACTTGTCATAGGACAAGATTTTTTTGACTTCCTTTTTTCACTTTTGTAATGCCAACAATTAAAAGGTTCAAAGATGAAAAAAATTAATCCCGTAGTGTGGTTCGAAATATACGTAAGCGATATGGATAGAGCTGCTGAGTTTTACGAAAAAGTACTTCAAATAGCCATGGAAGATATAAGCGACCCGACAAATCCGTCTATTCAAATGAAATGCTTCCCGAGCGATATGGAATATTATGGAGCTTCTGGGGCCTTGGTGAAAATGGAAAAGGTAAAGCCCTCCACCGATGGTAGTCTAGTTTATTTTGGTTGTGAGGATTGTGAAATCTTGGAAAATAGAGCAGCAGAAAGTGGTGCTGAAATCATTCAACCTAAAATGTCTATAGGAGAGCATGGTTTTGTTTCCGTAATTAAGGACATCGAAGGAAATTCAATTGGTTTTCACTCAATGAAATAAGTACCTATTTTATGGAAAGCATAGAACAAATCAACTACATAAAAACACCTATTGAAACAGTTTATAATGCGCTTGTCACAGAAAGCGGATTAAGCGAGATTTGGACTAAAAAACTTAAAGTGAAACCTGAAATTGATTTCGTCAATGAGTTTGATTTTGATGAAGGCTATACCACGAAATTTAAGATTATAGAACTTATTGAAAATAATAAGATTGTTTGGGAGTGTGTTGTTTCTGATGAAGAATGGATTGGAACTAAAGTGTCTTTTGAACTCACTGAAAAAGACAGCATCACAACCGTATCTTTAAAGCATTACCACTGGAGAGAACGCACCGACTATTACCGTTGGTGCAGTTATAATTGGGCAATGTTTTTAAATAGGTTAAAGTCTTATTGTGAAAAATAGAAGGGTGCTTTGCGTTTCAAGCACAGCTTTTTCATTAGGTGTCGAATAAATAGAAAACAAAAATAAAGTTTACATAATTGCTGGAGGAACAGGGACGGTTGGGCAGCATCCATAATTCATAAAAGCGAAGTAAAAGAACCTTTTGGTGGCAGGCCAACCGCGGCAATACATGAAAACGATGTAGGTAAGGTAATTACCTCAATTTTAATTAATGGTGGCCACAATCAAAAAAAACACACTTTAGCCGGGCTTGAAACTTTAACACCTCGGAAACCAGTTGAAGAAATAGCTAAAGTACTAAAAAAAGAAGTGACCTTTCAAGAGCTAAATGAAGAACAGCCAAAACCCGTTGGAAAGAATGGTGTTTACCTAAAAGACAATGGACTATCTCTATGAATGGTATGGAAATACACCAGAACAAGGTTATAAGGTAACTCCAATGGTTGAAAAAATTACTGGGAAACCGGTACAGACCTTCTTAAAATGGGTTCTCATGTATATTCAAAGTTTTAGCAGCTAAGAAAAACCATGCTTCACCAGAACCAATTTATTTATAAAGTATAAGGGTATGAAAAAACAGATTACAACCTTTTTGACATTTCAGGATAATAGGGCCGAAGAAGCCATGGACTTTTATGTTGATTTGTTCGACAACTCTAGAGTAATTGATGTGCAACGATATGGTAAAGATGGTCCTGGTAGGGAAGGGACGATTGTAAAAGCCATTTTTGAATTGAATGGAGCACTGTTTATGTGTAGTGACAGTTTTATAAAACACGATTGGAATTTCACACCTGCAGTGTCTAATTGGGTAGAATGCGAAACAGAAGAAGAACTTAAACACGTTTTCAGACATTTATCAGAAAATGGTGATGTTAAAATGCCGTTGGACAACTACGGTTTTAGCAGACGATTTGCTTTTGTTGAGGATAGGTTCGGGGTTTCTTGGCAGTTGAATTTGGGATAGATTTTGTACATAAAAAAACACAATATGAAATGTGATATTTACACCATTTGGCAAACTTATCAAAATGACCTAAGAGCTTATGTAAGGAAACGAGTGTCAAATGTAGAAGATGCCGATGATATTGTGCAGTCGGTACTTATAAAAATTACGTCTTATTGCGAGCGAAAAAACAATGTAACACATATAAGGGCTTGGCTATACAGAATCACACAGAATACAATTGTTGACTATTATAAAAAGTCAGATCAAACAACAACTGAGGTGAGTTTAGAAAATTTAGACTTTCCAAGCTTTCAAGATTATGATGAAAACATTTATGTGTGGCTAAATAAATTTATAAAGACGCTACCAAGCAAATATGCCTTGCCATTACATCTTTTTGATATAAAAGGAAAGCCTCAAAAGGAAGTTGCAAAACAGCTCGGTTTAACATTATCAGCAACTAAATCAAGAATTCAAAGAGCTAGAATAATGCTTCGTGATAAGTTTGATGAATGTGGCAAAATGGAAGCTTCAGAAAATCAATTTATGTCATATAGTATCACCAAAACTTGTTGCCTTGAATAATTGAATTAAATAGTTTGCATCTTTTTAGTGTTTCCAAAGTCTAAGAAATAAACAATAATTTTAAATCATTAAGAAAAATGGAAACAGCAACAAAAAAAGTGTTGAAAGTAGAACTATTTCAAGTAGAAATGCCCTCTAATGAAAACAACTCTTGTTCAGCCTGTGATAACGTGCATGATGAGCTTGTTTCGGCAATTCAGGACGTACAAAAACTTTTTGATAATTTGGATTGTAAGATATTATTCAAGTCAACAACAGTTAAGACAATTGAAGAGGCTGAAAAAGCACAAATTATAGCGTCACCAACCATAAAGGTGGGCAATTTTTACTTTTATCCTAATCATTCAACGGGTAATTCTGATATAAGAGAATGGATTTGGAATGGATTGACAAAACCTGAACCCACAAAGGAAATGCTGATAGAGATTTTGTTGAAAGGTTACCTCCTAAAGGAAGAACAATATAAAAAAGAAATCTCTCCATATGTTCTTAAATACCTTGAAGAAAATAAATTAACGAATTCAGATTGTAGATGCAGCTGATGGTTTATAACCTCAGTTCGATTATAAGGGCGTTTCCGTACATGGGTCGGAACATGCTCTGCGAGCCTGTCTGTATCCAAACAGGGCTTAGAGGGAGGTCTGAACGGGTGGAAGCCGTGGCAGCTCGCCGCGGCGAGTTGCCACACCCTTTTCCAACCCACATCCTCCTAAAAGGGGTTCGCGTGACGGTTTTAATACTAAAATTAAGTCGAGCTCAGGTTTCTACTAATGAAATCAATATTTTAACAAACCAACAAGACAAGATGTCCTTTACATGTCCAGCATGGTGCTTTTTTATTGTCACCCGATAAAATTTTAAACGAAAAGGTTATAGTCCTTTCAAGTGCATCTAGGGCGATTTTCCGGTTTTTGAAAAACAACCCCTTTGCTATTCTGGAAGATTTCCAATTGAACTATTTTAAGGTCACGGTTTATGGCACCCATCCTTCCGGATTTTACTATCTGTATCAGGTAAATATATGATCCCATGTTTACGGCGGCCAAACTCACGAGCGTGGTGAATATTTCGGCTTTCCTGCATTTTTTGTAACAGGTTGGCGATCAGGGCTACCCAAACCTGAGTCTTGATCCACAGTCCGAAATTCTGTCACCTTTGGCCGAAGCGCGCCAGACAGCGTGCCGGAATTGAAAAGTGGACATTAACTGAAAAGGGGAAAGGGTTCCATTCTAAATTTCAAAAATTAATTATTTCAATCATTAATCACTCCACAAAGTTAGCTTTCGGCCTGCCGAGCGGCCATGAGCTTACGGCATAAGCACAGGGCTTCCCACAGTGCCTTCATTTATTCCGTTGCCACTTGGCCTTGGTTGCCCTCAAGCTGGGAGGCGTCCATAATTAATTTCTAACCTAAAACATGAAATGTTATGGATACCAACAACACAAATTTCGTTCCCAGCCAAGTAGCCGAAATCACGTTAAGCTATCGTCCTAACTCAAAAGTCTCCGAAAAACCCCAGATCGTCTCTTCTCTTGGTGCCAGTAAGGTGCTCAGGGCAAACTGGGAAAAATCGAAATTGGAGTTCATCGAAGAGTTCAAAGTAATCTTGCTCAACCGGGCAAACCGTGTATTGGGCATAGTAAACGCCTCTTCCGGGGGGACATGTGGAACCATAGTGGATCTGAAAGTGATCTTTGCTGCAGCCATGAAGGCGTCTGCTTCCTGTATTATCCTAGCACACAACCACCCTTCCGGAACCCTTCGGCCAAGTGAACAGGACAACCGCCTGACCGATAAAATGGTCAAAGCAGGCAAACTTTTGGATTTGCCGGTAATGGACCATATCATCCTCACTGCGGAAAGTTATTATTCCTTTGCTGATGAAGGAGGGCTATAAGCCCTTTTTTTTGCTGATTATTTAAGCTGATGATAGGTCGGGCTAATTAAAAGAGAAATGTCATTTCATAATTGCTTTTATATTATACCCCAGTAGGGTTAAACTGGTGAATATTTGTAATGAATGTAAATTTAATTAAGCCTCTATCAGATTAATAATATGGTACAACTTAAAGGGAAAAAGAGGCAGGAAAAAATTAAAAAGCTGATAAAATTATTGAGAAAAGATGGTCAGGAAATCTCCTATGCTGATGCTGAACATTTGTTTGACACTATCCACCTATTTTGTAAATTAGCTGTAAACCAAATTTTTACCAATGAAAATTGCTGATTTATATATTAGAGTAAGTACAGACGAGCAGGCTGATAAAGGTTATTCTCAACGTAATCAAGAAGAGGTATTGAAAAGGTATTGCCTTGTTAACGATATAAAGGTAAGGCAGGTTATTTATGAAGACCATAGTGCCAAGACTTTTGATCGACCAGAGTGGCAAAGACTTTTGACTGATCTTAAAGGAAGAAAGAAAGGAAAAGTAGATCTTATCCTGTTTACAAAATGGGACAGGTTTAGCAGAAATGCAGGTGATGCTTATTTTATGATCAATATTCTAAGAAGTCTTAATATTGAACCTCAAGCAATAGAACAGCCTCTTGATTTGGAAATACCCGAGAACAAAATGATGTTGGCAATTTATTTGGCTGCGCCAGAAGTCGAAAATGATAGGAGAGCGCTCAATATATTCCATGGTATTAGAAGGGCAACCAAAGAAGGCCGGTATTTGAAGAAAGCACCAATAGGGTATATTAATCGGTCGACTGAAACAGGAAAAAAATACATTGCACCAAAAGAACCTGAAGCTAGTCTTGTCATCGAATCATTTGAAAAGGTGGCAGAAGGTACTTTTAATACCGAGAAAATCTATACAGAAATGTTCAAAAAGGGTTTAAGCCTTACAAAATCCAGCTTTTGGAGAATGCTAAGGAGTAAACATTATATTGGAAAAATTTTTGTTCCAGCCTATAAGGATGAAGAACCTCATTTCGTTGAGGGGCAACATGAGGCGTTAATATCAGAAAGGTTATTTAATAGTGTTCAGGATGTTTTGGATGGAAGAGGAAGGAAGAATAAGGTGAAAATAATTTCCAAGGAACAGTTGCCGCTCAGAGGTTTTTTAGAATGTCCCAATTGTGGAAGAGGTTTGACGGGAAGCCCTTCAAAGAGTAAAACAGGGAAGTATTATTATTACTACCATTGTAAATCACCATGTAGATGTCGTTTTAGAGCTGATCTCGTAAATGAGAATCTGAATGAGATGCTTAACCAGTTTTCAATTAAAGAAGAAAGGCTTAAGTATTTTCAAAATGAACTAATTGAAATTCTTAATTCAAAATTGAATGATAGAGGAAATGAAAAGAAATCCTTATTGGAGAAAATTGAAAATGAGAGTAATAAGTTAAAAAAAGCAAGGCAGCTATTGCTGAATGATAAGATTGATAGTGATGATTTTAAAGAAATCAAAAAAGAAGTAACTGATTCAATAGATCGATTAGAGCGTCAATTGGCGAGTGTACGGGAAAAGCCAAAAAGAAACATAAAAGAAACGATAAATTCCTGTTTAAGGGTAATTTCTAATTTAGGTGATTTATATTCAAAATCAGGCCTAGAAGACAAGCAGAGGCTGTTGAGTTCGATCTTTAGTGAAAAATTGGTGTTTGAAAAAAATAATTATCGAACCCCGAAAGTCAATAAAATGGTTAGTCTTATCTATTTGATAGATAGAGGGTTAGGTGTTAAAAAAAACGGCACAAAATCTCAAAATGAGCATTTGTGCCGTCAGGTGGAGCTGCAGGGAGTCGAACCCTGGTCCAGATAGGGAAACACTGTACCGTCTACATGTTTAGTCATCTATTGGGTTTTCGTCGTTGGGCCGCTGGATGACACAGCTACCGTCACGCTTAGCTATTTTAGTTTCGCACTACCTTAATAGCATCAGTGGCACTAGTCCTGGCAAGTCGACACCCCAAGATCAGCTCTGCCAAGACAGAGAGCTGCGGGATGTGGCTGGGGAATCCGCCTAGCGAACTCAACCCTTTAAGCAGTATCAGTCCCTGTTAGGGTCTGATTAGGCAGCCATGGCGTAATTAGATTCGCCAATTATAGATCGCATGAATTATTCACGGGCGTACATGCTCCACCCGACATGCGAGCCCAGTCTTCACACCTACTGTCAAAACCGGTCAGCCCCATTCGGTAAGGGATGACAAAAATACCACAAATTTAGTTCCCAATAAAGTAAATTGTCATGCATTATTCAGGACTGTTCACGATCAATGGCCTTTTGCCAACGGGGCTATTTATGATCCGGAATACGCGAATCCATCCAATGCAATGGAGGTGATTTATTTATCGGCTTATTAATACCAAAAGAGGCCACTCATAGAAGTGGCCTCAGGATAAAGGTTGGTGGAAATTAGTTTAGCTTGAACTTGATGGGCAATCTCATTTTTACCCTCACCGGTCGTCCTCTTTGGAGGCCAGGTTTCCAGTCAGGGGCATTTTTGAGTACTCGGATAGCCTCTTCACTACAGCCACCGCCCACACCTCGCAAGATTTCAACATCCTGAATCGAACCGTCCTTGTTCACGACGAAAGCCAAAAACACGGTACCTTCAATTCCCTGTCTGACGGCCTGTCTAGGGTATTTTAGGTTTTTGCTAAGGTAGTTGTTCCAGCCTTTCATTCCACCTGGTGGAGCGGGCATTTTTTCAGCAAAGTCCACGATCTCTTCAGCTTTATCCTCTATTGGTGGGGCTGTAGGGAGTACAGGGCTGTGGATAACAGGCTCCTGTGGAAATTCTATGTTCAGAAGAGGCTCGAATTCTTCTTCGATTTCCTTATCATTGGGAACTTCGTTGATTTCTGGTTGCTCGACCTTCGGTGGTTCAGGAACTTGGTGGGTGGTGATGGGGACATCAAGTATATCTTCAAATGGATCTGACCTTAGCTCATAGTCCTGTACTGTAACAGTAGAGTGGGATTTGAACTCAAAGGCCGCTAGGGCTAGTCCTGTGCTAATCAGTAGACCAATATTGAGGAATAGGCCATGTTTGCTCCGTAAATCTGCTTTTTGTGTTTTTTTGGCTTCCATACTATCTGAAGTTTTAATTATGTAATGAATATACTACATTATTAGTTAATAAACTAATAATGTAGTTATAATATTTTCTTCAAGTGATAGATTGGCTAAGGCATATTCCAAGTTGAAAAATGGATCAAGCAATATTTCTACGGGGGATAAATTTCGACACACTTTCTTGAAATTGCTTCTCCCTATTGATTATTGGAATAATGCGCTATTGGTGTGTATTGGGTTTTAGCGCGAATTTATCAGCGCTAGGAGGGGTGTTGCTACTAAAACAATGACCTTATTTTTATTGTTTCACCATGGGCGATGCCCCTGGCTAAGGATATTACGCCATTTCAGGACTTTTTTATGCTCCTTTTCTTTTCCAATTTAAGAAAAAAATCAACGCAAATTATAATCATCTGCGTCATCAGCGTTCCATCAGTCCCCCAACTTTTCCGCTTGATCCTAAAAAATGATGTGAGGGGAAGAATTAAAAAAGGGCTATCAAATTAATGACAGCCCTTTTTCTATGAATTGTTCGATCGATTAGCTTAGCTTGAATCGAATCGGTAGTCTCATTTTTACCCTAACTGGGCGACCTCTTTGTTTACCAGGTTGCCAATTAGGGGCGTTTCTTACTACTCTCATGGCTTCTTCATCACAGCCTCCGCCGATACCTCTAAGGATACCTACGTCTTGGATGGAGCCATCAGTGTTCACCACGAATACCACGTATACAGTACCTTCGATTCCCATTCTCCTTGCTTGGGTAGGGTACTTCAGGTTTTTGCTGAGGTATTTGTTCCAGCCTTCCATTCCTCCTGGAGGGGTAGGCATGGTTTCTACCACATCGAAAATCTCTTCAGCTTTTTCTTGCACTGGAGCATCTTCAATAACCACTTCTTTGATAACCGTTTCTTCCTGTACTTCCACATCGAAGTTTACTTCAATTTTTTCTTCGATTTCTACTTCATCAGGAATTTCCTCGATAATTGGTTGCTCTACTGGCGGTGGTGGCGGTGGTGGTTGTTCGGTGATCGGAATATCTAACAATTCCTCGAAATCGTCTTCCACTGTTCCCAAGTCCATCAGCTCTCCTGATTCGTACGTTTTGTACTCGAAAGCAAACAGCGTAAGACCAACGCTGACCAAGAGCCCCAAGTTCAGGAACATTCCTGACTTCTTGCTCAAATCAGCTTTCGGTGTCTTTTTGGCTTCCATAGTCTATTACTTCATATAAAGGTTAATAATTCTTTGCACTTTAGCGATAACAATTCTAACCATTTATTTTAACTTATACAAGCTTACTTTTCTTCTTGTATAAAATATAAAAACAAATAGTACCGACTGCACTTCCCAGCAAGTTTGCTGCAATGTCCAGCAGATCAAAGGCTCTGTTAGGAACCAACTGCTGAATCCATTCTACTAATATAGCAAAAAAAACACCCAAAACTAAATAATTAGTAATAAAATGTTTTTTGTTCAATGGCCTAGTAGTGTGATTCCAAACTCTATTCCAAGTAAACAAGAGCCCCATAAAAAGGCCGAAATGACCTATTTTGTCCATTCCTGGGGTCTTGGAAACATCTGGCAGTTTTTCTCCTGGTGACAGGATTAGCCATAACAATATGGCCAGCCAAATGAGTGCAGGTAATAATCGCTCGCTAACCTGTTTTGGTTTATTCACCAACCAGTTCAGCGTATGCTTCAGCCGACAGTAAATCGCCTGGAAGCTCTCCATCAAACTTCACTTTGATCATCCAGCCGCCTTCATAAGGTGAATCATTGACCAGTTCCGGGGAACCTTCCAACTCTTCGTTGAACTCAGTGATCTCGCCATTTAGCGGCATGAAAAGATCTGATACGGTTTTTACTGCCTCTACTGTACCGAACACTTCTCCGGTCTCAATAGTTTCACCGACAGTCTCTACTTCTACATATACGATGTCACCCAATTCTCTTTGGGCAAACTCCGTAATACCGATGGTAGCTGTGTTTCCTTCGATTTTAACCCACTCGTGGTCTTCTGTGTACTTCAAGTCTTTAGGGAAGTTCATATGTTATATTTAGGATTAATCAAAGTCAAAAATACGAGCTTTCCCGAAATCAAAAAACCTATTGCCCTAAATTAAATCGTAATTGTCCACCAAATGCGGTTGAGCTGCGTCTATAGGCGGTGGTGATCCGGGGATCGTTGACCGTGCGGTCAAAGTAAAGGGTCACTTTTAGGTTTTGATTGATGATGTAGCCCAAGCTTGGCCTTATTTGTAGGTTGACATTGCCGTTGGTAATGGTACTGCCTTCTTCCAGCTTGCGTTGGAGAGTTTGGGTGTCTACGATACTGGTACTTAGTCGGATTTCCAGGTCATTGTCTAGGATTTCTTGTTGCCCTTGTATCTTGAATGGGATCTTCACACCCGATTTTGTATACCCCAGTTCAAACCTAAAATCCGTACTTTTTTGCTCCGTTACCTGGGCATTGGAGAAATTGAGGCCAATATTTCTTTCCTTGTTGAATTCAAAGGAAATATTCATGCGGTTTTTGGTCAGGAGGTCCACACCAAGAAATGGTCCAAATCGTTCAGAAAGTACGACTTGATTAAAGATAAAAACAGGAATATAGCTTCCATATTCATCCGTTATATTGGCTGCTGGATAGTTTTCCAATGAGTTATACAGTTCCAATCCATTTTGATAGAGCAGGGAAGAGGAGAAATTGCTCACATCATAGGTGGATGTATAGTTATGTGTAAGGTTAATTGAGCTGAAGGTTTCTTCAAACAGGGGAAGCCGTGATAGTCCTCTGTATTCCACGCGCCAATTGGGCAAAGGAAACTTCGGAAAAGGGCTTAGCGGGATTTCCTGTGGTGATTTGCCACTGTAGGCCGCTAAGAATGCTGGTACCAATACGTCTTGGCCATTGACATTATACTCTCCTCCAGGGTTGGATGTTTCCAGCCTGCTTTTGATTACTGATCTGTATGATTCAAAATCCCCAAATAGCGGGGAATTATTGTTTGCATCGTCCTTGGCAAAGGCCGTTTTGATCATGTTATAAGTGATATTATAGGCGCCTAGACGGTTGGGGTTTATGGAGAGATAGTCTTCACTTGTGTTCGATTCCCTACGGAAAATCTCACTGTACTGACCCGTTTCCCTTTTTCTCATGTCCAAGGTGATCCTGAAATCCCTCGTAGGTTCCAAAATGGCCTGTAATTGTAAGTTCTTTACTTGGTTTTGCCGGAAGGTTTGTGTGAGCTCCGCACTTGGGGCGATGACGCCCCTATTGGCCAGGTCATACCTCAGGCTGGCATCTTGGCTACCAAATAAGAAGCCTAGTCCAGGATTCATGAAGCTCCTATCCATACCAAATAGCCCTGTGCCTTCCATATACCCGGGCAAAAATGTCCCCTCTGTTACGGTATATTGCCCTGAGATCGACTTTAGCATCATGGCAAATTTTAACAGGCCATTGCCTATGCCGTCGGTGGTGATACTGTCCTGCTCGTTATTGCTCCGCTGGCCAGGGATGGAGGGGCGTTTGGGTGCATTTAGCGCCCTGAGTTTGCTGGATTTATTGTAAAGCTGTACAAAATCCAGTTGACCGCTAAGGGCCCGGTTACGGGTGTTTTGAATGACATTGCCAAGTGTGTCCTTTTGGCCAATGGAACCGGTAAGCCAACTATATGTGGCTTCATACCTAATATCAGCACTTATCCAGTCCAACGCCGGCACTTTGTCCAGCGGTATGGTGTAATTGGCAATAAAAGAATGGTTGTAGTTGGTAGGTCTCCCTAGTTTTTTAAAGTTGTTTCTGACAGAGTCCTGTTTGCTTTCGGTGTCCAAGTCTCCTTGAGGTTCATCCACGATGGCATTGACACTGGCACGATAGTCAAAACCCAAGTTCTTTGTTAGGTCCCAATTAAGACCGAAGAAACGGTTAATGTAATAACTTTTTTGGAAAAGCGGATCCACTCCCTCAGTAGTCAGTTGGTCGTTTCGGTATTGGGTACGCATAAACTTCCTGTCTACATCAATACTTGCCGTAATCATGCTGGGGGCAAGGTTAAGGTTGAAATCACGTATCAGTTGGAGATACGGGCTTTTAAGGACTCCCCAGTTTTTAAAGGGTTCTATCAATATGGGGTTGGGCGCATAATTGTAGGAAATATTGCCCCTATACGTTTCGTAGGTATAATCTTCTGTATTGATATTACTTTGTTTTACCACCCCATAGGCATAGGAAAAAGAGAAATTGGACAGATCATATAGGTGGTTTTTCTCCTTTTCCTCACTCGGAAGTTTTCGGACATTCGAAAAGCTGATATTTCGGCGCTTTACTTGATCCAGTACCAGGTCACGATAGGCTTCCCGCTCACTTGCCGTTCGGAATTTGCTCAGGGCAAGTTCAAAGGGAACGTCAGGGTTTAAGGGGTCAAACTGTGGTTTGGTGGTGCTGTTTTCCATGCTTACATACATTGGGATACTTACCTTGAGCCCTTCAGGGAGTAGTCTGTCCACCTGTACATTGGCAGAGACGTCATACTGCGTGGTGGATTCCCTGGATCTTTCAGAGAGCCGGGTTTCCAATCCACCAAAACCAAAGGTGTTGTGTCGGATGGTACTGGAGACGGTGGCCACATCTGCTATCTTGGCATTGAGCCGTGCATTGGCAGCCCAGCCATTGGATTTGTTAAAGTCGACCACTCTTAGTTCATTGGCCCAGACACATATGGACTTACTGGCACTTCCGGTCGAAGCCGGATTACGTACTCCTATCATCAGGCCTTGGACGTAGTTTAGCTCAGGGCGACCCACCACGGTGACATTATATTGCCTGATCTGGGAAGTGTAGGGGAGGTTTTGTGGATGCTGGCTATTGTCCCTTTCAGATTTTACGCCTACGATTTCCTCAATGGCAATATCTATTTCATTGGCACTGGGCCAAATTTGGTTGGGATCAAGGGTGCCTTTTGGTGTAATGTTTAGCGGTACTTCGATCTCATAATAGTTATCGGTATAGTCTGTCCCCAGTCGTAAGAAGGCCGTAAGCTCCCCGTCCAATGCGTCTTCACTATCGGCGTGGAAGAACATCTTAAGACGGCCATATTGGACCAGGTCCAAATTGGCGTTTTTGAACACAGCCCTGGCGTCTCTGCTCTGGAGATTGTCGATGCAGAGGCTTAGGGACTGTTCGTTGAGCTGTCGTTCGACAGTGGAGGTGTTGTCCCTGTCACGGTTGATGCCGGGCGGAAGACGATAAGCACTTTGGTAACTGTTGCCCTGACTGTTTTCTTCTATGTTCACTACACCTACGGTCATATTGGATACATCGGGCTCCGGTACCTCAAAAAGACCCCGCTCATAGAGAGACTCCCTAAAGGTCCTCCATTGGCTGCCTACCATCTGAAACTTGGCCATTCTCAACACCACTGGCTGTTCAAAGTCGGTAAGGTAAGTCCTGATAAAGCGGAGGGACTTAAATCCCGTAATATCCCCTTGTACGTTGTCAGGCTGCCTGACGGGTATGCGGAAGAGGTACCAATTGACTTCATCACCTTCTTGGATGGAGGTGACTTGGTCGACAATGTTGTTTTGACCTACCACCAGACTGTTGGGATCGAGGTCTATTTCATATTCATAGTAATTTTCTACTTCATTGATTGTATTGTCCCCGTTAAGGTCTTCATTATCTGGTTTATTGGATCCAGAAGCTGTGTATGCTTGATCCGAATTGGCTGAAATGGGGGTGTTGTTTTCCATTCCATTGAAGTATTTGTACCGCTCTTGGATTTTGAGGTTTTGTTGATCTAGCTCGTCGCCCAAGTAATATTGGAACCGGTCAGCTGAGGGATCTGCCTCGATCTGCTGGTAAGCTTCTCCACTTATATTTAATCTGCTGAGAAAACGATCCTGGAAATAGTCCACTTCCTGCTCACTGTTCAGTCCGTCTAAACCGACATCCTGAAAAGCCCTGGATTCTGGAGAATTGTCAAATCCCGGTGTCAAGTACTGTTGGTTGGTAACCCGACCCCATTCGTTTTCTGTGGTTTCGGAAGGGTCGCCATTGGTAGGGAGGCCGTTTTCGAATGCCTGACGACCATCTTTCATAACATCTTCGGAAATTTCCCCCAGATTAAAGACCAGTTTACCGCCTGTGGTGTTGTTTTCATTGAATACACCATCCAGCACTCGTCCATTCTCACCTGAGATGAATGGATCCATCATCCAAAATTCTATGTACTCTATATTGGTACGGTCAAAGTCCACATCGGAAGTGATCACCTTGGAAATACCACCATAATTTTCCTCTGGACTGGGGAGAAGCCCTTCATTGGTCAGGTTAGGGTTGTAATTGTACATGCCTCTTTCAGAAGGATAATAGGCCAGTTCAAATAATGGTTCAGGTAAGACTATGGCATCTTGGTCCCTTTGCTGAAAGATTTCTTGTGGTGTGACACTTCGTACATAATGGTTTTCCCGGTCTTCATCGGTGATGTTTTCTGGTACGCCCTGACCTCCTTGTCTGTAAAAGACATTGTCAATATTGTACCAAGCCAGGCGTGCCCTTCTGTAAGCGTTGCCTAGCTGGTCTTCTGTTTGCATACTGAGGTCGAAGCGGTTGTCATCCGTCCGTGGGGTGGAGGATAGTTTCCAGCTTTGAGGGGATCCTCCCAGGTTAAAGGGAGTTACAGCTGTCTCAAAATCGTCAATATATGAAGCACCTTCACCATCCACCTTGTTGGAAGTACCGGGAATCAAATGGGCAAATTCACCACTGAATGTCACCAAGGATTCCTCTTTGGTGTCTGTAAAGGGCAGGGCATCGGCTAGCTTCGTTAACCACCTGGACTTTTCGCTGTAGTTCAGGTCTAGTCCCCAAAGACTGTTTTTGATCGTTTCACTGCCAGTGCTGATCCTAGTGATATTAGGACGTTCGTTCAGGTATAGAAAAGTACCGCCAAGGGTCAGGTTGTCATTGAAAATATAATCAAACCGTGTTCCCAACAGGCTTCTGGTCTGGAAAGAAACCAAGTCTGCTTTTTCAAAACTGATGGAGATCCTTTTGCCGGAGGCTAAAATGCCTTCGTTGATGATGACTACCCTGCCGATATTATAATCAACCGTATAGTCTACTCCTTCGGTCAATGGGATATTGCCTGCATTGACAATGACGGATCCTTCGGAGATATTTAGGCCAGGGAGCATGATCTCAGAAGATGAACCAGCAGTCAGGCTACCTTTGATATAGTATTTGTTCAAGCGGGTTACCAATTCGGCATCAGCCTTGGTGGTACGATACAGCGTGTCATAGACGAATTTATTCTTTAGACTTTCTTCGTTGGGCAAGAAGTTGTCAGCCAATGTCTGTCCAAAAGGCTCCAGTTTAGGGAAGATAAGCATGCCCTTTTCGGGCAAAATTGTCAAGCCCGGAACGAAGTCGAAATTCCCGTCTGGTGCAGGGTCATTTTGTGGATTGAGGTTGTCCAAACCCATTAACCGTACCAATGGGACATCTTTGACCTGTTCGCCTTCCAGTAGGCTGGGGTTATCCAGACCAGTTCGATCATCCCGGTATATGACCTGTAGTTGAAAACCTTTCTCTTGGATTTGATTGGCATTGAAGCTATAGATGTTTTTCATCATCAAATCCCACGAAGGCACATTTGTATTGATGCGTGCCGGGCGAAGGAGCTTTAGGAATAGGACATCGGATTCTGGCCTGTTTTGGTAATCTTCTGACATCTCACCGACTTTGTAGGCTTGGCCATTATAGGTGTACTCAAAAGAGACTGCTACGATTTCGTCGTTCAGGATTTTTCGGTTAAGGCTAAGGTAGCCGAGCTCCTTATGAAAGGTATATTCATTGTCAGCCAATTTCCTAGCTCCATTGACTTGGACAAAATCTGTCCCCTTGACCAGTCCCAAGCCACTTTCAATCTGGTTGGAAGCTTGGTCGTATGGTCTGAAGTTGGGGTTCGCTGTAAGGTTGGAGAAGAGCTCATTGGCACCATTCGAAGCAGGGCTTCCAGGTGTTCCTGTGCCGATATTGGGGTTGTTGGGACGGTAGATGCGTTCGCCTTCTCCCAAGTCCATGAAGGCTGTGAAGTTCCGTAGGGTTTCTGTATTATTTGCCCTGTTCATGATATAGACTTCTACACGTGTCACATTGACACCGGACAGAATCTGAGGAAGTCCACGAAGCCATCGCTCATAATTATCTCGGAAGAAGTGCGCCAGAAAGAAGTGTCTGTTGTCATCATAGTCAGAAGCCCTTAGCTCGAAGGGCCTTCCTTGTCCATCACCCTCGATGATAATTTCATCACGCTGGCCACGCTGTGTGGAGGCAACTGCCGTCATGAATAACTTGCCAAATTGAAGTTGTGTCTTGACACCAAACAGATTTTGAGACCCTTGGATCAGGCTGTTTTGGACCGGCATGCTGACGTTACCTATTTCGACACTTTTGATAATGTCTTCCTCAAACCCTTTGTATTCAACCTTCAGCTGGTTTTGGAAGTCAAAGGAATTATTGCTGTCGAAGTTGGCATTGATCTGCATTTTTTGGCCAAGGTTACCGCTGACACTCAGTTGGATCTGCTGATCAAAGTTGAAGCCTCCGTTGCGTTGTTGTCGGATCGGAATAGAGGGATTGTCTATCCGTCTGAATATTCCCCCAAAGTCAAGATTGATATAGCCGGTAGGGACGATATTGATTTCGCTCCCTCCAAAGAGCCTGTCAAAGGTGGGACTCATGGTGATAGGAGGTATAAGCCCCCGTCCACTCACGGCACTCTCGCCATACATGCCTTTGGATCGGTCTCGCCAATACTGCTGACGCATCCGCAGCTCTTGTATTTTTGAAAATTCTTCGAAATCAAATGTATAACCTGGCGCGACTTCTGAAGAATCCAGTTGGTCGTATACTCGGTATTGTAATGTCGAGTCCAATTCTATATCCACCTGCTGCTGTTGTGGCGCTTGGCGGTAGAAGGGCGAACTCCTGTAGTCCTGAGGTGTTTGTCTTGGGTAGAGTGGGTTGGTACGGTAATTGTCCCACAATAAAAAAGACGGCAAAGCCCTTCGTTCTTCCAACGTATCCAATTTATTGGGTATGGTGTCAGAAGAAACGTTTTGTGCTTGGGCAGCTTCCCAACCGGACAAAAGAACAATCGTCAACAACAGGATGATCGTTGCTGAAAAGTTTTTTTGGTAGATACTGCCTTTTAAAAAATATGATCCAATAATAGCCAAACTTACTAACAGTTAGGTTGACCTCAAAGATGCCTTAATTAATTCTTCCAATGAAATTTCTGAGCCGCTTTTTTTCAAAACAGCATTAATATTTTTTTCTGCAACAGCTTTTGAAAATCCTAAGGTAATCAAGGCTTGTAGGGCTTCTGCCTTGAGGTAGCTGTTTTGTTGGATAAAGCCGCCCGAGCCTGCAGCAGCACCTTGAGGGTGATCTTTACTGATCTTGTCTTTCAGCTCCAAGACAATGCGCTGCGCAGTCTTGGCACCTACACCTTTTACCCTTTGTATGGTCTTGTAGTCTTCTTGTGCGATAGCCGATTCCAACTCTCCTCCTGAAAGGGACGAAAGGATCATGAGACCGGTATTGGGACCAACCCCTGAGATGGAAATTAACAAGAGAAATAGCCTCTTTTCCATTTCTTCCTTAAATCCATAGAGCGTGTGGGCATCTTCTTTAATGTGCAGGTGGGTGAGGAGCTTGATATGCTCCTCATCCTTGATCTGCGAATAGGTATTCAAAGATACCTTGACATGATAGCCAACTCCTTGAATATCAATAATGACAAAAGTGGGGTCCTTGAAAACGAGTTGCCCCTTTAAATAATCAATCATATATTATCGTGACTTTGGGCATCCACTACTGCAATGGCTACCATATTAATGATTTCACGGATAGAACTGCCTAGCTGAAGAATATGCACGGGCTTGTTCATCCCAAGTAATACAGGCCCGATAGCTTCGGAATTGCCGATTTCTGCCAACAGTTTGTAGGCAATATTCCCCGAACTGAGGTTAGGGAAGATCAATGTATTCGCTTTTTTATTGGCCAATGCACTGAAAGGATAATTTTCCTTTTGGATCGTTTCATTGATGGCCACGTTAGCTTGCATTTCTCCTTCAATGATCAGGTCCGGGAACTTCTCTTTGGCTTTGGCAGTGGCCAAGGCTGTTTTTGTAGGAGTATTTCCCTTGGCAGATCCAAAGTTAGAGTAGGAGAGAACAGCTATTTTTGGTTCCAAGTCAAAAAACTTCACGGCATCGGCCGTTAATCCGATGATTTCTACCATTTGATCTGCCGTAGGGTCCACGTTGACCGTGGTGTCTGCGAAGAAGTAGGGACCCTTGTCCGAGTTCATGATGTACATGCCTGCCACTCTGTTTACATCCTTTTTGACGCCTATGACATGTAGGGCTGGAAGGATCGTCTTGGGGTAATCTTTGGTCAGTCCTGAAATCAGTGCGTCAGCTTCACCTGTCTCCACCATCATGGCTCCGAAATAGGTGCGGTCCCGCATTAGCTTTTGAGCTTCGAAGGGGGTTAATCCCTTTCGTTGACGTTTTTTATAGAGTAGGTTTCCAAACTCTTCTAGGCGTTTGGGCTCTTCATAAGGGTCGATGATCTGTACATTACTGAGGTCAAGGGAATGCTCCTCGATCAGGTTTAGGATGACCTCTTTGTTGCCGAGCAATATGGGCTCACCGATTTTTTCATCGTTGATCAGCTGGGCAGCTTTAAGGATCTTGGTGTTATCTGCTTCTGCAAAAACCACCCGCTTAGGGTTCTTTTTGGCGCGGGCAATGACCCTGGACATCAGACGTTGGTCTATTCCGATTCTCTCCTGAAGTTCTAGCTCATAGGTTTCCCAGTCGGTAATCGCAGTCTGGGCCACACCAGTATCCATGGCCGTCTTCGCAACTGCCGGAGCGATGGTGGTAATAAGCCTGGGGTCCAACGGTTTGGGGATCAGGTAGTTTCTCCCAAATCCCAATTGGTCATCTCCATAGGCTTTGTTGACAATCTCAGGAACAGGTTCTTTGGCCAATTTGGCGATCGCATGGGCGGTAGCCAGCTTCATCTCTTCATTGATGGCTGTTGCCCTGACGTCCAAGGCCCCTCTGAAAATATAAGGAAATCCAAGGACATTATTCACCTGATTAGGAAAGTCGGATCTGCCCGTAGCCATGATGAGGTCTTCTCTAACGGAGGTCGCCAAGTCATAGTCAATCTCGGGATGGGGATTGGCCAGGGCAAACACAATCGGGTTATCTGCCATGGACTTGATGTTCTCTGGAGAGACCACGTTCCCCGCTGAAAGTCCCAAGAAAACGTCGGCACCTTTCATCGCATCTGTAAGGGTCTGGAGGTCATCGCCTTCATAGGCAAACTCTCGCCCGATATCATCCAGATCAGGACGGTCGGTACGGATGACTCCTTTGATATCGGCCATTACCAGGTTTTCCTTTTTGACACCTAATGTCATGTAAAACCGCGTACAGGAAACCGCCGCAGCGCCGGCACCGCATACGACCAATCGAATATCTTCTATTTTTTTTCCGACTATTTCCAAGGCATTGAGCAGGGCTGCACCAGAAATGATGGCAGTACCATGTTGGTCATCATGCATTACAGGAATGTGCATTTGCTCCTTTAGCCTTTGTTCGATTTCAAAACATTCAGGAGCTTTGATGTCCTCTAGGTTTATCCCTCCAAAAGTGGGCTCCAATGATTTGATGATCTGGATAAGCTTCTTGGGGTCTTTTTCGTCTATCTCAATGTCAAAGACATCAATCCCGGCAAATTTTTTGAAAAGTACGCCTTTTCCTTCCATAACGGGCTTTCCTGCTTCGGGACCAATGTCCCCTAGTCCCAAGACAGCCGTGCCGTTGGATATAACAGCTACGAGATTGCCCTTCGCAGTGTACTTATAGACATTTTCTTTTTTCTCGGCGATTTCCAAACAGGGTTCAGCCACTCCTGGGGAATAGGCCAAAGCCAAATCCAGCTGGCTGGAAAGTGGTTTGGTGGGTACGACCTCGATTTTTCCGGGGCTACCTTGGGAATGATAGCCCAAAGCATCTTCTTTTCTGATTTTAATCGCCATTGTTCAGCTATAATTTGGATTTAGTTTTGGGGGCTTCAGGGAATTTTGTAGCCATCAATATTGCTTCTATTTCCCTAAGGGCCTTTTTATGGGTTTCGCTGGGGTAATATAAAAATCCTTCCAGGTAATAAAGTTTTCCTTTGGCTTCGTCTACCACGGCGTAGGATACAAAAGATCCGCCCATACTTATGGTGTGGGTCTTCCATTGTCCGCGCATTTCTATCGCATAATGCCCGTCAATTTCCATATTCCTGAAGGAAGGAACAATTTGTTTCTCTGTCTCCAAATAGGAGTTGGGCTTTTCCGGATCACCAAATACACGTGTTTTTAGTATTTGATCCCTAAATGCAATGAGGTTTTCGGGAAAGACCTGCTCTTCGGAGGTGTAGTCTGTCTGATAAAAAATCAAACTAATATCTGCTCGTTTTGTGGTAGGTGTGGGTTGCCTGGCCCACAGAAAATTTTCTTCTTCTTTTACAAACTGGTAAGAGGCCGGGACTGTGAGATCAAGACCCAATATTTCCTCACCTTTTGTTTGCACAGCACCGTTGGTACGGCTAAGGATGACCTCTCCAAGTCGATTTCTTTCTCTTACTTCAAAGAGATTCTGAAGCTTTTCTTTGTTCTTACGGAGATTATTGATGAGGTCTTCTTCGTTGTTGCCAAAAAGGTAGACTACTTCCTGCCCTCTGGCAAATTCGTCTTCATTCCTTAACATAAAGAGCGAGGGATCAGCTGCTGCCTTTTCCTTGGATTGGGGACTAAACTGGTTACTGATCATACGGCTACCTGGCTTTTTGTCATCGAATGTGGTCACATAGACGATGTTATAAGCCATTTTCAGGATTCTTGTCATGGACCGTGGATCTACCTTTCTCATGTCAAAGAGGGTCTCCTCCCTGACGAGTCCTTTGATGTCTTCTTCAAATATCCCTTTTAGGGCATCACCTACAGGCCCTTTGTATTTTAAAGAATCTATGACCAGTAGTATTTCACCACTTGCTCCCCTTGCTCGGGGTTTATTGGAATTATCGCCGTCTTCTCCTTCTGTACAGCTGATAACAAGACCAGCCGTAAAGATCAACAGGGCCAGTATTAAACTTTTTCTCTTATTCATTGTATGTGGATTTATTGATTACCGTCTACAATTTATAAAAATGAACGGCGAAAAGAAACAATCTACTAATTTTTTAGTTGTTAATTGTTAGCCAATTATTAGCTTCTGGCCAGGTTTGATCTTGTTATTGCTGAGTTTATTGAGGCGCTTGATTTTTTCGATGGTTACACCTTCGAGCTTATTGGCAATGAGCCAAAGGGAGTCTCCTGGTTGTACCACGTAGGTTTTGGGTGTTCCTTTTACGAAAGTGGCGTCTTGTTTGCTTTTATTGTCTGCTGCGAGGTTTCGGGTGAAGGCATCACTATCTTGATAAATGGTCAAGTGTTGGCCTATTTTTATGTGGTTGTTATACAGTCCATTCCAAGCTTTCAGTTCTGAAACAGTGGTGCCGTACATCCTGGCAATTTTACCTAGTGCGTCTCCTCTTCTGACTTTGTATATCAGTTTTTCCGGTTCCTTTTTTGCTGGTTTGTTTTCTTCTTGTCTCGCCAGTAGTCGCTCTTCTTGGAGATGGATACTATCCATCATCCAATGAACATTGGCGGCGATGTAATCTGCCTTGGCCTTGGGTACACGAAGAGCGTAGTGTCCAGAGTTTGCGGGGATTTTACTATGTTGGATAGCTGGGTTTAAGAACTCCAGTTCTTCCAGACAGGTTCCACTGATGTCTGCCAGTTTTTCCAAATCGAGTTCTTGGTCAAACTTCACCTTTTCATGGGCTATAGGGAAAGTACCATCTTCCAATATCAAGTTATGGTCATCTGCATGATTAAATACATAAATGATAGCTTGAAATTGCGGAATATAGCTCCTTGTTTCCCTAGGGAGCCAATTATAAATTCCCCAAAAGGTGCGTTTACCTCCTGATCGCCTGATGGCCTTCCTTACATTTCCTGGCCCGCAGTTATAGGCTGCCAGCGCAAGTTCCCAGTCATCAAACATTCGATATAGGGATTTGAGATAGCGACATGCAGCCTCTGTGGCCAGTTCTGGATCCATACGGTCATCGATGTCTCTGGTGACATGTAGGTCGTAGACCCTTCCGGTAGCAGGCATAAACTGCCACAGCCCCATGGCTCCAACTCGGGATTTGGCCTTGGGATTGAGGCCGGATTCTACGATGGCCAAGTACTTGATCTCCTCGGGCATTCCATGTTCCTTAAGCTCCTTTTCGAAAAGTGGGAAATAAATCTCTTTTCTGGCCAAGGTCATCTTGGAATATTCCCGGTTTCTGACCGTAAAGTAATTGATAAAAGCAAAAATGGTTTCATTTAGCTCGAATGGCATTCCTGTGTCCATCTTGTCTACCCTTTCGTTTACTTGATCATAAGTAAAGTCGGGTATATACTCATAATGATAAGTGGGATGGACAAGTTCTTCTTCGCCTGCTATGAAACCATTTTCTTCCTGATTTTGGGCACTGGCGATTGCCACACAGAGTATCATCGGTGATAAGAGTGTAAGTAATTTCCAGTTGCTCATGACAGGATATAGTTTTATTTCTTGATCTTCATTATATAATCGGCAAAGGCATATAGCGCTTCCTCCTTAAAGGAATTGGCGATTACCTGTAAGCCAATAGGGAGGCCATTTTCGTCTTTCCCATTGGGAATAGAAATAGCTGGAACCCCTGAAACTGACGCTTGTACGGTGTACAGGTCTTCCAAGTACATGGCCACAGGATCATCACTGTGCTCTCCAAACTTAAACGCTGTAGAAGGCGTAGTTGGTAAGACAATATAATCATAATTGTCCAACAAGTTCTCCGTAAACTCTTTGATCAGTCGCCTTACTTTTTGGGCTTTGGTAAAATAGGCATCATAGTAACTGGCACTCAAAACAAAGGTGCCCAACATGATCCTTCTTTTTACTTCTTCCCCAAAACCTTCCGAGCGGGTGAGTTTGTACATGCTCTCGAGATTGTGGGCGTTTGGGGTACGGTAACCATATTTTACGCCATCGAATCGCGAGAGGTTTGAACTTGCCTCGGCAGTGGTCAGAATATAATAAGTAGGAAGGACATATTCAAGTAAAGGGAAATCTACTTCTTCCACTTGGTGCCCTTCTTCCTTGAGTTTTTGGAGGATATCAAGAGTATGTTCCTTGATGGCGGGCTGTAGCGCTTCCGATTCGATGGTCTCTTTTAGGTAGGCCACTTTCACTGGTCTGTCCAGCTCCAGCTGTTGGGTGTACTGGGGGACAGCCTTTCTCGAAACGGTACTGTCGTTCTCGTCTTGGCCGGCGATCACTTCCAGTACCAGCGCATTGTCCTTCACGTTGGTAGAAAACACACCAATGGTGTCAAAGGAAGATGCATAGGCTATCAGGCCGAAACGAGATACCCTGGAATAAGTAGGCTTGATGCCAACTAGCCCCGTAAATGCAGCGGGCTGTCTCACCGAACCTCCTGTGTCCGTGCCCAAGGAGGTGGTGCACAGATTGGCCTGTACGGCCACGGCTGATCCACCTGATGATCCACCGGGTACCCGCTCTTCGTCCAGGGCATTGAGCACTTTTCCGTGAACGGTATTTTCATTGGATGATCCCATGCCGAACTCATCACAGTTGAGACGTCCGATAATGATGGCGTCTTCGTCGATGAGTTTTTGGACGGCGGTAGCAGTGAATTGGGATTGGAACCCTTCTAGGATTTTACTGGATGCATTGACCGTATGATCAGCATAGCATAGGACATCTTTGATGCCGATGACCATACCGGCAAGTTTACCAGCATTGCCTGCCTGTATTTTTTGATCCACTTTATCAGCTTGCTCCAAAGCGGATTGCTCATAAACTTCAACGAAGGCGTTGAGATGCGCCTTCGTTTTGATGTTCTTGAGATAGTAATTGACGATCGCTTTACAGTCTGTTTCCTTGTGGTCAAGCGAACGTTTTATGTCGTCGAAAGAATGGAATTTTTCCAATGGTAGTTACTTTTTTAACTTTTCTTTTTACTGTCTCCCTTGATGCCATCTTCGATATCATCTTGAATCTCTTTGGTGGCATCCTTGAATTCTTTGATGCCTCTGCCCAGCCCGCGAGCCAGCTCAGGGATTCGTTTTGCTCCGAATAGAAGGATGACAACCAAGATGATAACAACCAAGGAACCTCCCCCTATATTCTGAATGAAACCCAATGTAGTCATGATAAGCGTATTTAAGTTTTAAATCGGTACAAAGATATAACTGTGTCTTACTAACACAAAGGAATCGTACACAGTTCTTGTTTTTTTCAATATCTTTTTTGTAAAGATACTCATATTCTAGGATATATACTTACAGTGAGGGATGAATTACAGGGCGGGAGGCAGTTATTGGGGTATTAATTACCTCATATCTTTATCATACCACCTAGCGAGATACTCCCTAGCCGGTACGCTGCTTACTTTCCTACCAGCCAAATGGATGGATTCATCTTTTGGAGTCCTTTCCATGTTTGGAAGTGGACTTCTGATACCCCGTCACTGCTCGTCGCTACTTCCCCAATTATATCATTTGCATTGACATTTTGTCCGGATTTTACAGTAATGGTCTTAAGTCGACTATACATGGTATAATATTCACCATGGCGGATGATGATGGTGCCACCCATGCCTGGGATGGTAGAGATTTTGGTCACTACTCCGTCAAATACCGCACGGACATTTTCACTGGGGTTGGTCTGGATATCCACACCGTCATTGGTGATCATGATACCTTTTAGCGTAGGGTGAGGGTGGTCGCCATAGGCTTCTGACACAAACCCGCTGGCTACTGGCCACGGTAATTTGCCGCGATTGCTGGAAAAGGAGCTGGATAATGCAGCTGCCTCTGGAGTCATCGGCATGCTGCTCCCCGACGTTTTGGTGGTTTTGGTGTTGGCTTTTTTTGCTTCGGCTTCTGCGCGCTTGATTTCCTCTTCTATGACTTTACGAATCAGTCGGTTCAGCTCTTCTTGCTGCTTTTTGGTCTCGGCAATGTCCTTTCGGATTTCCTCTTCTTTATTGGTCAAGGTGTTGACGATGGATTGCTGTTCTTGCTTGAGTTGGTCCAGTTCTTTTTTCTGGCTTTGTTCTTCTTGCAGTGCAGCTTGCTTGTCGGATTTTTGCTTTTCCAGTTTGGTCTGCTGTTGTTGGAGGTCAGCACTTACTTTCTCGATCTGTTCTACCTGTTTTTCTCTGGCGTCACTATATTGCTTGAGGTACCTGAGGCGCATGTAGAGCTGCTTGAAAGTAGAAGAGCTGAAAATAAAGGTCAATATGGTCACGCCACTGTTCAGCTTGGCTGAGACATAGACCATGTGGGCATATTCTTCCTTTAATGTAGTCAGGTCCTCCTCCAGGGAGATGATCAGGTTATCCGTTTCCTTGATTTCCTTATTGAGGAGGGCTACTTCGTTGTTGAGGGTCTGGATATAACTGACACGGGTCTGCAATTGTTTGCTGACCACATTAAGTTCACTGATGGTATTTTTCTTTCTGGCGGATGTTTTTTTCAGTATCTCATCGAATTCCTTTAACCGTTGGAGAACTGCTGCTTTTTCTTTCTCCAGTTCAGTACGGGTTTTGGATGTCTGTGCCAAAAGAGCGTGCTGGTCAGGAGCTACAGCCCAAGTGAGTGAAAACAGAAAAACTAGCGCCAGAAAGTACTTCATAGATCAAAAGTTATAAGGGAATGAGAGTGGGGAGTCCTGGATCTCTACCTTATTGAATTCCAGATTGACCACAGTAGATTGGAGGTCGGAGGATTCGTTTTCCATCAATATCCGCAAAAGGATCTTATAGGCATAAGGCTGGCCATCCAAATCTTCGAACTCTGGGTAGCTGGCAGATAGCTTGCCTTTATGAAACCTGGCAGAAGTGGTAAGTTCATTGACCTTTCCATGCTGGACACCTACCACTGATTCATAGGTAATGCCATCTCTTCGCTGGGTAAGCTCGAAGGTTTTTCCTACCCTGATCAAACGGTCCCGATAGCTGACACCGTATGGGATATTGGCAAAGAGTACGTTTTGGAACAAATCCAATGAAAGTTTAAGGCCATAAGTGTTTTGGAACTGGTCAAAGGTAAGGTTAATGTCCTTATTATTGATCCGGTCCATGACCTTGATGTCCTCACGGGTGATGATTCCTCTGGCTGCTTCTATGCCCAGTCCTGGACTGATGCTGAACCAAATGACGCTATCCCTCTTTGCCCGGAGGTTAAGTGTGCCGCGGGTGGTTTTGCCGCTTTCTTCCTCCATGACCACACGTGCTTTGGCACTAAGGTAACTATAGTCAAAATAGGAGGGGGTAAACTCCTTCATGGTCTCGTCAGAAGAATAGACCCGCGTCTTTTTGGCACAGCCTGCCAAAAGCAAAATGGCCGCAAATAAACTCAGCAAAAAGTGTTTATTCATAGTATTTTTTGTCCTTTATTTTTTTGTCCAGTACATCGGAAACATCACTTTTTCCTACGGCCTTTTGCCAATAGTTTACCGCTTCTTTTTGATTGCCCATATGGAACAGGATATCACCGTAGTGCTCCAGCATGACTCCGCTGGGGCTTTCCTCTATGTCAAGGGCCTTTTTCATGTATTTCTCTGCATTCTGATAGTCTTTGTTTTGGAAAAGTACCCAAGCGTGCGTGTCCAGGTAGGTTGCATTGTCGGGGAACCTTCTTACTAGCTTGGAAGACATATCCAGGGCTTTGTCCAAGTCCTTTTTTTCCAACGACAAAAAATAAGCGTAATTGTTCAGTACATGCTCATCTTCTGGAGAAATCTCCAATACTTTATCATATGCATCGAAAGCCTTTTCGTCCTTGTCCAAGGCATGGTAGGTGTCGCCTAATTGGCCAAGTACCATCAGGTCAAGTTGCTTATTGGCGCCTTCATTGAGGTCTAGACTCTGCGTTAAGGAGGATTCGGCGGCCTCATGTTTTTTAAGCGCCAGCTTGGCGGTGCCGTCAAAAAACCAAAATTCAGGCTTTTTGGGGAATTCCTCTGTGGCTATTACGGTGTATTCTTCTATCTCTTCAAAATCCTTGCCCTGTTCAAACATCAGACTGATGACTCCTTGTAGGACTTTGGCGTCCTGGGGATTGAGTGCAATGGATTGTTGGTAGTATTCCAGTGCCTTTATTGGCTGTTGGTTTTGCATGGCTCGGTCCCCCATGATGGTAAACACCGGAGCACTCTTGGGGCTGGTCTTGACCATCAATGTTTGCAAACTGTCCAAGAGACTTTCACGTTCAGTGGTTTTTAGGTCTTTTTGGATGATGTCTCCAAAGGTCTGCGCCTTTACCTCTCCCTCTAAGTCTGGGCTTTGGAAGGCGGTGAAGAGGTGTTCCTGTGCGGAAGTGAATTGCTCTTGCTTTTTATAAAGTGTGTAAGCGGCCAGGTGCAAGTTGGGTTGGTTTGGGTAGTCCTCTAATGACGCATTCACCATGCTTAGGGCTTGGTCGGTACGGTTGTTGTTAAAGAGCATCTCCACCAATGCTAGCACATAGCGGGAGTTTCCAGGGTTGGCCTCAATTAGTTTTTCTCCCTCTTTTATGGCCGCTTCCAAGTTGTTTTGCTTAAGATATATGCGCTGTTTTTGAACGGAAAGCTGTTCGATTACGCCATAATATTCTTCGGCTTCGTCCAAGGCCTCCAACGCCTTTTCAAACTGCTGGGTGGAAAGATAAAGTGAGGCCAGTTCGAGAATGTATTGTTGGTTGTCATCAGAACGCTCGATGAGGGTCTTGAGGATTTCCGCCGCTTTTTTCGGTTGGTTTTGTTGGGTATAGACTTCGGCAATTAGCAGGTGGTAATACTTGTTTTCTGGGTCAGCTTCAATGGCTTTTTGGCCATGTTCGAGTGCTTTTTCGTTTTGATTGGCGCGCGCCAGTATTTCAGCCATCTTGAAATTTACCGCCCCAGATTCTGGGGTCAGGTCATGTGCCTTGTCAAAATAAAAATAGGCCTTTTCATAATCTTCCAGCATCATGTGCTTCTCTCCTTCAATAAACAGCCGGGCGGCTTTGTCCTCTTCTTTTTGCTGCTTTTTTGCACTTTTAAATAGGTTGATTTGTGCATTGGCCGTTAAGCCAAGAAACATCAGCGGCATTATCAATGCCATTAAGAGTAGGTGTTGCTTAAGGGTATAAAATCGCATGCTTGATTCCGGACTGGTAAAATGATCAGGTAGATAAGTGTTATTCACCTGAAAAAACGTACAAAATTAAAGTCTTTTTAGTTCAATCACCAAAAACCATTTTTGGAAAATTGACTTTTCAGGATTGCCCTGTACTGCCAAAACCTCCTGCTCCTCTTTGGGTTTCGGATACTTCTGTAGCCTCTTTCCATTGGATTTGTTCGTGGCGTGCCACCACCATTTGGGCGATACGTTCACCATTGTTGATTTCGAAAGGTTCCTTGGACAGATTTACCAAGAGCACCTTTATTTCTCCCCTATAATCCGCATCTATCGTTCCCGGGGAGTTGAGGACGGTAATGCCATGCTTATAGGCCAGACCACTCCTAGGTCTAATCTGGGCTTCATGGCCTGCAGGTAGTTCCATGAACAAGCCTGTGCCTACCAAGGTCCTTTCCAGCGGCTCCAAGGTGATCGGTTCCGTTAAATTGGCCCTTAGATCCAGGCCTGCAGAAAGGTCCGTTTGGTATTCGGGAAGTGGATGCTTGGATTGGTTGATGACGTTGACCTGCATGGTTGAATTTTTTTTTGATGTTTATTTGGGTCAAAGATAGGGGGTTATTTTTATTTGAAGGAACGTGATGGTGAAAAATAGCAATGAAAGTGCAGCTGGTATGTCCAGTTTCCTTGATGCCTACAACGGTTTGTCGGGGCTTGTCTTTTTGTAGCGGAACAGGTTTGTAATGGCACAGGGTTTTTACGGGGCCAGCGGAAAAGGTGGAGGATTTGGGACGGTTTGGATAGAACGCTGATTGACCTCGGCGAGGCAGGTGGCGCAGATGATTAAGATTGGTGCTGACTTTCTTCTTAAACAGGCAAGTCAAGTAGTATAAAAGAAAGCCCTGAAAGGGCGTGACATCTATAGCCCCATGGGCAGCACCCATGGTACACATCTTTAAAATGGTCTGTAAACCAATGTTTGCAGATTTAATGCATAAATCGGGTTCAATGCCGTTTAGTTAGTGTGTATCTGGAAAATATGGGTTCTATATTTTTTCCTTGGGCAGCATTTCGTCAAACAAGCCTGCCTTTTTGCCCATCCGCTTTTTAATTTCTTAACGCCCAATACCTGCAAGGCGGATCCGATTAATAAGTTTCTTATGGATAAATTATCATCATTATTCGATGTAGTGGTATATTTTCTTAAGTAACCAAGTTGAGCGAGAACTATAAGCCCCCCTGAGCCAAAAAAGGTATCGCTTCCTTATTACGGCCCTTGGTATGCCTGTTTTCCAGCCGATGGTGGAGGCCGTTAAGAAAGTGAGTTGGCTCGCGTCGTGGAACAGCGAGACCCACTCACTTTTAGGTCGTAGCCATCGGGTGGAAATTAAAATGGGTGACGGATCTCGGTCGCAGGGTAAACCCATGTTCCATTTTAAAAGGCATACCACCGGCCTAGATTTTTTTCTTTCTTTTTTCATCAATAGCCTGCCCCGAAGGCTTTCGGGGGAAAAAAGGAAAAGGATAAAATCCACCAAGATGATCAGGTTTCCCCAGCCAAAGTCAATCAAAAAAAGGACTTTTAGGTATATGAAAAGGAGGAAATCCCCTTAACTAAACGGCATTGAAACCGGGGTAAACATTGAAACGGCTTGTATGAAGAAAAGGACCTTGTCAAAAGCGATGGGCTTGGCAAAGTCCTTTTTGTCTTTTACTTATTTTACTGGGCCATTTTATAGACCTCCGAGCCAGCACTCAGGTAGGCGCCGACGCCATAAACCTCGGTTTTGTCTGGCCACGCCTGCCCCGGAGCCGCACCGATCGGTTGTACATAGCCCAGCATGCCGTCGTCGGTGACGCATTGCTGTAGGGCATTCCATCCTTTCCAAACTACGGGTGTATAATCTTCCTTGTCCAAAATGCCGTTATTGATGCCCCAGGCAAATCCAAAGGTGAAGAATCCCGTTCCGCTGGTTTCGGGAGTGGGGTAATATTCGGCTCCCAATAGGCTCATGGCCCAATAGCCATCGGCAGTTTGCAGTTCTTTTAGGCGTTTGGCCATTTTCTTGTAGATCTTGACAAAATACTTGTGTTCGGAAGTGCCCGGCTCAAGCTCTTCGAGTATGTTGGCCAATCCGGCAAATACCCATCCATTGCCACGGGACCAAAAGATTTTGGTGCCATTATCTGTTTTGTCGAAGAAACTTTCGTCACGGTAATAAAGGCTTTCTTTCTTATCGAACAGGAAATCCGTGGTCGCCTTGAACTCTGATACCATAAAATCCAAGTATTTTTCTTCCCCAGTGATCTTGGTCAGCTTTGCCCAGACTGGCGGCGACATGAACAGCGCATCACACCAGTTCCAGCGGTCTTGGTGGTAGGGAGTTTTCCAGTGCAGGGAGCTTTGGGAAGGGTGGTAGATGATATACTCCATTTGCTTCTGGGTAGGCTCCAGCATTTTTTCATCATCAAATTTCCGGTAAAGCTCCAGGTACATTTGTCCTACGGCATGTTCATCAGCATGATAGAGCCCATGCCGTTCACCCAGTTTCCACTCGGTTTTTTCGCCAATTCCTTCTAAAAAATCCGTATAAGTTTCATCATCCGAAAGGTTGGCCCATTTCATCATGCCCACGTACAAGGCTCCATTGGTCCAGTTGGTAGGCTGGTGGACCCGTCTGCCATGCCCTGCCTCCCAGAAGTTTTCGATTTGCCAGTCAGCCACTTTTTGCATGCTGTTGTGGATTTCTTGTTTAGTGGGGGCATTGGTCTGTGCCCAAGCGGTGCCACAAATCCCTACCGTCAGGATAGTAAGTGCCAGCTTTCCCTTTTTAAAAATGCTGTTCATTTGAAGTTTATATAAATGATTGAAATAATGCTTTACTGCCAAAGATATAAATGATTTTATTAAATAAAACCGATGAAGTAGTGCTTCTTCGGTTTTTTGGAAATGAAACTATTGATCTATAACCCGATTTGGATTATAGAATCGATGGCAATCCTTCATTTCAAGCACTTTTGGGCAACTTATTTAATCTGCTAGATTTGCACTTATATAGAACAGTTTCTTATTTGAGTCGAAGTACAAATGAGCGGATGCTTCATACTTGATGCCGTTATGCAAAACGAAGACCACACCGTAGTAGTAATGATGCTGATTTCTGGAATATCCATCTTCTTTTACAATAGGAAAATCCAGGAAAGTATAGGTGTCCTTATAGGTGATGTGATAGGGGCCACCTGGAGGGCCGTTCTTGATCTCTCGTCTGGTGGACTTGATGGTATCCCCTACTTTAAAGGTGGTACCATTGATTTTGCCAACCAAAATGGAGCTGTTGAAAATATGGTATGAATGGAGTTTGCCTTCGGTTACGTATAATTTGTTCCCGTTGAAATCATATAGCTTGCCCATCATACCTAACGTTTCGAAGGGATAATCTTCCACGGAAGTAGGCTGACCAAAAGCCTGAATGGCTTTACTGATATCTTCACCCAGTTTGATGCCTTTGCTTTTGTCGGTAGGGGAGACCAAGGCCAGTTTATCGCTGGAATAATATTGTCTGGTCTGGGCATGTACCATTTGAGTGAATAGTAATGTTAATACTATAAATAAGAGTAATCTCTTCATTTTTACAAGGATTGGTCCATTGGTAAAATCCATTCTACAGCTTGATTTTGAGGTACATCGAACAAAAGGAATTGGGAAATGGCCCGGCACGTTGATTGCCGAGCCTTATTTTTAATAGCTGCCTGTGCTTATAAATGTGAGCTTTTTATTACTACCGAATAACAAACTTGCAAACGAATCTGTTGTTACGGTTCCGTGTTTGAATACCAGATCGATGCTGTACGAATAACTTTGGTTTTGAGAATTACTACTACCTGCGGTGACCGAATAACCAAAAAAGGTATGGGTGTCCTTATAGGTAGTCTGGTAAGGGCCACCGGGAGGTCCTGTTTTTATCACCTCCTTTGTAGATTTGATGGTGTCACCGACTTTATAGGTGATGCCACTGATCTTGCCTACCAGTAGGGAACTGTTAATGATTTCGTAACCATCCAATTTTCCATCGAGTACGTAGAGTTTATTGCCTCTGAAATCATACAGTTTTCCCATTTTACCATCAGTTTCAAAAGGATAATCCTTCACAGAAGTGGGTTGGCCAAATGCTGTAATGGCCTTGCTTATGTCTTCGCCAAGCTTGATCCCCTTACTTTTATTGATAGGGGATATAAGGGCCATATTGTCGACAGTACAATACGGCTGTTCTTGGGCATTAACACCCCAGAAGCTGATAAACACTAAGAGAAAAATGATAACTGGTTTTTTCATTGTAATAATCTTTATCACAGGAAATTATCAAGTTTAGGCCTGACTGGAAAAGGCTGGCCTAATCCGAAAGGTTATCTGCATTTGGAAATTTGATATCTACCTCTTCTTTACAAGATAGACAAGATATTAGTCAACTACGCTGGCTCCAATGTATACCAATTTTTTTGTTGAGTCGAAATATAGATGTACACTTCCGTCATATTTTATATTACCATTAATGAGAGGCAATATTGAGGAATATTGGAAAGTAATATTTCGGCCAGTATCTTTCCCCGCTGTAATAGGAAAGTCTAGAAAGGTATGGGACTCTTTGACGGTGATCTGATAAGGGCCACCTGGAGGGCCATTCTTAATTTCTTTTCTGGTACTCTTGATCATGTCTCCAATTTTAAAGGTAGTACCATTGATTTTACCAACTAAAATGGAGTTGTTAAATAGATGATATGAATCCAATTTGCCATGAAGGGCAAATAATTTATTCCCTTTAAAAATGTATAGTTTCCCCATTTCTCCATCAGTCTCAAAAGGATAGTCTTCCACTGAATTAGGCTGACCAAAAGCTTGTAGGGCTTTATTGATATCCTCTCCTAACTTTATACCTTTACTTTTATTGGTGGGAGAAATCAATGCCAGTTTATCCATGGAGTAGAATTGCTGGCTTTGAGCATTAAGTATCTGAATAGATAGTAATACTAACAAAATTAGTATTGATGATTTACTCATTTATAATTGATTAAAGACTAATTACATGGTTTAGTGCCTTTGCCCGTTTTGTGGTCAAATTTGGTGGCCACATAAGGTGCTGGATTTATTTTTTTACCGTCTTTATCCCTGCCTTGAATGTGTACATGAGGTATAATATCAATTTTGGGATCGCCAGCGTTTCCCGTTTTTCCAACTTGCCCAGATCAAACCTGAGTTTATTTCAATCTCTTTTTCAATTGGCTGATTTCTTCCCGCTCCATCAGGGCCACCAATCCCAAAAAAACCAACGGAAGGAGGTTGTGGACGAGGAATGTAAGGATGCCGGAATCCAGTCGTATATAGAACCCCAAGTAGGAAAAACCAAAGGCAATGACCAGGTAGAAAATATCCTTGGTGGTCTTATAGGGAATTGGGTAATACTTCTGACCAAAGAAATAACACATGACAGACATGACTACATACGTGGCCAAGGTGCTCATGGCAGCTCCGGTATAGCCGTATTGGGGTACCATCAGAAAAATCACGAGTATGGTGACTACTGCGCCAGCAAAGGTGATATAAAAGCTGTAGATGGTCCGGTCGGTGATTTTGAACCAGATGCTGAGATTAAAATAAACCCCCAGCATCAAGTAGCCCATCAGCAGCATGGGCACGATGTCCATGCCTGCTTGGTAGCCCTTATTGCCCAAGATGATCTTGCTGATGATGTCCAGGTTCACGGCGACGAGTATCATCAGCACACTGCAGAAAATAATGAACCAGTGCATGACACGTGCATACAGCTGTGGGCTGTTTTTGTCCTCACTTTGGGAAAAGAAAAACGGCTCTGCGGCATACTTGAAAGCCTGGATGATCAGGTTCATGAAGATGGCCAGCTTGAAGTTGGCCCCGAAGATACCTCCTGCTTCACGGGCGGTAAGGCCGGGGTAGAAGTTTTCGGGCAGCACGTATTCGAACAAGAACCGTGAAAAGACTTCATTGGTCACTCCGGCAAGGCCCATAAACAGCAGCGGGAGGGCGTAATGCCACATAGGGCCAAGGATGCTTTTGTCCAGCTGCCAGCTGAACTTTCCCGACATGAAGAACAGCACCGGAATGATCAGGGCGTTGGCAAAGAGATTGGATAGCAGGATATAGTCCACCCCCCATTCAGGATGGTAAAAACTACCAACGAACGGCTGGAGAAAGCCAAGGTAATCACCCTCGTACACGTGTAGGCAGACTACGATAAAGAAGATATTGAAGCCGACGTTAAGCAGGATATTTAGCAGCTTGGTCAGTGCAAATTTGAGGGACTTATTTTCTACCCTGAGCCTGGCATAGGGAATGGCCAAGATAGCATCAATGGTCAGGATCATGGCCGTCCACCGAAACAGGTGGGATTTACCGGGGTAGTCCATCCACACGCTCAATTGCTCCGCACTCAGGAAAAGCAATGCTCCCAAAGACAGGGAAGTGGTAAGGATCAGAGACTGGACATTATTATAGACTTTTTGTGGATCTATGCCTTTTCCGGTAGCAAACCTAAAGAAGGTGGTCTCCATACCGTAGGTAAAGATCACATTAAAAAATGCGATAAAGGCATAAATGGCAGTAAATGAGCCAAGGTCTTCCTTCGAAAGGTAAGCGATGTAAAGGGGGAGAAGGAGAAAATTGATAACCCTCCCCAGAATACTACTGATCCCGTAAATGGCGGTTTGACCGGCAAGTTGTTTCAGTTTACTCATGGAGCAGGGAGAAGCAGGGGCTTATTCCCCTTTAAAATTGGGTTTCCGCTTTTCCAAAAAGGCGGAAGTGCCTTCGGAATAGTCTTCGGATTTTACACATCTGGCAAAGCTGTTGGCTTCGATAAGATAGCCATTTTCGTCATTGCTGTAGACGGCATTTACACAATCAATGATCATTCCTATGGACAATGGAGCCTTGTTCATGATCTTTTGGAGGATTTCCTCTGCTTTTTCGATTGCCTCGGCCTTGGTGTTCGTGACATGGTTTACCAAACCGAGGGACTTTGCTTCACGTGCATCGACCATATCTCCGGTCATCAGCAGCTCATTGGCCTTGGTCCTTCCTATCAAAAACGTCAGTCGTTGGGTTCCTCCGTATCCCGGGATAATGCCGAGGTTAACTTCTGGCTGTCCGAATTTGGCGTTGCTGGTGGCGATGCGCATATGGCAGGCCATGGAAAGTTCGCAGCCGCCACCGAGGGCAAATCCGTTGACCACGGCAATGACCGGTTTATGGCAGGATTCGATCAGGCTGAAGACTTCTTGTCCGTTTTCCGAAAACTTACGGGCGTTCAGCTCATTCAGCTCTGCGATCTCGCTGATGTCCGCACCGGCGACGAAGGCCTTTTCCCCAGAACCAGTCAAAACTACACCCCTGATGGATTTGTTGTCGCTTACTTCATCAAAGATGTTTTTCAGCTCTTCAAGCGTGTCAAAATTGATTGCATTGAGTTTGGATTCCCGGTTAATGGTGAGGTAAAGAATACCCTCTTTATTTTCAGAAAGAATATTGGTAGATTCAGCCATGCTCTAAAATCTATGTTTAAACTCAAATATACGAGGTGGTATAGCAAACACAAAGCAAACCTTGTAAAAATGAATGTGGTTATCAGCTTATGGCTGATAGTGACGATGTTGGGTTTACCTGCATGAGGGGAATACATGCGATGAAGTGAAACCTCAATGAAGGTAGATGGGACATTTGCCCAATAAGCGGATTATAGAATTACTGATCGGAAAATACCGCACTAATGGTCCGCTGAAATTGTGCTTTATAATAGGGGGCATCTCTGACAAAATTTTATATTTTTGTACCATATTTTGAACGTTAACATCTTTAATAAAATACTTTATGTCATCCAAAAGAAAAATAACCGTAGCCTACGGTGACGGTATCGGCCCAGAAATCATGAAAGCCACCTTGGAGATTTTGGAAGCTGCAGGGGCGCAAATAGAACCTGAAGTCATCGAAATAGGCGAGCAGGTTTATCTGAAAGGTATCAGTTCAGGGATAGAACCAAAAGCTTGGGATTCGCTTAGAGAAACAAAGATATTTTTAAAGTCTCCCATCACAACACCTCAGGGAGGAGGCTTCAAAAGCCTTAATGTGACCACCAGAAAGACGCTGGGACTATATGCCAATGTGAGGCCATGTAAAGCCTACTCACCGTATATCAGGACCCATTTTCCGAAAACGGACATGGTGATCGTACGCGAAAATGAGGAAGATCTCTACGCTGGTATCGAGCACCGTCAAACAGATGACGTCTATCAGTGCTTGAAGCTTATTTCTAGGCCTGGATCGGAAAAAATCATCCGTTACGCTTTTGAGTATGCCAAAAAGTACAATAGAAAGAAAGTGACCTGTATGACCAAGGACAACATCATGAAGTTGGCTGATGGTCTTTTTCATAAAGTATTTAACGAAGTAGCCAAGGAGTATCCGGATATTGAAGCAGATCATAAGATCATCGATATCGGTACGGCATTGATCGCAGACAAGCCCGAGATGTTTGATGTGATCGTGACGCTAAACCTCTACGGTGATATCATCTCCGATGTGGCCGCACAGATCACAGGCTCTGTAGGACTTGGTGGTTCCTCGAATGTAGGGGAAGATGTGGCCATGTTTGAAGCGATCCACGGTTCTGCCCCTGATATCGCAGGACAGAACATCGCCAACCCATCAGGACTGCTGAATGGCGCCATCATGATGTTGGTACATATCGGACAACCTGAAGTGGCAGAAAAAGTGAGCAATGCTTGGATGAAAACCTTGGAAGACGGTATTCATACTGGTGATATTTACCAGGAAGGTGTTTCTTCCCAATTGGTGGGCACGAAGGAGTTTGCGCAGGCTGTTATAGACAGGCTTGGCAAAAAACCTGAAAAAATGGTTCCTGCCGAATTTAAAAAAGGTGATGGTGCCGATGACAATATGGGAGCGATCAAGCTGGCCGAAAGGAAGCCGTGCAACAAAGAACTGATCGGTCTGGATGTATTTATCGACTGGAAAGAAAATGACCGTGATGCCAATGTCATTGGTGACAGGCTACGCGCGGTAGATGCTGATGGAGTGAAGATGCAGCTGATTACCAATCGTGGCGTAAAGGTATATCCTGACGGCATGAAAGAGACTTTCTGCTCCGATCACTGGAGGGTAAGGTTCTTTAATGCTGACCAAACTCCGATTACCCATGGACAGGTCCTGGACGTGCTGAAGCAGGTGGAGGGTCTAGGCTTTGACTTTATCAAAACCGAGAACTTGTACACATTTGATGGGGAAAGAGGATTTTCCCTAGCGCAGGGAGAATAAAACGAAGTTTTCAAAGTTGACTGGAGAGGCTATCACTAATAAGCAAAAGCATCACAATGATGTGGAGCTGAGTGATGGCCTCTTTTGTTTTATCTGTTTAACCCGGAATTAATGCCGTTTAGTTTAGTGTGTATCTGGAAATATTGGTTCTACTATTTTTCTTGCTAAATTCCAAGATGGTTTTCATCCCTTTACCTTTGTTACTTTTTTGCTTCAGGTCAAAAAAGTAACCAAAAAACCCCGCCGCTGTGCATCTATTGGCCTAAAATTAAAACCTTCCCTCAAGCAGGCAAACTCCTCCTTTTTAGCAGCCAACGTTCTTTTTGGCCAGCATTTCGTCAAACAAGCCTGCCTTTTTGCCCACCCGCTTTTTAATTTCTTAACGCCCAATACCTGCAAGGCGGATCCGATTAATAAGTTTCTTATGGATAAATTATCATCATTATTCCATGTAGTGGTATATTTTCTTAAGTAACCAAGTTGAGCGAGAATTATAAGCCCCCCTGAGCCAAAAAAGGTATCGCTTCCATATGACGGCCCTTGGTATGCCTGTTTTCCAGCCGATGGTGGAGGCCGTTAAGAAAGGGAGTTGGCTCGCGTCGTGGAACAGCGAGCCCCACCCGCTTTCAGGCCGTAGCCACCGGATGGAAATTTATACCAAATAAAAAACATTGGCAGTTGAGGGCTGTCTATTGTCGGTCAGTGTTTGATTGCCCGGCTCAAGTGATTAGGCATTGCCCTGCTGGGATAAAGCCGTTATATAAAAGTGTAAAAATAAAAGTTTCTTTTGAGACATCTTTATGATGCTTTTCGTATAGGCTGTAAAACCACTTAATTGTTATGAAAAAAATATTCTTTAGCTCATTTATGTTTTTATTTATTTTGGGCGCATGCACACAGAACGATCCAGAACCAGAAATCATCATTGATCCGGAGGAATCTTTTGTAACTGGCGACTGGAGGCTGGTCAAAAGTGTAGGTTCAATGGTGGATGTTACCTTGGAAGGAGATGACCTAGAAAGAGAAGAAGTTTATACTTTTACCAACGAAGGTACCTTTACCAAAACGGTGGATGCGGAGGATTTCCACTCAGAAGCCACTGGAACCTTTGTGATTGAAGAGGTTTCGGAGGAAATGCAGGACCGTTATATAGGCGTAGTAGTGCTGACCTTTACCGGAGGGGATGGCATGGCCTACAATTGTTCGAGCGATGAAGTGGAGCGGGAATCGCTGCATATTTCGTTGGAACATCAATTGGTCAATATAAGCTGGGCCCCCTGCGATGGCGCTTGGCTGTATTATGACAATTAATTCATTGTCGATTTGAGACCATCCGGTTTATACCTATTGGCCTGCGGTGATTGAATTTTAAATAATAAAGACTCCCTTAAATTTCTTCAAGGGAGTCTTTATTGTTTTTCAAACCGTTAAGGCGATTAGGCGTCTTTTTTGGCCATTCTTGTTCTTTCACCTTCGTCGAGGTAGATTTTACGCATCCTCATGCTCTTAGGAGTGATCTCCAGGTATTCATCTTTTTGGATGTATTCCATGGCCTCTTCCAAAGAGAATTTTTTGGCAGGTGGGATCTTGGTGTTGTCATCAGACCCAGAAGCACGCATGTTGGTAAGTTTCTTGCCCTTTTGGACGTTTACCACGATGTCGTTGTCCCGGGAGTGTTCACCGATTACTTGGCCACCATAAATTTCTTCTCCGGGATCCACGAAGAAAGTTCCTCGGTCCTGAAGCTTGTCAATAGCATAACCCGTGGTAGGGCCAGACTCCATAGAGATCAGTGATCCGTTGATCCTGCCTGGGATAGGGCCTTTGAAGGGCTCGTAGTCCACATATCGGTGGTTCATGATTGCTTCTCCTTGGGTGGCGGTCAGTACATTGTTTCTCAAACCGATCAGGCCTCTGGAAGGAATGCGGAATTCCAAGTGTTGGAGGTCTCCACGAGGCTCCATGACAAGGAGTTCCCCCTTACGTTGGGTAGCCAGTTCGATTACCTTACCGGAGGTTGTTTCTGGTACATCCACGACAAGGGATTCGATTGGTTCGTTTTTGATACCGTCGATATCTTTATAGATTACCTGAGGTTGGCCCACCTGTAGTTCGTAGCCTTCACGCCTCATGGTTTCGATCAGTACGGACAAGTGGAGGATACCCCGGCCATAGACCAAGAATTTATCTTCATTGTCAGTAGGTTCTACCCGAAGGGCAAGGTTTTTTTCCATTTCCTTGAAGAGACGGTCTCTTAAGTGTCTGGAAGTAACGAATTTACCTTCCTTGCCAAAGAAAGGGGAGTTGTTGATCGTGAAGAGCATGTTCATGGTAGGCTCATCGATCGCAATTCTCGGCAGCGGCTCAGGGTTTTCTGCATCGGCAATGGTGTCGCCGATCTCAAATCCTTCGATACCAGTCACTGCGCAGATATCGCCTGCATGTACTTCTTCTACTTTATTTTTGCCAAGTCCTTCAAATACGTGAAGTTCCTTGATACGCATTTTCTTGATGGATCCATCCGCTTTGCAAAGCGCAATCTGGGTGTTTTCTTTAAGCGTTCCACGCTTCAAACGGCCAATGGCAATCCTTCCCACGAAATTGGAAAAATCCAGGGAAGTGATTTGCATTTGGGTGCTGCCTTCTTGGATCTGGGGAGCAGGAATGTGCTCGATGATGGTGTCCAAAAGCGGAAGGATGGAATCTGTCTCCTCTTTCCAGTCAGGGCCCATCCAGTTGTTTTTGGCAGAGCCGTACATGGTCACAAAGTCCAGCTGCTCTTCAGTAGCGTCCAAGTTGAACATGAGGTCAAATACCGCCTCGTGTACTTCGTCAGGACGACAGTTTGGTTTGTCCACCTTGTTGACCACCACGATAGGGGTAAGTCCAAGTGCCAAGGCTTTGCTCAGTACAAAACGTGTTTGCGGCATAGGCCCTTCAAAGGCATCCACAAGAAGCAAAACACCATCTGCCATTTTCAACACTCTTTCCACTTCTCCGCCAAAGTCGGCGTGACCAGGTGTATCGATGATGTTGATTTTAATATCTTTATATCTTACCGACACGTTTTTGGAAAGGATCGTAATGCCCCTTTCTCGTTCCAGGTCGTTGTTGTCCAGGATCAGGTCTTCAAATTGCTGGTTTTCACGGAAGATTTTGGAAGCGTGAATAATTTTGTCTACCAAGGTGGTCTTGCCGTGGTCAACGTGTGCGATAATCGCGATGTTACGAATATTCTGCATGATAAGGATTAATTAAGTTGCAAAAGTACGAATTAAATTTGGTATAATTTTTAAGCCTGTGTAAAGTTTACATCTATTTATGAAAAAATCCCCGTCAGCCATTTTTTGGAAGCTTAAACCCGGAATATGCATTAGCCTATCTGTTGCGACCTTAAACTGCTTTAAAATCAGCCGTTTCACCTTAGTTTTCGGCATAACCGTAGCGGTGCTACGCTAATACCTCCAAACTAACTGATTTTCTTGCAATTTCAGCTCTCACTACGATTCCTAACGCATAATCCGGGTTAAATTTAATCTCCTCTCAAACTTCATTCTAAGCCTTGTTTGGCTGTAGACAAGGCTGTTTGGTGCCAGACAAGCTAGCAGTGCCTGTTCTGATCACTGTACGGAGACGGTTTTATAATCGAACTGAAGTAAGTAGTGCTGTATTCTCAATCGTGGATTTTCTAGGGGTAATTTACCCATATTATTCCATATAGAATAAAAAACACGTTGATTATACGTTTTCTTGCCAGTAGATTTTATTTCTCACAGAACGCACAGAACACCCAGAATGAAATACGGCTTTTTGGGGATTTCCATGGTTTCTGTGAGGACCTATTTACTATTTCTGGCTGTGATTACTGGTGGCACTGTGGAGATACGCATAAAAAATTACAGGTGATCTAAGATCAAAGCAAGATGGTTGGTACGGGGTGTTTTTTTGGCACAGTGATTGGATAGTATTTTTTACCAATTTCATTATTTTGAACATTTATACCTGGTATTATGTTATTGGTTTACATATATGTTATGTGGTGATATCAAGCTAAGATCGGCTACATTTCATCGACTATCATCTGATAAGCAGCTTCTTATCGTATAATAAAACGGAGTGATATGTCAAAAGATAAAAAAATAGTTGCATTAAAAGTAATTTGATTATATTTACGAAATACAAATAAGTTAATGTGAAATACGTTTTATTCATTTTTTAATGAAAATTAGCGCCAATACGTGGCAGGTGACATGAAAATGTAATCGTGATTTGAATTGTTTTGTTAAAAACTGCTTAAAAACAATGTAGATATGAAGTATCTAATAAAAATTGAGATTAATGATGTGGAGTTTCAGATCCATACCGAGGCCAGTAGTGAAAGAGAGGCCAAGGATAATGTTTGGGAAATCATTAGGGAGAAGACATCAGTGAAGTCTATCGAAACGGAAGCTTTAGCGCCAAAAGATCCATCTTTAGGAAGAAAGTTGGCGGAAGGAATCCGTAGTGCATTATTATTGTAATAAGTTGGAAGGGAACTAAAAAAAGCGAGAATATGGTGAAAAATTACATATAATAATTCCTATACCGTAAAAGAAAGAACCGTAGCAGCTGCTACGGTTCTTTCTTTTACAGTCTGATCTTTTTTGCGGTTTACTTGACCGAATGATATTGATTTCAGGATCAACCCGCCGTTGTGTACAATATAAAACAGCTGAGCCGAGGTGAAGTAGGAGCAAGGAGTACGAAATTGTAACAATGGTATTGGACAAATCTTCACTTAATCGAACAGTTTTTTTACCTTTGGGCAAAATTCAGCATACATGAGCAACCAAAAACCATCTTTACCTAAAGGAACCAGGGATTTTGGGCCTGCACAAATGGCCCGAAGAAATTATATTTTAGACACCATTAAGGCTACTTTCCGACTTTTTGGATACCAGCAGCTGGAAACCCCCTCAATGGAAAACCTATCCGTGCTGACTGGGAAATATGGTGATGAAGGAGACCAGCTGTTGTTCAAGGTTCTCAATAGTGGAGATTACCTTAAAAAAGTGACTGGAGAAGATTTGGAGAAGGGAATAGCCCATGTGTTACCAAAGGTTTCCGAGAAAGGATTAAGGTATGATCTTACGGTGCCGTTTGCACGGTATGTCGTGATGAACAGAAACGAAATTACTTTCCCTTTTAAGCGATATCAGATACAGCCAGTTTGGCGTGCAGACAGGCCTCAAAAGGGCAGATACAGAGAGTTTTATCAGTGTGATGCTGATGTCGTGGGTACGGACAGCCTCATCTGTGAAACGGAGATCCTTCTGATGATAAGAAGGGTGTTTGGGGAGCTTAGGCTGAAGGACTATGATATTAAGGTCAACAACCGAAAAATCTTGACTGGGATATCCGAAGTAATCGGGGAGCCTGGTAAAGAAAGTGAGCTTTGTGTAGCGATCGATAAACTGGATAAAATAGGCTGGGAGAAGGTTCAGGAAGAATTGACCCAGCGCGGTTTTGAAGATCATTCGATCCAGAGGCTTGCCCCCATCATAGAATTGGGTGGAAGTAACAATGAGAAATTGGCTTACTTAAAAGACTTTCTTGCAAATAGTGAGGAAGGACTTAAAGGAGTAGCAGAGTTGGAGGAAGTATTTGAGTTATTGGCGGCATTTGGCGAACACCAAGAACATGTGGTTTTTGACGTTGTGCTAGCCCGTGGATTGTCGTATTATACCGGTGCTATTTTCGAAGTGAAGGTGAATAACGCATCCATAGGATCTGTGAGCGGTGGTGGAAGGTACGATAATCTTACAGGCGTATTTGGTTTGGAAGGGGTGTCAGGAGTAGGCTTCTCTTTTGGTGTGGACAGGATTTATGATGTTCTTGATGAGCTTGGGTTGTTTCCGGAAGAGGATATTCACTCCACATCAGTGATGATCGGTTACTTTGATGAGAAGGGCAGGGATTATGGCTTGAAAATACTTAATAGTCTGAGAAAGGCAGGTTTGGCGGCAGAGATTTATCCAGATGTGGCCAAGGTGAAGAAGCAGTTCAATTATGCCGATAAGAAACAAATCCCTTATGTAATGATGATTGGAGACAATGAAATAGCAGCGCATAAGGTGGCCTTGAAGAATTTAAAGACCGGAGCACAAGAGCTACATTCCTTGGAAGAGGCCATTGGCATTATCAAGGCCAGTTAGGTAAGCAGAGATTGATTAAGCGCGGTGTATGCATATTCCGGGTTATATTGCATCTTCATCATTTCTTGGATGAAGGGCACGAGGAGACCGGGTACAAAATCAGTTATAGTAGGAATTCAATTAAAGAGCGAGAGTTATGTTTGATTTTATGAATATCATGAATAAGGTGAAGGAAGCACAGGCCAAGATCAAGGAAAAGCAGGCTGAGCTGGTTCATCTTACCGCCGAGGGTGAAGCGGGGGCAGGGATGGTCAAGGTCATCGTCAATGGTCACCGACAGATGGTGGACATTGCCATTGATGAAAGCCTGATGACCCCGGAAGACAAGGATATGCTCAAAGACCTGATCGTGGCAGCTGCCAACAAGGCTTATGAAAGCATGGACAAGACCATCAAGGAAGAGATGCAAAAAGCCACTGAAGGAATGATGCCCAATATTCCAGGAATGGACATGGGGAGCATGTTTGGATGAAGTCGGTCATGGCAAAAGCCAATTACAGAAGGGGTGTATTATTCCTGTGAGGTTCCATGTGACCCTATTAAATCACTTATGAACACATGAAAGAAGCGGTTATCGTTATACTGAATTACAATGGGGAAGGAATGCTTCGGCAATTTCTGCCCAGTGTATTGACCAATAGTTTTTTTGATGTGATCGTAGCAGATAATCATAGTACCGATGGATCTGTGAAGCTGATGAAATCGCACTTTTCATCTGTGCCACTTATTCTCCTTTCCCAGAACTACGGCTACAGTGAAGGTTATAATAAGGCACTTGGTAAGCTGGAAGGTCAATACCGATATTATATCCTGCTCAACTCCGATGTGGAGGTCAGTTCCGGGTGGGATAAGGCCTTGGTCCAATGGTTAGATTGTCATGAAGATTATGCCTCAGTGCAGCCTAAAATCCTTTCCCAGCAGGACAAATTGCTTTTTGATTATGCTGGAGCTGGTGGTGGCTATATTGATAGATTGGGGTATCCTTATTGCAGGGGAGGATATTGGATACGCTGGAACAGGACAGGGGCCAGTATGATGATGAAGTGCAAGTGGACTGGGCTTCAGGAGCCTGCTTTGCCACACGATCGGCTGTTTTTCACGAAATGGGAGGTTTTACGACAGATTTTTTTGCCCATATGGAGGAAATAGACCTTTGCTGGAGGATGGCCCGGAAAGGGTGGAAGCTAGGGTATTTCGGCCAAGTTACGGTTTACCATGTGGGAGGAGGGACTTTGGCGAGGACAAGTCCCTATAAGACTTACCTGAATTTTCGAAACAACTTATTGATGCTTTATGGGAACATGACCAAGGGAGGTTTTATAGGTGTGATGCTGCTGCGGTTTTTTTTTGATATGGCGGCATCGGTTCATTTTGCCCTTTCTGGAAAAGCCGCACATGCCAAGGAAGTGGTGAAGGCCTACCGTGATTTTTTTAAAATGCGGAGAAGGCCAAGCGGGGATAGCGCTTTGGCATTAAAATTGCCTTTCCAGAAGGCCAATAAGGAAGTGTATTCGGTAGTGCTTTCCTATTATTTGTTAGGAAGGAAAAACTATCCGGAGCTTTAATCAAAAAGCACAGGATTGTTACTCTTGCGGAAAAATTTCCGCACTTTCATCAGCATGGCCATGGTCACATAGATGATAATCGGTGACCCTAATGTGATAAAGGATGTGTAGATAAAGAACAGGCGAATGCCGTCAATTGGAAAATTTAGTTTTTCGCCCAGTTTGGAACAAACGCCAAATGCTCTGTCTTCAAAGAATATTTTCAGTTTTTCCATCATTGCGGATTTTAAATATTGTCTAAAAGTAATGAAAATATAATGAATATTCTAATAAACCACCTCAAGCCTAAACAGTTTATGAATTATCCATTTAAGATTTTAATGGTTTGCTTTTCAGTGTTTTGGATGTCATGCAGCACACAATCACTTTTTGACAAGTCTGGCCTACCTTCCATAACGGTAGATAAAGACCCATTAGTATTGCACAACGATTCCGTCCGGTTCAAATTACGTGCCACCATTCCTGCGGGTTTGGTTTCTGAAGAAAGGACCTACACTTTATTGCCAGAATACCAGTACGGTGAAGGAGCACTTCCCTTGGAGGAAATCACCGTAGATGCAAGTGATCTGGCAGGTGCTGGACAGGCTGTGGAGATTATTAGAAACATGTCCTTCCCCTATATGGAGGGAATGGATCGTGGAGAGCTGAGAATTAAAGGTCTATTGGAGGAGGTGGAATCCGGAAAAACCTTCAGCACCCCTTATATCACGTTAGCCAATGGCATCATCAGCACGGTCAATCTGGTGAGGGTGGGGCAGTTTGTTCCTGGAGAAAATATCCCAGATGTGGGTGCTTACATGAGTTATGATGATGATTTTATGAATATGGCTTCCCATGAGGTCAATTATTATTTCGCAAAAAATGCCGCCCAGGCCAACCCGTCCTCCTCCAATGGTGCATTTATCAGTCAATTGAGGAGCATGGTAGAAAAGGGTGAGGATATCCAGAAAATCATCATAGTGGGAATGGCTTCCCCTGACGAGAAAGACTACAGCTCTTTGGCAGCCACCAGGACCCAAGTCGCAGAGCAGCAAGTCAGGACACAGCTGAAGAAGCTGGGATACCAAGGTGCCCTAAGCGATGTGGAGATAGAGCTTCAGCGAAAGGAGCCTGATTGGCTATTGTTCAGGCACCTGTTAAGGACATTTGAGGGGATAGACATGGCGGAGCGGGACCGTTATTTTGATGTGATCTATGCAGAAGACAGCTATGAAGAGAAGGTAGAACAGCTGAAGGAGATTGATTCGTATGACCGTTTTGCCAGAGAGAAATTCAGTCAGATGCAGATGGCAAAAGTCATGGTGATGATGGCACAGGATAGGAGAAGTGACCCTGAAATATCCGCAATGGCCAACATGTATATTAAAGGTACAGCTAGTGGAGATGAACTTACGGAAGCAGAATTGGCACGAGCTGCGGAATTTAATCCCGGCCTGAAGGAAAAACAGCTCATTTATGAAGCCATGCTTAAAAAGCACGGGTCGGCACTGGCCTATAATAATCTCGGAGTGGTCTACCTGAACCAAGCCCACCGCATGATCAAAATCAGTGACAAAAACCAAAAGGTCAATGAAGCCATGAGGCTTTTTAGAATGTCCAATGAAATCAATGAAAGTGCACAGGCCAGTCATAATATGGGACAGGCTTACCTGATGTGGGGGGATTATGGCGCTGCTTACCTCGAAATTTCCCAAGCCAATGCCCTTGCCAAGAGCATTCCCGAGTTTCAAAGCTTCAACGAGGGAAAAAGAGGAGCACTGGATATCATTAGAGGTGATTATAAGTTGGCTACCTTGAGACTTGACAAGGCACCAGAAACCGCTACTAACCTATTTAATAAAGGCTTGGCCTATTTTCTGGCTGAGGATTATGGACAAGCAGCCATTAGTTTTGAAGAAAGCGCCTTGAGCAATATGGAATTCGGTTATGCTTTTTATGGGTTGGCATTGGTAGCTGCCCAGAACAGTGATGAAGAGAGACTTTATGAAAACCTAAGAAAAGCTGCCCAACGCAGTCCTTATCTCAAACGAAGAGCAGCCACAGACTTGGAATTCAAGGATTATTTTGATGACCAAAAATACATAGAGGCCATAAAGTAAGAAAGACGAAATAGATGTTTCGGACTGGGGAGGATCACCTTCCCAAAAAAGCACCGTCAGCAGGCGGTGCTTTTTTGTTACTTACTTGAAATTTATTTGTTTATCGATTTAGTTACTTGAAAAAATAGTTTATTTGCTCGGAGTAAGTATTATTTCTCTATAAAAATAGCTATTTTTCGATGTAATATGAACAGTAAAGAAACCAACATGTCAGATAGAAGAAGATTTCTAAAAAACACACTTTTGTCCTCGGCACTTATTTTACCAGGCTCCATGCAGGGATCTTTGGGAAAATTGGCCAAAAGAAGAAAAGGGGAAAAGCACCAACCCCTGATCTTGTCCACCTGGAACCACGGAATGCCTGCCAATGACAAGGCTTGGGAGGTTTTGGGAGCAACAGGAAGTATTGTAGATGCTGTGGAGAAAGGGGTGATGGTGACCGAAAATGACCTGAAGAACTTATCAGTGGGTTTGCAGGGCTTGCCTGATAGAGAAGGAATTGTCACCTTGGACGCCTCCATTATGAAAGGGGATGGTTCATGCGGTTCTGTTTGTTTTGTGCGTCAGGTGAAGCACCCTATTTCTTTGGCCAGGAAAGTGATGGAGAATACTCCCCATGTGATGTTGGCTGGAGAAGGGGCACGACAATTTGCCATTCAGGAGGGATTTCCGATCGAGGAGGAAAAACTGAGCCCAGCTGCCGAAAAAGCCTATGAAAAGTGGAAGGTGAAATCCGAATACCAACCGATCATTAATATTGAAAACCACGATACCATAGGTATGATAGGGCTCGACCAAAACGGCAACTTGGCTGGGTCATGTACTACTAGTGGTTTAGCGTATAAGATGCACGGACGAGTAGGGGACAGCCCGATCATCGGAGCAGGACTTTATGTGGACAATGAAGTTGGTGCGGCCACGGCGACAGGTCTTGGTGAGTCCATTATCAAAATTTGTGGTAGTTTTCTGATAGTTGAATTGATGCGTCAGGGGAGGAGCCCCCAAGAGGCATGTGAGGAGGCGGTACAGAGGTTGATCCGTAAAAACAAGGGCATTGAAGGTATTCAGGCCGGTTTTCTGGCGATCAACAAAGAGGGAGAGCATGGTGCTTATGCGGTGCATCCTGGGTTTAACTACGCCATGCACCATCAAGGGGGTAAAGCATTGGTAGATTCAAAGAGTAAATTTTAAGACGATGTCAAAGGTTCTTTTGGAAGCCCCGGTGTTCACTGTGGAGGCAGCGATCAAAGCAGCAGCGTATGGTATCGATCGACTTGAACTGTGCGCTGATTTTCTGGAAGGGGGAGTGACTCCTTCGGCGGGAACGCTTAGGTATATTAAAGAAAAAGTCAATATCCCCGTATTCGTAATGATAAGGCCACGGGGGGGGATTTTGTATATACCAACGATGAACTGCAGGTGATGAAGGAAGATATCCGTATCCTTAAGGACTTAGGAGCAGATGGTTTCGTCTTTGGCGTGCTCACACCCCAAGGGGGAGTCAATATTGGTGCCTGTGAACAATTAATAGAAGTAGCAAGTGGGTTGCCATGTACGTTTCATAGGGCTTTTGATGCCAGCAGAAACCTGGAAAAATCATTGGAGGCAGTTATTGAGTGTGGATTTCGAAGGGTGCTGACATCCGGTGGTAAAAACACGGTGGCCGAAGGTATGGAAACCATCAAGAATTTACTGGCCAAAGCAGGTGACCGGGCCATCATCATGCCGGGAGGTGGTATGAAAGTGGAGTTGGTAGAGGAGCTTTCTTCGACAGGACAGCTGAAAGAAATCCATGCCAGTTGTAAAGCATGGAGAAATTCGGACAGCCAGTTTTGGAATGATGACTTGGAGCTGAGTGCGGTACCGGCCAATCAAGATAAAATTTTGTCAGTCAGTAAAGCAGCGGTGGACAGGTTTTTGCGGGTGTTGGCCAAATGACCATTGCTATGCCATTAACAGATATTAAATCGTATATTATTCCCCTGGTGGCCCTGATATTGGGAGCATGCGGACAGCGGAGTGGGGAAGGATCGGACAGGTTGTACGAAGAGGAAGTCGGCCTGTCCGATTCACTTTCTACTCATGGAGAAGTGTGTTATGCCTATTTGAATGAAAAAGATACTGTTCGTCTCCATGTAAAAAATAAAAGAAAGGGACGCATGACAGGTACATTGATCTATCGGTTTTTTGAAAAAGATGCCAATTCGGGGGCATTTGATGGAGAGATGAAAGGTGACACGTTGTTGGCTGAATATACTTTCGCTTCTGAGGGGAGGATATCCACACGTGAAGTGGCCTTTCTATTTAAAGACAATTTGGTGGTGGAAGGCCATGGCCCCATGGAGGAAGAGGGGGGAGTTTTGCGTTTTGCTACGTCAAAACACCTGGAATTTGGAGGAGGTATTGAACTGTTAAGAGTTAAGTGTGACGGCAGTGATTAGTGAAGCAGTTGGGTTTATCGATATTATGTACCGATTTTTTAATGTCATAATGAAATATATTTGCTAATATCACTTTTTTAAAGTATATTATACAGTTGATAATTTACTTAAACCCGAAATAATTATGGTAAAAAGTTTCCAAGGTGTTCGCATAGCGGAGTCAGATACCCGTGCCTCCCAGCCTATTTTGGTGGAGGATCACATGACCACTCATCTTATTACATTCCATCCCAATGACACGATTGATTACGTCATCCAATTATTGACCCAAAAAAAGATTTCTGGAGCTCCAGTGTTGGATGATCAGCAAAATTTGGTAGGGATCATATCGGAGGTGGACTGCCTGAAAGAGATCATTCGCGGAAAATACAACAATACCCCCAGAATGGCCGGAAGGGTGAGTGAGCACATGACCAAGGAAGTGATTACGATGGAACCAGAAGTGACGATTTTTGATGCTGCCCATCAATTTTTGGAATTAAAGATCAGGCGTTTTCCAGTAGTCAAAAATGGAAAGCTTTTAGGACAAATCAGTCTTAGTGACATTATCAGGGCTATGCCTCGTCTCAAATCTGCGACGTGGTAAACGAATAAAGAGTAGCTACTACTACCTCACTGTTTAGCTGTAACCTACCAATTTATACACTGTAATTCCTATCCATTCTTTGAACAACTTATGCCAAAGGACCAATCCGTCTGGTGTGGGAATGCCCAAGCTTTTGAAATCAACCTTGATATCTGAAGCATAATAATCGACAGGGAAGGTGTCAGTGGAGATACCGACCTTGTCAAAACAAGCCTTGGCCCTTTTCATATGAAAGGCAGAAGTAATCAGCAGGAAGGTTGACTCAGGGTCAAAACCTTCCTGTATTAATTTTTCCTTGGCAAAGAGCGCATTTTGTCTGGTGTTTACTGCTTGGTTTTCGATGATAATGTCACTTTTGGCGACTCCCACAATCTCCATAAAATCTGCTAGTAATTGAGCTTCTGTATTATCATTGGTGGGATTTAGGCCTTGACCTCCAGTGATCAGTATTTTCTTAATCTTATTCATTTTGTAGAGCTGGACCGCTTGGGTGGCACGGTCAGCTCCCTTATCGAAAAATGTACGATCGTAAGCGGTTTTATCCATATTGGTGACACCCGTAAGGACAATGCCCACTTCATAAGTAGGGAGCTGAGTAATAGGGACAAATGAGGGCTCCCAAAGATACATGGCTGCATTGGATAGGAATTTATTGGTGAAGAAAAACAGAAGTATTAATCCAAAGGCTCCAATAATTCTCGCCTTTTTGTATTTTCTCCAAATCAGGCCCACCAGCAGAGATAGCATCACCCAAGTAAGGGGCATGGCTAGGAAAGTAAGAAACTGGGCGAGGTAAAAGAACATAGCTGATGAAATTGATGTTTTGGCGGGTGAAGATAAAAAGACTTCTTTAAATAGTGACAGTTGGTGTCCATTACTTTTTATATACCAAAAAATCCCCTTGTTTTGCCTAAATTCATAGCAATGGAAGCGAAACCTTTTATCATATATAAATCATCAGCGGGGTCGGGAAAGACCTATACATTGACCTTGGAATACCTGAAGCTGGCGCTTGCAAACCCCACTGCATTTAGGGGGATCCTGGCAGTGACCTTTACCAATAAGGCCACGCAAGAAATGAAAAATCGGATTTTGGAGGTACTGGGACGATTAAAGGACGAAATAAGACCAGATGAGTTTCTTGACCAAGAGTTAATGAAGTGTCTTGGTATAGATGAACAAGCACTCCAATCGCAGGCAGAAAGAGTGCTGACGGCGATTTTGCATGATTATGCTAATTTTTCCGTAACTACCATAGATAGTTTTTTTCAAAAGGTGGTCAGGGCATTTGCCAGGGAAATTGATTTACAGGCAAAGTTTGATGTGGCCTTGGACCAAGATGCGGTACTGGAACGGGTAGTAGATAGGGTGGTGCAGCAAGTACTTGATGATGATTATTTGCATAAATGGTTGGTAGATTATGCGTTGACCAAGATTCAAGAAGGGAAATCCTGGGATATTCGTAGTAATATTAGAAGCTTGGGCATGGAAATCTTCACGGAGAATTTCAAGCAGTACCAGCACTTTATCAGGGAGTTTTTGGCCGATGAGGAAAACCTGAAGGGCTTTAGAAAATACCTGAATACTAAAAAACAGGCTATACAGCAACGGGCTGCAAAGATGCAGCAAGATGCTGATGAGATCCGGCGTCAGTTTGGCTTGGAATGGACGGATTTTTCTGGTGGGGGGAGGAGCTTTGCACGGCGGTTTGAGAAGTTGGGCGATAAAAAAGAGCCGGTTCCGGAATTGACGGATGCGCAAAAAGCTTATCCTGATGATGAGACAAAGTGGTATGCCAAGTCCAGCAAGCAAAAGGAACAAATCATTTCGGCGTACCAAGCCGGTTTGGGAGAAATACTTCGTCAGTTTCTCCCTCTGAGAGAGGAATGGCTGACTTTTCAGGCCATTAACAGGAATTTTTATGCCTACGGTATTTTCAGAAATTTGCTCGAAGAGCTGAGAGAGATCAAAGATGAAGAGAACTTGCTGCTGATATCTGATGCCAATGATTTTTTGAAGGAAATTACCAAGGAGAACGATACGCCGTTTATTTATGAGAAAGTAGGTAATCAGTACAAGCACTTTTTGATAGATGAATTTCAGGATACTTCTGGTTTTCAGTGGGATAGTTTCCGTCCTTTATTAGAAAACTCCCTTGGGTTTGAGCATACTAATTTAGTCGTTGGCGATGTCAAACAGTCCATTTACCGCTGGCGGGGTGGGGACATGAAATTGTTGTTGGAAAAGGTGGAAGAAGACATTGGCCAGCACCGCACAGAAGTAAAAGGGCTGGGAACCAACTACCGTTCTTTGCCCTTGGTAGTGGCGTTTAACAATAGTCTTTTCCATGCATTGCCTTCACAGCTGGAGAAGAGCTTTGAGCAGGAAACAGGCCTACAGGCCACAGGGATTTTGGCCAAAGCATATGCGGATGTCGCGCAGAAAGTGCCTACGGGAAAACTAGATTTGGACTTTCAGGGGAAGGTAAGAATGCAGTTTTTGGAGGAAAGCGGAGGCGATGATGAGCTGACTTATGGCGAGCTGGCCTTGGAGGAAATCCCCAAGATGATCATGAAGTTGCAGGATTGTGGGTACAGGCCAAAGGACATCGCTTTTCTAGTGCGCAAGAAACAAGAGGGAGCGATGATCGCGGATGCTTTAATGGCCTATAAAAACGAGCATCCAGATTCCGGTTATAGTTTTGATGTGGTTTCCGATGAATCTATGTTCCTCGAAAAGGCCGCCACCGTCAAGGCACTGATAGCGGCCATGCAGTATCTGGCAGACCCTGCTGATCGGGTACCTTTTCAGACGATGTGGTTTTATTGGAGTACATTGAATGGACATCCTGTTTCTCACGAGGTGTTTTCAGCATCCAAAAAGCCCGATTGGTTGGACGAGAAAATAACTGTATTTGCAGAGCATGAAGGCAGGTTGATGCGTCTGCCTTTGCTTGAATTGGCGGAGGAGTTGATAGAGATTTTAGGTTTCTATGCATTGAAAGCTGAGCTGGCTTATATTTCGGGCTTCAAGGAAGCCGTTTATGATTATGTGGCAAATAACAGGGCAGATTTGTCCGGTTTTTTGAATTGGTGGGAAGAAAACAGCCAAAAACGTACGGTGAAGATTCCCGAAGGACATGACGCTATGCCCATCATGACAATTCACAAATCCAAAGGGCTGCAATTTAAGGTGGTATTGATGCCTTTTTTGACGTGGAGAATAGTGGATTTTACCAAAGATAATATCATTTGGTCTCCATTTAGGGATCAGGAAGAAAACGTCGAGGCGATTATCCCACTTTCCTTCCAAAAAAGCCTTGCATCGTCCGTTTTCCAGCCTATTCATCAGGAGGAGGTCACCATGGCCTATTTGGATACACTTAACATGATCTATGTGGCACTGACCAGAGCGGAAGAAGTCCTTTGGACCCTCAGCCCAAAAAAGACCACCAAAAACAATAGCAAAGGCTCCCTTAACCCACTCGAAAAGAACCTTCTTCAAATCATGGAAAATGGCTTATTGAAGTCTGACAAAGAGGAATTGCCCCAGTTTTTTGACCATGAGTCAAGTGTGTTTGACTGGGGAGAATGGCCAAGTAAGCAGGATATCCCCCAAAAAGAATTGCCAAAACAGCAACCACTTACTTGGAACTTCCGAAAATGGGGAGAACTCCTGGAAGTCAAGAAATATGCTGTTGATTTTAGCGAGGAAGGGTTATCACAGCGCTATAAGCGAAGCTTTGGGGTGTTGATCCATGAACTACTCGAAAAATCAGGGGATCAGCAAGAAGCGAAGGACCAATTGCAGGCCTTCTATTTTGAAGGAAGATTGGACAATGAAGAAAAAGCCATCGTCGCAGACCAATTGGATAAACTCTTTGCCAATGACCAGTTTCGATCTTGGTTTGACACCGATGGAAACGTACTTACCGAGCAAGGGGTGATTCTGCCAGGTGGTAGGCAAAAGCGGCCTGACAGGGTGGTCATCAAAGGTGATCTGGCTGAAATTGTAGATTTCAAGACAGGCGAAGAACAGGAAAAATACGAGCGCCAGGTCAAAGAGTACATGTACTTGGTGGCCAAACTTGGACCATACAAGGTAAAAGGGTACCTGTGTTACCTTGAGACCGGAAAAATCATTGAAGTCAATACTGAAAATACCCGTCAGTTTGGCCTCTTTGAATAGCAGGGGGATTTAGCCCTACTTTGTCATATTAGAAAAGAACTATAAACCGGGTTAAATAAAAAGTCACGAAAAACCAATATACTCCCATGGAGAGTTTTCTTAAGGATACAGCAGCTGATTTACTACGGAAATACGATGATATGAGCAAAGTAGCCGTAGTATTGCCCAATCGTAGGGCAGGATTGTTTTTTGTCCAACATCTTGGCCAGCTGATCGATCGTCCCCAATGGATGCCAGCGGTATTGACGGTGGAGGAGCTTTTTTATAAGTTGGCCAATAAAAAGCCTGCTGACCAACTGACCTTGATTTTTGAACTTTACAGGGTTTATAACGAATTGCAGGCTGATGCGGAGCCGTTTGACAGATTTTATTTTTGGGGCGAAATGATCCTCAAGGACTTTAATGATATCGACCAGTTTTTGGTAGATCCGTCCAAACTGTATAAGCTGGTAGCAGAAATCAAGGAGATAGAGACGGATTTGAGTTTCTTGACCGAGAGTCAGATCGAGCTCGTTAAGCAGTTTTGGAAGTCTTTTGAGCGAGAAGGAAGAGGGAGTGCCGAAGGTCACAAAGACCGGTTTATTCGATATTGGGAGTTATTGCTGCCGCTTTATAAGCGGTATAAGCGTGAACTGGCGATATCGGATTATGCTTATTCAGGAATGCTTTATCGTGAGGTGGCCGAAAACATGAGGCATATGAAGAAGCCTTCTGTGCACTACGCTTTTGTGGGATTCAATGCTTTTACGGGAACGGAAGAATTGCTCGTTAAGCATTTTGTAAGTCAGTTTGGGGCATCGATCTATTGGGACCTAGATGCTTTTTATATCCATGATTCCGAACAGGAGGCGGGTTTGTTTTTTAGGGAATATCGAAAAGACAAGGTGTTGGGGCCCACTTTTCCCGAAAAACTTCCCCAGCGTATAAAACCTGGAAAAGCCAAGGTCAAAGTCTATCAAACGCCGCTTAAGGTCAATCAGTCCAACTTGATTGGAAGCGTATTGGAGGGGATGGGAAAGGAGGAGAATCCTGAGGAAACCGTGGTGATCCTCCCCGATGAACAATTACTTTTTCCAGTAATGAACCAGTTGCCCACCCATATAGGCAAGGTCAATGTCACAATGGGGTATCCGATAAGGAATGCCCCGGTTTATGCTTTTTTAGAAGCAGTGTTAGAGCTTCAGCGCTATGTGAAAGTAGATGGAGGTGAGGTGAGTTTCTATCACCAACCCGTAAAGGAGCTGCTTTCTTCGACTTACCTTAAGTCCGAAAATCCAGATTTTGTGTCGGGGCTTTTGGAAGGAATCCAACGCAAAAACCAAGTGTATATACCGCAAGAAGAGCTGAAAGCCGGAGGACGGTTTTTTGAACTGATATTTCAAAAGCTGGATACACAGGGGCTTTTTATTTACTTGGAAAGCCTTATGGTAATGCTTGCAGAAGGGCTGGAGGAGGAGCAACTCCAGCGAAGCTATCTTTACCAATGCCATAAGCAACTGACTCGTCTGAAGGATGTTTTTCAACAACAGGAAGAAATATCCATCAATCTTGAATTTTTCATCAGGTTGTTCAGACAGGTTTTCAGAGAAGTGCGGTTGCCATTTGAAGGGGAGCCTCTAGCAGGCTTACAGGTGATGGGGGTGCTCGAATCCCGTAATTTGGATTTTAAGAGGGTCATCATTGCCAATATGAACGAGGGCAGCTTTCCGCCCTCTGGAACACTTAATTCACTTATTCCATTTAATATCCGCAAAGCATTTGGCTTGCCCGTACAGGAACAGAATGATGCTATTTACGCTTATACATTTTATCGGCTCCTCCATCGGGCAGAAGAGGTGCATATGATCTATTGGACTGCTTCAGATCAAGGTAAAGTAGGAGAGATGAGCCGGTATATCCGTCAAATGATGATGGAAATGAACAGTGGTATTTCAGAGGAAGTGGTATTTGTACCGGTGGATGTGTGTCCCGAAAAACCCATTACAATTGAAAAGACAGACGAGGTCATGCAGCTATTGTCAAAGTACCTGGTAAGACAAGACGGTACTTCCCCAACGGCTTTTTCGCCCTCGGCCTTGAGCATTTGGCTGGATTGTAGGTTGAAGTTTTACCTGCGCTACTTGGCCAATATCAACGAGAAGGATAAGGTGGAAGAGGAAGTCAATGCAGCTGTTTTTGGTAACCTGGCCCATTATAGCCTCGAGTACCTTTATAAGGGGTTTATGGACCGGAAGAAGCGTAATGTCGTCCAAAAGGAAGATGTTGAACAGTTGAAGAAATATATTTTTCCTTCCATCGAAAAGGCCATAAGGGAATTTTATTATTTGGAAGACGAGGCGGACACTCGATTGAGTGGACAGCTGGCTATTGTGAGAGATGTAATGCAGAAATACATCGAAGAGTTGTTAAAGTGGGATGAAGTTGGAGCTCCTTTTCAGCTGATTTCATTGGAGAAAGATACCCATTATAGAACGGCCGTTTCGGTCGAAGCCAATGGCCAATTTTATCAAGTAGCACTTAAGGGGATCATCGATCGTGTAGATAATCAGGATGGAATAGTGAGGCTCATAGACTATAAATCAGGCCAAGATGTCAAGGATTTTCCGTCTATTCCATCGCTTTTTGCTAGGGATGATCCCAAACGGAACAAAGCTGCCATGCAGACGATGATCTATGGTCTGCTCTATCAACATAAATTTCCCGACAACAAAAAGCCCCTGAAGCCTGCTATTTTTAATCTTAGGGAAATATTCAATGAGGATTTTAATCCCTATCTCCAATTGAAAGAAGGAAGAGGGGGGCGGCAAGAATTGGAAAATTATCTTGATTATGAGATACCGTTTGAAGAGGGATTAAGGGAAATGCTTTCGGAGATATTTGATAAAGATGTGCCTTTTGATCAAACAGAGGATTTGAAAAAATGCGAGTATTGTCCCTATAAGGAAATATGCGGGCGATGAAGTTTTACATGTTTTGGCCTTAAGGTTCATATTAGATCTTCTGGATTTTAGATGGGTTTCGGCTAGGGGGATCATGGTGGCCAAACTCTGTCATTTCAGGACGTTTATTTTTGGCATGTCGGCCTTGATGACTGAGGCATTTTGGAGAATCACCTCGGTTCCTAAGATATCTTTTGCACCAAAAATAGTGATGCAGGGGATCTTACACCCCCAAAAAAAAGCCCGTCAAAACGAGTTGTTTCTTCAGGTCAATTTCTGAATATGTGCCAAAATTTCTTGCAGGGTTTCTGCTCCATTTTCTCGGGAAGAGTTGACTACTGCCGTTCGTCTTCTGAAAAAAAAATCGATGATATATCTAAGCAATTTTTTGGCGAGTATTGCATCGCGATTTTTCTGAAGAAATACAGGGGGATATGGCTGAAAAATCGGCTGATGATAGGTGGGTTTTGTAGCACTATTTTCCTGTCTTTTTCCCTCCAATATACTGGTGAAATAAGAGCTGAATTATCCCCCATTTATCCCCCGTTTTTTGCGAGTAAAAAATAAGTGTATTTCCCGATTTTTATACCGATCAAAGGCTTGGTAGCATTGAGGATTTCGGGGGAGGATTTCAGCTTATGTCATGGGTATTGGAAGCACTGAATGATCTTTTATAAAGGTGAAAAAAATGTCTAATCAGGGGAGGATTTTTGTTATGCGAACTTAGAAAAATAAAAATAGAGTAGGGTGGGAAGAGAGAAAATAGGCCTTAAAAGATAGCGGTATTTCTAAGGTTAGAAGGAGGGATTTATTGATTCTTGTTAGGGTCAATATAGCTGTATTTATTTATCGATTACACATCTTGGAGCTGTATTCTTGGCTTGGTGAATAGCGGCATTTCATTAGGGCTTAGGTCCCAGTACGTAGAAACAACCTATTGAAGTGGAGTAAATACCCTAATAAATTTACCAAATAAAGTTTCTTGGAAGTAATAAGTGTTTTTCATTAAAATTACTTTAAATTATATGTTGTAATGTATTGGAATATAGATATATAAAATATTTTTAGTCTAAACTAATTTAGCTTGACTTAATCTTTTTAGTTTAGGCTAAAACAAAATATACCTTCGATGTACATTGATAATGGGGATTACGCGGATATTTTTTATATCTTAGTTTATACAGCGAACGATCAATGAAGTCAAGTCATAAAATAGCACTTATCTACATTTTAATCGGAGGAAGTTGGGTGACCATTTCTTCTATGTTACTGGATCAGATTCAGTCCAAGCTTGGTATTGATAATGCGGTAGAGGTAGAAGTGATCAAGGCGTTGTTATTTGTGGGGGCATCTGGTTTATTGATTTACTTTTTGGTAGAGCGATCGCTCCGTATGGATAAGAAAGTTTGGAAGGGATATGCCGGGGTGTTTGACCATATGCCAATTAGCATGTGGGTGGTGGATCGGGCCTCTCTCAAAATCAGGGAATCCAACCTCATGGCCAGGGATGTTTTTGATACGAATAAAGACGAAAAAGACTTGGTCGGATTTGATGATTTTTTTAGTGTAGAAACTGAAGAAATGTTGGCCTTTTTTGGAGGTAGGAAAAAGGCCCTAAAAGAATATAAATTAGCCGATAAAAATGGTGATGAAAGGGTGATGGATATCTATGCTGTTCCCTTCATCAGAAATGGCAGGGACAAGCTTATGGTGGCTGCAGTGGACAATACCTCAATCCATCAAAACATCATGGAAAAGGAGTCACTTAATCAGTCGCTAAAAGAGCAGAATGATCGGCTTCGGAAATTCTCTTTTATGAACTCGCATAATCTACGCCGGCCTTTGTCCAATATTTTGGGGATGATGAATTTCCTTAGTGAGGAACGAAACAGTAAAGAGGTAATTGACATGCTTAAAAGGTCCTCTGAAGAACTTGATGAGGAGGTGAAAAAAATGAATGAAATACTAGCTGAAGAGATGGTACAGAATGAATTCAACATGCCAGTATCGGGTCATCGATCCAAGTCAATTCTTATTGTGGATGACGACAAAGTACAACATCTGATCAATAAACGGTTACTGCTAAAAAGCAACCCGCAGTTGGAGCTATATTTCTTTTCTAACCCGTTGGAAGCATTAAAATGGTTGGAAAATCATAAAGTGGACTTATTATTGCTTGATATAAATATGCCGCAGATGGTTGGCTGGGATTTTTTGGATCAGCTAATTGAACGAAAGATCAAATTAGAAGTGAAAATGCTGTCCTCTTCGATTGACCCAAGAGATGAGGAAAGAAGCCAGCAGTATGATATGGTCAGTGGTTTTTTAGTAAAGCCCTTAAAAAAAGATTCTTTAGGAGAGATTTTATAGGGCATTTATCGTTTTTATTTAAGTCTAATAGCGCTAAAATTATTAGTTTCGCACATTCAAGTATGTTTTATGGCAAATAAATCAAGTAACAGAGAGCATTTGATAAGTCCGAGGATCGATAAGATGATGTTAGGGCTGGCAGATGCTTTTGCATTTATCAGGCGATTCTTTAAGGAAGTTTGGATGCCGCCGTATGAATTTAGAGAGGTAATTCGCCAATGTTATAAAATTGGCTATAATTCTTTGCCACTGATCTCTTTGACAGGTTTTATAGTGGGGATCGTTTTTACTAATCAGTCTCGTCCATCCTTATCTGAGTTTGGCGCTACTTCGTGGTTGCCATCCTTGATTTCCATTGCGATTGTACGGGCGATGGGCCCCCTAGTGACAGCGTTGATCGCTGCCGGCAAGGTGGGGTCCAGTATCGGTGCGGAGATTGGTTCGATGAAGGTAACCGAGCAGATTGATGCCATGGAGGTTTCTGCGACCAACCCGTTTAAGTTTTTGGTGGTCACACGAGTATTGGCCACTACGTTTATGATTCCGATATTGGTGATGTACACGGATTGCGTGGCGTTAATGGGTGCGTTTCTTTCTGTAAGCAGTAATGAGAGCGTTAGTTTCTCGACTTACTTTGTCCAAGTGTTCGATGCCATTTCGTTTTTGGATATCTTTTCATCCATTATCAAATCCTTAGTGTTTGGCTTTACCATTGGGATCGTAGGTTGCTACAAGGGTTACCATTCCTCAAAAGGAACAGAAGGAGTGGGAAAGGCTGCCAATGCCTCGGTGGTATTGGCGATGTTTTTGATTTTTATCGAAGAATTACTGGCGCTTCAAATTGTTAACTTTATCAGAATGTCCTAAGGTATGAGAGAAAAAGTAGTAGAAGTCAGGGGGCTGAAGAAGTCTTTTGGAGAGTTAGATGTGCTGATGGGGGTGGATCTGGATCTTTACAAAGGGGAGAATGTCGTGGTACTCGGGAAGTCCGGTACGGGCAAATCCGTGTTGATTAAGATCATGGTGGGTTTACTTACACAAGATGAAGGTACCATGAACGTCCTCGGCAAAGAAGTCTCCAAACTCAAGGAGAATGACCTGAATGACCTGAGGCTTAAGATTGGATTTTCTTTTCAGGCAAGTGCGTTGTATGATAGTATGACTGTTCGTGAAAACTTAGAGTTTCCCCTTGTGAGAAATGTTAAGGGGCTTAGCAGAACTGAAAAGGACACGATGGTGGAAGAAGTGCTGGAAGCAGTGGGGCTTTCCCAGACGATAAACCAAATGCCATCAGAGCTTTCGGGTGGTCAGAGAAAACGGATAGGGATAGCTAGGACACTGATCCTAAAGCCTGAAATCATGCTATATGATGAACCCACAGCAGGATTGGATCCGATCACCTGCAGTGATATCAATAACCTGATCAATGAGGTAAGGGAGCGATACAATACATCTTCTATCATTATTACCCATGACTTGACCTGTGCTAGGGATACAGGAGATAGGGTGGCGGTGCTTTTGGACGGTCAGTTTGGCGCCGAAGGAAAATTTGAAGAGGTGTTTAAGACACCGGATGACCAAAGAGTGAAATCATTTTATGACTATAATTTCATTACATAATGAGAAATGATAATAAAAAATCAGTAATCGTCGGGATATTCGTACTAGTAGGAATTATCATTGCGGTAGTAGGGATCCTGACATTGGGAGCACAGCAAAAGGTTTTTGTGAAAAGTGTAAAGCTAAAAGCTGTTTTTGACGATATCCAAGGACTTCAGACAGGAAATAACGTCTGGTTTTCAGGGGTCAAGATAGGAACGGTGACCTCCATCAAATTTTATGGGGATTCGCAGGTAGAAATAGAAATGAACGTGGATGCCGACTCCAAGGATTATATCCGGAAAGACTCCAAGGCCACCATTAGTTCCGATGGCCTTATCGGTAACAAGATCATTGTCCTTTATGGAGGTACCACCCAAGCGCCAGCGATCTCTGATGGAGACCGACTGCAAGCAGTAATGCCACTGGATACGGATAATATGATGGAGACGCTACAGGAAAACAACCAGAACCTTGTCTCCATTACCAATGATCTAAAAGTGCTTACGGGCAAAATAGCCAACGGAGAAGGGATCGTCGGTGCGGTGCTGACCGATAGCTTATTGGCCACTAATTTTAAGAACACTTTGGTGAGTTTGGAGAGAACAGCAGCCAGTAGTAGTCAAATAGCCCGGGACTTGGGAGATTTTACGGCCAGTTTGGATAGGGAAGGTACCATCCTGTATGAGTTGTCCCATGATACGACGGTATATTCCAGTCTGAAGAAGACCGCCTATGAACTCGAAAATACCAGTATGACAGCCACTGAGGCAGCGACAAACTTCAAGGATGCCAGTGAAAAACTGAATTCAAAGGACAACGCTGTGGGAATGCTGCTCAATGACGAGGAGTTTGCCGACTATATAAAGGCGACGCTTAAAAATACAGAAACCTCTACCGAGCTGCTCAACGAAAACCTGGAAGCGCTTAAGTATGCGTGGATCATGAGAAAGGCGCATAAGCGCAAGGAAAAGGCAGAAGCCAAAGCGGCAAAAGAAGCAGAAAAGGCTGGTGAATAATCAGCGTAATACCTAGAATATGTATGTCCGCAATGATACCAGTAATCGCAGAAAGAGTAAATAGGCTCTCACGGAAACCACGGAAATCCCAGAAAAACCTTGTTTCATTCTGGGTGTTCTGAACGTTCCGAGGGAAATAAATTCTACTGGTAAGAAAGCGCATAATCAAATAACTAAATTAAAATGACGGCTGTTCGAAAAGGACAGCCGTTTTTCTATTGCAATTTACCAGCGATAGGTGTTGTACAATTAAAAGTGGTTTTTTTACAGTTGAGAATTGTTTTTAGATGGTTCACTAGAATTCTATTCCGCTGATGATTTTTTCTTTGGCCTCGGACATCTCTTCTGCATTAGCTTCCAATTGCTCATTATCATTGTTTTTATCAAGCACCAATTCCACACTGATGGGAAAATGGTCCGAACCAATGGAGTGATGTACCTTTATTTTTTTTAGTCGAAATTGGTCGCTTACGAAAATATGATCCAAGGGCCAGCGAAGGAACGAGTACTTGGCATGGAAAGTATTGAACATCCCCCTGCCTCTCCTGGGATCTCCCATGCCACTGATCTTTAAGAACAGTTCAGTAGTATAGCTCCATGCTACATCATTGAGGTCTCCCATGATGATGGTTGGTTTTTTTTCTGCCTTGGCTTTTTTTCCTACGATCAGGATTTCAGCATCTCTTTCGGTGCTGTGGGTGTTTTCGCCCGGCACAGGAGGAGTAGGGTGGATGGCAAAAAGTTTGATTGGCTGCCCGTCCAAGATGAGATCAGTGAAGATGGATGGAATCTCCTCATTAATTAGGTAATTGATTGAAGTGTTTTTTAAGGGAAACCTTGAATAAAGTAGCATGCCATACGTGTTTTCCAGAGGTAGTTCTACTTGATAGGGATACGACTCCTTGAGTGCTGAGACGGCTTTGGCCCATTCATTACTTGTTTCCACTAGCATAAATAAGTCTGGGCGCTCTTTTTTGATCAATGAAAGGCATTTACTGTAGTGGTTGTTGTATTGGTAGACATTGCTTACAAGTACTTTGATCGAGGTCTTTTCTCGGGAACGAGCAGGTTTGACCATTTTGGTATGGAATGGTGAATAAGGAATGATTTGTTTTAGCAGGTGAAGGAACAGTATACCAAGAATGATGATGATGCCGAAATCGACTTTTGATAATCCATTATAATCTACAAAAGCCCAGCCCGCTAATGCTGCCGATATCAATAAGAACTTTTGGAAGCGGGGATAATCAAAAACCCTAAAAGTCCAATAGTCTTTTTTTACCAATGGCATGAGTGTTGCGATAATAAGAAGAGCAGAAAAAGCGTAGAGCGCTGCTTTCATAGAACAGGTGATTTAAGGGTGTTTAAGTTTGAATTAAATGAGCAAGTGCCATGTCGATGGACTTACAATTTAAGGCAAAAAAACTTATATTAAGGAATCAAACTGTTTTTTAGGCAGTTATTAGTATAGTAATCTTTTTACCATTTATAACCATTATAAACATATGTCATTAGATCCTTATCATATCAAAAAGCAACTTGATACTGCAAAAGGGTCGCTAAGCTACTGGAGTTTGGCGTCATTGCAGGAACAAGGTCATAAGATCAATCAGCTTCCGTTTTCAATCCGGATTTTGCTAGAGAATGCATTACGGAACTATGATGACTTTGCCATTACCAAAGAGCATACCGAGACGCTTCTTAACTGGAAGCCGGAAGCATCTGACAAAGATGTGCCATATAAGCCTGCAAGGGTTCTCATGCAGGACTTTACAGGAGTGCCGGCAGTGGTGGATATTGCCTCTTTGAGAGCCGAGGCGGTTCGTAAAGGCAAAGACCCACAAAAGATCAACCCATTGATCCCGGTAGATCTGGTCGTGGATCACTCCGTCCAAGTGGATTATTTTGGCACCAACTATTCCTACAAAAAGAATGTGGATGTTGAATACGAGCGCAACGGAGAGCGTTATGAGTTTCTGAAATGGGCACAAAAATCATTTGATAATTTTTCTGTGGTACCACCTGGCATGGGGATCTGCCACCAAGTAAACCTCGAATACCTGGCCAAAGGGGTGATCGAGCGGGACGGCAATGTGTTTCCCGATACCCTAGTCGGCACAGATTCACATACCCCAATGGTAAATGGCATCGGTGTAGTCGGTTGGGGTGTAGGCGGTATCGAAGCGGAAGCAGCCCTGCTGGGCCAGCCTATTTATTTCATTATGCCACAGGTCGTAGGTCTTAAGCTCACTGGTAAATTGCCGTTGGGAACTACCGCCACCGATATGGTCCTGACCATTACGGAGCTTTTGCGTAAACATGGCGTGGTCGGGAAGTTTGTGGAAGTATTCGGTCCCGGTCTGGATACCCTGACCGTTCCGGATAGGGCTACTATTTCCAATATGTCGCCAGAGTTTGGCTGTACGGTAACCTATTTCCCGATCGATGACCGTACGCTCGATTATATGAGCAAGACCAATAGATCTAAGGACCAGATCAAGCTGGTGGAAGATTATGCAAAAGCCAATATGCTGTGGCGTGAGGATGAGGAATCAGTGAATTACAGTAGTCTGGTAGAACTGGATCTAGGCACTGTGGAGCCAACGGTCTCGGGGCCTAAACGTCCTCAGGACAAAATTTTGGTAAGAAATTTCAAAAATAAATTCGGCGAATTGCTGGAAGAAGTACACGGAAGGGAATATATCCCCATAGATAAGCGTGACAAGAGCCGGTGGTTTAGTGAAGGAGGGGGGCAGCCTGTAGATAAGCCAGGAGATCTTCCTGAGGACGTGGAGATCGCCACCAAGACCAAAAATGGTCTTAAAACTGTGGAGGTAAAGATCAATAACGAGGAGTTTGCACTATCCGATGGCAGTATCGTCATAGCGGCCATTACTTCTTGTACCAATACCTCCAATCCAAGTGTAATGATCGGGGCTGGGCTGGTAGCCCAGAAAGCAAGAGAAAGGGGACTGGATGTGAAGCCTTGGGTCAAAACATCATTGGCACCAGGCTCCAAGGTGGTAACCGATTACCTCGAAAATTCCGGTCTTTTGGATGATCTGGAAGCATTGCGGTTTCATATCGTTGGCTACGGCTGTACATCTTGCATCGGTAACTCTGGGCCGCTGCCCAAGCATATAGCCCATGCGGTGGAAGAAAATGACTTGGTCGTGGCTTCTGTATTGTCCGGCAACAGAAACTTTGAGGCCAGGGTGCATCCACAAGTAAAGATGAATTACCTGATGTCACCAATGCTTGTAGTGGCCTACGCCCTTGCCGGCCGGGTAGATGTAGACCTTAATGAAGAGCCATTGGGATTTGATCCTAACTTGGAGCCAGTTTACCTCAAGGATATATGGCCGAGCAATGATGAAATCTTCGAGGTGATGGGGAAAGTCCTCAACCCAGGTGATTTTGAAAAGAACTATGGAGAAATCTTCGAAGGAAACGAGCAATGGAAAAACCTTGAAGCTCCAAGTGATAAGGTGTATAATTGGTCTGAAAAGTCCACCTATATCAAAGAGGCGCCTTTCTTTCAGGGACTTAGCAACGAAGTGCCTGAGCCGCAGGATATCAACGGAGCCAATGTTCTATTGAAATTGGGGGATTCGATCACCACAGATCACATCTCTCCAGCAGGAGCCTTTGCAGAGAGCTCCCCGGCCGGTCAATACCTCGTGGGAAGGGGAGTGGAGAAAAAAGATTTCAACTCTTATGGATCCCGTAGGGGAAATGATGAAGTAATGGTCAGGGGTACCTTTGCCAATGTTCGTATAAAAAACCAATTGGCATCCAGAGAAGGAGGCTATACTACACATATTCCTTCTGGTGAAGAAATGACCGTCTTCGAGGCCTCCGAAAAATACCAGCAAGACAACATACCGTTGGTGGTATTGGCAGGTAAAGAATACGGAAGCGGATCCTCGCGTGACTGGGCTGCCAAGGGAACTACCTTGCTGGGAATCCATGCGGTCATAGCGGAAAGTTATGAACGTATCCACCGCTCTAACCTGGTAGGGATGGGAGTGCTTCCTTTGCAGTTTGCCGAAGGCCAATCTGCTTCTAGTCTAGGGCTAGATGGGAAGGAAGAGATTACCATTGAAGGTATCTCGGACGGCCTCAAACCACTTAAAAAACTGCAAGCAACGGCCAAGAAGGAGGGCGGTGCTGTAGTGAATTTTGAGGTGGTTTGTCGCTTGGATTCAGAGGTGGAGATTGCCTATTATAAAAATGGTGGTATTCTCCATTATGTGTTAAGGGAATTCCTGAAGCAAGATTGATATAGTACCCCCCAAATCATAAAAAGGGCTTCATGACATCATGAAGCCCTTTTTTATAATTATAAAACCCAAAATTAACTCAAATTTAATATTATTGACTTTTATTTAACCATTGTTCTCCCAATGTTACTTTTACCGCTTCACCAGTGTAATTGATAATGATATTAGAAGTCAGATCAGGGTCATAGGCCACAGGATGGTCTTTTTCTACCAGAATGATCCTGAAAGTTCTGGAAGTCAACATTCCTTCGAAATTTCCCTTGCGGTCACCTATGGTCAGCGTCTTGTCAGGGTCATTGTAGGTTATCGGGATGATAGAAAACTTGCCTTGTTCATAATTATAATTGGTTCCTTCATCTTCGTAGAGTTCAAAGCTTCCGTTTTGGCCTCCATACACGAAGAGGGTTATCTCCTCCGCAGGTTTCTCATCGGTGTATTCGATGGCAGGACCAAGAGGGATGATGCTGCCTGACTGCACATACAAAGGGATTTTTCCGTAGGGAGCATCGACGCTTTTCTGGACACCCCCCTCTTGGTAGACCCCCGTTAAGAGATCGTACCAGCCAGCTCCTTTGGGGAAATACATACTCCTGCTGGTAGCCTTGTAATGGTAAACGGGATTGACCAAAATCGAAGGACCAAACATAAACTGGTCATCGATTTCCCTGACAGCCGTATCTTCCCCAAAGTCCATGATCAAAGGGCGCATAATGGTGTAGTCATCATGATGGACACTTCCTGTCACCGAATAGATATAAGGCATCAACCGATAGCGTAGCCTATTATAAAAGACAATGGACTCATAGGCGGGATGCCCTTCAGGAGCAATATTGAATACTTCTCGATACGGATACTGGCCGTGAGCGCGATAAAGGGGAGTAAATGTACCGTATTGGTACCATCTCGTGTTCAGCTCACGCCACTCGTCCAAGGCCTCGCCTTCAGGATCAGGTCGGTCGTATTTGTCTTCCACAAAAAAGCCTCCAATATCTGTGGTCCAATAAGGTAGTCCCGATAATGAAAAATTCAGACCAGCAGGGATTTGCTGTTCCAACTCATCAAACCTGGCAGAAATGTCACCGCTCCAAGTGGCCGCTCCATATCGCTGGATACCGGGAAAAGCGGAACGGGTGAGAATGAACACTCGATCGTCTGGATTGGTGGCCCGCTGGCCGTTATAGATGCCTTTGGCATTGACCAAGGGATAGCCATTGAAGAACTCCGTGGCGGATCCCAAGGCTGTTGGGTTCATCAGGCTTTTGCGGTGTTGGATGGAGGCATTGGAGAGGACGTCGGGTTCGGTGGCGTCGAGCCACCAGGCATCGAAGCCCTTACTGTACAGTTTTTCGTTGATCTGCTTCCAGAAAAGCTCTCGGGCACCGGGGTTAAAGGCATCGTAAAACGTGCTGATATATCCTTCTCCGATCCAATCCCGCTGGCGGTTAATGATGTTTTGCTTATAGAGCCAACCTTTTTCATCAAACTGCCTGTAATGTTCGATTCCCTCGTAGAATTTTGGCCAGACCGAGATCATGATATGGGCCTGGTATTGGTCGTGCACTTGGTCGATCATGCCTTCAGGATCAGGAAAGCGTGCGGGATCAAAATCATGGCTTCCCCAAGCATCTTCCGGCCAATAAGACCAATCTTGGACGATATTATCCAGTGGAATATTCCGCTTCCTATATTCGGCGACAGTGTTCAGCAATTCCTCTTGGGTTTTGTATCGTTCGCGACTTTGCCAGAAACCCATCGCCCATTTAGGCATGACCTGGGCTTTGCCGGTGAGCTGACGGTAACCAGAGATAAGCTCATCCATATTATTGCCAGCCACAAAATAGTAATCCAGCATTTTGCCTGCTTCTGAACGGAAGGTATAGGTGCTGTCTGTTTTGTGTGGATCAGGAGGGAGAAATTTTAGACTGAGGAAAGACTGGGTGGATTCAGGAATCCATTCGATCTTAAAATCCGTTGCTGCTGCCGTATCCAGTGGAACGTCAAAAACCAATGGCCCAGGATTCCAGCTTTCCCGCCAGCGGTCTACCAGTAACTTACCGTTTGCCCAAACTTTTATATAGCCAGAATAGGTCATGTGGAAATGGTGCATGCCATTTTTCCTGGCTTGGAGCTTGCCTTGCCACGTGGCGACCCCATTGGCCATGTCAAAATCCTTGGGAATTTTGTTCAGATCATCCAAAAAGGCATAGGCGATATGGCCTTCCTGTTCGATCAGGCCTTCATCTGGTCTGCTTTTGTCATTGGCATAGATGGCCGTGAGAAAGCCTTCCTTTCCGTTGGCATCGTAGAGCCTTAGCTCGGACAGGGGCATGGGATCCCGGTCATCACCAAATTTGGTAATGGAGTAATTGTCCCAAAGAATGGCATAGTTGCGGCTAGATACCAGAAAAGGTACCGCCACCACGCTGTTGTACTGCGTGAGGTCTACATGGTAGCCTTTGTAGTTAAACAAGCCGGTTTGCTGCTGGCCAAGGCCATAAAGGGCTTCATCGGCATCGCTTTCGAAGCTTTGGCGGATAGAGAAAATACCGTCCTGATCCAGGTCCGCAGGCGGACCGAATGCCTTACCGGAGGGGGCTTCACTGAGGATGCTGTTACCGGAGGCACTTTTAAAAGTCACTTCGCCTGTTTGCTTGGACACCCAAGCTTGGAGCTGGGATGTCTTAAGGCAGATGGAATCTGCCGTTTCCACTTGTTCCCAGGTTGGTGGACTGGGAAGTTTGTCGGTGATCATCAGGCTGGAGGAAGGAGGTAGCTTGTCCTGCGGCGAAGAGGATACACGGATGATATTTTCCGTGATGACTTCCAGTCGGACTTGCTTAGGTGCGGTGGGCTCGTCAGAAGGGAGGGTAATGGTGATGCTGTTTTCAGTTAGAACATGCTCACTTGCCGAGGAAGAACAAGCCGCCATGACGGCCGTCAGGATAAGGGCAAAAATCAGCTTAGTACTGTACATAATGTCCGATTGGTAAATAGGTTATTTTAGTACAGTAAAGGTAGATAGCCACTCCTTATCCAAACGTATCCAAATGTTTACAAAGAAGGGGGAAATGTTAACTGTGGGAGAAAGGTTTGAAGGTTGGAATGTTTAGGATGTAAAAAGGGGGAAGAGGGGTAGGTGACAGATGCGACATTGCCTTACAGATTCAGTTTATAGCAGGGGTATATTTTCATACCCTTAATATATAAAGTACCTGTAGGTAGTAAATTGTATAATAAGTGAAAAGTTTTGTATTTTTTTCAATAGATTATTTTTTATTTGACTCCTTTATTAGGTATGTTGAGTAGTACTTTGGTTTGTAATGAGTTAGTTTTCTTTATCAATCAACATTAAAAACTATAATGACTATCCGTGAAATTGCACGTAGTGGAACAATTACATAATATGATTTCGATAGTTAAAGATCTCACCACTGGACTAGATTTTTGGTTCTTTTCATCAAAGGAAAAGAACGGGAAAACAATTTATCAATTAGGTTTGGTTACGTGTATGATTCCGGAGACTCATAAAAACTATTATGATTATACGCAATGATACCAGTAATTACAGGAACATTAAATAGGTGCTCACAGAAAACACGGAAATCTCAGAAAAGCCTTATTTCATTCTGGGAGTTCTGTGTGTTCCATGAGAAATAAAACCTACTGGCAATAAAGCGTATAATCAGAAAAACTATTTATCTAATGAGAAGTCCCGCAATAGTGTTAATATCATTTTGTTGTATATGTTTAAATGCATGCACAGGTAAAAATGGAGACAGGCATGATTTAATACATTATAAAGTACAGCCAAGCAAAGGTGTAAGCGTTTTGGCTTCAGAAATGGTACATGATGTTTCCTATATCCCTTTAATAAACCCAAAGGGAATTTATTTTGGAGCGTCGGACAGGATCAAACAGGTAGGTGGTGATTATTATATTTTGGACAGTGAAAAGTCAAAGACCGTCACGGCTTATGATCGGTCAGGAAGATTTAAATGGCAACTAGATAAGGAGAGAGATGGTCCGGAAGATTATAAGGATATAGCCAAAATAGCATTGTCCAGATTTACGAGCGGAGAGGCCAGCGGATACTGTATTTCAGCTATGAAAATGATGAAATTAGGTTGCTAAAGAGCGTGTCTGTAGGAAGCTTTTGGAGTGTAGGGATATTACTGGGCAGCGGAAAAAAGCTTGTGATGAATGAAAATGTTTTGGACAACGGGAATTATAAAGGGTTCCAGTTTTTAGACATTAATAATGAAGTACAAAAAGACGCCAATCTATCCCTTTCACTTTTAAGCTCTATGGGTGTCGTCCCAGAGAGTTTTGGCTATTATAAAGATGAAATTCTGTTTTTTCATCCGTTTCAGGGAGTAGCTTTTAAGGTGGATGAAGGAAATCAGGAGTTTGTGCCTTGGGTTAAAATTGATTTTGGCGAGAAAACGGTTCCACCGGAAGTCTGGAAAAGTGATGATCCAGAATTGTTATTTGGGGAGGTTAAAAGGAATAACTACGCTTTTGCTCCTTTTTGTGTTTATTTTGATGGTAATTCGGATCAGCTCTTTTTCTATTATTACGTTGGATTTATTGATACCATTCACCTTGGCTTGATTGACCTGGAGTCAGGTGTGAGCAAGGTTATTTCCGGAATAGAAAATGACCTTTATTTAGGTGATTGGCAAAAGCCTCAGGGTATGTCCAAAGAGGGTAACTATCTGAATATGATTCATTTATCACATGTTCCCGAGAAGTTTAAGGTGAAAAATCAGCTGACAGGAGATCCAGAAAGTCCTGTTGTACTTTCATACCAAGTCGATCCAATTGGGAAGTGATAACTCTTTAGGTTATTTTGATTCTCATGGCCTTTTAAATTAAAATATGTTCATAAATAGTAAATACATCTTATCTGTAGGGTTTTTGTTTGTCCTTTCTTGTAATGTAAAGGACCATTCAAATAAAGGTGACCAAGTAATTTCTCCTGTTGATAGTTTAGTTTTTAAATTAGATAGCCTTACCCTAAGCTATTCCAATGCCTTTCAGGTAGTTATGAGTGATTCATTACAACACCTAACGATGTTGAATGATATGACAAACACTATTTATTTTTATGATCTTAAGGCTCAAGGCGCGCCTGTTAAACTACTTCATTTTGAGGAAGGGGGTGAGGGATTACAAAATGGTTTAATGAGTTATCGGTTTCATAATAATGACTCAATATTTCTAATGACAAAAGGGTTATATACTTATCTATCCAATATTGATGGAGAATTGATCGATAGGTATAGTACCATAGACTTAAATATAAGACAAAGTATCTACTCTACTACAGTCAGTCCTATGATTTTCCGGAAAGGAGAGCTTTATTACAACTCCGTGTTTTTTGGTTATTATAAAGATGATTACAAGCCTTTAATGAAGTATAATGTTAGCAATAAAAAAGTTACAACATATGGTTTTTTGCCAGAAGAATATTTAAACGGGGAGTGGGGATCATTTCCCTATGATTATATTTACCAGGTGTATGACGAGGTAGAAGATAGAATTATCTTTTCGTTTCCTGCTTCCAATGAATTGTTCGAGTTTGATTTTTTAAATGATCTAAAAATCATTAACTCAAGCTCATATGGTGATAATATTTCGGCTCCTTTCGATTCTAAGAAATATGACACTCATTCTTCCGATTGGAATCGAGGAGTTAATTTGCAACCTATTTTTTTGGAATTGTTTTTTGATATTGAATCAGGAAATATAATTAGAGTAAAAAAACAGAAAGCTATTTTTGATAGATTAGAAGATACTGATCCTAAAAGAAAGATTGAGTTAATTAAATTCTCTGAAAGGTTGTCTCCACTTAGTTTTTCTGTTTTGGATGATAAGTATAAATATTTGACGAATCAAGGCTTTATATACGACGGGAAGTTATTTTTTAGAATTGATATAGATGATGAGGATATTATGAAGTTTATTGGGTTTGATTTAGATGAAATATAAAAAATGTTCTGACAAATATTGTTAATGCTTTGTAGTTGGTTTTTTTGGATAAAAACATCTATTTTTATTTTTTTTATTATTTATACTATTATGAAATATTACTTTATCATTTTTATTTTGTTTGGTCTTCTAGGTTGCTCTCGAAAAAAAGAAACCAATGAACGCTACACAGCTGAACAAATTTCCTCCCTTCATCTAGAACATTCAAGGGTTCTGGTATCCGAAAAGGATTCTTTGATACCGATAGATCTTAATCAATTTTATGGAAAAAGGAATTTCGATTTTCAATCCTTGGTGAAGGAGATTCGCCTGGTACCTTTGGAAACAATCGAGGAGAGCTTGGTAGATGCGATTTATAAGGTAATACCCACAGCAACCTATATTTATGTATATGATAGGTATAAGAGAGGAGGTATTGTTATTTTTGACCAAGAAGGCAAATTTGTTAAAAGAATTCCAAATGGCCCAGGGCCTGGGGAGCTGAGTCGTCTGTACGATATTGATTTTGATGAGGAAAATGACCAGTTGATTGCTTATGAACACTCATTTTTGTCCTTTTATAAGCCAGATGGTGAGTTCATCCGGCAAGTGCGTTTACCCTTTGGTTTTTACAATATTGTGGCTATACCAAATGGCTATTTGATGTTTTCATCTTCAGGTGATGGTAATGAGCATATGCAGGGATTAGAGCAGTACAACCTATGGGTGACGGATAAAAATTTCAAGGTCATTTCAGTAGCATTATCAAGTTATTATGACAATATTAATTATAGTTGGTATCGTTATCTGTACAAAAATCAAAAAATAATGGTTACCCAAAAATTCAACGATACCATATACCAGTATAATGCAAAGGCAAATCGGCTTCAAGCAAAATACTTGCTGGATTTTCAAGACAAAAAACTTCCGCAGCGCTACTTGGAAGGGAATTATGAGGAGTTTAAACGTACATTAAAAAACAACGACTATTACTTTTTTATTGGAGAATATCTAGACATAGGTGAATTTCAGGTGATCTACCTGGACAATTGGTATAATAACTTAAGGCCTATTATCTATAGAAATAAAAGGTCAGGTAATTTGGTCGGAGGAACGCATGGGGATATTAAAATTTCAGAATTACCACCTCTTGTTTTTCCAAAAAGTGCTTATGGTAATGAATTGATTTCTTGGTATATCCCCAATAAGGATTTCCCTTTTAATACCAAGAGTAACATAATCTCTGGAGAGGATAAGAAGAAAATCAAGGATCTTACCAAAGAGGACAATCCAGTACTGGTATTCTTTAGGCTTAATGATTTTTAGACCAGAATATATTAGCCTATTATTGTGGTCTGAAGCTTATGATAAAACAGATTTTTTCATGAAAAACATTATTTATTCGGTAATCTTCTTATTTCTTATGGGATGTTCCGAGAAAAGTGAAAAGAACAACCGCTATACTGAAGGGCAGGTTTCCTCTCTCAACTTGGGACAGATAAAGGCTCGGCGTAAGAAAATCGGTTCCTTAGAAATTGTGGACATTAACCGCATATTGCGACGAAATATTTTTGCTTTTCAGGATTTGGTGAAAACCATTCGGCTTGTTCCCTTGGAAACTACGAAAAAAAGCCGAATTGGCCCCATATATAAAGTGCTGGCTACTGATTCACACATTTATATTTATGATAAGGTTAAAAGTGGAGGTTTGGCGGTGTTTGATCATGAAGGGAGGTTTATCAGAAGGATACCAAATGGTAAAGGGTCTGGAGAACTGAGTGGTTTATATGATATTGATTTTGATGAGGAAAATAACCAGTTGATTGCCTATGAACATTCTTTTTTGTCCTTTTATAGTCCGGATGGGGAGTTCATTAGGGAAGAAAGTTTGCCTTTTGATTTCTTCAATATTATGTCTATACCAAATGGTTATTTGATTAGTGTAATGCCAGGTCAAGGTAACGGAGGTGGTGACGCGTTTAGGGATTTTAATTTATGGGTGACGGACAAAAATTTCAAGGTGATTTCAGTAGAATTACCAAGCCATTTTGTTAATATTAGTTATTATACTTGGTATCGTTACCTGTACAAAAACAAGGAGATCATAGTAACCCAAAAATTCAACGATACCATCTATCAATATGAAGCAGAGACAAACCGGCTTCAAGCAAAATACTTACTGGATTTTCATGAAACAAAACTCCCGGAAAGCTATTTGGAAGAGGGGTATGCGAAGTTTGAAAGTGCATCAATAGACAATGATTATTTCTTTTATATAGGTGAATACCTAGAGGCAGGTGATTTTCAACTTTTTTGCCTAAGGAACAGGCATAGGAGAAGTAGGAGTGTAGTTTATCGAGATAAAAAATCAGGTAATTTGACAGGGGGGGCGATTTCAGGCTTTAGGATTGAAGATATGCCTGACTTGCCTCCTCCCCAAAGCACTTACAAAGACGAGTTTATCTCTTGGTACACACCAAAGAAGGATTTTCCGTTCAATACGCAAAGCAAGATCCTGTCCGAGACGGACAAGGCTAAGGTACGTGACCTGACCAAGGAAGACAATCCGGTACTGGTATTCTTTAGACTTAATGATTTTTAGCTTAGAATATGCATTAGCCTATCTATTGTGGTCTGAAACTTATATATAAACATGTTTATTTTATGAAAAATATTATTTACTCGGTAATTTTCTTATTTCTATTGGGATGTTCCGAGAAAAAGGAAAAGATCGACCGATATACTGAAGAGCAGGTGTCTTCCCTTCACTTAGGGGAGACGAGGGTAATGCATACGGTTAGTGACTCCTTGGTCAGGGTGGACTTGAATCCCATATTGTCAAATAAAGTATTTGATTTTCAAAAATTGGTAAAAAGCATTCGGCTTGTACCCCTTGAAACTACTGAAAAGAGCCTAATTGGTCCCATAAACAAAGTTTTAGCTACCGAATCACACATTTATATTTATGATAGATTTAAGGGCGGCGGATTGGTGGTGTTTGATAATGAGGGCAAGTTTATCAGAAGGATACCAAATGGTCAAGGGCCTGGTGAGCTGAGTCGCTTGTACGATATTGATTTTGATGAGGAAAATGATCAGTTGATCGCCTATGAACACTCGTTTTTGTCCTTTTATAAACCAGATGGTAAATTCATCCGACAGGAGCGTTTGCCCTTTGGTTTTTACAATATTGTGGCTATACCAAAGGGATATTTAATTTATGAATTGCCTGTCCAGGGTAATGACCATATGCGAGGATTCGAACAGTATAGTTTTTGGGTGACAGACAAGAACTTTAAGGTCAATGGTGTGGGGCTTTCCAGCTCATCAATAAAAGTGAGGTACCTTTGGCAAAGGTATATTTATGATAACGATGAAATAATCGTTACTCAAAGATTCAATGATACTATTTACCAGTATGATCAAAGTTCAGACCAGTTGAAATCGAAATACATTTTGAATTATAATGAAAATCAACTCCCCCTAAAATACATAAAGGGGTCTTTCGAGGAGTTTCAAAAGGTGGTAAAAGAAAATGATTATTTCTTTTTTATTGGAGAATATTTGGAAACGGCTGATTTTCAATTTTTTAGTATTGATAATTGGTTTAGAAAATCCAAAACTGTTATATATGGAGATAAAAGAACTGGAAATATGGAAGGAGGAACAAGTGGTCGGTTTAATATTGAAGAAATCCCTAGTTTAGCTCCTCCCCAAAGCACTTACAAAGAAGAGTTTATCTCTTGGTATATTCCCAGAAAGGATTTTCCATTTAATACGAAAAGTAAGATGCTGTCCGAGACGGACAAGGCTAAGGTACGTGACCTGACCAAAGAGGACAATCCGGTACTGGTATTCTTTAGGCTTAATGATTTTTAGGAAATGAAGGAAAGGGTGGTGTGGATAGCCTTGGTCGTTTTGTTGATGGGGCTAAACGGCGCAATGCTTTACAGGTATGTCCGAATGGAACGCGATGTGGGATTGTTGGTTCAGCTCAATGAGTACCAAGATGAGCATCAAGAAAATGCGTAGGCACCATATAAGTCCAGCTTTCATGTGGCTGCTATGAATGGTGGCCGACAACTGGACTCCATTTTAGGAATTAGCCTTACAGATTCAGTTTATAGCAGGGGTATATTTTCATGCCCTTAATATATAAAGTACCTGTAGGTAGTGAATTGTATAATATTTGAAATATTTTGTATTTTTTTTCAATAGATTATTTTTTATTTGACTCCTTTATTAGGTATGTTGAGTAGTACTTTGGTTTGTTATGGCGTTCCTGACAAAGACCCAAGTGTTGTTGCATTTAGGTTTGGTTTATCCCAGTTTTAGTGAAAAGTATGGAATTTCAGCGGAAGATAGCTTTTTTAATTGTTTCGTTATTGGTTACGATAAGTTGTAATTCAGCCAATGTAAAAGAAGGGCTTAAGAAAATTGATTTTTCAAAGGCGCCATTGAAGGACGTGGATTTCAGAGAAATTCCGAAGGAAAGCAAGTTTGTACCCCTTCGACTTCCAGATTCTGTTTATCTCGGAAAGATTGAGACCATAAGGTTTACGGATAAGTATATGGTTCTCCATGACAGGGAACTAGCCAAAGCACTGTATGTTTTTGATCATGAAGGGAACTACATTGGTCGATTGAAGAGACATGGAGAAGCAGAAGGAGAGTATTTATCTTTATATGCCTTTGCAGTAAGTGGAGGAAACGTTTATGTATATGATAGAAGGCTAGGGAACATTGTTAAATATACCTTTCCCGAATTTGACCTGGTTTCTTCGCAGTCTATGAATATTTACCTGACCGAAATGGTAGGCACCGGAAAAGGTTTCATGGGAATAAGTGACGATTTTGAGGAGGAGGGTTATTATTACGGACAGCTATTCTACGATGAAGATTTTCAGCTGATTAGCAATATAAAGAAAAGGCCTGGGATTATAGAAGCTACGGAAAGTACTGGTTTTTCAACTGACGATACAGGTGAGCTGTATTATAGCGAGCCTTTGTCGGAGATGGTGTACAAGATGGATGGGAAAATACTTAAAGAACAGTATTTGATTGACTTTGGAAGTCATGGGATTCCTACAGAGGTCGCCGAGTTTTCAGATGCTGAGGACTTTTATGAACTCCTTTCTGAGGGACATTATTTTTTTGCAGCGCATAACTTTAATAGGACTGGAAGTATCGTAAGTGTGAACTTTTATAACCAAGATATTGAACCCCAATTGCAAGGTTTGTATGACTTCAAAACCGAAAAAGGGATGATCATAAAAGACTTGGGCGAAGTTACAGATTATGTCATTGCCCCAATCAGTGTCCAGCAAGGCTATAATATCGCGCTGCTGTACCCCGATGAATATTCCAGGGAAACACTCCGCCTGCTGGGGATGAAGGAGGAAAACCTGGATAGTATAGATATATCAAAACCTGTTATATACAAATACCGATATGTCAAAATGCCCTCGTAGAAAATCAATTTTTCGTACGATCGCTACTGCAGCAGTTATTTCTTGTGCGATGAACATCCCCTCGCTTTGCGCTCAGGATACTTTAAGCTGGCATCTGTAAGAGACAGGTCTCCGGTGCCCTATGCGATGGTTATTTCTGATAGTTCATGGTAACTGTAAATTTTAAAAAAATCGTTTTATGAAAAAAGTCATCATTATAAGTATTGTATTTAACTTTCTCTTGGCATTTTTAGCTTATACGTTTTATAAAGCCAAGGAACAGAATATACAATATAGCGTGAAGCATGCAGTGGAGTTGACAAAAAAAACAAAAGAACTGGAATCGCTCCAGGAATATGCTTCCCTCATGGAGGGCTATACGGCGACCTTACAGGGGATCGCAATGGAAAACATCAGGCTCCAGAAGGAGCAATTGGATCTTTCAGGGCTGGGCATGAACCATAAAAACGGGCGTCGCTTGATTTTACTGATCGATGTCAATTCTTGTACAAAGTGCCTGGATATAGAGATGAAACGGATAAAGGAAAAAGGGTTGGAGGGAATCATTAATATCTTAATAAACGAGAGCTCGGAACGGCAAAGGAGAGTTTTCAAAAACAAGTATACTTATGAAGGAGATGTCCATTACACATCTACTCGGTTGTTCCAGCAAATTTCCTCTCCAGCTTATGTGGTCTGTGATCTAAATGGAGTCGTTCTGGATGCCTGTGTCATCCCAAAAGGCTTTCCTGAAATCCCAGATCTGTTTTTGGATAAATACAGGTGAATTGGTATAGAAAAAGGCATTTATGATTTTACGAATTTATGGCAGTATCCTAAGTTAGTCTCAAAGCTTTTATAAAGCGGAAGGATGTTGATTATTTGTGTCAGGACAATCAGGGAAATAATGGGCAAAAAACGACGGATTATACCGGCTTGAGGATATGGCGGAGTATGACGAGACCTTTTGGAAAAAGCCACCAGTTAGGATAAAAAACAGGCACTCAAAAAAGGAAGGGGCAGCCAAAGACAGGCCATAGTGGCCACAATGGCAGAATCTACGGTTTTGGGAGACCTTGAACCAGGGAAGAAGGACAAAAGCTGCCGTTATTTCAAAATGAAGAAGATCGAAGACCAGAAAGCCAAAACGGCCGAAAAACTGGTAAGGGACTTTATAGATAAAGAGGCTGTATTGCAGACCGATGAAAGCACGACTTATGTCAATCTGGAGGACTGCGTGGATATCCATATCCATAAATATCCTCATCGACAGAGGGGAAATTCAACCTGAAATGGGCACATATAGCCATCAGTAACTTCGGCCAAAAATTATTTGACAGGCTGGTAATTGCGGCTATTTACCCGTACTGGCACGATAGCGTATAATCATAACATTTAACTATAATATGATGAAAAACAACCTAAAAGCAATTAAATGGCTTCGTTGGGTCGCAGCAGGGGTTTTCGGACTAATGCTGACCTTTAACATTATGATCAGCTTGGACTTTGATAAGGAAAAGTTGTTGCCTTCTTTGGCGCTTATAGTGTTAGATAGTAAGGCGTATGCGCAGAGTGAGGGTTCAGTTTCTGACTGTCCTGGTGGATCTTGCACACATACGGATTATTATAATGGACAACCTACTGTAAAATGTACAGCATGTTGTCCTAGTGGAAAATCGCCGGAATGTAGTTCCATAAGGTGCGAGTGCAATTAGGTAATAAGATGTTCTCTCTAGCCTTTAATTATACCCTAAGAAGACGGCTATTTCTGCTTAGGGCATTAGTAATCGATTGTGGGATTGGTTGGTTTATTTTTTTTACCCTTTTATTATGTTTCAGCAGTTGTGGTGATAAAAGACACACAGCAGATGAGGTATTGGTTATAAACCCCAAAGAAGCTGATCGGTCAATGCTACTGTCTGAATTGGTGGATTCAGTATATTATATAAAACTCGAAACCAGTGAAAATTGCCTTATGGGGCAATTGAGAGAGGTTGTCATCAAAGAGAAGTACATATATGCAATAGATAAACAACAGGAGGCGATTTTTGTATTTGACAAGAAAGGGCGTTTTATTTCAAAATTGGACAATAAAGGGGAATCTCCCGAAGAATATACTGTGATGGGGCCGGTCTTTATAAGTGAAAATGAAGACTTTATAGAGGTAATCGATGATTCTAAAAGAGAGCGATCCAGAATGATCAAGTATTCCAATATTTCCTTTGAGTACCTTCGAGAACGTCCAGTTATTGCCCCAGTGGCGAATTCTTGGAGAAGGAAAAATGACTTTATGTACTTTTCCACCCAGCAGATTGAAAATATTGTAAATGATGAAGTAACCAATGCTGATCTTATTGTGGTAAAAGACAATAAGGATCAAAGGGCGCTTTTTAAGAAGAATATAGACTCCCAAGGAAATACATTTTCCCCAAATGTGGAAAGTTTCACAGTGAATGATAAAGGGGATATATATGTCTCGCTGATGTACAGCAATACGTTTTATCAGTTATCTGGAATGGAGGCAGATCCTATTTTGACCATTGATTTTGAGAAATATGGAATGGATAATACAGTTGGGCAAAGGAGTACCCAGAAACAAATGGAGTATTTGGAAAGGGGAACGGAAGGGTTGGCAACTTTTCCGGTACTTAATATCAATAACGATGATGTTATGGCGTTCTCCTATTACTTTAAGGAAAATTCGACCAACCAGCTGAACCATTATATAAACTTCAAGAAATCAAATAGGTATTTTCACGTTCACAAAATAGTCAATGACTTGACTGATTTTCCAAGGAACATTTACTTGAGTTCATATTTGTGGGCCATTCGCTATGAGGTGATGCACGGTGATTTCCTAGTGGAGGTAGTATTACCCTGGCATGAACTTCAGGAAAAAGAAATGTATTTTAATGGGGTGGGCACTGTTAAAGCGGAAGACAATCCGATTATTCTTTTGATGAAGCCCAAGAAAGTATTTATGTAAAATAGGTTGTGTGGTTATGGACAGGCAATGATTCGTACCTGACCAAGAAGATAAATATAGTGAGTTTCTCAGTAAACGTTGATAATACCCTATTATCTGGTTTGATTAGAGACAGATATCATGAAGTCGTATTATAAAAATTGTCCCAATTATGAATTTATCTGCTGACCTCTATTTTATAATATATATTTTACTAGTAGTTTGTGTTACACAAGGGGCCGCCTATATCATATCGAATCCATTATATTACTGGTATGGGGATATTGTACTTCATGATCAGAGTAATAGGTACAGGTAACCAGAGCATAATACTGATGACAGTTCTAGTACTGGGAGGTCTGGCTCAGGTAATTTACGGAGAGCTCCAGCTTTACGGGATATATCCTTCATTGCATTCGGGATTTCCGGTTACGGGCAGCTTCTTTAATCCTGGACCGTATTCCGGTTATCTATCGGTGGTCTTTCCTGTTGCCTTCGGGGGGATTTACTGACAAAAAAGGAAGCCGTACCAGCTCCTACCAAACTCGATTTTACTAAAAAAAACGGGAGCAGTGATCAAGCACTGGCCAAAAAGTTTGCTAATGGACGAACTACTGTCTATTGATCAAACAATACATGCTGAATGTGCTTATAATTCGTCAAAAAATCCTTTGTCACACGATAAGTGGCTGTTTCTTCGTAGGGCACTTTTTGTAAGCCCTGCTCGGAGAATTCCAAGATATCGGCATTGGGGTAGGCCAGCAGAATAGGGGAATGAGTGGCAATAATAAATTGAGACTGTTGCTTTACCAAACGGTCAATTTGGGCCAAGGCGTCTAGTTGCCTGGAAGGGCTTAAGGCTGACTCTATTTCGTCAAGAAGATAAAATCCATTTCCCCTGAACCTGTTTTCCATTAGTGCCAAAAAGGCCTCTCCATGCGATCTGGTGTGTAATGATCTATTGCCATAGTATTTGTAAATTTCTTCTCCGAGCCGATCGATTTCGGAGGCTACATTGTAAAAGGACTCGGCTCTAAGAAAGAAACTGTCTTTGGGCTTTCTATAGCCTTTGATAAACTTGATGTCTTCCGATAGTGGACTATGGCTTTCTTGTGTCGAGAAGTTGAAATTTTTACTGCCGCCTTCGGCATTTAGGCTCATGCCCACTGCAATGGCTTCCAGTAAGGTAGATTTTCCACTGCCATTTTCCCCGACGAAGAACGTGACAGGAGCACCAAATGAAAGCTCCTTCAAGTTGGCGAGGGAAGGTATATCATAGGGGTAGCCTTTTTTATTGCCAAAAAGAGGCTCTAGGGAAGTAAGAAAATTCTGGTTGAGTTCCATGATCGGGAGTGAACAGTGATTTCAAAAATTCAATTTAACACAAATCTGATGGGTACAATGAAATAATCATCCACAGGGTTTCCTTCCAGGTCTAGGGCAGGGTAGAAGTCCCCATCATATTTATTGACCAGTCTTCTGACCTCTTTACATAAACTGTTTGCCATAAAAGCCGAATTGGCAATTTCTACATGTGATAGCTTTCCTTCTTTGGAGATATACAATGCAGCCTTGACGGTACCCGAGTCCCCATTTCGCCGAGCCTCAGTGGGGTAGGTGATCTCCCGAGCCAGAAAGTCATTCCAATCATTAGGCTCCTTGAAAGCGGCATCATGGATGACACGTTGGGTTTCGATAAACTCACCACTATCAGCCTCCTTGATATAGGTAGCATTGCTTTTCAATACCTGATAGTATTGCTTGATGGGTTTTCCTTCTTTCAGAAATGTCCTTTCGACGATACGGGCTACATAATCGTGGTTGGTTATTGCCGTCTTGTTGCCCAGGGAATCTACAGTAGTCTTGGAGGAATGGATGATTTCTCCATTTTTGTCCTTGATAAATACCCATAAGCCAACGAGTTTAAGGTCTTTGGTCAATATATGATAGGCATCTTTTTGGTCGTCACTGGAAAATAACCTTTTGTAATAGTACGCCTTCTCTTTTTTCTTGATTTCTTCCCCGTATTTATTAAGAGGGATAACGCCTTGGGCCTGAAGCTTATAGGTCAAAATCAGCGTGAGGCAAAATACACATAGAAAAGCTTTGTTTAGCATAATTCAGAGGAGTTGTGTAGTTCAATAATTTAGTGGATTTTTTGTTGTGCGGCAATAATCCGGCTACGCAAAAATACGCAAATGACCTTTTTGATGGGAGGGGGAGACGGTTTTTAGAATGAATGCTGTCATCTTAATTAAAAAAAGCTAACTATTAGAACTAAAATTAACAACATGGTAACTGAAACTCGTGCCGATTAATTTTATGGCCAAAATATAAATCTTATTTTTGTTCACTGAACTGTTTTTAAACCAATAATTGGAAAACTCATTTTACCATGGGCTGGTCACAGCAGACCTTCCAATCAACCTAATAAACATGAAAAATACCAATCCAACACAAACAGCAGCTTGGAAAAAATTGTCCCAGCTGGCTGACCAGAAAAAATCACAAACCATCCAATCACTTTTTGCTGACAGCAGTCGATTTGAGAAATACTCGACCCGTTTTGAGGACATTTTGGTGGATTACTCGAAAAACAGGATAGATGATGAAGTGTTGTCCACGCTTTTTGAATTGGCCAATGAAATTGACCTAAAGTCAGCCGTAGAGGCGATGTTTACTGGTGTCCATATCAACCAGACAGAAGATAGGGCTGTGCTTCATACGGCTTTGAGAAACCGCAGCAATACCCCTGTGGAAGTAGATGGCAAGGATGTCATGCCTGATGTCAATGCCGTGTTGGCGCAGATGAAGGCCTTTGCCGATAAGGTAAATAATGGTGAGTGGAAAGGCTTCACCGGAAAGCCCATCAAATCACTGGTGAATATCGGTATTGGGGGAAGTGACTTGGGGCCTGTAATGGTGACTGAAGCACTGAAGCCTTACCAATATGAAAGCCTCGATATCCACTTTGTCTCTAATGTGGATGGTACACATATGGCCGAAACCTTGAAAAAAGTAGATGCGGAGACGACCCTTTTCTTTATTGCTTCCAAGACGTTTACGACGCAAGAAACCATGACCAACGCCCATACGGCGAGATCTTGGTTCCTTGACCATGCCAAAGATGAAGCAGCCGTAGCCAAGCACTTCGTGGCATTATCCACCAATGCCGAGTCTGTTTCGGAATTTGGGATTGATACGGACAATATGTTTGCCTTTTGGGATTGGGTAGGAGGAAGGTATTCGCTTTGGTCTGCCATCGGATTGCCTATTGCCTGTGCCATAGGTTTTGATCAATACGAAAAACTATTGGAAGGTGCACATGCGGTAGATAAGCATTTCAGAGGAGCTGACTTGGAGTCAAATATCCCTGTGCTTCTGGCTTTGATAGGAATATGGAATACCAATTTCCTTGGAGCTGCATCAGAGGCTATTTTGCCATATGATCAATACATGCACCGTTTTGCAGCCTATTTTCAGCAGGGAAATATGGAAAGTAACGGGAAGTATGTCTCTAGGAATGGCGAAAAAGTGGACTATACTACCGGTCCCATCATCTGGGGAGAGCCAGGAACCAATGGTCAGCATGCTTTTTACCAATTGATCCACCAAGGCACCCATTTGATCCCTTGTGATTTTATTGCACCAGCCATTTCCCATAATCCTGTAGGCGACCACCACCCGAAGTTGCTTTCCAACTTCTTTGCGCAGACAGAAGCCTTGATGAACGGTAAGTCGCTGGAGGAGGTAAAAGAGGAGCTTGCCAAATCCGGCAAATCTGAAGCCGAGATCGCCAAATTGGCACCGCACAAGGTGTTTGAAGGCAACCGTCCTACCAACTCCATTTTGGTTAAAAAAGTAGATCCCTATACCTTGGGAGCGCTTGTGGCGATGTACGAGCACAAGATCTTTGTCCAAGGGGCAATATGGAACATCTTTAGCTTTGACCAGTGGGGTGTGGAGCTTGGAAAAGTCCTTGCCAAGAAGATTCTTCCTGAGCTGGAAGGGGATGAAAAAGTCACCTCACATGATGCGTCTACTAATGGCCTGATCAATGCTTACAAAGCCATGAGATAAATCAATAGATCAGTTGAACAGGATTCAAGGCCCGGCTTTTGTCGGGCTTTTTCTTTTCTATCTTTGCTCTTCTATAAGAAAACAGATTTTATATGCGCATTACGAACGCCTACCAAAACAACCTCAAGAACGTTTCATTGGCCATTCCCGAAAATCAGCTGGTCGTGGTGACAGGTTTATCGGGATCAGGGAAATCGTCCTTGGCCATGGGAGTGATAGCCAATGAAGGATATCGCTATTTTTTGGAAAGCCTGCCGGCCTATAACCAGCAAAATGCACAAGCGATCCCTACCGCAGAGGTGGACAGTATCACTGAGTTGCCACCGGTGATCAAGGTGGAGCAGTCCAAGCGCTTTCAGTCTATCAGCGCTACTTTTGGGACACTATCGGAGTTGACACCGCTGTTTCGGGTGTTATTTGCCCGCTATGCGGGGGAGGAGACCATGAGCAAGTCACTTTTCTCCTTTAACCACCCAAAGGGAGCCTGCGAAAACTGTCGTGGCATTGGTGAGGCGGAGTACATCGATATCGATAAATTGGTGGGCGACGAGAACAAGACCTTGCGGGAAGGTGCCATCACCACCACCTTGCCCAATGGCTATATTGTTTATTCACAGGTAACGGTGGAGGAGTTGGACAAGGTGTGTGCCGCGCATGGGTTTTCGGTAGATGTACCTTGGAAGGAGCTCAGTCCCGAACAGCAGGAGGTAATCCTCTATGGCAGTAACCGCATCAAAGTCTTTTACGGCAAACACAGCCTGGAATCCCGACTCAGGTGGGAGGGGTTCAAGGCCAAACCGCGTGAGGAAGGCTATTACAGAGGGATTATCCCTATCATGTCTGATATTCTTAGACTTGATAGGAATGTCAGCATCTTGCGCTTTGTGAGCTCCAAATTATGCCCAAGCTGTCACGGGGCACGGATAAAGCCCGAACACCTGACGTACCGATGGAAGGGATTGAACTTTCAGGAGTGGATGGAGCTGCCCTTGCAGCAATTGTATGACCGCCTTCAAGCACAAGCCTTTACCGGTGGTGAAAAAGTACTGGTCGATAAGCTGTGCACCCAACTGCTGGACCTTATCCGGCTCGGCATGGAGCATTATCAACTGAGCACATCCAGCTTGGACATTTCCTCTGGGGATGGGCAGCGCATAAAGTTGATCAAGCAGGTGAACAGCAGCCTGCAAGGCATCTTGTATGTATTCGATGAGCCCTCGATCGGTTTGCCGTCGGCTTATCAACAGCATCTTCGCCATATTTTTGATCGATTGATCCATCGGGGAAATACCGTGATGGTGGTGGAGCATGACCTTGATTTTATCCAATCGGCAGATTGGATCGTGGAGCTGGGCCCAAAAGCAGGAGTAGATGGGGGAGAAGTCCTTTTTAACGGAGCCACCGAGGAATTTCTACAGGCAACAGGGCTTGAAAGCCCGACCTTGACCGCTACTCAAGAGGCTGGTAAGCAGACTAAAAAGCAAGTGGCACTCAAGCCGGTAGCCAGTTTTCAGCCCGCTGCCAAAACCTTGTCCGTGGTCAGCAGAAAAACAAGTGCGGTGCAGGAGCGGATTTCCGCTTACGCTGAAGAGCATGACCTGAATATCCTTACGGTAACGGACCAGCCGATTGGAAAAACGCCTCGGAGCAATCCTTCCACCTATACCGGGCTGGCCGATAAAATCCGGGATTTGCTGGCCAAAACCCCTGAGGCAAAAGCCTTGAAATTGGCAAAAGGCGCTTTTTCCTTTAACAACAAAACCGGTCGCTGTCCCAACTGTGAAGGAGCGGGCGTGATCACCCTTTCCATGAGCGTGATGGGAAATATCAATCAAATCTGTCCTGTCTGCCAAGGTAAGCGCTTTAAGCCCGATGTGCTAAAAGTACATTGGGGCAATAAGAATATTGCGGAGATCTATGACCTGAGTATCAAGGAAGCAAGGGGCTTTTTTGCAGAAGAAAAGAAACTGGCGGAGATATTGACCTTGATGCTCCAATTGGGGCTGGGATACATCAAGCTGGGCCAGCCTTCCAATACCTTGTCCGGGGGAGAAGCTCAGCGTATCAAGTTGACCAAGCATTTTGCCAAGCCTTTCAAAAAGACCATCTTGCTCTTGGAGGAACCGAGCATCGGGCTGCATCAGCAGAATGTGCAGCAATTGATGGATGCCTTGAACCAACTAAAAGAGCAAACGGCAGGGATTGTATGTTTCGAGAATCACCCGCTTTTCCAATCCGGATGTGATATATTGGTGGACAATGCCTTACGCCCTCAGTTGTCCGAGGACAAGCTGCCACCGGTACAGGACCAAGACGTCATAGCCGTCAGAGGAGCCCGTACGCATGCCCTCAAAGACATCAGCCTGGAATTCCCCAAGGAGCATTTGTCGGTGGTCACTGGAATTTCTGGGTCCGGAAAGTCCTCCTTGGTCATTGATACCTTGCACGGGTATGGCTTGCAGGAAATGACCAAGCAATTTTCAAGCTATCAGCAATCGAGAGTGGGTGTTAATTTTCAGCTGGAAGTGGATTATATCGAAGGCCTTACCCCGAGTATTTGCATTACCCGAAAGGAGAAGAACTTTTCCGAGCATTCGGACATTGCCCAACAAACGGATTTTGATAAAACCCTGCGTTTTGCCTTTTCCAGAAAGGCCCAGTACACTGGGTTGGAGTGGTCTGCAAGCCACTTTTCCAGTAACCATGAATTGGGAAAATGTGTAGTCTGTGATGGGGTGGGGCAGGAATTGCTCCCCGATCTCAACAAAATCGTCTTGGATGAGAACCAGTGCATTGCGGATGGGCTGTTTGAGCATCACAAATCCTTGGCGTATTATGGCCAAGCCAGTGGACAGTACATGGCCATTTTGGAAGTAGTCGGAAAGGAATATGGCTTTGACCTGACTACCCCGTTCAAGGAATTGACTGCTGTTCAAAAAGAGGTGGTGTTCAAAGGTGTGGAAGAAAGAACCTGGGAGGCAACTTGGAAATTCAAAACCAAAACCCGGGAAGGTACGCAGCAGGTAAAGATGAAGTGGAGCGGTCTTTTCAAGTACCTGATGGATGAATATTTTTTGACCCGAAAGAACAAATACCAACCGCTCAAATCCCTGCTTTCATACGCTGAATGCAGCCATTGCTACGGTAGTGGGCTCAAAACGGAACGGCTGGAAGTACAAATTGGAGATAAGTCCATCCATGCACTGAAATCGATGGATTTCAGAGGACTTGACCGCTGGTTAAGTACATCGAAAGCTACTGAACAGGTCGATCAACAGCTGATCGAAAGCATCAGGGCACATTTGACCAATACGCTTAAACGGGCAAGCCAACTACATATCGATCACCTTCAGCTCAACCGAAAGTCGACGACCTTAAGCGGGGGAGAGCAGCAGCGGGTGGCCCTGATCAAGCAGCTCAATAGTCCACTAAAGGGAATTACTTATTTGTTGGATGAGCCTTCTGCGGGGTTATCGGCAGAGAATATTCCGGACCTGGTGCAACTGTTGAAGGAGTTGGTAGAAAAGGGAAATACCGTAATCGTGATCGAGCACAACAAAGAAATCATGATGGCAGCGGATAATTTGGTGGAGATTGGCCCAAAAGCCGGAAAACATGGGGGATATGTTACCTTTGATGGAATCCCGAATGCCTTTCTGAAAAAGCCGGATTGCCATCCATTTTTAAAGCAACCTACCAAGCCGATTGCCTTGGAAGCAGGGAAGGAGGCGATATCATTACGGCAACTGGCCAAGCATACGTTGGTCAAGGAAGCATTGGACATACCTGTAGGCGGTATTACGGCCATTACGGGTAAGTCGGGGATCGGAAAGACTACCTTGGTGAAAGATGTCCTGATACCAAGCATCGTCCAAGGTCATCCGGTGAACTGTACCGCCATTAGCTGTCCTCAACCATACAGCGGTGCCCAGTATTTTGAGCCGAAAAAGCTGAATGCCCATAACAGTACTTTGCTGGTGGCGTATTTGGATCTATTAAAAGACATTAGCAAAATCTTTGCAAAGGAGACAGGCTTAAAGGCGAAGGACTTTTCCTACAAAAACAAGTCCAGTCAATGCCCCAACTGCAAGGGAACCGGAACAGTAGCTACCAGTCTGGATGTCGCCGCCAACCATATCGAACAATGCGAGGTGTGCCATGGACAGCGATACCAGTCCCATTTATTGGAATACCGTGTGGGAGGGCTCCATATCGCGGAGGTATTGGCCCTATCGCTGAAGGAATGGCAAACTTGGCTGGCTGATCAGCATTTGGCCAGCTCCAGGCAGCAATTTATCCAACAACTGGAAGCGATAGGCTTGGCGCACCTGAGCTTGGAGCAAACGGTAAAATCCCTCTCCTCGGGAGAAAAACAACGCTTGCTATTGCTCAATTGGCTTAATGGCAAGACACAAGACCAGCTCTTGGTTTTGGATGAGCCGAGCACTGGCCTGCACTATGCGGATATCGATCTGCTATTTGATATTCTCCAAGATCTTAGCCAAGCCAATGACATCCTAGTGATCGATCACAATCCGTACCTGCTGGAGAAAATTGGCGTGGGTGTGGTGTTAGAGTGATTATGAAGGGAGTCGGGGGCATAATTTCAAAAGCCCCCGCAGTGCAACTGACGGGACAACGGGGTGCAACAGACAGGGTTAGCACTTTTCTATGGTAAAGTAACTTTGTCGTATGGCAAATACCATGATTTCCCAACCGGTGTTGCAAACTCGGGTTGGGAAATCATAATCTTGAGTTTTCGACCTGATTATTGCCTAACTGACAACAGCATTCACCAGGAATTACACGCCCAAATTAGGCAGTACAAAGGATTTCGTGTTTGCGTTTAGCCGGATCCATAAGCCTGGGTTGGCATTTAGCTGTTGCAGGGCTTCCTCTCTGTCGGTACTGATGGCTGTGTGGAGGACCTTAGCGTAGGTTTTGACTTTGGCGGGGGCAGAATCGGCATCTACTACGGATTGAACCACCTTTTTGGCCTGCAAGATGGCTGCTGGCCCCAAGGTGAGGATGTACTCGGCAGAGCGGCATTCCTTTTCGTCATGTTCGTTCACCACACTTCCACCAGCTTTAAACTTGCTGATGTGGTGCTCCAAAATACTACTGGAAATGGGGATCAAACCGGCCACGTGTTGGGGCTTTGCTCCGGAAAAGGGCTTGATATAGGCCAGGTGCGATGCTTGGTTTTCTTCTGGACCATGACCAATAAAGAAGATGTCCAGACCGCCCAAGTCTTCCAATTTATTCAAATAGTCGACCAAGGCAGATTCTAAGTCCTCCGTATCGGTTTGCATGGGCGTAAAACTCTTTATTTTTTTGAAAAAAGCATCGCCCAAAATGCGCTCAAAATCCCTGACAAAACTAAAACCATTGGCCATACCCATCGGTGCCAGGGCATCTTGGGTAAATACATTCAGCCGCGAGAGCAGCTCATCTTTTTCTCCCGATTCTGCCAGCTTTCCTAGCAAACGATGTAATTCCTGAGCGCCTCTACCACCAAGCAGGGCAATATTGATATCACCATCTTTTCCTTCTGCGGTGGCATAAAGCTCATTTAGCATGGCTTGGCCTATCTCCGCCTCACTGTCAAGGACGGTGGGCGTAATGCCATGATCCGAAAAGCTAGCGGCTGGATCACTTTTCTTGGACAGCCATACATTATTATTTTCTTCATTTCTGACGAATGTCGTGTGGTCTGTGTTCATTGTAATCGTATCTTTTTGTAATGGTTAATTTTTCCTTAGGCTATATTGGTATACCGAATAGCTTTACAAAAGTCAAAAATACACTTATACACGGGATATTCATTGGGATCAAGCCGGAAAGTTGGGGATTGTGCCTGGTTCTGATAGAACACAGACCTTGCAGATGAGTATGATTTGTGTTGATCTTTTTTCACCTGAAGGGAAAGGTAACAAAGGTGATGTGGTGAAAGTCACGTAGGAAAATCGCTTTCCTTATAAAAGAGGGTGATTAGCGTGCTTTCCAATACTTGATTTCCAGCTGTTTTTGTTAAGCGATTATCCTTAGCGATCTTGATAGAGGTAGAGATAATCGTAGTGGACAATGGGTTTTTGATTGCTTATTCCTTGTTTTTCGGCAGCCACTTTGGCACCATAGGCGGCCTTGCCAAGGCCAATTTTACGGCCATCTTCCGATTGGATACGGATGATTTCACCCTTGGTGAAGTTTCCCCTGATCTCAAGGATTCCAATGGGGAGCAGGCTGGTGATGGTATCGGATCGCAGGGCATTTTCGGCACCAGCACTGATGATGACTTCGCCTTTGGAATAGTGTTCACTGTGAGCAATCCACTTTTTGGGGCTTTGTTTGGCCTTGGCGGGTTCAAAATAGGTACACCGCAACCTGTTGTGGTAGTAATCGATCAGCACATCTTCCCGTTTGCCATTGGCAATGGTGACACCGATGCCCAGATCGGCTGATTTTTTGGCCATGTTCATCTTTGTGAGCATTCCGCCACGGCCGAAGGAACTTTTGGAAGAGGAAATAAAATTGGCCATCGATGGAGTTTTTGAGCCTACTTTTTCGATCAGCTCAGCTTCGGGATCATTCGGATGGCCCTTATAGATTCCGTCCACATTGCTGAGGAGGATCAGGTTGTTGGCATCCAACATGGCGGCCACCAGCCCTGCGAGTTCATCATTATCGGTAAACATCAATTCGGTCACCGAAACGGTGTCGTTCTCATTGATTACTGGAATGATATTGTTTTTCAGGAGCCCTTCCAGGCAGTTTTTCATGTTCAGGTAGTGCTTTCTGTCCCTGAAATCACTCTTGGTCACCATGATCTGCGCAATTGGCGTGTTGTGCTCTAGGAAAAGCTGCTTGTAGTTCTTGATCAGCTCGATTTGGCCAACTGCTGCGAGTATCTGTTTCTGGACGACCGCATCGGTTTTTTTCTCAAAAATCGTAGATTTTCTCCCGAAAGCCACTGCACCGGAAGTGATCAGGACGATCTCTTGGCCTTGCTCTCGGAGGTAGACCATTTGTCGCACCAAGGCTTTCATGCGCAAGTTGTCAGGAGAACCATTGGCTTGGGTGAGGACATTGGAACCTATTTTGATAACGATGGTATTGGCCTTTTGGTGGATCATACGGACAGTTTATAAAGCAGTACCAAAAATAGCAAGGTTTCCGGATATTTCTCTCGGATTGACCGGATGTTTATTGTGGGGATTTCCCGCGGATTACACAGGAATTTTTATGGTTCTCACGGAATGCACAGAGTACACAGAATGTACCAGGTGATTAAGGAGGGGAATGTTACTGGAATTCTGTACGAATAAAGTACTTTTGGTGACATTTTTTATAAAATCCCTAAGTCCTCGAGTAAATTTCTAAATTGAAGCTTTACCAACTAAATTATCAGGCAATTGGAAGTAAACAAGGAGTTGACATATACAATACGCGGGATTATTTTTAGAGTTCACAAAGAATTGGGTCCCGGCTTATTGGGGCGTGTTTATGAAGAAGCGTTATTGTATGAATTTTCTAAAGCGGGACTGGCTGCCGAAGCTCAGGTTGCTGTTCCTGTAAACTATCATTCAGTAAAATTGGATATGGGGTTTAGGCTGGATATTTTGATAGAAAATTGTGTGATTTTAGAAATTAAATCGGTTTCCGATTTACTGGATGTGCATAAGAAACAATTGCTTACTTATCTCAAATTGTCCAATAAACCCCTAGGCTTCTTGATTAACTTTAACAGTTCATTTTTAATAGACAGAGAAAGTATCATTAGAATTATTAATTAATTTTTCCTTCAATTCTGAGTATTTCGTGATTTCCGTGAGCAAAAATATCTGTTAGATTATAAAATTCATTTTTGGATAAGTAGGAAAATGGTGGTAATATTCACTTTTTAGTTTTGCTTTAAAATAAAAGCAAGACGGCATAGCATGAATTAAACGTAAACTATGGGGCAACTGATCATTGATTTTAGTAACTGGATTTGGGGATGGCCATTGCTGTCCCTTCTTTTGGGGGGAGGTACATTGTTGTTTTTATATTCTGGAATAATTCCTTTCAGGGGATTTGCCCACGCCATGAAGGTGGTAAGTGGCAAATACGACGACCCCAATGCCAAAGGGGACATCACTTCCTTCCAAGCTCTCACTTCGGCGATTGCTGCGACAGTGGGACTGGGCAATATCAGTGGGGTGGCCCTGGCCATCGGAATGGGCGGTCCCGGAGCAATATTCTGGATGTGGATGTCGGCATTTGTCGGCATGGCGACCAAGTACTTTACCTGTACGCTGGCCATCATGTACCGTGGCAAGGACAGCTCCGGACACATCCAAGGCGGGCCGATGTACGTGATCGAAGAGGGGATGGGCAAGAAGTGGCGCTTTCTGTCTGTCATTTTCTGTGTCGCTGGGATCATGGGACTGCTGGCCATCTTCCAGGCCAACCAGTTGACCGAGGTGATGCGAGTGGTACTTTTAAAGCCCTTTGGCTTGGATTATGGTTCCTCTACTCGATGGATTTTGGGCATTTCGATGATGCTTTTGGTTGCTACGGTTATTTTGGGCGGTATACAGCGAATTGCGGCTGTGGCTTCGAAAATGGTGCCTTTTATGGTGACCCTTTATTTTCTTAGCGTGTTGGTGATTTTGTATAAATTCAGTGGGCAGATAATACCATCTTTTTGGGCCATTATCAATGATGCTTTTACAGGAGAAGCCGTTTTGGGTGGCTCCGTCGGAGCAGTGATCATCACAGGAGCAAGGCGAGCGGCCTTCAGCAATGAAGCAGGGATCGGTACCGCGCCCATGGTGCATGGGGCTTCCAAAAATGAAGAGCCTGTGCGTGAGGGCTTGATTGCGATGCTGGGGCCATTTATCGATACCATTGTGGTATGTACGCTTACCGCCATGACCATTATGGTGACAGGAGTATGGGAAACGGGTGAAAAGGATGGCGTGCTGATGACCCTTTCTGCTTTTCAGAGCGGGATTCCGGTGGTAGGCAAATATTTCTTGATGGCTGCCGTATTGGTATTTGCGCTGTCCACCATGTTTACCTATAGCTATTATGGCCACAAATGCTTTAATTACCTTTTCGGAGCGGATAAGGCGAATTATTACAACTACTTCTATCTGCTGACCATCGTGGCTGGAGCGGTTGTTTCGCTAAAGGTGGTCATGAGCTTTGTGGATGGCATGTATGCCGTGATGGCTTTCCCAACCATGATTTCTGCCATTTACCTTTCACCAAAAGTAATGGCAGCCACCAAGGACTACTTTATACGGATGAAGAAAAAAAACACGTTATAAAATGGCCATATTAAAATCGACTTTTTCGGAATAAAATCCAATAAAGTACTGACTTTTTCGGAATGAAATCCAAAAAAGTTGTATTTTAAAGTCATTGAAATTGATTTTATTGAAGAGTCAGGAGGGGAAATACAGGCCTATGAATTCAAATGGAACCCTAATGCTAAGGTGAAACGACCTAACAGTTTCTTAAAAGCATATCCTGAAAGTACGTTTCAAATAATCCACCAAGGGAATTTCGAAAGGTTTCTGATGGAGGACTAAAGACGCAATAGATCTATGTGAACCTGTATGAGTTAAGCTGGTTGATTGTTTATGAATAACCTAGTATCCAACCTATGAAAATCCTCATAGCCCCCAATGCTTTCAAAGGAACCATCCCAGCTGATCGCGCTGCAGCTCTGATCAAGGAAGTACTGAGCCAACATTTGCGCCAAGCCGAATTCCAATTGTGTCCCATTGCCGACGGAGGAGACGGAACTTGCTTGTTGCTTGGCAAACAGCTGGGGCTAAGTGAACTACAGGTGATGGGGCTTGATGCTATCGGAAGGGTTAAATTAGGGTTAATGTTTTTAAATAAAAGTCAAAAAACTGTTTTGATTGATGTGGCCACAGTAAGTGGGCTTGAAGGGCTGGATAGTGCTTTGATAGATGCCAAAGCGAGCAGTAGCTATGGGACAGGGCTATTGGTCTTGGAGGCGATCAGCCAAGGTGCTGACCATATCATCCTAGGACTTGGAGGAAGTGCTACAGTGGATATGGGAACAGGGATATTGAGGGCATTGGGCTTTTTGTTTTTGGATGAACATGGCAGGGAAATCCCGGTGTTTAGTCCAGGATTTCTGTCCAAAGTGGCCTATATCCAGCGGTCGCCGATCAAGCACAATATCCGCTTTACCTGTTTGTGCGATGTGAACAATACCTTTTTTGGGAAGGAAGGTGCCATTCCGGTATTTGGGCCGCAAAAGGGTTTGAAGGATACCGACCAACAGGCGTTTGAAGAAGCAGCGAAAAGGGTCTTTGAACTGATGAAAGCCAAAGGAAAGGGAGCATTGGAGGATCAGCCGGGCTTTGGTGCGGCAGGTGGAATTGCCCTAGGGCTAAGTGCTTTTTTTCCGGTAGCAATCAAGCAAGGAGCCCACTATTTCTTTGAGCGAGTGGAGATGGAAGAAAAGGTGAAGTGGGCAGATTGGGTGATTACGGGAGAAGGAAGATTTGACCGTCAGTCATCCGCTGGCAAAGGAAGCTATGAGTTATTGCAACTGGCTCAACAACAGCGTAAAAAGGCTATTTTAATCACTTCCGGAGGAGAGGAGGAAGGCATAAAGAGTGGCTTTGATGAAGTCGTCAATTTGCCAGAATTGGACTTTAGTCTGCAAAATATAAGTGATGTCGCCGAGAAGTACCTGAAAAGTAGCTTGAAGGAATTTTTAAGTAAGTGTGATTTCGGTGAAGAGGATTAAACCCGGTTTCAATGCCGTTTAGTTAGTGTGTATCTGGAAAATATGGGTTCTATATTTATTCCTTGGGCAGTTATTTTTCTAGCTAAATTCCTAGGTGTTTTTCATCCCTTTACCTTTGTCACTTTTTTGCTTCAGGTCAAAAAAGTAACCAAAAAACCCCGCCGCTGTGCATCTATTGGCCTAAAATTAAAACCTCCCCTCATGCAGGCAAACTCCTCCTTTTCTAGCAGCCAACATTCTTTTTGACTAGTATTTCGTCAAACAAGCCTGCCTTCTTGCCCACCCGCTTTTTAATTTCTTAACGCCCAATACCTGCAAGGCGGATTCAGTTAATAAGTCCCAAAAAGGTGTTGTTTCCATATGACGGCCCTTGGTATGCCTGTTTTCCAGCCGATGGTGGAGGCCGTTAAGGAAGGGAGTTGGCTCGCGTCGTGGAACAGCGAGACCCACTCACTTTTAGGTCGTAGCCATCGGGTGGAAATTAAAATGGGTGACGGGTCTCGGTCGCAGGGTAAATCCATGTTCCATTTTAAAGGGCATACCACCGGCCTAGATTTTTTTCTTTCTTTTTTCATCAATAGCCTGCCCCGAAGGCTTTCGGGGGAAAAAAGGAAAAGGATAAAATCCACCAAGATGATCAGGTTTCCCCAGCCAAAGTCAATCAAAAAAAGGACTTTTAGGTATATGAAAAGGAGGGAATACCCTTAACTAAACGGCATTGATTCCGGGTTAAAAAGACATTCCGACGAAGGAAAGGCCCTAGTTTTCTAGGAAGACTTTGCTGTCGCCGGAATGAATAATGTTACTGGTCTTTTACCTCTTCGCGCCCATCAGCATGGATGGCAAACCGTCCTTTTTCTTTGGCATGGGTGGGTTCATGGTTTGGCCATGGCCAGCCTCCAAATTGGGTCTGCTGAAATTCCGTCATGGCCTGATGGATTTCCTGGGTACTGTTCATGACGAAGGGGCCATGCTTCACGACTGGTTCATTGATGGGTTTTCCCTGCAAGAACAACAGCTCAGCAGGTTGATTACCATTCACAAAAGTGATTTCCTTTTCGGAAAACAGGTCCAGTGAACGTCCCTCTGGCACCTCAAAGCCTTCTGTATCTAGTTTTTCTCCTTTATAGAAGAATAGAGAGCGATTGATGCCTTCCGCTGTGGCCGGTAATGTCCATTTGGCATTGGGCGCCAATTTGATGGTCCAAATGGCCACATGGTTTTCAGGATCCGCTGCCCATGAATCTGGGTTGGGAGCAGGAGCCTTTGCGTCTGCATACTGTCCGGCCACTACCTTGATGCTGATCTGATGGCCGTTTTCATCCTTTTCGGTATGCACTGGAATGGTCTCTCCCCAAAGCATTTTGAAATGCGCAGGAACGTTTTTGTTTGCTTTGGGCAGGTTTAGCCATAGCTGGAACAACAGCAAAGGGTTCTTTTCATCCTTGTTCAGCAGTGGGAACATCTCGCTGTGCATGACGCCCTTACCGGCGGTCATCCACTGCACGTCACCTTGCCCAAATCTCCCGGCTGCTCCCAATGAATCCGAATGGTCCGCAAATCCACGCTCCACCAATGTAACCGTTTCAAAGCCTTTGTGGGGGTGGGCAGGAAAGCCGGGTACCTTGCTTCCATGGTACATTCTCCATCCATCTCGGATGGTAAAGTCCTGACCGATATTTCGGCCTTCCAAAGAAGCTTTTGGTCCAAGATCATCGTTTCCTTCTGGAAATTCGTCCAAGTGATAGGCGCAAAACAAAAAGGGATCTTGTGTTTGCCATTGGAATCCAAGTTGTCTGATTTTTTTGACTGCTGTATCTTTCATAGTGCCTCCTAAGCCGTTTAAATTAAATGTAAATGAATCTAATGTATATACACGTATTTCCCTGAAAAGGTTTCATAATGAATGAAAGTTCTGCTTTTTTCGGTTAGTAGAATGGCTAAACCGGACTTAAAATAAAAACTCGTATTTAAGACGCTCACAACGTTCCACCACCAGTTGGTGCAAAGCCCCAATCTAAAAGTACAAACCTGAGCTCGACTTAATTTTAGTATTGAAACCGTCATAGCGAACCTGTCTGCCCAGGCAGGCCCTTTTTAGGAGGATGTGGGTTGGAAAAGTGTGTGGCAACTCGCCGCGGCGAGCTGCCACGGCTTCCACCCGCTCAGACCTCCCTCTAAGCCTCGTAGTGACGGTTTTATAATCGAACCGAGGTTACAGGTACAGGGTAAATTGATTTCGGAATTTCACCCTATTGAGCCCTATATAGCTATGTGGTTCTCAAATAAGTTACCTGTTTTATGTAGCATTTTTATATGCCTTAGCGTGTGGCTTTATTTCAGTATAGAGCCGCTTTTGAGGTAAGGGGGTAGAGATAGGCTAGTAGGTGTTATAGCATATTGAATGATTTCTCACTCATTCAATTCCCTGTACTTATCGGCGATAGTTTTTAACTTCTGGTCGATCTGATCTCGACTGATCCAATGTCCTCTGACCATCACTCCCCTGGGGCGTTGCATATTAGAAATATCTTCCAGTGGGTTAGCGTCCAAAAGAATGAGGTCTGCGCTGGCTCCTGTAGCTATTTCACCAAAATTGCCTTCTTGACCAAAGTATTTGGCTGGATTGACTGTACCCATTTGCAGGGTTTCAAGCGGACTTAGACCTGCCTCTACCATTGCCTGCATTTCATGCTGGATGGAAAAACCTGGAACGTTGAACACCTGTGGAGCATCCGAACCTAGCAACAGGCCATGTCCATTTTCTTGAAGTCCACGGATCAGCATCTTCCTGATGGCCATAAAATCCTCCCATTGCTCAGCGTTGTACGCATCTGTTTCGGTGAGGTTGTTTTTGCTGTTGATCCAGTTTTCGATTACCTCAGGAGCCATATATTTCATTTCGGGATCATTGGCCAGCTGTTTGGCGGGAGTGGGCGAAAACCACCTACTAAACAAGCTTTGGGTCGGTACGACCCAAACTTCATGTGTTTTGGTCGTTTTTACCAAGTCTGGAATAAGTGTGGTGTCTGCCTTTTCGGTAAAATTATAGCCAAAAAAACCATTTTCGGTAGGATTTACCCCTGCCGATTCCGGTACCAGTCCTTCCAAAAAACCATCCACATGGTCAATGCTGGCATAGCCGCTTTCGAGTGCATGTCTGATACCCACCAAGGTGGAGACATGACCGGCAAAAGGGATATTTACTTCATTGGCTGTTTTGACGATTTGGTCAAAGACGTGCAGCCGGAGGCCAGGGTGGAGTTTTAGGAAATCAAAGCCATCCTTTTGGTAGGAAGTGACCATTTCGGTAGCCTGTTCGGTGCTGGTAACGGTATTGCCGTTTAGCGAAGGACTGGAAGTGTAGATTCTGGGGCTGAGGATTTTATCGTTGGCCACTTTTTCCTTGAGTTCTAGGTGTAGGTGGTGGCCAAGCATTCCCCTGATTGTGGTGATGCCATTGGAAAGGTAGAGAAAAAGTACCTCTTCCATTTGAGGGTCATTCCAGATGACCGAAGGTAGGTGGGCGTGCATTTCTGCTATGCCCGGCACTAGGTATTTCCCCTTTCCATTGATCAGCTCTGCTTCTTGGATTACTTCTGCTTCATCTTCCGAAACGGGCAGTATCCGTTGGATTTTCCCCGAATCCACCACCACGTGTCCTTTAGTGATGTGCCCATTACGGATGTCGATGATGTTGACATCGGCGATGACTTTTGCGGTCGGTGAAGGCGCTTCCTTTTGGCTGTTTTTGTTTTGGCAAGCAATCATTCCAAAGGCCAATAAGACCATCAAGATGAAAGGAGAGGTTATTTTCATGGATAAAGCGGTTGTGTTAGTTAAATATACGTATTTATTTGGAAGTGTACAGGACAAGCGAGGCTACGGCGAGGGAAATTGCTTTTACCGATTGATATCGATGCCAAACTTTCCATGAAACCACTAAACTTGTGGTATTGAGTTAAAAACTCAATGCTACTGGTTCCGCAGCATAGCTGTCGGAACAACGGGGTGTACCTACGGCACATGACTGAGGACTGATGATCGTGGCTGTTACCAAGCTTTCTTGCCTACGGCATGGTGTCCTCAAGTCTCTAGTGAAGTTTTGGTGATACACCATGCCAAGCTTTCCATGAAACCACCAAACTAGTGGTATTGAGTTAAAAACTCAATGCTACTGGTTCCGCAGCATAGCTGTCGGAACAACGGGGTGTACCTACGGCACATGACTGAGCATTGATGATCGTGGCTGTTAGCAAGCTTTTATGCCTACGGCATGAGGCTCTCAAGTCTCTAGTAAAGTTTTGGTGATACACCATGCCAAGCTTTCCATGAAACCACTAAACTAGTGGTATTGAGTTAAAAACTCAATGCTACTGGTTCCGCAGCATAGCTGTCGGAACAACGGGCATAAGCAACCTTACAACGTTACAACCTTAGAACCTTTCAACTTTTCAATCTTCAAATTTTCCAATTCCCTAATTCCCCAATCCATTATGCTTTTGTAGGGATTTGGAGTAGGATTTTGCCGATATGTGCAGAGGTTTCCATGAGCTGGTGTGCTTGGGGTGCTTCTTCCAAGGGGAAGATTCTATGGATAATAGGTTTGATCTTTTCCGGGAAGAACGGCCAGGCATGCGCTTGGAGGTTTTTGGCGATATTTCCTTTGTATCCGATAGACTGCGGACGAAGGGTCGATCCGGTTAGCGTAAGGCGGTTGGCCATGATCCTTAGCAAATCCACTTCACCCATTCTATCCTTCATGGCGTTGATCATGATGAGCTTCCCTTGAGGTTTGAGCAGGCGGATGTTCTTTGCGGTATAGTCTCCACCGACCATGTCCAGAATGATGTTTACCTTTTTAAATGCCGGATTGGACTTGATCGCCTCTTCAAAGTCTTCTTCCTTATAGTTAATGGCCAAATTGGCGCCCAAGTCAGTGCAGTATTCACATTTCTCCTTGGATCCAGCCGTAACGATGACCTTGCCGCCAAGCGCACGGACTAGCTGTATGGCCGTCACGCCAATGCCACTGCTGCCTCCGTGTACCAGCACGGTCATATCTTCTTCAAACTGGCCAATGTCAAAAATATTGTTCCAAACGGTAAAGAACGTTTCCGGCAGGGCAGCCGCTTCCAAGAGCGAAACACCTTCAGGCACGGGCAGGCACTGGACCGCGGGGGCGGTGACAAATTCCGCATAGCCACCTCCAGCCACCAATGCACAGACTTCATCGCCGAGCTCCCAAGTTTTCACGTCTTTGCCTTTGGCAGAGATGGTTCCCGAAACTTCCAATCCCGGAATATCAGCTGGAGCATCAGCCGGAGCAGGGTAGTGGCCTTTCCGTTGTGCCACATCGGGGCGGTTGATGCCAGCAGCAGCCACTTTGATCAGGACTTCGTGTGCGGCAGGTTTGGGGATATTGCGTTCTTGGATTTGTAAGACCTCGGGTCCTCCGGGTTCAGAGATTACGATTGCTTTCATAGTGATCTGTTATGGTACTTTTGGTAAATATAATGGTTGGGAATAGGAAAAAAACAGTAGCAATGACCAAAATCAACTTATAAAAAGGGAAAAATCACCCCGTTCTCCTGATTTTTAATAAAACATATCATCGGTTTGGGTTTTAGTAATTTAAAACAAGCTGAATTGTTTAATTGTTAATATTTTACATATTTACTGTCAATTCAAAATTTGTATTGTCATATGGGTTCTTTTCATAATTAATGTACTGGTTGTTTCGTAGTTGAATAGTAATATATTTGTTTAGGTATATAACATTTAAAAAAACCGCTAATACATACTATGGAAAAGATGATTTACGTGGTCCCCTTCTTGGGGATATTGGGGCTTATTGTGATGGCCGTAAAGTCCGCTTGGGTAAATAAACAACCCACAGGCGACGAAAAGATGGTGGAATTGGCAGGCTATATTGCCCGCGGCGCCATGTCATTTTTAAAGGCAGAATGGAAAGTACTTTTTTATTTTGTGGTCATTGCAGGGATTATTTTGGCTTGGTCGGGGACACTGGTAGAAAATTCCAGCCCCGTGATTGCAGCTTCATTCGTTTTGGGAGCTTTTTTATCAGCCTTTGCCGGATATATCGGGATGAATATCGCCACCAAGGCCAATGTCCGCACCACACAGGCGGCTAAATCAGGTTTGGCCAAGGCGCTGAAAGTATCTTTTACAGGAGGTACCGTGATGGGTTTGGGAGTAGCAGGATTGGCGGTGTTGGGAATGGGATCCCTATTTATTGTTTTTTACCATCTCTACGTGGTATCCGCTGGCGGTGACGTCAATGGATTGGATATGGAACGTGCCTTGGAAGTATTGGCTGGTTTTTCATTGGGGGCAGAGTCCATTGCGTTGTTTGCGCGAGTGGGAGGTGGGATTTACACCAAGGCCGCTGATGTAGGGGCTGATTTAGTGGGAAAGGTAGAAGCAGGCATCCCGGAAGACGACGTACGTAATCCCGCAACGATCGCCGATAACGTAGGTGACAATGTGGGCGATGTTGCCGGCATGGGAGCAGATCTATTCGGTTCTTATGTGGCTACTATTCTCGCTTCTATGGTCTTGGGAAGAGAGATTGTTTCCAATGATCAGATGGGTGGGATCGAACCAGTATTGCTGCCCTTGGTCATTGCTGGATTGGGCGTGGTTTTTTCTATTATCGGTACTTTTTTTGTAAAAATCTCCAAAGAAACCGACAGCGTTCAGGCGGCCTTGAACAAAGGAAACTGGATATCCATTTTACTTACTGTGGCGGCGTCTTATTTTGTGATTGATTTCATGTTGCCCGAGGGTGATTTGGTCATGATAAGGGACAACTCACCCGTGTTTACCAAAATGGGCGTTTTTGGAGCTGTGTTGATCGGTTTGGTGGTAGGGGCGCTGATGAGTATCATTACCGAATATTATACAGCCATGGGTAAAAGGCCGGTAAATAATATCATCAAGCAATCTTCTACTGGGCATGCCACCAATATCATTGGAGGCCTCTCCATGGGAATGGAGTCTACGGTAATGCCGATCTTGGTGTTGGCAGCAGGTATTTATGGATCCTTTTTGAGTGCTGGACTGTATGGCGTGGCCATAGCGGCGGCAGGGATGATGGCCACGACCGCAATGCAGTTGGCCATCGATGCCTTCGGTCCTATAGCAGACAATGCCGGTGGAATAGCAGAAATGTCTGGCTGTGACAAGGAAGTGAGAGAGCGGACTGATATCTTGGATGCCGTAGGGAATACCACGGCGGCCACTGGAAAGGGATTTGCGATAGCATCTGCGGCGCTAACGGCATTGGCCTTGTTTGCAGCTTATGTGGGGATTGCAGGCATAGACTCCATTGACATCTATAAGGCAGATGTTTTGGCGGGCTTGTTTGTCGGGGCGATGATACCGTTTATCTTTTCATCCCTGGCGATAGCAGCAGTGGGCCGAGCGGCCATGGACATGGTCAATGAGGTAAGAAGGCAATTCAAGGAGATTCCCGGTATTATGGAATACAAGTCCAAGCCTGAGTATGACAAATGCGTGGAAATCTCCACAAGGGCTTCCATCCGTGAGATGATCGCACCGGGAGCCATCGCATTGGTGGTGCCTATCATTGTGGGCTTCAGTTTTGGTCCAGAGGTTTTGGGCGGAGTTTTGGCAGGGATCACCGTCTCCGGAGTGCTGATGGGGATTTTTCAGAACAATGCCGGAGGAGCCTGGGACAATGCCAAGAAGTCATTTGAAAAAGGAGTGGAGATCGATGGCAAAATGGAATATAAGGGCTCTGAGGCACATAAAGCATCTGTGACAGGAGATACCGTAGGGGATCCCTTTAAGGATACTTCTGGACCTTCCATGAATATTTTGATCAAATTGACTTCCATTGTCTCCTTGATTATTGCTCCTCATATAGCTGAAGTTCCGTCACACGGCATGGGCGGAAACAATGAAGACCACAAAGAAATCAACATAGAAAGTGTGCAAGAAGAATTGGTGTTGCTTCAGCAGGAGGTGGAGGCGAAAGAAGAGGGGAAGCGATAAGAGAGAAGAGGTGTGTTAAGCAACTGAAAAGAAATGAATTAAGGCCTCGATGATGCATCGGGGCTTTTTTTTATACCCATTTTTATGGTAATGACATAAAATTACACATTATTCAATTTTTACTTTATCGGTTTGTTTATTAACAAATAATTTACAAAATTGACATATTATATTTTGTATGTTTTTAGGAAATAGGTTTATTCGAAACAAATGAATTTATTTCTTTTTTATAATAAAATATAATATCGTTTAAAAAATATTTACCCATAAATTAATTACAAATGAAGAAAACCTTTACGAAATTAACCTTCTTGGTTTTCGTCTTTTTGCTGGTAGGTCAAGTCTATGGGCAAGAAATGACGATCACCGGAACGGTGACGACCGCGGAAGATGGGGAGCCACTTCCAGGGGTGAGTGTGTTGTTACAGGGAACCAATACGGGTACCGTGACGGACTTGGACGGGAATTATTCCATTGATGCAGCAAATGGGCAAGGAACCTTGGTGTTTTCCTACCTAGGCTATATTACCCAGACCATCGCCATCGAAAACCGAACGACGATTGGTGTGGTAATGGAAGAGGATGTGTCGGAGATGGGTGAGTTTGTTGTTACCGCATTTGATATTGATCAGAGTGAAAAAAGCCTTGGTTATGCCGCTCAAGTAGTGGGATCCGAAGAAATTACTAAGACGAAGCAACCTAACTTGGTCAATGCACTCCAAGGCCAAGTGGCAGGTGTGCAGATCACTAATTCTGGTGGTGCTCCAGGTCAAAGTGCCCGGATCGTCATTAGAGGGATCAACTCTCTTGACCCCAATGCCAATAACCAGCCACTTTTTGTGGTAGACGGTGTGCCGATTAACAATTCAACCATTGAATCAGGCTCTGGCAACACTCCTCGAGGCATGTCAAACAGGGCGGCTGATATCAATCCCAATGATATCGAATCCATGTCTGTACTGAAAGGAGCAGCGGCTACTGCCTTGTACGGTGTCCGAGCAGCAAATGGTGCAGTGATCATCCGTACCAAAAAAGGCAAGGCAGGAGAGACACGTATCAATATCAATAGCTCCATTGGAATGGATAAGCTGGTAAAAATGCCCAACCTTCAAGATCAATTTGGTCAAGGGTTTAGTGGAGAGTATGACCCTTCCAGTTTTTGGCCAGCTTGGGGTGCGCCGATTGCAGAAGTGGCGGAAACAGTGCCGGGACACAAGTATCAGGACAATTGGAACAGGGCGTTTGATACCGGCTTGAATATTGATAATAACATCAGCTTTTCTGGCGGTAGTGAAAATGCCACTTTCTACGGCTCCTTTGGTAGATTGGATCAGCAGGGTATTATTCCTTTTAGTGATTGGAGCAGAACTACTGCCAAACTTTCCGGTACGGTAAAGGCCAGTGAAAAGTTTGATTTCAGTGGATCCATGAATTTCTCTAATTCCGGAGGTAATCGGGTGCCCCATGATAGGTTTATGGAGCGAATGATGTACTGGGCAGAAACCCAGGATGTCCGGGATTATATTAATCCTGATGGTACCATGAATACTTATAGCAATACCAATCCTATTTATGATGCACGTTTTGCTACTTATGAAGATAATGTCAATAGGATCATTGGTAACATTAACCTTAATTATAGGCCCACTGACTGGTTGACTTTATCTTACCGATTAGGGACTGATGTGTCGAGTGACAGCAGGACAGAAATTACTCCTGGTCCCAAAGGGATAGATGGTGAAGTCGCATTGAGCTCTACGGGATTTATCGAGGAAACCAGGATCAATGCGCGGGATTTGACATCTAACTTCTATATTACCCTTCAAAAACAGTTCTCCGAAGATTGGAATACTACATTAAGATTGGGTAATGATATTTTCGAAAGAAGGTTTGATCGAGTGGTATCGACCGGGTCAGATTTTGTGATTCCTGATTTTTATCACCTTAACTATACTTCTCAGGTTTTTACAGACCAAGATAGTGAGATTAAGCGTTTGGTGGGCTTTTATGGAGATTTGACAGTGGATTACAAAAACTACTTGTTCTTTAATCTAACCGGTAGAAATGACATTTCTTCTACACTTCCAAAGGACAACAATTCCTTTTTCTATCCTTCTGTAAATGTGAGTTATGTATTCAGTGAGAATATGACGATGCCTTCATGGTTTACATTTGGTAAAATCCGAGCCTCTTGGGCGCAGGTGGGTAAAGACACCAAACCCCATATCCTAGGAGCAACTTTTGTGGCTCCAGATGTATTCCCTCTTAATGGACAGGTGGGATTTAGTCGAAACAGTACTTTTGGTGATCCCGGTCTTAGGCCTGAGTTGACTACCTCTTTGGAATTTGGCACCCAGTTGTCATTTTTTGAGGGTAGGGTTGATTTGGATGTGACTTATTTCAAGTCCAATTCAAAGGACATGATCATTCCTGTTCCTATTTCAGATGGCACAGGATTCAGTAGCTATATCACCAATGCCGGAGAAATAGAGAATAGTGGTATCGAATTGGTAGTGGGGGCAGAAATCATCGAAACCAGCGACTTTAAGTGGACGGTGACTGGAAACATGACAAAGAATAAAAATGAAGTAGTGGGAATCAGAGAGGGGATCGATGAGATCATCGTAGGTAGTCAGTCTGGCTACGCAGGGAGTACAGTGACCATGAAACTCATAGAAGGTGACGCTTATGGTAATTTATATGGTACAAGTTATCAGCGCTATGGTGGAGACCCTGAAAGTAAGTATGCCCAGTCCAGCTTGCCAATGATAATCGGTGAGGATGGATTTCCTTTGAGAAATACTACACAGCTTATCCTGGGAAATGCCGTTCCAAAATGGTTTAGCGGGTTGAAAAATGAATTTTCTTATAAGAACTTTGATTTGAGCTTCCTTATTGATTTTAGGGCAGATTTGAAACAATATAACCAGTTTGAAAACTTCCTTTCTGCATTTGGTAAAAATGATTACACCGCAATTCGTAATGAATCCATTGTGTTTGACGGTGTTTTGGAAGATGGATCCACTAACACGAAAGAGGTGTGGCTCGGACAGGGTGTTGGCCCCGACGGTGTGGACTATGGAGCAGGTTATTGGAGAAATACTTATCGCGGAATCAGTGAGAATTTTGTGAATGATGCCAGTTATATCAAATTAAGGAATATTACTTTGGGATATGACTTTGACACGAAGTTGTTAGAAAATACACCATTCCGATCCATCAGGGCTTCAGTGGCAGCAAACAATATTATCTTGTTTACTCCTTGGGACGGGTTTGACCCAGAGTCATTCTCCGCTGGTGCAGGTGGAAATGCTGTAGGTTTCACTGGATTGGGATATCCAGGTGTACAAAGCTTCTTCTTTACACTCAATCTAGGACTTTAATTAATGATAGCAATGAAGAGATTTAACTATAAATATATCGTTTGGGCTGTTGTGGTCATGTTTGCCAGTTCATGTGATTCCTATCTGGATGTCAATGAAAACCCCAACAACCCACAAGATGCCCCACTGTCGGGCTTGATGACCAATGTAACGTATCAGTCAGCATTGAACACATACAGGTTAGGGAGTTTTACGTCCTATTACGTCCAATACCTCGCCTCAGCCAATCCGGGAAGTTCAACGGACACCATGGATCCATTGGATTACAGTACGACATGGTTTAATTTGTACAATGTGATGACCGATCTTTATGTGATGGTCGGAAAGGCGGAAGAATCCGGTGCGAGTAACTACCTGGGAGTGGCTCAGATTATGATGGCACTGAACATGAGTATGACGGTGGATATTTTTGGTGATGTTCCCTTCTCTGAAGGTTTTGAATTCCAAACGCTGACACCGGTGTATGATGATGACATGGTATTGTATCAACAAGCTTTGGAATACCTAGATCAAGGAATACAAAATCTGCAAGGAGAGAGTATTTATACTATTGCTGAAGATGATTTTATTTTTGAAGGGGATTTGGATAAGTGGGCTGCATTTGGCAATATGCTAAAAGCCCGTCTGATGATTCATCAAAAAGGACAGGCCGAATACAGTGCGCAAGAGGTGTTGTCAGCCGTCGAAAATGGGTTTACTTCCAATGAGGATAACGCCCAGGTATTCTTTTTTGAGCAGGATTTTAACCCTTGGGCGCAAGTGGCAATAGACAATGATAACCTACTTTTAGGAGGCTGGATTTCCGAGCAATTTGTTCAAGCGTTGGACGGTACCTCTTACGCTATGGAAGACCCGAGGCTTAGCCTTATGATAGGTACTACTGATGAAGGTGAATTTGTGGGTACAGCCAATGGAGTAGGAAGGGGAAATGCTCCTGAGCAAGGAGCAAGGTCCACTTTGATCGAAGACCAATTTTATACTTCAAAGCAATCACCGGTTTTAATTGGGACCTACGCTGAGCAAAAGTTCATTGAAGCTGAAGCAGCGTTTGAAGCTGATAAAGCAAGGGCTTATCAAGCTTACATTGATGGCATTACTTCACACATGGAGATGCTAGAAGTGCCTTCAGACGAAATGGAAGCGTACTTGGCTGACCCAAGTGTAAGTATGGGTGAGGCGGCCTTTACCATGGAGGATATATTCAAAGAGAAATGGGTGGCCTTGTTCTTACATCCTGAATCTTGGAATGATGCTAGAAGGTTTGATTATGCCTATAAGGGTATGACTATACCAGCAAACCTTAACCCAGATCTTAACGGGCAATTCATCAGAAGACTGCGCTATCCAGACAGTGAGGTAAGTAGAAATGGTCAAAACATTCCTGAAGTAACATTGCTAGATCGTATATTCTGGGATGTTGAGTAAGTGTTGAAAAATATTCAAACCACAGATAATGATAGATAAACACAGTATGATTTTAAAATCGATACACCTGTGTTTGTCCCATTTATCTGTGGTTCTTTTTTTTGAGCTACTACTTATGATCATTACGAAACCACCATCTTTATGAAAAAAATATTACCAGCCCTTTTCGTTTTATTTACTGCCTGTACGGTACAGAAAGTGAAAAAGTCCGTGCGCGATTCTAAGGTCTTTGACCAAGGTTTTACCGGTTTTATGCTGGTGGACCCAGCCAAGGACAAGGTGCTGTATGCCCTGAATGAGGACAAGTATTTTACCCCCGCTTCCAATACCAAGATGTTTACTTATTATGCAGCCCATAAGGTGCTTGGCGATCAGGTAAACGCCTTGGATTATGTGGAGAGCGGTGATTCCCTTATCTTTTGGGGGACAGGTGATCCTTCCCTGATGCACCCGGATTTTGAAGACCGATCGGTGCTAAACTTTCTGGAAAGCAGCGATAAGCAATTGTTCATGGCTGACAATTTTGACGAAGTGCAGGCCTATGCTTCGGGATGGTCATGGAATTGGTTTAACTATTATTACGGCCCAGAGCGATCTTCTATGCCCATTTATGGCAATATCGTCCGGTTCAAAAAGGAAGTGCAAACTGAAAGTTTGACGTACTCTCCCCGTTTTTTTGCTCCTCAGATCAAAGAAGACCTTAGCTTGCCAGCTCGGGAATATTCGATTTTACGGGATAAGAACATCAATGACTTCCGGTACCACTTGGTGGGCGAGGAGTTGTCATTTGAAACCGACAAGCCTTTTGTGACTTCTTCTCAGCTGACGCGGGAGATGCTGGAAGATACCTTGGGAAGGAGTATCACGATGATCGATTATGATAACGTGAAAAACAGGCCACATCAAAAGCTCAAAGGGGTGGCTAGTGATTCGTTGTATAAGCAGATGCTGAAGATCAGTGATAACTTTCTAGCAGAGCAGTTGATGGTCCTCGTGGCCGATGAGCTTGCTGACTCGCTCAATGTGCGGGGTGCCATTAAGTATTTGGAGGAGCATTACTTGGCAGATCTTCCTGATGAGCCCCAGTGGGTGGACGGATCGGGGCTTTCTGCGCAGAATAAATTTACGCCAAGGAGCATCATCAAGTTACTTGAAAAGATTAAGGCTGAAGTGCCAGAGGAAAAGATTTTTGCTTATTTCCCTTCAGGAGGTGTGTCCGGGACGATCCGCTCTTGGTACAAGTCCGACGATGAGCACCCTTATGTCTATGCCAAAACAGGAACCCTCAGCGGTGTCCACTGCCTCAGCGGCTACCTGCTCACCAAAAGCGGTAAAACGCTCTATTTCTCTTTTATGCACAATAACTATGTGATCAGCTCCAATGAATTGAAAAAGGAAATGGAAAAGGTGCTGTATTTGATCCATGACCGGTATTGAACTCGGGTTTAAATGCGTTCGCCTTGATCCGAGCTTATTGTGTTATCCATTTCAGCAATTCTTTACTATACAAATATGCAAATCTACGATCAATAACCCTGAAATCTTCGTCCAGCAAAATCAGGGTAGGGGGCGTGAATTTTCCGTTCCTGCTTCCGAGTAGTAAAGCCATTTCATGGATTCCTGGGCGGTTGTCCGTCGCTTGTCTATTGATAAGGGCCTGTCCATCAAAGTGGACAGTATCTCTGCTTTCCGCATCCATTTTGACTGCATAATAAGTACTATTGATTGTGGAAATCACTTCAGGATCAGTAAAGACCTTTTTGTCCATTTTTTTACAGTACGTGCACCAGTCGGTGTAGAAATCAATAAACACTTTCTTAGGCGCTATTTCCAGTGAGTCCTCCAATTGCTCAAAAGTCAACCAATCGATCTCTTCCTGTCCAGCGGCCTGGTGGGAAGTGAATAGGCCTGTCATTACCATGAATGGGAGCAATAATGTTTTCATAACTGTTAGGTGTATTATTGTTTAGCTAATACTTAATATATGTATACCCGCAATGCCACCAGTAATCACAGAGATAGTAAATAGGCTCTCACAGAAACCGCTGAAATCTCAGAAAATCCTTATTTCATTATGGATGTTCTGTACGTTTCGGGAGAAATAAAACCTACTGGTAAGAAAGCGTATAATCAACTACTTTAAACCCGGGATCAATGCCGTTTAGTTAGTGTGTATCTGGAAAATATGGGTTCTATATTTTTTCCTTGGGCAGTTATTTTTCTGGCTAAATTCCTAGGTGGTTTTCATCCCTTTACCTTTGTTACTTTTTTGCTTCAGGTCAAAAAAGTAACCAAAAAACCCCGCCGCTGTGCATCTATTGGCCTAAAATTAAAACCTGCCCTCATGCAGGCAAACTCCTCCTTTTTAGCTGCCAACATTCTTTTAGGGCAGCATTTCGTCAAACAAGCCTGCCTTCTTGCCCGCCCGCTTTTTACTTTCTTAACGCCCAATACCTGCAAGGCGGATCCGATTAATAAGTTTCTTATGGATAAATTATCATCATTATTCCATGTAGTGGTATATTTTCTTTAGTAACCAAGTTGAGCGAGAACTATAAGCCCCCCTGCGCCAAAAAAGGTGTTGTTTCCATATGACGGCCCTTGGTATGCCTGTTTTCCAGCCGATGGTGGAGGCCGTTAAGAAAGTGAGTTGGCTCGCGTCGTGGAACAGCGAGACCCACTCACTTTTAGGTCGTAGCCATCGGGTGGAAATTAAAATGGGTGACGGATCTCGGTCGTAGGTTAAATCCATGTTCCATTTTAAAAGGCAGACCACCGGCCTAGATTTTTTTCTTTCTTTTTTCATCAATGGAAAAAAGGAAAAGGATAAAATCCACCAAGATGATCAGGTTTCCCCAGCCAAAGTCAATCAAATAAAAGACCTCTTACTGCTTCAAAATCAGCCGTTTCACATTAGTTTTCGGCATAACCGTAGCGGTGCTACGCTAATGCCTCCAAACTAACTGATTTTCTTGCAATTTCAGCTCTCACTACGATTCCTAACGCATAATCCGGGTTTAAATTGGGTTAAACCTTCTAACCTTCCGGTTTCAGTGAAAATCACCAATTTTTACACCAAAGAAAAAGGTCTGCGGTTTGGCAGGGCCATAGATATAGTTGGAGTCACGGAGTGCTCCAGTGTCGAAGTCGGTCTGGTAGCTGTTAAAGACATTCTGGACACCGCCAGCGATTTCTAAATGGAACCCTTCCGCCAGGTCGAAGTGATAAGACAGTTTGATATTGGCATCAAAAAACTGCTGGGTGTCCACCAAGTCCATAAAGCCCGATTCACTGATCACATGCGGTACCATCATGGGTCCAGTATAGGCCCCCGTAAGGTCCAGGCCTAAACGCTCTGTCAATGACAAATTGGTGGAGAGATAACCGTAGGCGTTGGGAGAACGAAGGAACTGATCGGTCGTCACGGTCGGTTCTTCCTCACTTTCTATTTCGGGCTCAAACAGCACTTGTGGATCTTTATAGGTGGATTGCTGAAGGGTGCCACCGGCCTGTATGACAAGGCGGGAAGAAGGAGAAAGGCTCAGTTCAAAATTCCCGCCGCGGACCTCTGCTCCGGCTCCATTACGGACTTCTTCCAGAATGGAGCCGTTAGGAAGTGTGGCTCCTGTGCTGACAGTGGTAAATGGCCGCTTGAGCAAGGTATAAAAACCCTCCGCCAAGAAGCTGAATTGCCAATCGCCAATGTTTTCAGAAAGGTTCAGAGAGGTAGTATAGGCGTCTGAAAGTTCGGTTTTCAATCCATCGGACAGGATCACAAAAGTGGGTTCACCACCTACCGAGGAGATATGCAGGTCTTCGTTGAAGGCCTGTGGTGCCCTGAAACCACGCGCATAGCCAAGACGTAGCTGTAGGTTTTCTCGAAGGTCGTACAGGAGATTTATCCTTGGGCTAAATACGCCTGTGGAGATGTCCGAAGACCGAGTTATATCCGAGAGTTTGTAGAAACCGTCCACAAAAGTGTGGTCATAACGCCCCCCTGCAAGTAACGTCATGTTCTCGCTTGGTCGCCATTCGTATTGGCCATAAAATCCTACTGTATTGACCGATTGGTCTATGAGACGTTGGTAGCCGATGATTTCATCTTCCACATCACTCCGTTGGTATTCAGCCCCAAAAATAACGACATCACTATTGCTGAAATTTCGGGAAAACTGGCTCCCCGCCACCAAGGAGAGATCATTCGTTTTTCCATAGGCATTAGTAGCCAAGGCACTGTCAGCTGCGGTTCGGCCACCTCCCAAGCCTCCATAATAACTGTCCCGCTGGGTCTTTTGGCCCGAAAGGTATACTGAGAAATGATTCTTACTATCCTCGCTGAACTGCTCATAGGTCACTCCACCGATGATGGTATTGTGCGTGAGTTCTTCGGTAATGTCCGTAAAGTGTGGAGGAAGGTCCAGCTGGTCTCCACCTCGGCGGTATTCCTTGATGGCACTGAAGTCCAAACTTAGCTTGCTACGCTCACTTGGTTTCAAAAACGCCTTCATACCAAATGTGTTGTTTTCCAAACGAGTGATCTCTGTAAAACTGTCCCCATTGGCATCATAGCTGCCACGCTGGCGGTATAGACCGTGAAAGGTAACTCCCGAGTGGAGGTCTTCACTGGTGAGAGATCCGTTGAAATTCAAAGAGTTGTCAGGAGTGGTGCCATCTATCAGGGAGATGTTGGAGCCGATTTGCCAGGTGTTTTCCACTGGCTCTTTGGTGATGATGTTAATGGTTCCACCGATGGCATTGGAGCCATAGAGTGCAGATCCACCGCCACGGACCACTTCTACACGTTCGATGATGTTGGTAGGGATCTGGTCAAGGCCATAAACACTGTTCAGTGCACTGAAGACCGACCTGCTATTGATCAGGATTTGGGAATAGGCTCCTTCAAGTCCGTTAAGCCTTACCTGGGTAAATCCACAGTTTTGGCAATTGGTTTCTACTCGGACTCCCGGCTGGTAATTAAGCCCCTCAGAAAGTGCGACAGACTGGGTGGCATTAAAGAGCTTTGGGCTGAGGACATTGACCACTACGGGAGCTTCTTTTCGGTCCAGTTCATAACGGGTGGCACTGATGACCACTTCATTGAGGTTTAAGTTATCTTCCTTTAGCTGAAAATCCACCTTGGTGGTTTGTCCTGCGACCACGGTGACGGTTTTCTGGGCAGGTTGATAGCCCATCAGTTTTACGAGGACAGTCACTTTTCCAGTAGGAATATCGTCGATGGAGAATTCTCCGTTTTCGTCCGTCGTGGCACCGTGGTCTGTTCCCATTACTTGTACAGTGGCAAACACAGCAGAGGAATGGGGCAGGGTGACTTGCCCAGCGATCTTTCCATTGCTTTGTGCATAGCCAGCGTTACACAACAGGATCAATATAGATAGGGTAATGGTTTGTTTCATATTTGATATAATGGTTTTGCTAAAATTATTATTTATATAAACGAAATTAAATATTAAATAAATAGAAAAAAAATATTAGACCTGGCTAAATAAATAATCAAAAGTGTTTCTAACCAAGAATCCTATCTCTGATAAGATAGGCTAATGTATATGCTGGGTGGAAGTTTATAAATGGTATCACCGTTCATAATTGATTATAGGTAGTTTACATAAAATAGTTACAATTGATGGATAGATTTCTATTTTTGCCGTACCAATAGGTTTAACAGTATCCCATTATTAATCATTTATCATGAAGTATTTTAGTGTTTTGCTAGTCATATTGGCGATCTTTTCTGTAACTGCTCTAGCGCAAACCTCCCCACCCGACAAGACTAAAAAGAACAAAGAACTTAAATTCGATCTCAATGAAGATGGTAGCCATTATGTCAAGGGGACTTTTCTAAACCAAGTGTGGCTGAGGTATACACAGACCAACCCCGGGTCAGTAGTGGATGGTACTCCGGATGACCAGATCATGGATATTGGACTGAGACGTACGAGGATCCAGGTATTTGGACAGCTTACAGATCAGGTGTTTTTCTACACTCAATTTGGCCAAAACAATTTATCCTACCGTTCACCGAGAAAGCAGGGGCTATTTTTTCTCGATGCCATTGGAGAGTATAGGGTAGCCAAAGAAAAATTGTCCCTAGGAGCTGGGTTGACCGGCTGGAATGGGGTGTCGCGTTATGCCTCCCCCTCGATTGGTTCGATACTTTCGTTGGATGCACCGCTTTATCAGCAGGCCACCAATGACGTGAATGACCAGTTTGTCCGCAAATACAGCGTGTACGCCAAAGGGCAATTGGGGAAGTTGGATTATCGAGTAGCCGTGTCCAAGCCCATGTCCATCGAACAGTCCACTGCCCAGGAACCGATTATTGATGATAATGCATTATTTGCGGCGGAGCCAGGCTATGCCCAGTTTCACGGCTATTTTAAGTATATGTTTCTGGACAAAGAATCCAATACCACGCCTTATCAGAAAGGGTCGTACCTGGGAAGCAAGAGCGTTTTTAATATTGGCGCGGGTTTCATGACCCAAAAAGATGCCATGTGGCATTATGCGGATAACGGAACCGACACGGTCAATACGAACTTGGGATTGTTTGCGGTGGATGTTTTCTATGATCGGCCAATAGATCCCAGCAAAGGAAACGCCATTACAGCCTACGCTGCTTACACGCATAGCGATTATGGAAAAAACTATATCAGGAATATCGGTGCCATGAACCCTGCCACGGGAGTCAATGCTGAAGGAACACTCAATGGACCAGGAAGTGCCTTCCCGACCATCGGTACGGGAAATACGTTCTATGCGCAGTTTGGCTACCTGTTTAGAAGGGATTTATTCGGTAAAGCAGGCACTCTGCAGCCTTATATCAGCAGCCAATACTCCGATTTTGACCTGCTGGATGATCCCATGGCCATGTATGATGGAGGGGTCAACTGGCTGATCGATGGTAATCGGGTGAAGCTGTCGCTGAGTTATCAGAGCCGCCCCATCTTTGCGGCAAACAGTGAAGGGAATTTTGTTACAGACGATCGGAAGGGACTGGCGGTGATGCAGTTTCAGATCGCTTTGTAAATAGTAGTATTTATATAAGGGTTAATGTAAAAGGTGAAAAGGGGAAAGCTACTGGCTTTCCCCTTTTTTATTTATTCAATCCGGTTTTAATGCCGTTTAGTTTAGTGTGTATCTGGAAATATGTGTTCTATATTTTCTCCTTGGGCAGTTATTTTTCTTGCTAAATTCCAAGATGGTTTTCATCTCTTTACCTTTGTCACTTTTTTGCTTCAGGTCAAAAAAGTAACCAAAAAAACCCGCCGCTTTGCATCTATTGGCCTAAAATTAAAACCTTCCCTCATACAGGCAAACTCCTCCTTTTTAGCAGCCAACATTCTTTTTGGCCAGCATTTCGTCAAACAAGCCTGCCTTTTTGCCCGCCCGCTTTTTAATTTCTTAACGCTCAATACCTGCAAGGCGGATTCAGTTAATAAGTCCCAAAAAGGTGTTGTTTCCATATGACGGCCCTTGGTATGCCTGTTTTTCATCCGGTGGTGCAGGCTGTTAAGAAAGGGAGTTAGCTCGCGTCGTGGAACAGCGAGATCCACTCTCTTTCAGCCCGGAGCCACCGGATGAAAATTAAAATGGGTGACGGATCCACGTCGCATGGGAAATCTATGTCCCATTTTAAAGGGCAGACCACCGGCCTAGATTTTTTTCTTTCTTTTTTCATCAATGGAAAAAAGGAAAAGGATAAAATCCACCAAAATGGCCAAAGCCATACAGTTAAAGTCAAATAGAAAAGAAACTCCTAGCATGTAAAAACAGGGAAATACCTTTAACTAAACGGCATTGAACCCGGGTTTAAAGTTTAAAAGCTTTGATAATGCCAATACTGATCCGGTCTTGATGGTGGATTTGATTGCCTTTCAGGTCTTGGTACACGGGTGTCTGCCACATCAGGCTCAGGGTCCATTCTTGCCTGTTGATATCCAAACCTGCTTGGGCAAAGGCTACTTTTCCCCCGGTCAGCTGCTGTTTTTCCCCTGTCCAAGTGTCCTCTTGGGATTGTTCGTAATAGGCTCCGGCATTTGGTACCAGCATCCAATCATCTTTGAAGGATAGTTGATGAAAGCCAATGGCAGAAGCATTGAAGCTGTTTCCGAACTGATAGTTTTGGGCGCCCTCGGTGGATTGTTTGTAGCTGAATCCGGCATTCAGCCCAGTTTTGGTATAGAACAACTGGTAGTTTAGCCGAGCCACATAGCTCCAAGACCCAGTTCCCGGCTGGATGATCGGATCAAATGGACTGTCATTTGAAGCTACCTTGTTTGATTGGCCAGTAGGGGCGACAATGGCCAATCCTGGCCGAAAGGTATGACGGGCTTTGTCGTTATAGATATAATGGATGTAATCTGCTGCCACGGTCAAGTCTCCCCAACCATGGACGGTCAAGGTTGTATCTTGGACGGGATTGGGCAGGTCCAGCATTTTTTGGTAATGCACCCTGTTCGATTCATAGGGGAGGATAAAGGTAAAGTTCCATTTGTTTTGCAAAGTGAAATTTCCCCTAAGCTCTACCGTTTCATAAGTTTCCCAATCTTGATCCGTTTTATTGACATACAGCCCTGTTCCCTCTGGCTCGTGCATCACGATAAAGTCCTGATCGATCGCAGGAAAGATGCCTTTACGCGCATTGGGGACGTATTTGGTAGTAGCTCCATTTTCAAATCCATTGGTTAGGTTAGGGGTAACTATAGCCGTTCCTGGACTGGGAGAGGAGTAGCCGTATTGGTCATATCCACCAAACTGTCGATGCCTGTAAAACAATCCAATATAGCTTCTGTTTTGCAGCAGGCTGTATTCGAAGAAATTACAGCTGTCGCAGGCTTTTGCTTCCTTTGACAGTAGGGGGAATGTTAGTGTTATGAATAAGATGATTAACTTTTTTCTCATTGGTTTGGGCCTACTTTTGGTAAGCTTTATTGTTGATGAATGTGTAATCGGTCAGGGTAGCCAGGAAAGCCAATAGGTCTTCTCGCTGCTGATTGGTCAAACTGATCCCTTTTTCCAGCTGGGGCGCTAAGCTCCCATTATGTTGGATACCGTTTTCATAATGATCGAGTACCTCATCCAGCGTTTCGAACCTTCCATCATGCATGTAAGGAGCCGTCAGCTGAATATTTCTCAGCGAAGGGGTTTTATAAGCACCTAAGTCCTGGTCATCGAAGGTGATGCGGTAGCGGCCGAGCAGTAGCCCTTCCAGCTCATAGGGATCGGGATAGGTCGCATCCAGTCCATTATTGTGGTACTTGAGATCGGTAAATAGGCCCTCTTCGTGACAGCTGCTACAATGCTGCCGGTAAAGCTGGTATCCTCGGGTTTCCTGCTCATATAATATGGCCTCATTCCGTCTCCACTCGTCATACCGACTGTCTTGGGAAATGAGCGTTCGGACAAATTGCGCCAAGGCCCTGCCGATGAAGGCACTGGTGATGGTGTCTGTCTCAAAAGCTGCCTTAAATAGGTCTGGGTACTTCTCGTCACCACGCAAGTAATGGATGACTTCACCCAAGTCAGCTGCCATTTCATCTGGATGGGTAAGGGGACCAAAGACGAGTGATTCCAGGTTATTGGATCCTCCGTCCCAAAACAGCCCTTTGTGCCAAGCCATGTTGAATAGGGCAGGAGAGTGCCTGTGGAGCGGTTTTCCTGATACTCCTTGATCGCTAAGGTCGACACCGTCACTGAAGGCCAATTGAGGCAAATGACAGCTGGCACAATCGACTTTACCATTAGCTGACAAGGCGGGGTCATAAAATAAGGCTTTTCCCAGCAGCACTCCTTGTTTGCTCATGGGATTCCGCTCTGGTTGGGGAAAATCTTCCTGAAGGAGGCTGGAGGCAATCACCGGGATGATATAGTCCGGTGATTGCCCTTCTATACTCCCAGCGTCCGGAAGACAGCCTGTCAACAGTATGTGTAGGCACAGAAGAAGGAGCAGCCGATATATAATTGCTTTTTTCAACTTGGTGAAACCTGTTACTGGAGTGTAAAGAAGCCGTCTTGATAATTATTGGCAATATTGATTGCCCATTCTCCGCCCATGATGCTGGTGTTTTCCAACTCGTGGAGGACAAGTTCATGGGGGCCAAAAATAGTTCGTTCAGTTCGGCTTGGAAATCAAGGTCAACGACCGCTTCAGTACCCAAGGTTTTACCGCTTGACTCTAGGTCAAAATTAATTGCTTTGAAATTTTGTTCGCTTTCAGGGTCATTATTGCCGATATGTACGACCAGTCCTTGGCGTTCATCTGACTCATATTCCCATTCACCTTCAAGGGCCAGAAATATATAACCGGTTTTCCAGTTCCAGGCCATGTCATTGTTAGGATCCAAGTCACCGACCTGATCAGTGGAAAGGTTACGTGCTTTATCGATGCCGACATAGAAGGTCAGTTGATCATACTCATCGGCGGGGACTTCCACGCTAAAATTTTTCTTGCCTGCTTCATCGATGAGGAAATAACCATCCGAGACCCTGTGGCTGGTACCTTTGGTGCTGTTGTTAAAGGTAATATTGGAGATGTAATACTTGAATTTTCGTGGAATGAAACGTTCCCCTGACGGCAAAGTAAATGGTGCACTTTCCAACTCTAGGGGATGTCCATCGAGGACGTGGGAAAAGCTGAAATTCACCTTCATAGAGGCAGGAGTTTCTTCTCGGTCGTTGCAGGCGATAAAAGCCCACATAGTCACTAATAGTATTGCTAATTTTTTCATGTCAATTGTTTAATTAAATGGGTCCGAAAATTTCGGGTTAGTAATAAATTTTTCATCCGTAAGGGTTTGGAGAAATGAAAGAATAGCTTCCTTTTCTCCATCAGTAAGGTGCAGTTTGATGTCCTCACCGGGTAAAATTATTTCATTGCTGGCCTCCAGCACCAGGATATCCAGTGTGCGGTTTATTTGGACGTGTTGGTCATAATGTTCCAGTACTTCTTCCAGTGTCTCAAAGCGCCCATCATGCATATACGGCGCAGTCAAAGCGATATTCCTGAGCGTGGGGGCTTTGAATTTCCCTTTGTCTCTGGGATTTCCTGTCACGGCGGCGAGGCCTTCTTCGAGGTTTTGGTCATTGTCCAGTCCATTATTGTGAAAGCCCAGCAGGTTGTTTCTGTCTCCTGAGGTCAGAAAAGTGATGTGACAGTCCCCGCAGTTGCCGCCGCGAATCTGCAGAGAAGGCTCTGGATGGGTGAAGAACAGCTCCATGCCAAGTTGCTCCTGTTCGGAAAACTTCACTTCGCCCTTGATCCATTGATCAAACTTCGAATCGCCAGAAACCAATGTCCTCATGAATTGGGCAATGGCTTTTCCGATCAGCTCTTCGGTAATTTGATCCGTGCCAAATGCCACCTCGAACCGCTCGGGGTACTGTTTATCAGCCTGAAGGCGTGCTACCGCCTCATCCAATGGCAGGTTCATTTCCCGGTGGTCTTCTATGGGCTGGACAGCCTGTTCTTCTAAGGTAGCAGCCCTGCCGTCCCAGAAGAACCGGGATGTCCAGTGGAGGTTTGCGAGGGACATGGCGTTCTTGTCACCTGGAGTGTCATTGACGCCGGTGCTGATTTTTTTACCATCTGTGAATGCCTTTTCCTGCTGGTGGCAAGAAGCACAAGAGATCGTCCTGTCGACGGACAATTGTTTGTCGTAAAACAACATCCTGCCAAGTTCCACGCCTTTTTCGGTCAGTGGATTATCGGCAGGCATGGGCACATCATTGGGGAAATACTCCGGATGCTGGAGCGAAAGACTAGGGTTTTGGGAGGAAGGTTCACTTTCCTCTCCATTGCCACATGCCCATAGCAAGCCACATAGGATGAATGTCCCCGCCAAAAGGCGGATTGAGTAACGCATAAAATCAATGAAATTAACCAAGCCGGTTTGCTAAGAAAGGTGGTCTTGACGCCATCAATTGCTTTGATTTTGATCACGATGGAGACAGAAGACCTATTGCCTGTCAAGGTAGTTTATGGAGGCAAGCCAAAAGCTGGAGCATACGAAATTCAAGGAATTTAGAAATCACTAAATGAGGGAAAGGGGCGAGAAGGTAACCAAAACTAATAGTATTGGTATTACCCTAAGCCCATTTTGCCGGGGTTAAGTGATGCCTTTACCTTGCTTTTTTGCGCATATCAAAATGCAGCGCTAAAGCAAGCATATATCCTAGATTCGGGCTTGATCCAATTTAACCCGGAATATGCATTAGCCTATCTACGCCACGGCGCACAGGTGTTGCGACCTGAAACTGCTTCAAAATCAGCCGTTTCACTTTAGTTTTCGGCATAACCGTAGCGGTGCTACGCTAATGCCTCCAAACTAACTGATTTTCTTGCAATTTCAGCTCTCACTACGATTCCTAACGCATAATCCGGGTTTAACTTTCCAATACAAGCACAACGGTATCCTTAAAAGACAAATCTTCTTGGAAAATGAGTAATGTAACGTTTGCCAGCCACTACTGCGGACACTTGATTGCTATAGAAAACGAAGTCCTGTATAGCAATGGTCCGGTGGGTGTGGTTGGTTTTCAGAGAAGGCTTAGCCAATGTGATTGGGTGGGTGAAAAATGTCCGATTGGATATTGGTTCCAGTTCTTGGTTGGTAATACGCAAGGGGCGTTTCCAATGGAATTGGGGATTTTTGAAAAGCGATGGCACTTTCTTGCAAGATGAAAATACCGAAATCCCTGCTAAAGTCAATGCTGCCTGGTTGTTGTTCTTTTTGGTCTTGGGCTTCTTTGAGCTTTTCGGCCAAAAAACACTTGCCATCGCAGTTCATCATGGGTTTGTCCTTGTTGATACAGAAGTTTTCTGCGATGTATTCCTTATTAAGGGCATAATCCATCTGGATCACCGAAAAGACCATGCTGTTCAGCACCACAATCATGGAGAGCCATATATGGAATAAGGACTTTAACATTTGCGGGCAAAATTAAGCATAATTTTTTTTAAAAAGGAGAATACAAGTGAAAATTCAGCAATACCAAAAGGGCGTGAGCTCCCGCAAAGTTTTATAAAATAAATAACCCAAACTCGTCTATCGACAAGTCTGGGTCCAGCCTAAAAATTGGCTGGTGGAAAACAAAAAAAAATATAAGTTAGATAGCTTTACTGAAGACAAAGGTTTGGGACTGCTTGTTTTTCATTCTATGGTCAAATGCCGAACAGATGTTTCGTATAAAGGCAGTTCCTAGTGGGGTTACTGTAATTTCATTGTTTCTCATAGTGATCAGCCCATCTTCTTGAAGATCATTTAGCAACTTCATGTTTTCCCTTCTCCACACCACATTGGTTTCATCTGTAGTCCCTGTACAAATAAGGTCCATGATTGTTTTTCTCGTCTTTATATCCTCAAGTGTCATGTTATGGCCTTTGGAATGGGAAAAGTGTCGCAGGTTCACTTGTTCTTTGTAGAGTTCTATATCTTTGGTGTTTTGCGCATAGGCATAGTGGACATCACTGATGGCACTACTTCCCAGCCCAATCAATATATGGGAACTGAAATCAGTATAGCCCATAAAATTCCGGTGAAGCCTTCCCGTCTGTTTGGCTTCTAATAACTCATCTCCTGGTAATGCAAAGTGATCCATTCCGATTTCCTCGTATCCTATGGATGTTAGCTTTGCTTTTCCTGTTTCATAAAGATTCCGTTTTTCAGCCTTTTTAGGTAAGTATTGTTCAAAGCTCTTTTGTGCTTGAAAAACAGAGGGCACATGGGCATAACTGTAAAATGCAATTCTGCTGGGCATTAACCTCCTGATTTCTTCCATTGTGTTGAGAATCGTTTCTTCGGTTTGATGGGGAAGGCCATAAATCAGGTCATAATTGATCTGCTGAAAGCCTGCCAGCTGTGCATGATATGTAGCTTCTTCTACCTTCGAAATAGGCTGAATCCGATGGATTGCTTTTTGGACCTTGTGGTCCAAGTCCTGAACACCATAGCTCACCCGTGTAAATCCCACTTCCTTAAGCGCTAATAAATGCTCAAGAGTGGTGTTATTAGGATGCCCTTCAAAGCTGAATTTTGCTTGGGACAATACACTTGAAGAATCAAGGATATATTGGATTAATGATTGTAGGTTTTCGGCAGAAAAAAATGTAGGTGTACCACCTCCTAAGTGGATGGCAGCTAACTTTGGCCTGGAAGGAAGCATTTCTAGGTACATGTCCCATTCCCTTCGTAAGGCTTCTAGGTACGGGATTTCCTTATCATGATTTTTGGTAATATGTTTGTTGCATCCACAGTAAGTGCATAGGCTGTCGCAGTACGGAAGGTGAATATAAAGGCTAATCCCTTCGCTGTCCCCAAACTCCCGATAGGCTTTCTGTACGTTGTTTTTCCAAGAGTGTTCATCCAAGTCATTCTCCCACAGAGGTACAGTAGGGTAGCTGGTGTATCTTGGTACAGCTACATCATATTTATCGATCAGTTCAGCAGGGATCTCCATAAGGCGTTTTATTGTTAAGGCAAAACTATTGAACGTTGCTCCTACTTTGGTTGATCTGAGTCAGTCTAGCGGATGATATATATCATGAATATTATTTGCAAGCAAGAAATCATCAATTGATAGTGAATCATTGCTTGATTAAGTGAAAAATATAGCGTTTCTATAAAAAATACTCGACCATATTTTCCCATTCTTTGTCTAGGCTGCAAGTGGGTTTGGTCTTGTCGGCATTTCGGTACCAGTAGGAGGCATTCCAGTCATCTCCCTCTTTACGGTGGAGGTACGCATGGACATAGGCAGCATCTTTACTGGTAAGGTCATTGACGAGAGCATGTGCGTGATCCCAGTTTCCTTTTCCATCATACCAGAGGGCTTCCAGCATGATGCTGATATCAGTAGGCGGGTGGTTTTGGGAAAGGCTGTCTTTGAAATCAGTAAGGTCCATGGTCCATGTATTTAGGTAGAGAAACAAAGTTAAAAAATCAGACTGGAAATTCCAGCTGATCCTTGGAGATGGTGATGTAGACTAGTTGAGCCCAGAATATTAATGTCGTTTAGTTAGTATGTATCTGGAAATATTGGTTCTATTATAAAATCGTTTCCGTACAGTGGTCGGAACATGCACTGCGAGCCTGTCTGAAGCCAAAGGCAGGCTTGTCTGGAGCCAAACAGGGCTTAGGGGAGATTTGAGGAGGTGGAAGCCGTGGCAGCTCGCCGCGGTGAGTTGCCACACCCTTTTCCAACCCACATCCTCCTAAAAAGGGCCTGCCTGGGCAGACAGGTTCGCTTTGACGCTTTTAATGCTAAAAATAAGTTGAGCTCAGGTTATGACGATTCCTAATGCATAAACCGGGTTTAACGAATTTTAAGAGCTTGTAATATAGGTTTTTGAGAAAAATCAATTTCTTTACAGCATGAAATTTTTAATGATTTTTTGGTCACTCAGCTTGGCCTTGAATGCCCCACAAGACTACCATGCGATAGAGGTACCCTTCGTCTACGGCAAACAGAAATGGGGCTGGGGGAGGATTTACTATACCTACGAAACACCTTATGATCCAAAGAAAAATACTGTGCTGGTCGTGTCTGATGCACTCACCTTTTATAGTGGTGATGATGCTTGGCCCGAGCCCCTTCGTCTGAAGTTCAATGTCGTCAAAGTCATAGGAAGAGAGCAGCAGCCAAGCTTCGGAGAGGCCCTATGGCGCAAAGATAAAATAGACTGGTCAATGGCCTATCAGGTGTTTAATTCCGACCAATTGGTCAAAGACCTAGAGGCTGTACGGGAGGCTGTGGCCAAGGGGAGCAAGGTGAGCTTATTTGGGGTGTCCTCCTCGGGAGAGCTACTGCACCGCTACATGGCACAATATCCCAAACGTGTCTATGGTGTCATAAGTATTGACCCCTTGCTTCTAGAGCTGCAGCATTCCATGGGGATTACCATTAAAAAGTCTCCTGATGAATCTTTGCCCATCAACACAGAAGATCATTATGAAAGAGGAGAGAATGTTGCCTTGGCAATTCGCTGTTTCGAGCACCTGTACGGTTTGCAAGAGTGGGATGGTAAGAAAGCGCGTCCACCAAAAAATACAGGATGGATAGGAGAGCAGTCGATGCCTGTAATGGAGGAATATGCCCGGCGTCCATTTCAGGTAAAGGGGATTCATTATGATCAAGTGGCTGGTTTTGAAGGGAAATCAGTGGTTTTTTCAGGTGTCGCAGACAGTTTGGCGGATCAGCGGGTAGACCAGGTACTGGCCGCCCACTATCATGATGGTGATTTTTTCCTGTTTAATGATGGGCATGGGTTGCCACATTATCGAAATCACCCTGTATTTATCAGGTTTATCCAGGCCTTTCTGGAAGAGGATATCGCCGATAAACAGCACGTCTATCAGGATCTCTGGAAGAAAGGGATGATTTATCCAAAGGGAGATCCGTGGGAATTCTAAAACCTTCACTTCAAGATTTGGGATATAGGGCGAATCAGGCGGGTACTTTTTTGGTAATATCCATGGATTTGTTACTTGTATCGGTAGCTATCATAGTAATAAATCCGCCTCCGGGTAAAGTTTTGGATAAGGAGTGAATTTTACCTATTTTAAGGAGCTAAAATCAGAAAAACTAAAAATAGTGCCTATGGGATGAGGTGTAATCTTTATTCTTGCCAAATAGGTGTTATTTGTTATTGGTGTTTTCAACGTATTAGAGTCCAAGCATATAAGTTTTTTTCACTCATTTCTAGACTATAAATACCATGAAGGCGTTAATAATTTAGGGTTTATTATTGGGAAAACATTAAGTCCTGATCTGGCGCTGCAGGCAAAACCAGCTTTAGCGAACTGCCAGATTGGGCACCAATTTGAGAGGCGTCATTTGACGCCTTTTTTATTTGTTGATTATTCCGGTTACTTAGGAATGACCAAGGATCAAGCGGAAAAGCTGGGGGCTGATAGCACGCTGATGACACAGGTGATTAAGATTTGCGCTGATTATTTATCCTACAGTTGGTTCATCAGGGCAAACGTAATGCGCATTCCTCTTAATCCGCCTTTGGCGGAGGATCATATAGAAGGTGCAGGAGACCACCTGCACCAAAAATTTAGAATCCGGTTTATATTCGGACTCCATATTACCCATTCCATGGATGCGCCCAGCCATTTCTGTAACTTCGTTTGAGGAGGGCGGTGGCTTCTGGGTCGTCGGTGATGATTTTTTTGACGGGGTCATAAGTGACGGCTCTGCCCAGTTCCATGGAGAGGTTGGCCAGGATGCAGGAAGCAGAGGAAATGTGGCCTTCTTCGATGTCTGCCACTGGTCTGGATTTGTTTTCCATTGCTTGGAGGAAGTCCTTCAGGTGATTTCTGGTAGCCGGAGCAGCGTGTAGTTCGATGCGTTCTTCCTTTAAGTCTTCAGGGTATTTTTCCTTTTCGTAGACCACATCCCCATGAATGGGATCTCCATCACCATGGGGGACAAAGTCATACTGTTTTACGCTGGCTTTAAGGGTGCCTTTTTCACCGTGAAGGACGAATGCCCAAGGGTACTCAGGATCATCAGGATTGCCCCAAGTGCGGTGTTGCCAAACGCAATTGAGTTCATCGTATTCGAATATGGCGGTTTGGGTGTCGGCAATGTTCGATTTACCGTCTTTTTGTACATAAATACCTCCGGTGGAAGTGATTTTTTGTGGCCAGCCCAAGTCGAGCATCCACCGTACCGTATCCAGCATATGCACACACATGTCGCCCATGATGCCATTGCCATATTCCATAAACGTCCGCCACCAGCTGCCGTGAGGTAGCTTGTCATAAGGGCGAAGCGGTGCTGGGCCGGTCCAGTTTTCATAGTCCAAAAAATCAGGAACAGGTTGGACGGGAGGATTGCCATTGGCGCGCATGTGGTAGTAGCAGCACATTTCCACGTGGGAGATTTTGCCGAGCAGGCCTTTGTCCACGATTTCTTTTTTGGCTTCGATCAGGTGCGGGGTACTTTTTCGCTGGGTACCTACTTGGACAGTGCGGTGATGCTTACGAGCGGCGGCGAGGATGGCCTCACCCTCCAGCACGTCCACACTGATGGGCTTTTGAAGATAGAGGTGGGCACCTGCTTCGATGGCAGCGATGGCTTGGAGGGCATGCCAGTGATCCGGTGAGCCGATCATGACGATATCCAGTTCGTTTTCGTCGAGTAGTTTTTGGTAGTCACTGTAGAGCTTCGGGGTGTTGCCGGAAAGTTGCCGCTGACTGACCAGCTCACCGGCTTCTCTGAGCCGGATACGGTCCACATCACATAGCGCAATGACTTCTACTGGAGCTACTTGGATCAGTTTAAAAAGGTCGCTTTTACCGTACCATCCCGTACCGATCAGTGCTACACGGTAGGTTTTATCAGCATTAGCAAAGCTAAGATTAAAGGCGCCAAGAGAGGCGAGGGTAAGGGAAGCTGCGGAGCTTTTGATAAAATGGCGACGGTTGATGGCGTTATTGGTTATCATGGATGAGGTTTTTTAATGGGTTTGATGAACAATCAAATGGTAAATAAGGCAAAAAATAGTAGATAGTGAGCGGATTTCACAGATTTTACTGGGTTTTATTATGCAGGAAAGATAATAGAAGTGGATTCTCATTGTAGTAGTTAACCCACTATTGTCAGGTTATTGTTGTTTTCTGTTCTTCCATTCTGGTAAAGAATCCTATATACGTATCCATTTTAGGAGCTATTTTTATTAATTTTGAGTTTGGGAAATGCTAAAGAAAACTTGTAACTGACCTGATAAAGTGAAATTAAAGCAAAAACGAAAACTAGTAAGGTATTTGGATATCTTGGACAGACCGGTCCGGTTTAATCCGTTTGTTTTTAGTAGGACATTTTTGCTTTGGGCTTTTCTGGGCTTGATAGGGGGCGTAATCGCTGGCATTTATTGGATTGGCCTTGAGTTTTTGATGCACCAGCTTGCCTTTTTTACGGGATGGCAGGTCATTCCATTGATGACTATTTGTGGTCTGTTGGCTGGCTTGATCATTCATTTTATCGGGGACCCTGGAGAGATACATCTTATCGTAAACAATATCCGGTTTAATAAAGGCAAGCTCGACCCCAAAAACAATCCTTCCATGGTGCTTTCCTCATTATTATGTGTGGCATCGGGAGGAAGCCTTGGGCCAGAAGCACCACTAGTACAGGTAACTGGATCCACGGGGACTTGGTTTGGTAAAATGCTCCGGTTGAAAGGTGAAGAATTGAGGTCGATGAGCATAGCAGGAATGGCTTCAGGGTTTACGGCATTATTTGGGGCTCCGCTGGGAGGTAGTTTGTTTTCCCTTGAAATACTCCACCATAAACATGCCGTCGAATATTACAAAGCCATTATTCCGGCATTTGTGGCAAGTTGCTTTAGCTATTTGGTATTTGCCCTGATCGTTCACTTAGGGCTAGGTCCGACATGGGATTTGTCCGCTTATGAGTATGCTGGTATTTTTGACTTTGGATATGCGGTGCTATTTGCGATCATTGGAGCCGTTTTGGGCTGGGTATTTATTTTTTGTACCAAGTTTTTTAAGACCCTATTTGAGAAGAAACCGATTGCTATTTATGTCAAAACCGCGATAGGAGGGTTGTTATTAGGGATCATTGCATTTTATTTTCCGATTACGCGGTACTTTGGCCATCACGAAATAAACGAACTGTTGTCCAGCGATTTTTCATTGACTTTACTGTTCGGGATTTTGATATTTAAGATTATTGCCATTTCCATAACCGTCACCTCCGGGTGGCGTGGAGGATTTATCATTCCCCTGTTTTTTGTGGGAGCTACTATGGGGCTAATTATTCACCAATTATTTCCAACGATAAACTTGACCTTGGCGATTGTGAGCTGCATGGCTGCTGTCAATGCCTGTGTGACCCGTACTCCGATGAGCACTACTATTTTATTGGCTACTTTGACAGGGTTTGGGCATATAATCCCTATATTTTTCGCAAGCTTGACAGGATACTTTTTGGCACCCAAAATACCTTTTATAGGTTCACAGATGGTGAAAGAATAAGAAGGAGCAGTTTTCATAACGCTGTGGCTTAGCTTTATGAAATTTACTCGATCCGTACACTAGGCTTGTAACCTGAGCTCGACTTATTTTTAGCATTAAAAGCGTTGCGAACCCTTTTTAGGAGGATGTGGGTTGGAAAAGGGTGTGGCAACTCGCCGCGGCGAGCTGCCACGGCTTCCACTCCCTCAAATCTCCCCTAAGCCTCGCAGTGCATGTTCCGACCACTGTACGGAAACGGTTTTCTAATCGAACTGAGGTTTGTAAATTGTTACAGTGAAGTTTCTGTTAATCAACTGGTTTGATTATCTTTAGCAGGGGTGATTGTTTGATATACTTAATGAGCTTGATGATGAAATTTTGTAGCTGTGCTTAGGAATAAAAGAATAACTTTTAGAAAGAATAGGAAAACGGAATGGTTGGAACCTCAGTTGATGGTACGGTTTCTTGCCCTCATTATTGATCTGATTGTCATTAAAATGCTGATTTCCACTGTTGTGTATTTTTCAATTGGTATAAGTCCAGTATCCATAGCAGCTGTGAAAGGGTATTATGTGATATATATATCGACGAATTGGCTTTATTTCTCGGGATGTGAAGGGATTTTAGGAGCCACTTTGGGGAAAATGCTGATGGGGCTAAAAGTTTATGATGCCAATGGCCAGAAATTAGGTTTACTTAAGGCAATATTAAGATTCCCCGCAAAACTTTTATCTGTTGCTACGGTTTGGGGAGCGATAATGCTCGATACCAACAAAAACAAACAGGCCTTGCATGATATTATTTGTCAAACGATCGTTCGTAAGGCAAGAGAATCTACGTCTTATCGCGGGACTAAAATTGGAATTAAATAACGTCATTAGTTTGAATCATGAAAAAACAGTATTATGCCATTTTTGTTTTGGTAGCCAGTGCAATATTGCTTTTGGTCAATATCTTTTCTTCGGAAAAATTTGATCAGGGATTTTACCTTCGGGTAACATCCAATGTACTGTTGATGATTGCGATGGGCATATTGCTTTATTCTATGAAAAAACAACAGAAGCAATAGAAAGGGTTTAACCCGGAATATGCATTAGCCTATCTGTTGCGACCTTAAACTGCTTCAAAATCAGCCGTTTCACTTTAGTTTTCGGCATAACCGTAGCGGTGCTACGCTAATGCCTCCAAACTAACTGATTTTCTTGCAATTTCAGCTCTCACTACGATTCCTAACGCATAATCCGGGTTTAAGAATGATAAATGGAATAAACTTTTTTGATCCAGTGTCGTTTGGTAAATACAAATGGTAAAAAGATCGGGAAATAAGCGCAAGGTTCAAAAGTGGCATCCAATAGCCGTATTGGTGCTAACGGTGCTTTTGCTGTGCTCTCCCTGCTCCGTCAGGAACTCCCTTCAAGAAGCTTTGGGAGCCACGCAGACCCAAGTGCTCAATAAGAGCAAGGCTGTGCAGGCCACGGATTCCTGTTTTGCCATTGACGATACCACGGCGGCTCACGCGGTGGTGGATTTCACTGCTGAACTGGCTCCTGCACTTGCACTGATTGCTGCATTTATCCAATTGGAACGGAATGAGCAGGATCCGCTGCCAACATTTTTTTATGCCAAGCTAGGAACCTCGGTCACGGTTCCTTATTATATTTTGTATCAGAATTTTAAGACCCCTCTGTAAATTTCTTTTTTGACATTAGAACTTCCCTTACATGCGCTTTAGGCTAAACTGGAGGTGAAATAGGTTAGTAGGTTTTGTACAATAGAACAAAATCGATCTTGGTATATCTAATCTCCATGACCTTAAGTGATATTAATTTTCCATAAACAGTCTTTTGGTGTTAAGCGCCGAGGATTGTAAACAGCTCCACAAAAAAATGAAACTTAAAATAGCATTGCTTGCCATGGTCTCCCTACTGCTGGCTGGCCAGGCAAGTGCACAACTTCATAGCAATAAAGATAAGTATAACTATTATGTACTGACCAGAAATGTAGCGCAGCTCAAGCCGATTCTGTTGGCTGCAGAGGCGTTGGCAAAGGAAGACGGAGGTAAATTTGGTGAATTCCAAGTGGTTATTTGCGGCAAGACTGTAAAAGACCTCGTGGATAAAGCGCTCATGGAGCCATTGCTAAAAACAGCCAAAGAACAACGGGTGACCTTATTGGCCTGTGGTTTTTCATTGCAGAAGTTTGACGTGAATCCCGATGGATTGCCACGTGAAATCAGTGTCACCGAAAACGGCATCCTCTACGGATTGCAACTACAAAAAGAAGGATATTATTCCATAACACTTTAAGAAACAATGAACATGAAGATAAAAAATGATGTAGGCCTAATGACACTTTCCTTGCGGTTAGTGGTGGGCTGGACTTACTTTTCGGCCCTTTACAGAAGGACGATCTTGACCGATAAACTCGATCCCGAAATCAGTGGTTATATCGGCGAGAAATTCAACCATTTCTTGCCCCATGCCCTTGGCATCAAGCCCATTATCCAGTACTTGGTAGAGAACCCTGATTTGCTCTGGTGGGCCATGGTGATCTTTACGGTGGTAGAAGGAATTGTGGGGTTGATGATCATGTTGGGAGCCTTTACCCGATTGATGAGCGTTGGTGTTTTTGGTCTGGCCATGGGGATTTTGTTGGGGTCAGGATGGATCGGGACCACGTGCCTGGACGAATGGCAGATAGGTGTATTGGGAATAGCGACCGGTTTTGTCCTCTTTCTGACGGGCAGTGGGAAGTATTCTGTGGACCATTATCTCCTGCAGCACAATTATGCCTTCACTAAGAAAAAGTGGTTTCCTTGGTTAGCTTCTGGGGAATTGCCCGTGAGGGCACTCATCTACCCCAAGTTGGTTCTTGGAGGTTCACTCTTCATTTTGGCGATCACCTTGATGACCAATCAGGTGTTTCATGGAGGACTATGGGGGCCGCTCCATAACAAATCGGTGAAGCCGAAATTGGAAATTTCTGCAGGAGAACTAACTGACAAAGGGCTGGTTTTTGATGTCTTCAGGACGGAAGGTGTGGATGTCTACGGTGCCTGGATCATAGGCATGGAAGTAGAAGATAGTGCTGGAAATGAGGTTTTTGGGCTTTCCAATGAAGCCTTGGCTGCTATGGATCCCGCATCTATAGCGAATCATTATATCGCAAAAGTAAAGCCGGGTAAGCATAGCTTGGTGGTGCCACTGGGAGCCAAAGCAACTATAAATTTGATGGTTCCTGAATTGAAAAATCTAGCAGGAGGTACCTATACGTTAAAAATAACAGACATCAGCGGTGCCAGCTGGGAATACCAAGTGAAAAAGTAGGAGGCAGATGCCCTATTCAGCTCCATTGGCGGCGCCACTACCGTGTGCCGCCAATTTTATTGGGAGAAATAGGGGAGAAAGCACTAATTTTTGCTAATGGAGCATATATTTTAGCCTTCACTTGCAGATGCCATCGTGGCATCGTTACATTAGTAGAATAAACTGTTTTTTTGGGATTATAAAGACTTATTCATCTTCATGAAAAATACCATTAATCTTATGTCCAAGTGTAATTTGGTCAAAAAAGGAGCGGTGGCATTCGGCGGAATGACGTTGATGCTGGCCAGCTGCCAAACCCCATCCGATTCGTTAACTATCGAAGTAAAAAATCCAGCCGAAGTGGCCAAAACTTCAAGTACTGTGGAAGTAAATGCTGCAGATTTACAACCACTAATAGAGAAATATGGGGCCGAAAAACTTGTGGTTGCGGATGCTCAAGGCGGACTCCTGCTGAATCAGTGGGTAGACCTGGATGGGGACAAGACCATGGATCAGTGGCTGTTCCAGGTCAACTTGGAAGCAGGTGGCTCAGGGACATATACCGTACGTCCTCTGGAGGAAGGAGAGCAGCAGCCTACTTCCGAGCAGCAGACCTTTTCACGCTTTGTCCCAGAGCGTACGGATGATTATACATGGGAAAATGACCGCGTGGCCTTCCGTACGTATGGTCCCGATGCCCAGCGCAGGATAGAACAGAATGAACCAGGAGGTACCCTATCGAGTGGGATTGACTGCTGGCTGAAACGTGTGGACTATCCGATTATCGATAAATGGTACAAAGAAAATGAAGAGAACGTAGGTGCTTATCATATTGACCGAGGAGAAGGTTATGATCCTTACCATGTAGGTTCCAGTCGCGGAATAGGGGGGATTGGCATTTGGGAAAACGACTCTCTATATACTTCAAGAAATTTCGTGAGCTATGAGCGGATCGCTGTGGGCCCGATCAGGACGCTTTTTGAACTGACCTATGCGCCGTGGGAGGCGAACGGTAAGATGGTGGCTGAAACCAAGTGCATTAGCTTGGACCTAGGCAGTAACATGACCCATTTTGTGACTACGGTAAAAAGCGAAACTTCTGTCCCCAATGTTACGATGGGCATTACTTTGCATGAAGGCAAGGGGGATGTGAAAATGAACGATGATCAGGGGATTTTCCGCTATTGGGAGCCAATGGACAAAAGCGAACTAGGACTGGGAGTGATCATCGATCCTGCCCAGGTTATTGGATCAAAGGACCACCGAGTAGATTACCCAGATGGGAGCCAACTGCTGATCATGACCAAGCCTGATGAAGGAAAGGTAAGTTACTATGCCGGATTTGGCTGGAAGAAAAGTGGTCAATTTGCCAATGTGGCTGAATGGGATGCTTACTTGAAGAAGTTTGCCAAAGGACTGGAAAAACCACTGGAAGTAAGTGTAAAGTGATGGATAGTATATAAAGGAGAGGAAAGAGCCAAGAACAAAGAGCCAAGAATAAAGAACCAAGAACAAAGAGGAAAGAGCCAAGGGTGAGACATGAGATGTGAGACGTGAGAATCCTCCCCGCCACGGCGGGGAGGTTAGGTGGGGTTATTTTGGAGCAAAGAGAAACACAATAGGATTTTAGTAAATGACTAGCGATTACAATAATTGATAATGAAAACTAATATTAATCCGGTCAACACTAATCAGGGAAGTACATCCAGTAACTTGTCGATAGCGTCCTTGCGAACGCAGCGTAATGGAGTGAAGCAATCTCTTCTAAAACGTAGCGGTTGATTTTAAAGCATATTCATGGTAGTGCTACCAGGATTGCCAAATCAAACGGCATTAATTTAGAGAACAGGGCATCCATTCGCCATACTGTGCGGGTTTCTTTTCTCGTGAAATATGTTAGTTTTGTTTTCCAGACAGGTAATCGAGGGATTAAAACCCTATTGAGTTGTATTATTGTAGGTTTTTGTATTCCTTTTTTCGGTAAGCTGAAAGAGGATATAGGGAAATTGAAATAGGCGGTGACTCGACATTGGGTAATCGATTGCACAGACCGTTTTAAAGTGAAAAAATTATTTTCTAATTATATAAATAGACAATTAACATGCATACGAACATCGTAACCAGATACGGAGCGCATCCTGAAGATGTCAAAGGCTATGACACCCAAAAATTAAGGGATCATTTTTTGATCGAAAATATCTTTCAGGACGATAAGATCACCGGCGTTTATTCTATGTTTGACCGCTATATCGTTGGCGGAATTGCTCCAGTAAACAAATCCTTGGAGCTGGAAACTGTAGATCAGCTGAAAGCCGATTACTTCTTGGAGCGTCGTGAGTTGGGCGTGATCAATGTAGGTGCGCCAACGCTGATCACCGTGGACGGTACCGATCATAAATTAAATACACGCGAAGCCCTTTATGTAGGGCGTGGGGTGAAAGAAGTGATTTTTAACCCTTCCACAGAAGGACAGGCATTTTTGTACTTTAATTCAGCACCAGCGCACACCTCTTTCCCGACCAAAAAAGTAGGATTGGAAGATGCCGAAAAAGTAGAGCTTGGTTCTATGGAGGAGTCTAACCACCGTGTGATCAACAAGCTGATCGTAAACAGTGTAGTCGAATCCTGCCAGCTGCAGATGGGCATGACCCAACTGAAGCCAGGAAGTGTATGGAACACCATGCCTGCGCATACCCACGACAGAAGAATGGAAGCTTATTTCTATTTTGATCTGGACGAATCAGCGGCGGTTTGTCACTATATGGGACAGCCTCAGGAGACGCGACACATCTGGATGAAAAACCATCAAGCAGTATTGTCTCCAGCATGGTCCATCCACGCAGGTTCAGGTACTTCCAATTATACCTTTATCTGGGGTATGGCCGGAGAAAACCTGGATTATGGTGATATGGACAAAGTGGCCGTAAAGGACATGAAGTAAGGAAACTGTGCCCGATGTAATGTTGGTTCCGCTAGATTGAGCCGGAGGTATCTTGGCCCAAGCGGAGTAAATATTCCAAGCTATTCAGTCCCGCGCCTGTCTGCCCAGGCAGGCCAGAGACAGCGGGACAACATGTATGCATCAGTGGACTGTCGACCGTGGACAATAAAACAAATTACACAGTTACCGAATAACTAATTAACCAATAACCAAACATGAAAGAATTATTTGATCTATCAGGAAAAGTAGCGCTTGTCACAGGAGCGACCCATGGCTTGGGAATGGCCATGGCAAAGGCATTGGCAAAGAGTGGTGCCACCCTGATCGTAAATGGACATACACCTGCCAAGATGGAAAAAGCATTGGAAGACTATGCTGCTGATGGCATCGAGGCGCACGGTTACCTTTTTGATGTAACCAATGAAAAGGAAGTTGACGAAAAGCTTTCTGAGATAGAAAGTAAATTTGGCACCATCGATATTTTGGTAAACAACGCCGGCATGATCCAGCGTACTCCTGCGCTCGAAATGGAAGTGGCCGATTTTGCCAAAGTGGTGAACATGGACTTGGTTTCTCCTTTCCTGATGTCCAAGCGTGTGGCCAAAGGCATGAAGGAAAAAGGTGGGGGCAAGATCATCAATATCTGCTCCATGATGAGTGAGCTCGGTCGTAATACAGTATCTGGATACGCAGCCGCCAAAGGTGGACTGAAAATGCTGACCAGAAACTTAGCAACAGAATGGGCCAAGTACAATATCCAAGTAAATGGTATTGGGCCAGGGTACTTTGCTACTGAGCAGACTGCTCCGATCCGTGTGGACGGTCATCCGTTCAATGATTTTATCATCAACAGAACACCTGCAGGAAGATGGGGAGATCCAGAGGACCTTCAGGGCACGATGGTCTTCTTGGCCAGTCAAGCAAGTAACTTCGTCAATGGACAAATCGTTTATGTAGACGGTGGTATCTTGGCCACTATCGGCAAGCCACATGGCGAAGAGTAATTATGTGAAAACTAACTGATTGAAGCCCTCTTGGACATTTCTGAGAGGGCTTTTTAAGTTTTTAAGATGTGAGGCTTGAGATAGGAGAATAAGGAATTCTTTCCGTTGTGCATCTATTGGCCTAAAATTAAAATCTTCCCTCATGCAGACAAACTCCTCCTATCTAAAAGCTAGGTAAACCTGTCTAGCACCGAGATAGACAAACCTGCCTTCTTGCCCGCCTGCTTTTTAATTCCTTAACGTCCAATACTTGCAAGGCGGATCCATTTTGTACATATTTTAAAAGGCCATGGATTAAAATCATAACTCTCTCAATGGACGATCCGTATTGGAAAATCTTCTTAACTAAACGGCATTGATTCTGGGTTTAAGCAGGGGAGTACTTAAACGTAGCTTTGACGATTCCATGGTCGTTGGTGCCAGTATCTTTGTGGTTTTCGTCAGCCAAGTGATCATTGTAGATTTCCATTCCATCAAATGCCCAGATCCGTTTTCTGGAATTATCATAAAACTCCTGTGAGACCAAAATATGGTCGAGCGATTCTCTGATATTCTGGAAAATATGGGTGTAGTAGACATCCCTGAGGCTGCGGTATTCCTGCAAGGTCGCTACCGTGTAGAGGTCTGCATCACCACCTCCGGAGGAGAGCCCTTGTAAGTATCGGGGCTGACCGGTCATGATGTTCAGGGTATCGCTGAGCTGGGAATTGTTAAGATCTCCCAACACGATGACTGGCAGGTCAGTATGTTTTAATTTGTCCAAGATGATCATGCGTAGAGCAGCCGCCTCTGCCGACCTTCTGATGGTGGATAGGGTATATCCCAGGGTTTCGGAGTGGTTTTTATAGTAATCATAATCATCGCGGTACCAACCTTCCCGGTAGATGGCAGTAGGAGCCTTGGACTTTAAATGTGCCACAAATACCGATACAGCTTCACGGTCTTCGCGGAGTTTTACTTTAAAATGGAGCACTGGCCTAGAAAAACTCGAGATTTGTACGGAGATATCAGGCGTCTGGGGATCATCACCGGCACTTTTCAAGATAAATTTCTCAGGAAAGGTTTCCAGCCATTCCGGCTCGCCTTCCAAAAGTCCCTTTTTGACAGCGCCCGCACAGATTATCTTGTTTCCATCATGATGAGAAGGACACAGGATATCGTACGATGCTGTCAGGCCTGCCCGTTCAAAGGCTTCTTTAAGCGCATCCTCATGCCAAAGTTCCTGAAAACCAAAAATGTCCGGCTGTAGCAGGTGGAGCATGTAGGATGTCCAGGTAATTTTGTTTTCATACTGCTCATCGCTCCAGCCATCATAATCCCGATACATCGAATGCCCAGCAAGGTTGAGATTATAGAGGTTAAACGTAACCAAACTGAATTCTCGTAAATTAGGCATAGCTAAGTGAGTTTGATGAAAACAAATCAAAAAAGGAGTAGTAGTTTCTTTTTATTCACTTAATGATGTCGGCAAGTTACCATATTCTACCTTGGAATAAAATACCGTAAATGGGGTATTTTTTGATAAGTCGTTGTTGCTCAGTGCTGTGAGGGGATCGGTAGTTGATGGAGTACCAGTACGTTTTTTTTGCGTTGGTACCAGTCATTAACTACCAATTCCAGTTCGCTTACGGTAAAAGTACCAAAGTCAGTATGCCTATTGGATTCGATCGTTTGGAGGAATTTATCTTTGTTTTTTAACGGATGTCTATAGCGCATGATGGTGCTATGGGCTGTTTGGATGGTATAACGCTTGTCCAGGCTTTGCTGAAGGGTGGAGGACTTGAAGTGTTCGCGTAATCGATCCCGCAGCTCTTGAAGGGCTTCCCCATCTGGATATCCCTGTACCAATACTCCCGCAGGACTTAGCGTGACACCTGCAAAGTGGACCTTGATAGGGGGGATATGACGGAGGCTGTCGAGGATAATGCTGATGTATTCTTTTGGGTTTATTTGCTCAAGCTGAAACTCCGCATAACAGGAAATAATGGACATGATCGTGATATGCAGGTCGGATTGGGGATAGTAATATTGTGAGGGATCAAGTAGCTGAAGTTCGTCCAAGAAAGCAGTGATCTTAGTTTTGCAGTGATGGTCAGGTCGGGCCAGTAGGGTGATGCCACGCCTAGAATCGGAAGGGTTGTCGATTTTTTTATCTACCTCGTATTGGTCATGGATTAATTGTTGACGAGCGGATTGAAAAAGTGATTCGTAATGAGATTTAAGCTTCATTGATAACAGTTGTCGTGATTTTCTGATTAGGAATAAAAATAAGAAAAAACAGTTTTATATGATTTACTGTGGGTAACTTTTCTTTTGTTTGCCAAATTATAGCGTGACTATCACTTTGTCACCTTGTTACTTTTTTGCTTCAGGTCAAAAAAGTAACCAAAAAAACCCGCTGCGGTGAGCTATTTGATTAAACCCGGAATATGCATTAGCCTATCTGTTGCGACCTTAAACTGCTTCAAAATCAGTCGTTTCACTTTAGTTTTCGGCATAACCGTAGCGGTGCTACGCTAATGCCTCCAAACTAACTGATTTTCTTGCAATTTCAGCTCTCACTACGATTCCTAACGCATAATCCGGGTTAAAATCAAAGCCAGCACTCGCGCAGGCAAACTCCTCCTGTCTAAAAGCTAGGTAGACCTAAAGGAAGCCAGGTAAACCATTTGAGCAGCAAACCTACTTTTTGTGCTGATTCACGTCAGGGGAGCCTGCCTCTTTTCCAGTCCACTTCTTTGATTTCTTAACGTCAAATACCTCAAGGCAGAATAGAAAATTCCTTTGTTGGGCATGAGGTACCCATGAATGACTTCTGCGGTGTTTGAAGATACAGGACATTAGATAGTTGGGTTGTGCTGGGTCTCTGCCCCAGCACTGACAAGCGTTGAGTCTCTGACTCAATAATTATAATAATATGTAAAAATGAAAACGAATAATTGATCTGGACATTACTAATAAGGAAGTACAGACCTGAAGTCAAAATACTGGAGGTTTGTAATCCCTCACAATCTCTTGATTTTCCAATTTTAAAATTTTTCAAATTTTCCAAACCCTACTGACATAGGGCTGTCACTGGTCGGTGTTTTCTTTGTAATACAATATGATTGATCTTAAACCTTTTAAAAAGAACACCATTATGAAAACCGAATCAGTAGCAACCAGCCAAGCATTATTTATCTCGACCGAAGCGATGTTAGCGCATTGGCAAGGACACAGAAATTTGACCAGAAGGACTATTGAATTATTTCCTGAGGACAAATTGTTTGATTATTCTGTCGGAGGGATGCGTCCATTTGCCCATTTGGCCATGGAGATGATCGATATCGCTGTGCCCGGGGTGAAGGGACTGGCCTCCGGGGAATGGGAAAAAGTAGAGGAGTTTGACCACACCAAATCCATGCCTACGACCAAAGAAGGCCTTTTGGAGCTTTGGGACAAGGCGACGCAGGTAATCGACGAAACATGGCCTAGCATCACCTCTGAGCGCTTCCAGAAGGTAGAGGTAGCCTTTGGCCAATATGAAAACAGCAATTATGCCACCTTGCTGTATTTTGTGGACAATGAGATCCATCACCGCGGACAAGGGTATGTGTACCTTAGAAGCTTGGGTATCGAGCCGCCATTTTTCTGGGAAAGATAGTTTGGGTATGGAGTAGTCAGTATTGATTATGGAGGAAGAAATCCACTTGTCGCTTTTTTATTGGAAAGTGGCAGGTGGATTTTTGCTTTATTACCATTGTCCAAGTCTTTAACGAAGTGGTGACTTGGACGCATACTTTGGCCAGTCTTTAGACTGGGTAAAAGTCTGGAGACTTTTTTTCAGTTTAGGTCCAAGTCTGAAGACTTGGACCAGTTTAGTGTTAAAAGAATGATTTTCGTCATGTTGCGTAGATTTGCGTAGGTGGGTTTTACAATTTTTTTTATTGTAATAATTAAGTTTGGTTAATAATTATTTTCAACAAATAAGTTTTATAATATGAAAATTCCACGAATCTACACACACACGGAGATTTAGGCATGTTGCTTGGATGCTAGTATTGATCTCCTTTATCTTTAATAGCTGCCAGGATGTAGGGCAGGAAGAACCAAAAGTCTCTTCTGGTGAGCTTGAGGTATTGGTGGATTATAAAGGGCTTAAGGTTAATCATAAGGGCAGAGCTATTGAAGCGTTGAATTATACGCTTGAGGATTATCAAAAGCTATATTTGAGCAAAGTTTCTTCGACTGTAGGTCGGGTAAATGCCACCCTTGAAACAGTGAGTTACCCATCACTGGAAGAGCTTGTTATAGCTGAACAAAAGGCTCTCGAAAATTATCCAGACCTTTACAATATGAATGATAAGGATATCGAACGGATCAGGGAAGATTTCCCAGAACTAACCGATGAGCAGCTAGCAGAAAACATCGAGCTTATCGAGGAATATTATGAAAAAAACTTGCAGTATGACATATTTTTGGAAATTTTATCTATTTCGGCAGGTACTGAATCTTCTTTGGTTTCAAGAGTAAATTATTATGGGGGAGCAGCATGTGGTGAGGAATTTTGGTTCCTGTATTCAAGGCCGACTGCAGCTACTGCTGTAATGAAGGCCAAGGAACAAAGTGAGAAATTTGAATATGATATTTATGGAGGAAACTTTGGTCAAACAAAAAGCGATGCTTTTCGACATGCAGCTTGGAACGCGCTGATAGCCAAATACTATGCCGATAGTAAAAAGGATATATTAAAAGGCCTTACATTAGCTCAAGAGTTTACTTCTATCCATGAATTGTGCAATGAAAAAGATGGTATCCCGATTATGATCAAGAGATGGATCTTCATAATAATTTTTTTGGTAGGGAGTATTTTCGAAGTGTGGCTGAAATCAAAAAGAAAAAGAGGAAACTTTGGTTTACCAAAAAGTGGCTGGAATGTCCAGATGATAATGTAATTAAATATGCATTAGAAGCAAAAGCTGATATAGCCCTAAAAGTCACCAAAGACGTAAATGTTGTAAAAGCTATAAGCCATAATAAACTTGTATATTTTAAAGATTTATAATGTTAAAATGGATAATAGAACCTTGTTAATCTATTTCACGGCAATTATATTGCTGTGCTCAGCTTGCTCCTTGGTTGATTCAGGAAGTGGTGCGAAAGATTTGAAACTCGGAATCCGTAACCTAAGTCAGACGGATCAGAACCTAAAAGTGTTTGTGGGATATGATAAAAAAGACTCGGTCATGATTTCAATTATGGCTGAGGACAGTGTCTACCATGTTTGGCAAAGACCTGACCTAAGAGGAGAGGGGGATTTTGAAATTGTTTTGGAGGGAAATACTTCCGTCAAGAGCAATATGGGGTATTTTACCAATGGGTATATATCAGGGAGTGGTCTTTTTTGGGTGACTGTTTCCGAGGATTCTATTGGAGTCAGGCAGCAGTAAACTTGGCATCGAGCCGCTATTTTTCTGGGAAAGATAGTTTGGGTATGGAGTAGTCAGTATTGATTATGGAGGAAGAAATCCACTTGTCGCTTTTTTATTAGAAAGTGGCAGGTGGATTTTTGCTTTATTGCCATCGTCCAAGTCTTTAACGAAGTGGTGACTTGGACGCATACTTTGGCCAGTCTTTAGACTGGGTAAAAGTCTGGAGACATTTTTTAGTTTAGGTTCAAGTCTTCAGACTTGAACCAGCTAGTATTGAAAGAATGATTTTCGTCATGTTGCGTAGGGATGAGTAGGTGGGGTTTACCATTTTGTAGTATAAACACCTTATGTTGAAGGTCATAATCAATTTTAAAAAAGATGATAACAAAGCGACTACTACTTGTTCTATTTTTATTACCACTTACCAAGGTGGTGCAAGCCCAGACAGCAAGTGTGGAAAGATCAATTTATGGGGTGCAGGCAGGTTTGGTGGGCTTTTGGGGATATAATGAAAGCAGGCTGTCCAATACCATTGCGCTAAGGACCGAGGTAGGTCTTAACGGAGGAATATGGCAAAATGACTTGTATAATACATCAGGTATCATCCTATTTCCAGAACTTTCCCTAGAGCCACGATGGTATTATAATATCCGAAAAAGAACGAGACGGCTCAAGCGAACAGCAATGAACAGTGCAAATTTTGTAACCCTAAAGGCATTTCATCATCCTGATTGGTTTACCGTAGGTGCTGGATCAGGGGTGACCGTAATCCCTGATATAGGATTGGTACCGATGTGGGGGATTCGCCGTAATGTGGGAAGCCAGTTTAATTTTGAGGCCGGAATTGGAATTGGTTACCAATACTTGCTTTATAAAAGTGCTGGATATACCGAAAATTCAGGAGATACCATTGGGTTTATTTCCCTTAGATTTGGATATCATATTAAATAAAATCGTCCAAGTCTTTAACGAAGTGGTGACTTGGAGGCATACTTTGGTCGGTCTTTAGATAGAGAGTAAAAGTCTGGAGACTTTTTTTAGTTTAGGTTCAAGTCTGAAGACTTGAACCAGCTAGTATTGAAAGGGTGATTTTTGTCATATTGCGTAGGGATGAGTAGGCGGGGTTTACCATTTTGTAGTATAAAGACCTTATGTTGGAGACTACAACAATTTTATAAAAAGATGAAAACAAAGCGACTACTACTTATTCTACTACTATTGTTGCCGTTTACGGCATTGCTCCAAGCCCAGACACAGAAGGCCAGTGTGGAGAAATCGATGTATGGTGTGCAAGCAGGGCTATTGGGGGTGTGGGCACATAATGAATCCAAGCTGTCCAATACGATTGTGCTAAGGACTGAGTTAGGTTTGGACGGTAACATTTGGAATCATTATTATTACGATAATGCAGCTTTTTTGCTCGTTCCAGCACTTACTGTGGAGCCTAGGTGGTATTATAATTTGAGCAAGAGGCTAGATAAATCCAAAAGGATCGATGGGAACAGTGGTAATTTTGTGTCCCTAAAAATCACACATCATCCAGATTGGTTTGTCATTGGTGATCCCAAGTCCTCTGATTTGATCAGTGATATTTCCTTTCGTACCATGTGGGGCATACGAAGAAATATTGGCAATCACTTTAACTACGAGGCGATCACTGGCTTAAGCTATTATTATGCTTTGGACGAAGAGGTTACCTATAATGATGATGCCGTTGTGATCTTTTTTACATTTTCGTTTAAAGTCGGTTACAGGTTTTAGTCTATGTAGTTATAAAATACTCAAATGGCAGTAATGGGTAGTGGCAGGTGGATTTTGCTTTGTTGCCATCGTCCGGGTCTTCAACGAAATGGTGATTTGGGTGTAAACTTTGGTCAGTTTTTAGACTGGGAGTAAAAGTCTGGAGACTTTTTTCAGTTTAGGTCCAAGTCTCCAGACTTGGACCAGATTGGATGATTATTTTGACAAGTTGTTTAAGAAGGGGAATCAGTATTTTTTACTTTAAAAATGGGGTTGTTTTGGTGTTTTTTAATATAAAGGGTTAATTTGAAAGTGTAACATATTGTTTGTCAACCATAACACCAGAACCATGACTAAAGTACTAGCCACTATTATGCTGCTTTTTTTTGTAGGTAGCCTTCAAGTCCAAGCCCAAAGTGCTGATCAGCTAATCGGCAAATGGAAGCTTGTCAAATGGACCAAAAAGGGAAAAGAGCAGAACATCCATTCGAAGTTTAAGACGGATGAAGTCTATCAGGTATTTAAAGAGGGAAATGATTTTGTTAGTATAATCGGTAGTAAAGAGACCAAGGGAAGCTGGAAGCTCTCCGACAACAACAAAAAACTAACCGTGAAAGTGATGATGATGAAGGTGAATTTTGTAATTGAATATATGGATGATAAAAAGCGGATCATTTCCAATAAAAAGCAAGGTGCTCTTGAATACGAAAGGGTAGAGTGAAATGGAATTACAGGAGTAGACTTATGAAATTTAGGTCCAAGTCGAAAGACTTGGACCTATTTCTAAATACTAAATACACCCTAATAATCCCATTTGATCACCGCCATCACTGGGAAATGGTCGGAGGGATAAAGATTGTGGTAGGTATCGGTAAGGATACCATACTTTTTGATATCGAGGAATTCACTCACGAAGACATGGTCGATGCGCCTGTCTGTGCTTTTGCTGTTGTCGAAGCTGTTAAAGGTGCCATTGTTGGCGTAGCGGAGGTCTGCGGCTTTATAGCAGTCCTTGAGTTCTTCGGAATTTTCCAAAAGCAGGTAAGCGGGGTTTTCTTGGTCCACGTTAAAATCCCCCGTAAGCATGACAGGGATGCCTGCTTGATCAGCTTCCTTGATCTTGCTGAGAATCAACTTGCCACTTTCTTGGCGCGCTTCTGTACCTACATGGTCAAAGTGCGTATTGAAGAAATAAAACTGCTGGCCACTGGATTTATCTTCCATTTTGGCCCAGGTGCAGATTCTTGGAAGAGCTGCGTCCCAACCTTTGTTGGGCTTGGTGGTGTCTGTCGAAAGCCAAAAGGTATTGCTTTCAAGCACCGCAAATTTCTCCTCGTTATAGAAGATGGCGGAGTATTCTCCCTTTTCCTTCCCGTCATCCCTGCCCACGCCGACGTAGGCAAAGCTGGACAGGTGTTCGTCCAAGTATTCCACTTGGTGCTTTAGTCCTTCCTGGATCCCAAAGATGTCGAAGCCATGGAATTTGATCAGGTCGACTACTACCTCCTTGCGGTGGTCCCAGTTGTTGGGGCATCACCAGGGTTGTCATAGCGAATATTGAACGTAGCAACGGTGAGCTCTTCACTTTGTGCCTGGGCCCTCAGTGATAAAATAAATGCTCCCAGCAGTGCAAAGACTGCTATCAGATAAGTTTTGAATCGGTTGTTGGTCACTTTAATGGACTTTTAGTTTTTAAAGAAAGGTGTGTCAATAATTGATTGGCCGCAGAAAGCACTGGTGGACATTCCTGTCTATCACCGGTCTGTCCGCGGCCAATTTACTGGTTATTTCTGGAATTACCAGCCTGGATTCTGTCCCAGCGCAGGATTCATCAGCAGGTCATTCTCAGGAATAGGATAGAGGTAGTTTTTTTCTTCCCATTCGCGTGGCTGATGGTCCAGCCAATGGATTTCTCCCTTATTGCCTTCGTCCAGTTGCTGTGGATTTATCCCTGAGTCAATGTTTTCACTGACATTGATATAGGTCACTCCGTCCACTTGGTTGGATGGCAGTTGGGTGTAAAATGCTACATCAAGAACTCCATCTTCATTGAGGTCTAGTGGAGTGTTGAGTGTAGGTACATAGAAGCCATTCCACGGCATTTCCATCAATTCCCCCTTGTCCCATCGGACGATATCATAAAACCTAAATCCCTCAAAAACCAGTTCAATGCCTCGTTCTCGTCTGATTTCCAACAGAACAGGATCCGCTATTTCGGGAAAGTAGGTTTGTTGTAAGTAAGGATCAGACATTGTAGGCATGCCAAGGTTTCCGGTGATGCCAGCCCTTTCGCGCAGTGCTCTGATGGTCAGTAGCCAGTCTGCTTCGGTAAATTCACCCAGTTCGGCTCTGGCCTCGGCGTAGTTCAGCAACACCTCTGCGTACCGAAGCATACTTACACTATTGGTGTTCCTGTTGCCTCCATCAAAGTACATATCGTCCAGCGTCCATTTGATAGGTTGGTAGCCAGTGTAGGTATAGGAAAATATCGGTGGGGCAGGTACGACGGCACCGGCATTGGTACGGGTGTAGTCGCCCATTCTGATGGTCTGTTGTAACCTCTTGTCCCTGTTTTTGGTTTCTTCCATAAAGGTCATGGTTTCATGTCCCGAAAGCTCCGTAAATGGCGTGCCATCCTCATTTAGATAGGTACGGATAAAATCTCTCGTCAAACTCACCCTGGCACCATAAGTGGAACTGGTCCACCACCAGTTGGCATCATGAAATACGCTAAGGGAGGGATCGATTACGACGGCGAGCATGATTTCTTGTGCTACGGGTTTTTCGCTGATAAATAATGAGCGATAGGAAAAGTCCTCTCCAGCACCTTTGTACAGGGTAAAATCCCCACTATCCATTACTTGCTTGGCAGCGGATGCCGCTTCATTGAGCCATTTTTCCACTGAGCTCGTCAGCTCATAATTTTCATGGTACTTTCTGAAGGTGCCTTCAAAGAGGCAAACACGAGACTTAATGCCCAACACTACATTTTTGGTGATAAGGCTTCGGCTTTCGTTTTCTCCTTGACGGATATTGGCAATGGCGTAGTCCAGATCTGCCAAGACCGAGTCCATTACCAAGGTCCGCGGATCACGGCCATCGAATAGTGCAGGATCATCTACGGCCATGGGAGTATTGATCCAAGGCACATCACCGAAGCGCTGTACTTTTTCGAAGTAGAAGAAAGCCCTAAAGAAGCGGGCAAGGGCGTTAAAATGATTCCTGGTTTCCTTGCTTACCTCTTCACTGTTGTTGTTTTCTAGGAAGTAATTGATATTCCGAAGGTCTTCCCAGCTCCATCCGCTACTTTGAGAAGGGTTATAGTTGCCCGGCCGGATAAAATCCGGCACCTGTGTCCGGGCAGCATAGTCCGCCATTTCATCTCCAGCGTGAATATCTCTGGCCGTGGGCAGGGCGTTATAGAAGGAGTTTGCATATAGGTTAAGGCCATTTTCACTGTTAAAGACAGCGCTTTTTGAAGTAGTGGCCTCAGGATATTGGTCCAGTTCGGCGCAGCCAGCAGCGACCACACTTGCCAGGACAATGGATCCAAATAGTTTTTTGATATTTTTCATTGCTTGAGGTCGTTTTTTAGAAGGTAATAGATAGCCCAAGGGTTACACTCTTGAGGATAGGGTAGTTGTTTCCGTTTCCAGAAGTACCGGAGGTAAGGACAAGGTCAGACGGACCGGTGCTTTCCACATCCAGGTTTTTGGTGACCTTGTAAAGTGGCGACCAGGTCAGCAGGTTTTCACCGGAAAGATAAATCCTGGCAGCACTCATTTTGTATTTGGAAGCCACATGCTTGGGAAGGTTATATCCGATTTGGATGTTTTTCATTCTCAGGTAGGCAATGCTCTGCAAATAGCGGGTCTGTACTGATGATAAAGAGCGATTGCTGCCGATGGAAGTATAGCCGCGATATCGTGGGAAATAAGCATCCGGATTATCTTCTGACCAGATATTGCCCAGCATTGATTTAGGTACGTCGTTGTAAGGACGGTTGTATTGGCCCCAGAAAAGGCCTGCTTCTCCACCTGGCCACCAGTCTCTCTTGCCTACGCCTTGGAAGAAGGTGTTGAGGAAAAAGTTGTTCCAGCTCAGGTCGACATTAAATCCATAGGTGTAACGGGGGGTAGAGTTACCGATGATTTGTTGGTCACCGGGATTGTCCACGGTGTTGAGCCCCTTGTTGATCACACCATCATTGTTCAGGTCTTGGAATTTAATGTCCCCGGGCAGTGTGGTACGGCTTGTGGAGGACTGGATGTAGTTTTGGTCAGCATGTGAATTGATGTCTTCCACGGACTCAAACAGTCCTTCGGTGACATAGCCCCATATTTCGCCTACTTTCATGCCTTCATAATAGTCGGTGAGCTGTTTGTTCTCATTATTGTATTTGGTGATAGTGGAGTTATAATCTGCCATAAAGAACTTCACATTGTAATTAAGAGGCTTGGAGGCGACATTGATTTGATCTCTCCAAGCGATGACAAATTCCCACCCTTTGGTGCGCAAGTCAGCGTAGTTTCCTTTTGGTACAGCAGTTCCAAATACGGCCGGCAAGGACTTGCCTACCGTAAACATATCTGTGGTATTTCTGATGTACGCATCCCCCGTAAATGTCAGGCGGTTACTTAACATGCCCAAGTCGATACCGAAATTGGCGGTAGTGGAGGTTTCCCATGTCAAGCCATCAGGAAGTACGCCGGGCTGATTGGTGTATTGCGGTTTTACGCCGTTGAGCACTCTGTCTGATTGGGAGATCGAAAACAGCTCTTGGAAGGCATAGGAGTTGATATTGCCATTTCCGAGTGAACCATAGGATCCACGGATCTTAAAATCTGAAATGGTGGTTTCTGATATGTTGAAGAAGGATTCGTCAGATACCCTCCAGCCTGCTGAGAAGGATGGGAAGAAGGCATAGCGCTGATCTTCGGGGAATTTGGAAGAGCCATCATAGCGGCCATTTACTTCCAAAAGGTACTTGCCTGCATAATTATAGTTTACCCTGAAGAAGCCTCCTTGGATATCCCATCTGTCCCAGCCACCTTCTGTCGTGATGGATTGACCAAGGGCCAAGTTGATATCTTGGGCGTCTTCATAGATCAAGCCATTTCTTTGTGCCATGAGGCTGTTATAGGTTGAGGTCTCGAAGTTATAGCCGACCAAGCCTTTTACACTGTGCAGCCCTTGCAGTTTAGGTTCGTATTCGGCATAGATGTTAGTGGCCATATACCGGGTTTCTGCGCGTTGGTTTCTGATGTCGTTGGTGTTGGTGCCGACATACTCAATGACCCCTTCACTTCTGCTGTAAGGTACCGGTACACGGGTTCGTTGTTCGTTGTTTTGGATATCTTGGAAAGTAAAGTTTCCCCGCACACGGAAAGTATTGTCAAAGAACTGGGAGTTGAAGCTGGTGATATTTTTGATGATGCTTCGCTCGGTGTCAATGCCGTTTTTACCATAGTAATAATCCCCAATGGTGTAAGCTGCTGAGTAGGAGAGCGTGCCGTCAGGATTTAGCATAGGAGCCAAAGGGTGGCCTTCATCAGCAATGTTCCGCCAGATACTTCCGCCTTCGCCGACGTTGAGCGGGTTATGATATTGCCTGAAGGAATACTCGGTATTGTTCTCTACAGTAAGCCAGTCGGTCATTTCCAAAGAGCCTTTTGCCCTGAAATTGTACATTTTGAAATCATCGGAATTGTACCGGAACAGACCTTCCTGGTCAAAGTACCTTCCTGTGATATAATAACCCGTTTTGCCATTGCTACCGGAAAGTGATAGGTTGTGCTCCATGGCCAAGAGGCTATTTTTGTACAATTCTCCGTAATAATCCGTGCTGCCATAGTAGATGTATTCACCATTTGGTCCGACTTCGATATCCGGTAAGCTTGGATCTTCAGATCTTCTCTTCAGTTCTGCCAAATAATCTTGGGAGAAAGGAAGGGTCTTGTTGGCATTTTGGGGTGTCTGGGAGTAATCGTTCCATGCCGTCCACGCTTCGTTAAACATGCTGGCCCAGGTATAGCCGTCGGTCACCAGGTCAGGAACCACCGTAGGGGACTTAATGGACCAGTTGGTGGTGTAGGAAAGGGACATCTTGTCCTTGGAGGGGGATTTGGTGGTGATGAGGATCACCCCAAAAGCACCTCTGGCGCCATAAATGGAAGAGGCCGACGCATCCTTGAGCACCGAAATACTCTCTATATCTGAAGGATTGATCATGGAAGGATCACCTTCTACACCATCGATCAGCACCAGCGCATCGCCGCCTTGGCCGATGGAGGTCGTTCCACGAATGTTAAAGGAAGGTGATTGGGTAGGCTTTCCATCCTGAATGTTGATGTTCAAGTTGGGGATTGCTCCCTGTAGCCCCTGGGCAATGTTGGGAACGGGGCGGTTTTCGAATACCTCTCCGGTTACATTGTCTACTGCTCCTGTTAGGTTGATTTTTTTCTGGGTGCCATAGCCTACGACCACGACTTCGTCAAGCTCATTGGACTTAAGGCTGAAATTGATCGGTCCTTGGCCGATGGTGGCAGTGGCCGACTGATAGCCCAAGTAGCTGGCTGTGATGTCTTTTCCCATGAGGTCTTCCGGAATATCCAAGGTCCAGTTACCATCCAGGTCAGTGGCTATTCCAATCCCAGAACCTTCAATAAATACCGATGCGCCGACAATGGGTTCGCCAGTATCCGCATCGGTGACAGTTCCTGATATGTTGATGTCGATGACTACCGCCTTGTTTTCTTTGGTTTTTTTCAACTTTCTTACAGCAATGTCTTCATTGACTTGCTTAAAACTAAGGTCAGTTTGTTTGGCGACTTCATAGAGAAGTGTTTCCAGATCTGCTGAGCCATTTAGTGACACGACGGTTTCCACATCCGACAAGACAGCATTGTAGTGGAACCTGAAGTTGCTTTGGGCTTCCACCTGCGAGAAGAATTGCCTAAGCTCCATCTTGCTGGTGGAAAGCTCAATTTGCGTTTCGCCCATGTGCTGGGCCTTAGTCTCATGGGCCAAAGCAAAATTGCTGAGGCAGTACATGAGCGTACCGATGATTAATAAGTTCGCTGTTGACTTCAAAACAATGCGAAGTAGTTTTTTTTTCATAATTTTGATGAATAAAAGGTTTACTCCCTGGCTGCTACATGGTCGAAGATGGAAGCAACAGGGATAATTAAATTGATCTTTTAGATCCGGTGGAAGGGCCAATTTCACCGGATTTTTTTATTGCCTTAGGCAATTATGCGCTGTGATGATTACTTCATTTTCATTAAGGGTATAGTTGATTTTTAGTGCATATTGGATGATTTCCAGAGCGTTTTTAAGGGAGGTGTTTTTAAATTCACCTGTAAACCTACAGTCACTGTCCTTGGCACCTTGAAGTTTGATGTCGGTGTTAAACCATTTGGAAAACTCCTCGATTACTTCTTCCAAGGAGGCATTTTCGAAAACCAAAATGCCTTTTTGCCATTTCAAAATAGCTTCCGGGCTAAAAGGCAAGGCCGGAGTGAAGCCATTTTCCTTCTCCCAGTGGGTTTGCTGGTTTTTGATCAAATTGATTTTTTGGCCATTCGGAAGGTTCTCAGCTACCTGGACTTTTCCGGTGAGCACCGAAACGCTTGGGCTTTCCTCGGGGTAGGCGCTGATGTTAAAAGAGGTTCCCAGTACTGTCGTTCTGAGCCCCGCCGATTGCACTACGAATGGTTTGGCAGGATTTCTTTTGACTTCGAAATAAGCTTCTCCGATCAGTTCCACATTCCGGATGCTGTCAAAACGCTCTGGATACGAAAAGCTAGAGCCAGTACTTAGCCAAACCTTAGAACTGTCAGGAAGGGTGAAGCTACTGACTTGTCCCAGTTTATTACTGATCGTGATCGTTTTGGCTGGGGGAATGACCTCTTCATCCGGCATCCAATACTGTAAACCGATGATCGTGGCCACAAACAAGCTGGCGGCTATTTTTATGCCTCCAGACCAGGTGATCCAGCGCCTCTTCTGTGAAGGGATCTTCTTCTTGATGGAGGTATTTGTCTGGATGTTTTTCCAGGCCTTTTGTTTTCGCTCTATTAGCGCTGCTTCCGTTAGGGAAGGTGCATTCAGCTCCTTCTCATCATACCATTGGTTCAGCTGTTGCAGTTCATCCGTATCAATGGTTTTGTTGAAGAGTTTATCAATGAGTTTTTTCCAGTATTGGTGAACGGTCATAATTTTTGCTTTTCACTTACATGAGTCAAAAGAAGGCCGTGGCGTCTACAAGAAAATGGTTATGAAATCATTAATGATATCGAGGTGTATTTAATGTTTTGGTAACAAGGCCTAGTGAAAGAAGATGGCCAACAGCGTAATCAAAGAGACATCTTCGGTCAATTGTTCTTTAAATACTTCACGGGCTCTTGCCAGCTGGTTACGGACAGTAGAACTGGAAATTTTGAAGTTCGTGGCTATTTCCTCAACAGACATTTGCTGGAAGCTGTTCATTTCAAAAATTGCTTTGCACCGTGGGGGAAGAGAGCTCTTGATTTGGCTAATTTTATCATAGAGCTCATTAAACTCCATGATCGAAAAGCCGTGTTCTTCATGGTAAGGTTCTGCCAAAAAATCACCCTTTACGCTTTCTTTATCTTGTTTTGCCAAGTGTCTAAAGAAGCCGTACTTGAGCATGGTGGCCAGGTAAGCACTGAATGTAGCCTTAACCTTGATGGTCTTTCTATATTTCCAAAGATTGATAAAAACCTCGTGAGCGAGGTCCTGCGCCAAGTCGGGGCAACTGGTCTTCACAATAGCCAAATGATATAGTTCATCCCAATAATAATCAAAGATGGTGTTAAAAGCCCTTTGATCATTATGTGATGCCATTAATTCTAAAAGTTCGGTATCACTTGACCTGCTGTTTGCCATTGGGAAATTATTTACTCCAAAAGTAGAACTAAGAAGCACTCATTATTCAATTTTTCAATTAAGAAAAGGTTAATTAATCTGACAATTTGCTGTTTATTTCAAAAAAGAAGGGGCTAGACTAGTAGTATTTTTTATTTCGACAAAAATGCTTCTAGTGTATTGCTAAAATGGTTTAGTTTTTTTGTTGTTAATTTTAGAACGTGTATATTTGATAAAAGTGGTAAAGTAAGTAGGGTAGAAGATGCCCTATTATCACAAAAACCAAGACACCCAAAATGACCCTTTCCGAATCCATAAAACCAATAAAGGAAGTTCCTGCAGCTTTTAATGAGCATCCAATGGGGGAAGTCACTACTGATGAAGCAGCTGAGTCAGCCCTGTGGCTGGCATTTCTACAGGGAAGTGATTCGGCATTGGCAAAGATTTTTGAGCGTTATGCCCATAAGCTTTTTAACTATGGGCGACAGTTTACCAAAGATACCGAAATCATCAATGACGCTGTCCAAGATGTTTTTTATCAGGTCATTAGGAGTAAGCACAAACTAGGGATGGCCCAATCCATAAAGTATTACCTTTTCAGTAGTTTTAGACGACGTTTGTTGCGGTTGATCAAGCAGCGAAGACGGGTGGTGTTGGATGAGGATTTTGAGAAAACACATGGCTTTCAACTGCGTGTGGATCCAGATTACCATTCCATAAGTACCCAATTTACAGTGGACCAACGTAAAGTGTTGGAGGAGGCCTGTAACCGGCTACCTGTAAGGCAGCGTGAAATTTTGGCATTGTACTTTTTTGAAGGACTTTCATACAAGGAAATAGCCCATATCATGGAGTTTTCCCAGGTTAAGTCCGCAAGAAAATTACTTTACAGGACACTGGACAGCCTACATGGCATGCTGGAAAAGCACAAGGATATCCTTCGAATGCTTTTCGTATTGATGGGGTAGTGGCCGGATCTCACCTAAGAAGAATGTTTCACAGATTGGCAAATCTTAATGACCTGCGTCACCTGTCTCGCCGAGCTAAATCAGCACTCTATCAGTACTAATTTGCTGTTCGGGATTTAAAATCCCGAACCAAGATAAGGGGGATTTCAAACCCCCCTAGCCCTTATGTGAATTGCTCAGACACCACATAAGGATATAGATTTTCAGCATCATATATGCATTAGCCTGACGGCTATGGTCTAGCCGTCAGGCAAGCAAGCCTGTACCTTTTCCTGTCAAATTTCTTTGATCTCCACACTGCTGTCAAGCTTGGAAGAATAGTTGCCGACATAGGTGCCATCTACCGGTAAGGTCAGGTGTGGAAGATAGCTGGCTGCCAATGGGATATAGCCAGCATCTGTCAACAGGCCCAGACTGGGATCCAGTCCGATCCACCCGGCACCGGGGCAGTAAGCCTCCACCCAAGCATGCAGCTCATGGTTTTCTTCAAGATCGGGGTTATAGGCGTATCCGCTGACAAATCTGCTGGCGATGCCTTCCTCTCTAAGAATGGTGATGAGCAACCAGGCCAAGTCGCGACATGAGCCTTGCTTTTCCGATAGGGTTTTTTCTGGGGACCAGATCCCCGGATCTTCCCGGATCATATGGCGGCATAAACCATGAATATGGGCGGTTATTTTTACGAGAAAATCTACCGCATTTATGCTGTCCCGCTTAAACTGACTGGCTAGATCACTGATCTTGGCCGTGGTGTCATTGGCTAAAAACGGATGCAGGTAAAATCGCTTCTCCTCATCATAGCTAAAGGTCAATTCGTCGGCTTCATTCCTGTTTTCGAAACTTTTATCGATGATGAATTCAAAAGGGTTGACGGGAAAAACCGTTAGTTCTATTTGCGTGTTGATCTCAAACTTTTCCACTTCCTGGTCAAACCATACTTGCTGAAACAAATTCCCTTCCATGTCCACGCGCTGGTTGATTCCCTTGGGCGCTGGGGAGAAGCTGGTATGGACCGAGTGGGCCTGAAAATGCCTTCTATTGGAAGGGGAAAGTAAAATCTTCTGCGGGTTGAGTTTTACCTTTCCTCCATACGTATAACACGTTTTATGATGGATGTGAAGGCGTTTTTCAGTATTCATCTATCCTGGTATCATTCTCTTGAAAAGCCCGGTTTAGCATATCGGCGGGGAGTTCGGAAACGGCTATTTTTAAACGACTGTTCCAAAAATCAGAAATATGAGCCAATTCGTTCTGTTCGAAGCGGTGTTCTTTGATATGAAATTCATCATTGATCAGCGCTACTGTGTCGATGGGGAAGTCCACGTCATTGGCGGATATTCGGGTAGCATCGAAAGCCAAAAAGGCGCTTTTAAGTGCAAACTCCAATGTTTCGTCATAGGTGATGGATCTTCGCAATACGGGGTTGCCAAAGCCACTGTTTCCGATGATGACAAATGGGGTGCCTCTTTTGATCTCAATCCAATTGCCTTGTGGGTAGAGAAGGTAGAGTTTGGGCTCACCATCCTCTTCCAGTTGGCCGCCTATGATGGCGTGGAGGTTAAAGTTGAGTCCAGATTTGGTCAAGTGTTCTTCATCTTCTTTGGCTACTTGTTTTATTTGTTTGCCCAGCTCATTGACGGTTTCATAAAGCTTGGAGAACTTGTCATCTTGTTGTTTGATTACTTCGGTGAAGTAGGTAATGGCCTTATCACGGACAGAACGAAGGCCTGAAGTCATAATGAAAAAAGTGTGCTTCTTTTTATTTACCACGTACACTTTCTTGGACGTGGTAGTTTCGCTTCCGGAAGTGATGCGGGTATCTGATAGCCCCACTATTCCATGTTTTGTTTTTATGCCTAAACAAAAAGTCATGATTGAGATTGGTTTTGAGTAAAAGATGGTTGTTTGATTTGGAAGAAAGATAGTTCAATTTCCGAAGATATTACATTTATTTTTTGTTGGATTTCATCGATCGATTCGTGTAGTCCATCTTTGATAATGTCAGCAATATCACTAAATGCCAGTTTTGATCGTAATGCACCTATTTCTTTCTCCGCACTGTTTTTAAAGTCATAATTTTGGCTGTCCGAAATCATGTGGAGGCAGTCCTCGGCTTCTTTGATACAGAAGTAAATGGAGCGTGGAAAGCGCCTGTTGAATACCAAAAATTCCAAGAGTCCGCTGGATTCGATGGTGCCATAAAGTCTTCTGTAGGTATTAAATGCCGAAACCGATTTTAGCAAAGCATTCCAGTGCAGAAAATCCAATGGGCTACCTACTTCCTGTGGAGAAGGCAGTAACATATGGTATTTTACGTCCAGTATCCTGCTGGTTTTGTCGGCCCTTTCCAGGTACATCCCCAAGGTCCTGAAATACCAGCCTTCGGTACGGGCCACGGTGGTGTCAGCGAGTCCATAGAGTAATTGGATTTGGTATTTGATGTCTTCAAAGAAGCTTCGGGGATCTTTTTTCCCCCATATCTTTCGTTCGGAGGTATTGTTGAGCATATGGTATAGTCCGTTGATCTTCTCCCAGGTTTCTTTGCTCAGGTGTTCCCTTACGATCCGGCCGTTTTCACGGGCATAGGTAATGGCCGATAGAATGGAGTTGGGATTGGATCGGTCCAAGGTCATAAAAAAGATCACTGACCGTTTGTCAAAATCCTTGTGGCTTTTGACATAGTGGGCATGGTCTCCTGTAGCCAGTACCAAGGGTTCCCATTGGGCTTTTAGGCCGGGAGGGAGGTCGAGCATGAGGTTAAAATTAACATCTATAAAACGGGCATAGTTTTCTGCCCGCTCGAGGTATCTTCCCAGCCAATAAATTGAATTTGCGACGCGACTTAACATAGTTGATTGTTTAATAAAGTACCCAAGTATCTTTGCTTCCGCCCCCTTGAGAGCTATTGACCACCAATGAGCCTTTTTTGAGGGCTACCCTGGAGAGTGCTCCGGGCACGACATCTATTTCCTCACCATACAGGACATACGGACGGAGATCGACGTGCCTGCATTCCACGCTGTCATCTACCAATGTAGGAACAGTGGAGAGGTTTAAGGTGGGTTGGGCAATGTAATTGTCGGGATTTGTTTTGATCAAATTCCGGAATTTTTCATGTTCTTCAGGAGTGGATTTTGGACCGATCAGCATGCCGTATCCCCCTGCTGCATTGGTTTCTTTGACCACAAGATCTTCGATATGGTCGAGCACATATTGGCGGTCGTCTGGCTTCCTGCACAGATAAGTGGGGACATTGTTGAGGATTGGGGTCTCATTTAAATAGTACTTGATGATGTCCGGTACATAGGCGTAGACGGCTTTGTCATCGGCGACGCCAGTCCCAGGAGCATTGGCCAAGGCTATATTTCCTGCTCTGTACGCTTCAAAAATCCCCGGAACGCCCAAAAGTGAATCGGGGTTAAACGCCTCAGGATCCAAAAAAGTATCATCAATCCGACGATAGATGACATCGATCTGTTCGAAGCCTTGAGTGGTCTGCATGTACACTTTTTTGTCCCTGACGATCAAATCCTCCCCAGTGACCAATTCGGCACCCATTTGCAGGGCTAAGTAGGAATGTTCGAAGTAGGCCGAATTATAAATCCCTGGGGTGAGTACGCCCACCACAGGCTTGTCTTTGACACTTAAGTTTTTGAGCATTTCTAAAAGCCGTGTGGGGTAATTAGAAACCGGCATGACACCTGTTTTATTGAGAATATTAGGAAATGCCCGCTTGATGATTTCTCGGCTCTCCAGCATATAGGATACTCCTGAAGGACACCTCAAGTTATCTTCCAATACAAAATATTCCCCGCTCTTGTCACGGATCAGGTCGGTTCCAGTGATGTGGCACCAGATGCCTTTAGGCGGAGTCAAGCCCATGCAAGGTTTTAGAAAATCTTTGCTGTTTTCAATAAGGTCCCGGGGGACAATGCCATCATTAAGGATATTTTGATCGTTATAAATGTCCTGAATGAAGTGGTTTAGCGCATTGATGCGCTGCTTAAGGCCGGCCTCTAGTTGAAGCCATTCAGCATTGGGAATAATTCTTGGGATGACGTCCAAATGCAGGATTTTTTCCAAGCCTTCTTCATTATGATAGACATTAAAGGTCATTCCCATGGCCAACTGGCTTTTGTTGGCCGAAAATTGTAATTGTTTGAGTTTCTTTGGATGTGTCTTTCTTAATAGTTTTTCGAAGGGATGATAATGAGCCCTACAGATGCCGTCTTCTTGAAACATCTCATCATAAAGCCCTTTGCATTGGTAGTTACTTAAATCCATATATGATTCGTTAAAGTTGGTAAAAAATGTACCTATAATTTAACTAAAATTTAATAAAAAGCAAAATATATTTCGTTTTTAGTAATACTTATGGCGTGATTTTTAGTTTTTGTATCGGTATACTTGGTGATTATTTGGTTTTTTCAGGTGTTTGTTACTTTAAGTTCGTGATTTGTACTTGATTAATAAGAGGCGGGACAAGTTTATTGAGGAAATAGCATTTTTAACTTTTTGGGAAAAAAGTAAAACCTGATGGGGTCACTTTAAAGGGAGCGGTCTCTTTAGTACTGTACCGAGAGTAATAACCCAAAACGCCCATGTCAATGAGCTTTGACCCGAAAAATGAAGCAGACTTTTTGAAGCATCCACTTTTCATAAAGTGGCTGTCCCATTCCAATGCTGAATTGGATAGCTATTGGCAGCATTGGCTGGAAAAGCATCCAGAAAAGAAGGAAATGCTGGTAAGGGCCAAGGATTTGGCCAAGTCCCTTTCATGGAAAGAGCAGCACCAAATGCCGCAGGAAGACTTCAGTAGGATCAAAGACAATCTCCTCCATTATCACGTCAAGCAAGAGCAGTATAAGGAAATCGATAACAGTCACTTCAGGTATCCAAACAGGGTGGTTAAATGGTGGCTTCCCATGGCTGCGGCATTGGTGGTGATGGGATTTTTTCTGTTGAGCTATTACGAGATAGGACAAACTGGAGCAAGTGAAGAAGTCCCGGTCGCAGACTGGGTCGTGAGAAAAGTCCCGAAGGGAATGAAGAAAGTATTCCGACTGCCGGATGGCTCCCAAGTGACGGTCAATTCTGACAGTGAGATCCGGTTTCCTTCCAGCTTTGGAGAAGAGCGTACCGTGGAGCTGGATGGACAAGCATTTTTTGAGGTGGTCAAGAATCCCGAAAAGCCTTTTACCGTACAGAGTGGCCAATTGAAAACCACTGTTCTGGGGACCTCCTTTGATATTGGGGCATACCCAGAGGATGACGGGTTTCATGTGGCGGTGGTGACCGGAAAGGTAGAAGTAGCCACTGAAAATGGTGTTTCGGCCACATTACTCCCTGATGAAGCGACTTTTTTTGATGTGAGAGACCTGTCTCTTACGAAAGGAACATATGACTATGATCAGCTGATCGGCTGGAAAGAGCGTATCCTGAAGTTTCGGGAAGAATCCTACAAGCAGGTTTTTGACCGTCTGTCAAGGTGGTACAATGTGGATGTTGAATTGGCGGCAGGAGTGGAGTTCACTGGAAAATATAGTGGAGAGTTCAAAAATGAAAGCTTGGAAAATGTGCTAAAAGGAATGGAGTATTCATTGAATTTTGATTATGAAATAAAAAATGGAAAACTAATTATCAGCAATAAATAACCGACATAGCGTCGAATAACATTAACTAAATAACCCAAAATAATGAAACAAAAACTACTCGTTTTCAGGAGAAAGCTGCTGATGCGGTACCTGTTCCTCTTGATGTGTATGACAGGAGGACTGGCCCACCAGCAAACTTTCGGAAGCCAGCAGAAAGACCTCGAAAGTGTCTTTGTTAGCCTAGCACTGGAGGATGCTCCGGTGGAAAAGGTACTTCGTACCATCGAACAAAAAACGGATTTTAGGTTCGCCTTTGATTTGGATCAAGTGAGGAATACTCCTCTGGTGAGCATTTCAGTGAAAAAGCAATCCTTGCTATCCGTTTTGGAGGATATTTCTTCCAAAACCCACCTAAAATTCAAACAGATCAACAGCACCATCCACGTGTCCAAAGCCTCATCAACAGTCCAAAAAACCGAAGGCCCCTCCCAATTGGATTTCATTCAGGTGACCGGAAAGGTATTGGACGATACGGGAGAGCCACTTCCTGGGGCTTCGGTGGTCGTAGAAGGAGAACCTAGCAAAGGGACGGTGACCGACATTGATGGTAATTATTCCATTGAAGCTGCAGAAGGAGCCACATTGGTGTTTTCTTATATTGGATTTGAATCCAAGAAAGTAGTGGTGGGATCGCAGTCTACCATCAATGTGACCTTGGCCATGAGCACTTCATCCCTAGAAGAGGTGGTGGTAGTGGGCTATGGCACCCAGAAGAAACTTAGCGTGGTAGGAGCCGTGGACCAAGTAGGCCAAGAAAAGCTGGAAGGAAGGCCAGTGGCCACGATGAGCCAAGCTTTGCAGGGTGTTTCGGCCAACCTGATCGTCCAACAACGGAATTCAGAACCTGGAGCAGGAATCAACCTGAATATCCGTGGGATCAGCACATTGGGTGATAATAGCCCCCTAATCGTCATCGATGGGGTAATTGGTGGTGACATCAACTTACTGAATCCCTCGGACATCGAAAGTGTCTCTGTGCTGAAGGACGCCGGTAGTGCCGCGATTTATGGATCTAGGGCCAATAACGGCGTCGTGCTGATCACAACCAAGCAGGGCAAGAAAAATAGCCGCCCAAAAGTAACCTATAATGGCCTGGTGGGGGTCAATACGCCGCAGTTTTTTACCCAACCGGTGCACGGGTATCAAAATGCCATGCTGCGCAATGAATCCGCTTTCAATGCGGGAAGGAGTGAAGCGGTGTTTAGCCCTGAACAAATCCGTCAAATGAGGGAAAACGGCGATACGGAGTGGTTTGCGAAGGAGATTTTTAAGAATGCGCTTCAGCAAAACCATAACCTTTCGGTCTCAGGTGGAGGAGAAAACTCGACCTATTTGGTGTCGGCAGGTTACACCGATCAGCGCAGCAATTTTGTGGGACCTGAAAAGGGATACACACGATATAATTTTCGCATGAACCTTACCAATGAATTTGGCAGGTTCAAGATGAGTTCAAAATTGGCCTATACCAGAAGGCTGATCAAGGACCATAGCTTCTCCAGCGGAACACTGATGGCCGATGCCAACAGGGTACCGTTATATTATACCCAAAAAGATTCCTTGGGAAGGTACCTGACCAATGATATTCTACAACAATTCAATCCCTTGGGGATTCTTGAAAAAGGTGGCTTTAGAGAACACATAGATGATAATGTATTTGGCAATATCAGCGGTGAACTGAAGTTGACCAGCGACCTGAAAATGCGTGGAGTTTTTGGCTTTAATATGTATGCCAATAATATGTATGCCAGGACCACGCAGGTAGATTTTTACCCAAGAGGTATTTACGGGGGAGACCGAAATACCACGGATGAAAACAGAAAAGGACTGGACCTTAACTCCCAGTTGATGCTACAGTATAATAAGCTGTTTTCTGAGCGTCACGAGGTGAATGCCCTGATAGGGGTATCCAATGAAAACCACACTGATCGGGGTGTAGGTATCTATAAGCGATTTACAGACCCTGAGCTGGGCACCCCCATTACGGAGACTATTATTAACCCAGATAGCTATAACTCCAACCAAAGCTCATCTGAAAATAGCTTGAATTCCCTGTTTGGCCGTGTTTCTTACGATTTGGACAAGAAGTATTTTGCAGAATTCAGCTTTCGGTATGATGGCTCTTCCAAGTTCCGTGAAGACATTCGATGGGGCTTTTTCCCATCCGCATCAATAGGCTACCGAATCTCCGAGGAAGATTTTATGAGCAGTTACCGTGATCGTTTCGGAGAGGTGAAAATCAGGTCTTCCTACGGTGTGCTTGGAAACCAGAACGTGGGAAACTACCAATACCAAACCACCTTCTTCACCTTCCAAAATGCCTATGGCTTTAACAATGCCGCGGTGGGCGGAACAGGGTTTAACTATGCCAATCCCAATATCCAGTGGGAGAGAGCAGCCACGTTCAATATCGGTGCCGACTTGGACTTTATGGACGGAGCGCTGACCTTGAGCTTGGATTACTTCGATAAAGTGACCTCTGATATTTTGGTGCCTCCTGCGGTACCAGGGGTGTTTGGTACTTCTTTGCCGGACTTTAATAATGGAAAAGTAAGCAACAAAGGTTGGGAAATCACCACGACCTACCGCCACAGAGGCGACTTGTTTGAGCATACTTTTTCCTTTAATCTGGCCGATTCCAAGAACAAAGTACTGGACTTTCAGGGAGAAGAAAGACTTACCGGCATGGAAGAGCTGCAGGTGCTGCTAAAAGAGGGCTATCCTTTTAATTCCTATGTGGGCCTGAAAAGGGACGGTTACTTCCAAAACGTCGATGAAGTAGAGAATGGTGCCAAACCAGAAGGACTCAATGTCCAGCCTGGAGATAACCGCTACGTGGACGTCGATGGTAATGGCGTGATCAATGACGATGACAAGTATGTGTTTGGCAATCCTTTTCCAAGAATGACGTTTGGATTGACTTATAATGTCCGTGTGAAAGGGTTTGACCTGAATGTATTTGCCCAAGGTGTGGGCAATAGGACCATGATGATCCGTGGAGAAATGGTGGAGCCTTTTCACTATAACTATGGCATGACCATGTACGAGCACCAGCTGGACTATTGGACGCCACAGAATCCTGATGCCCGCTATCCCAGACTGGCCGATAATGGTAGCCAGTCAAATACCAATAACTTCCGAAGGGGATCGGACATGTATTTGTTTGATGCGGCATACTTACGGCTTAAAAACGTACAAGTAGGCTATACCTTGCCGAAGTCGCTTGCTGAAAAACTGGGCATGCAAAATTGCCGTGCGTATCTCTCCGGCCAAAACCTGTTTACCCTTTCCAAAGTGGATTTTGTAGATCCAGAATTATCAGAATTTGACAACAGTATGAGAAGTGGTGGTGCTAATAGTGCCCGTGCTTACCCTACGATGGTGTATTATGGTTTTGGATTGGATATCACCTTTTAAAGAGCTCAGACAATGAAAAAACTCAATAACTATACAATCATGTTATCGGCGTGTTGCACACTGTTATGGACAGGCTGCAAGGACTTGGAGTTGGCGCCGGAAAATACCTTTACGGACCTGACTTATTGGACCTCCGCGGCCAAAGCAGAAAGCATGTTGAATACGGCCTATTCGCAGATGTTTACCAGCAACCGCTTCTTTTTCAATGAAGGGGCTTCCGACAATGCCTTTAATGGCCGCGGAGACAATGCCGGAGCAGCTTCCTTGGCCGCAGGCACCTACGACCCTTCCCTTGGGCGCCTCCAGTCGCAGTGGGACGATAATTACAGTGCCATCAAGACCTGCAATATCATATTGGAAAATATCGATCGTGTGGAGGATATGGACGAAGCCGAACTTGCACGCATCAAAGGCGAAGCACGTTTTATCAGGGCTTATCAGCATTTTCAGTTGATGACCTGGTTTGGAGATGTGCCGCTACTGGACCAAGACATCTCCATCGAGGACGCTCAGACCATTTCCAGAACACCAAAAAGCCAGGTGCTGGAGTTTATCCTGGGAGAATTGGAAGCAGCCAGCGAGGTACTGCCCACCCAGCAGGAATTACCAGAAGCAGAACGGGGCCGCATCACCAGCGGTGCAGCCATGGCACTCAAAGCACGGGTTCACCTGTATGAAGGCCAGTGGCAAGAGGTAGTGGCTACTACCGAGCCATTGATTATGGGAGAGGAATACGGCAGTTATGGACTTTTTCCTTCTTATGAGGGGCTGTTTATGCCTGAAAACCAGTTCAGCCAAGAAGATATCCTCAGCCTGCAGTATGTGCCGCAGTTGCGCACTTGGGCTGAGTTCTTTGACATGGCACCTCTGTCAGCTGGTGCCCGTCTCAATGCCCTGGCACCCACGCAGGAATTGGTGGACAGCTATCTAATGGAAAATGGATTGCCCATTTCTGATCCCAATTCCGGTTATGAGGAGAGTGATCCATATGATAACAGGGATCCAAGGTTGACAGCGACCATTGTTTACCACCTTTATGAATGGGAAGACAATGGCGATACCCATACCATTTATATCGAGCCGGGGACAGATCCGGATGAATCAGCACCGGATGAATATGTGCCGGGTTCGTCATCCACGACGACAGGGTATTATACCCGAAAGTATTTTGATCCCTCGCGCAATACGGATTATGCTTCAGGGCTAAACTTGATGCTTTTTCGCTATGCCGATGTGCTGCTGATGTATGCAGAGGCCAAGAATGAACTTAATCAAATGGACCAGACCACTTGGGACGAGACGGTCAGGGCACTTCGCGAAAGGGCAGGGTTTGAAGCCCCGGCGGCATTGGATTTTGATGCCGATCTTGGCCAGGAAGGTTGGAGAGAGGCGATCAGGAACGAACGGAGAATTGAGCTGGCCATGGAAGGCCTGCGGGTGTTTGATATCCGTAGATGGCGCATTGCTGAAGATGTGCTGAATGGCTGGGCCCACGGCGCCCAGTATGGTCCACCGTCCGAAGACAATGGCTACTTGCGGGTGAACCTTAGGACTTTTGATCCTTCCAAGCATTACCTGTGGCCTATCCCTCGTGATGAACGCAACCTGAATGCTAATTTGACCCAAAATCCCGGCTGGGAATAAACCTGAACAATAACCTGAAAACAATACAACAATGAAAAATACAAGCTATAAACTCCTTTCATTTATGATGGTGCTGCTGGCCTTTTGGGGCTGTCAGGAAGATACTGAGATGCATACGGAAGTAACTCCTGTGCAGGCCTTATATTCTCCAGAAAACAATGCCTATATGAACCTCGGTGCGCAGAGTTCGGCCATATTTGAGTGGGAAGCTGCCAAAGCTGAAGACAATGGTGTGGTACTCTATGATGTGGTGTTTGATGAAGAAGGGGGAGATTTCTCCGATCCATTGTTTATCATTCCGTCAGATGGTAGAGGAATGCAGCGGAGACTGACACTGCCATTCTCAGAGCTGAACAGCATTGCCGAAAGGGCGGGCATCCAACCCGAAGCGGTAGGGAAGCTCCAGTGGTCAGTACAGTCCTCAAAAGGAATTAATGTACAGGAAATCATGGATATCAGAACGATAGAAGTGGAAAGGCCAGCCGGTTTTCCTGCCCCTGATGAATTGTACCTGACAGGTTCTGCCACGGAAGCAGGAGAGGACCTTGGCAACGCCATATTGATGAAAAAGACCAGTGCCAATACCTTTGAAGCGTATACTTCCTTGACAGAAGGATCCTATGCCTTTGCGGAAAGAAATTCCGGTGAACCGGATACTTACTATATCGATGGTGAGAAGCTGCGGGCAGATGGAGAAACAGCATATACAGGTGACGAAAAAGTCTACCGTATCCGGGTCGATTTCTCCAATGGAACCACCGAAATACATGAGATTGGGGAGGTGGAGTTGTGGTTTGCACCGAATGGGGAATTTCTCACGGCACTGCCATATTCATCAAATGGTACCTGGATGGTAGACGACTTTCCGATCGAGTTTAGGCAGGAGGATTGGGGCAGAGATGAGCGGTACAAGTTCCGTTTTATGGTCACTGATGCCGAAGGCAACACCGCCGAAGAGTGGTTTGGAAGTACCAATGGCGACAACCAGCGACCAAATGAAACCACTGGTCCGGCTTATTGGTACATGGTGCCCGTGACCAATGACCGCTGGAACAACTGCTTTAAATTTGCCACCGAGGTGGACAATTCCGCTGCAGACATCCAGGTTATTTTCAATGCCGAAGGGTCTAATTATACACATTCCGTGACCGTGGAATAAGGAAACTATGCTCAGCAGCCCGTCACTGCGAAGAGGAACAACGCGGCCGTCCCTTTAGAGGAAAGGAGATTGCCTTTCATGACTACCGCTGCGATGGCAGTGACGTCGGCTGTTGGGAGAGCCTGATAGTCATTTAGCCAAAGGATTGGTGGATGAAGGAAAAGTGTAAAAAGAGATTATGTATTTCCGCAATGATACCAGTAATCACAGAAATATGAAATAGGTCCTCACAGAAACCACGGAAATCTCAGAAAAGCGTTGTTTCATTCTGGGTTTTCTGTGCGTTCGGCGAGAAATAAAAACTACTGGCAAGAAAGCGTAAAATCAAAAAAGAGATTGACCAAAAAGAAAAAGCAAAACGATGAAAACATATAAAATAGCCTTGTCAATACTAGCGATAAGTGGGGCATTTTCGTCTTGTATCGAAAGTGATTTGGGACCGCTTCGTAAAGATTTTGACCAAGTGGAAGAAGTGCAGTATGATTATGCTGCCACGGCTGATTCGATGCAAAATAGCCTTTATTCCCTTTATATTGCCGAGGATGGAGTCTTTAACTATAACCCCGGGGGAGATTACGGGCAGTATTGGCCAAATGCCCATGCGCTCCATGTTTATGTGGATGCCTATTCCCGGACTGGTGATGGAGCCTATCTGGACAAAATGAAGAGATTGCTCCATGGCATAAGGGACCGAAATGGAGGTGCCTTTTCGAATGTCTTCAATGATGACATGCTGTGGCTGGGCAATGCCTGCGTCCGTGCTTATAATGAAACAGATGATACCGAATACCTGGAAGTGGCTGAATTTCTGTGGGAGGACATTCTGGAGAGCTATAGTGAGGTGTTTGGTGGAGGTATTACCTGGAAAAAAGACACCCCCAATCTCAAAAATGCCGTGTCTAACGGGCCGACTATTGTCTTGGCCACCAGGCTGTACCATGTCACCCAAGAAAAAAAGTACCTCACCTGGGCCAAAGACCTCTACGAATGGCAAAAGGCCAATTTGGTGGATCCCCAGACTGGTTTGGTGTGGGATCATATCGAATTGATCGAGGGCACGCCTACGGTCAAAAAGGAGTGGATATTTACCTATAATGCCGGGACATGGATAGGTTCTGGCCTGCGCATGTACCAAATCACGGGCGAAACGGGCTACCTAATGGATGCCCTTCAGACCGCAGAATCTGCCATGAATAGGTCGGAATTGTCCACAGAAGGAATCCTCAAAAATGAAGGACAGGGCGACGGTGGACTGTTCAAAGGCATCTTTGTCCGTTATTTCACCGAACTGATCCAGGAGCCTGCTGTGTCTGACGGCGATCGGGGTGACCTTATCAGTTTCTTTAAGTTCAATGCAGAAACGTTCTATGCCGATGGTCTCCGCAGGCCAGATATGCTTTGCGGTCCCTATTGGCGTGAATTGCCGGGTGACCAAGTGGACCTCTCTACCCAATTGTCCGGTATGATGTTGATGGAAGCTGCGGCCTTGTTGCAAGAAGAAGGGGTGTTGGAATAGGGAAGGGACTCGTGGTTAGTAGGGAGTTTTGAGTCTTGAGTCTTGAGATTTGAGACATGAGACATGAGACATGAGATTTGAGGCAAATACCGGATTGCATTTGACAAATTCCCCCTATAGGGAGTTAGGGGCATTTTCTTGAGCTGTGCTGGGGCTCCTTTCCAGCACTTGGCTAGTGTCATGTCAACTATAAATTTTCGGGCTGGTTATCCCTCGATTCCGCTCGGGATGATATCGTTACCTGTCTTCCCGAGCGAAGTCGAGGATTATGGCCTCACTTAACATAACAGTAGTCCGGATTTGAAATCCGCAATAATGGAACCATTAGGGAAGGGGGAAATAAAAGTTGAAGTGGCTGTAGGTTTGTTGGTCAATAAGAAAAAATGATCAAAAAGTGCCTAACTTATTATTCTCTCCGGTCTTCATATGAAAAACTTTGTTTGGTAACGCTAAATCGATTAATTTACGAGGGAATTCAATTAATAACCTCATAAAAAGCAACCCGAATACTTGAATGGGATTGCAAAATATAACGAAAAACATGATCAGAAGGGATTTTATCAAAACCAGTGCTGCGGCGTCTTTTGGACTGGCCATGGGACCTGGAGTATCCATGGCTGCAGGGCTTGCCATGAAGGAAACCAACCGTCCACCAAAAGCCCAACGAAACTTTACCAGTAAGGCAGTTGAAAATACCATTGATGAAATAAAGAAGAACATCAAGGACAAGGAACTGGCATGGCTGTTTGAAAATTGCTTTCCAAATACCTTGGATACGACAGTGGAGTACTCCGAGGAAAATGGCGAGCCGGATACCTTTGTCATTACCGGGGACATCCATGCCATGTGGTTGCGAGATTCTTCCGCGCAGGTTTGGCCGTATGTGACCTTGGTGAATAAGGATAAAAAGCTCAAAAAGCTTATCCAAGGGGTGATCAATCGCCACAATGAATGCATCATCATCGATCCGTATGCCAATGCCTTTAACAATGGGCCTACTGGAAGTGAATGGGAGAGTGACCATACCGACATGAAGCCCGAGCTTCACGAGCGGAAGTGGGAGATCGATTCCCTCTGCTATGCTGTCCGCTTGGCCAATGGCTACTGGAAAGAAACAGACGACACCAGCATCTTTGATGACCGCTGGGAAAGAGCCATGAAGCTGGTCGTGAAAACGTTCAAAGAGCAGCAGCGAAAAGAAGATAACGGACCCTACCATTTCCAAAGGACTACCCCAAGGGCAACGGACACGCTTTCCGGGGATGGATATGGTAATCCCGTGAAACCAGTTGGTTTGATCTGTTCTGCATTCAGACCATCGGATGATGCGACCATTTTTCCGTTCTTGGTGCCTTCCAATTTGTTTGCTGTGCAGTCTTTGCGACAGCTGGCGGTGATTTACAAGGAGGTGAAAAAGGACACCTCTTCAGCCAAGGAATGCGAAGACCTTGCTAAAGAGGTGGAGGAAGCACTCCATAAATATGCGGTGGCAGAGCACTTGGACTATGGAAAAATCTATGCTTTTGAAGTGGACGGTTACGGTAACCAGCTTTTCATGGATGACTCCAATGTGCCGTCCTTGCTGAGCATGGGGTATTTGGGAAGTTTGGAAATTGACGATCCGATTTACCAAAACACCAGGAATTTCGTACTGAGCGAAGATAACCCTTATTTCTTCTCAGGAAAAGCTGCCAAGGGAATCGGCGGTCCTCACGTGGGCATGGACTATATCTGGCACATGAGCATCACCTTGCAGGCCATGACGGCGACGGATGACACGGAAATCAAACAGTGTTTGGACTGGCTAAAATCCACACATGGTGGCACTGGGTTTATGCATGAAGGATTCCATAAGGATGATCCCGACAACTTCACCAGAAGCTGGTTTGCTTGGTCAAACACGCTATTTGGAGAGCTGATATATACCCTGTACAAGGAAAAGCCGCATTTGCTGGTGTAATAAATCATTAAAGAGTACCTCTCACAAAGGCGCTAAGATTTTTGTGATCTTAGCAGAGCCTCTGTGAGGGGCTTCCCTTTTAAATTATATAGCATTGAGGTGTCTTTGTACTTAATCCTCAGTACTTGATACTATTACTATTAAACCTATAGAAATAACCTGACCTATGAACCGTTCTTTGAGCTTTAGTATGCTGATCATATTGGCCTTGCAGCTGATGGGCTGTGCCTTTGTTCCGAAAGAGGAAGCGGGATTTTCCCGCTATGTCAATCCCTTTATTGGTACGGCACCTTTGACAGGTCCAGCGCATATTGGCTACACTCCCCCGGAGGGCTGGAGGGTCTGGGCTGGCTTGACCTACCCGGGGTCGTCCCTCCCCAATGCCATGGTGCAGCTGAGTCCCATTACCCAGTTTGGGTCAGGGGCTGGCTATGAATATGAGGATACTGAGATCATCGGATTTACACACACCAATAAGGGACACTGGAACCTCTGCAACATCCCCATTTTGCCGATCAGTCCTGATGCCACGGCACCTTTCAAATCCACTTTTAGCCATGAAAAAGAATCGGCTTCACCGGGCTTCTATGAAGTTTATCTGGAAGATTATAATGTTCAAGTCAGATTGACCAGTACATTACGGGCAGGGGTGCATGAATATACCTTTGAAAACAACCAAGAACGAACGATCTTGTTTGATTTGGCAAAAGCCAATAATGGCGTATCCGATTGGGAAATCACCAATCCTACTGCCAATACCCTGCAGGGATTTCAGCGGGTGGGCCGTGATAAGGTGCATTTTTATGTAGAACTGAGCCAAGATGTGGAAACCATGGAGGTGATCCAAGAAGGCAGTAAGGAGGGCTATGCCAAAATTGCCTTGGCCAATGGAAATGATGCCCCTGTATTGCTTAAAATCGGGCTTTCATACGTCAGTGAGGCCAATGCTAAAGCCAACCTAAAGCAAGAAGTGGCCGATAAATCTTTTGAAGAAGTGCGGTGGGCAGCAGCAAAAACCTGGGATAAACTCCTAGGCCATATCAAGGTAAAAGGTGGTAGTGAAAAGGAAAAGACATTGTTTTACACTTCCCTCTATCGTTCCTTTCAGTGGCCAGCACTTAGGAGTGATGTGAATGGCCAGTTTTTGGACGAGCGAGGAAAAACCAGAACGGAGGACTTCCGCTATTATACCCTGCCTTCTCTCTGGGACACTTACCGAAACAAAGTGGTGTTGTTGGGCATTATGCAGCCGGAGGTGACGGCAGATGTGATTCAGTCGTTGGTAGAGAAAGGTAGTCACAGTGGTTTTATTCCTACGTTTTTTCATGGGGATCATGCGGCGCCGTTCATTACTGGGGCTTATCGCAGGGGGGTTACGGATTTTGAGGTAGAAAAAGCCTATGAATACCTGTTGAACAATGCTTACAAAGAGGGAGGCACCCGTCCACATATCAAAGAGTATATTGAAAAAGGCTATATTGCTGATCCTGATGTGGAAAATCCCCATGTAGAAACCAAGGCCAAAGCAGGGGTTTCTAAAACCTTGGAATTTGCCTACGATGATTATTCATTGGCACAGTTTGCCAAGGTCATGGGAGATGAGGAGCACTACCAAGACTTGATCAAGCGTGGTCAGAATTATCGAAACGTATTCGATCCATCGGTGAATTTTATGCGTGGAAGGCTAGAAAATGGCGATTGGATCAGCCCATTCAACCCAGAATATCCTTACTACGAATACATGTACCGTGAAGCGAATGCGTGGCAACTGTCCTTTTATGTACCTCATGACATGCCCGGGCTAGTGGACATTTACGGTGGAGCTGAGCAGTTTGAAAAGAAACTGGATACCCTGTTTACCAAACCTTGGAATCCTGAGTACATCGCCCGGAATGTAAGTGGGTTTATGGGACAATACTGTCAAGGCAATCAGCCTGATCATGAAGCACCATTTTCGTACTATTTTGTCAACAAGCCTGAAAAATCCCAAGCGGTAATCGATAAGTTATTGGCCGATTATTATGGTATCGGTGAACATGGACTGGCGCTTTCCGGTATGGATGATGCAGGGGAAATGTCCTCTTGGTATGCTTGGGCTGCCATGGGGCTTTATCCGCTCAGTCCGGCTGATCCTGAATATTTGGTGACCGTTCCGGTATTTGACGAAGTGGAATGGACCCTGCCTACAGGCAAATCAGTGGTGATCCAAAATCCCTCAGGAGGAAGAGATTTAAAGGGAATAGAAGTGGATGAAAAGAAAATAGATGGTTACTTTGTTCCTCATGAAGTGTTAGAAAAAGGAGGGACGATAACATTGACCACTGAATAAAAAGCCATGAATAAGAAGGAAACATCATATGCTTTAGGGGTAGACGTAGGAGGTTCGCACATTACCGTTGGGGTGGTGGACTTGGTGAGCCGTACTATTGACAAGGGGCGACTGGAGCGTCATCCGGTGGACTCCAAAGGCAGCATAACCGAGGTCTTGGACGCTTGGGCAGGAGCTATAGCGCCACTTTGTGGGAAAGAGGCTTTGTCTACTATCCAAATAGGGATAGCGATGCCCGGGCCGTTTGACTATGACGCGGGCATTAGTTTTATAGACAGTACACAGGACAAATACGAATCGCTGTACCGCAAAAATGTAAAGGACTTACTGGCCAAAAAACTGGGAATAGCCAATTCCCAAGTGCGATTTAAGAATGATGCCGCCTGTTTTTTGCAAGGTGAGGTTTTTGCCGGCATCGCAAAAGGATACAAAAGGGCCATTGGAATGACGCTGGGTACAGGCGCCGGTACGGCTTATTACCACGGTACAGAAGCGCATGATGCTGCCCGTTGGGGAGAAGAGTTTAGCGATAGCATAGCGGAGGAGTATTTTTCGACCCGGTGGTTTGCCAAAAAGTACCAAGAAGCAACAGGCCAAGAACTTAGCGGAGTAAGGGAATTGGTAGATATGAAGGAAGAAAGTTGGGTGCAAGGGATCTTTAAGGAATTTGGCCATAACTTAGGGAAGTTCTTGGGGAAATTTGCCAGTGAGGAAAATGCAGAGATCATTGTATTGGGAGGAAGTATAGCGCACTCCTCAGCATTGTTTTTACCAGAAACAGCAAAGGTATTGTCCCAATTCCTACAAAACGTTCCTATAAAAAAAAGTATCTTGGGCGAGGAATCTGCCCTGATCGGAGCAGCAAGCTGCTGGTATGAAGAGTGAAATTAAGTCTTGAGAAGTGAGATATGAGAAGTGAGACTTGAGACTTGTGGTTGTGGTTGTGGTTGTGCTGGGTCTCTGCCCCAGCACGGTGAAGAATTGAGTCTCTGACTCAAGTAATCGATCAGGCACCTTTAGCTATTTTTAACCCTGAATATGCATTAGCCTGGGTAGTACTGGGTCTGCTGCCCTAGTACAGGCAAAGGTTGAGTCTCTGACTCAATTTAAGTTGTTCCCGATTCCTGTCTTGGGTTTATCTGGCGCAAACAGGCTTGCCTGGTTAAATAAAGAAGAGAAATTTTCCAAGATTCCAATTTTACAACATTACAATTTTCCAACCCATCAACCATGAAGATATTGCCGAAAGCTGCCCTGACCCTTTTTTTGTTGCTACTGACCTTTAGCCTTGCATTTTCACAAAAGTCACTTAAAACCGAATACTTGGTAGATCCGCTGGGATTGGATACTTCGCATCCGCGATTGACTTGGCAGATGGACGATGCCAGTCAGGGGGCAGCCCAAAGTGCCTACCGTGTGCGGGTGGCCACTGATCAGGAAGGGTTGGTAGTGGGAAGAGCAATGGTGTGGGATAGTGGCAAGATAATGAATGATAGGCAGCTGGTGACTTATGCTGGAGAAGAATTAACGCCGTTTACCACGTATTTTTGGACGGTGGAAGTATGGGACAAGGCGGGGAATTCGCTGGGAACTTCTGCAATGGCCACTTTCGAAATGGGAATGATGGATGAGGCCAATTGGCAGGGGGCTTGGATCGGAGATGGTCAAGGCGAAGAAGTAAAGCCAGCGCCGTACTTTCGAAAAGAATTTACCAGCACCAAGTCTATCAAAAAAGCCAGGGCCTATATTGCTGTAGGAGGGCTGTTTGAATTGCATGTAAATGGAAAAAGAATAGGAAATCATCAGTTGGACCCCGCTTATACGAGGTTTGACCGTAGAGTGCTTTATGTGACGCATGATGTCACAGAAGTACTCCGTAATGGAAAGAATGCCATAGGGGTGCTGCTGGGAAATGGCTGGTACAATCACCAATCTACCGCCGTTTGGGATTTTCACAACGCACCTTGGCGAAACCGTCCCACTTTCTGTATGGACTTGAAAATCACCTATGAAGATGGAACGGAAGAAACCATTCGTACGGAAAAGGGCTGGAAGACTGCACTGAGCCCGGTGATCTTCAATAGCATTTATACCGCCGAGCACTATGATGCCCGAATGGAACAGCCGGGCTGGGACAAGCCGGGTTTTGATGACCGAGAGTGGAAAGACGTCATCTATCGGTCGGCGCCAGCGAAGGAAATTTCTGCACAGGTCATGCCGCCCATTCGCTACAATAAGACCATTCCTGCCAAGACGGTGGAGAAAATCAATGATTCGACTTATGTGTTTGACTTGGGCAGAAACATTTCAGGAGTCAGTAAGATCACCCTAAAAGGAGAAGAAGGAACTAGGCTGAGATTAAAGCATGGGGAACGGCTTTATGAAAATGGACGAGTGGATATGTCCAATATCGATGTACATTATCGTCCTACCGATGACAGTGACCCCTTCCAGACGGATATTTATATCCTAAAAGGAGCAGGGGAAGAATCCTTTAACGCTCGGTTCAATTATAAGGGTTTCCAATATGTGGAAGTCACCGCTGATCGTCCCATCGACCTTACCAAGGAGAGCTTGACAGGTTATTTTATGCACAGCGATGTGGAGGCAGTAGGCAAGGTCAGTTCAGCCAACGAAACACTGGATGGCATCTGGTGGGCAACCAACAATGCCTACCTGTCCAATCTTTTTGGCTATCCTACAGACTGTCCACAGCGAGAAAAGAACGGCTGGACAGGAGATGCGCACATAGCCATAGAAACGGGCCTGTATTCCTTTGATGGGATCAAGGTCTATGAAAAATGGCTGGATGATCACCGAGACGAGCAGCAGCCAAATGGAGTACTTCCATCCATTATCCCGACTTCCGGATGGGGCTATGAATGGGGAAATGGTCCTGACTGGACGAGTACGATTTGTTTGATTCCTTGGAATGTCTACCTGTTTTATGGAGATACGCGTATCCTAAAAGAGAATTATGATGCCATGAAAAGGTATGTGGACCACATCACCGAGATCAGTCCCGATGGATTGACCTCTTGGGGGCTCGGGGATTGGGTGCCAGTAAAGTCCAAGTCACCAGTGGAATACACCTCTTCCGCCTATTACCTTACCGATGCGAGGATTTTGGCCAAAACAGCCAGATTGCTCGGTTACGAGAAAGAAGCTGAAAAGTATGCGCTATTGTCCCAAAAAATCCGAAAGGCCATCAATGATAACTACCTGAACCGGGAAACGGCACTATATGGAAAGGGAGTCCAAACAGAACTGAGTGTGGCCTTACAATGGGACATTGTGCCCGATGAGCTAAGGGATCAGGTAGCCGCAAACCTTGCCAAAAGGGTAGAAAAAGACGGCTTTCATCTGGATGTGGGACTGTTAGGCACCAAGGCCATTCTCAATGCACTGAGCGAAAATGGTTATCCTGATATCGCTTATAAGGTAGCGGCGCAGGAAACGTACCCTTCATGGGGATGGTGGATCGTCAATGGTGCGACTACGTTGTACGAAAACTGGAAAATCGATTCAAAGAATGATATTTCCATGAACCATATTATGTTTGGTGAAGTGGGCGCATGGATGTACAAAGCACTTGGGGGGATCAAGCCTGACCCTGCCAATCCAGGCTTTAAGAATGTACTTTTAGCACCCCATTTTGTGGGAGATCTGGAACATTTCGAAGCAAGTCATCAAGGCCCTTATGGGGAGATTGTGTCCTCATGGAAGCGAACGGAGAAAGGAGCGCTGAACTACATGGTGTCAATCCCCGCCAACTCCACAGCGACGTTGATCTTACCTGCAAATACTGAAATTACCGGAAAAGATGTGCCAGCACGCCAAGATGTACCGCTTGACGGAAAGGTGGCATATCGGGTAGATGCAGGAGAATATAATTGGAAAATCACTCAAGATAAGGTGAATAAACAATAATAAAATTTAGGTTTGATAAATTAAGTGGAATCCGGATATTGACAGGGTTTTATCATTTACCACTAAATTCTATCGAGCCATGCACAAAGGTATTTTTATAGGGATTTTGATCCTGTTGGTAGCAGTGTCTTGCCATTCTAGTCCTTCCGAAGAGGGGTCCGTTGGTGAACTTCGCGAGGCCATAAATACACGCCTAGATAAGGTAGAAGGGGATTTTGCTGTGGCTTTTAGGTCGATGGGAGCAGAACCAGTGACACTTCTGATCAACGAAAAGGAGACGTTTCACGCCGCAAGTACGATGAAGACTCCAGTAATGATAGCGCTCTACAAGCAAGTGGCCGCAGGGAATATTGCCTTGGACGATTCTGTGAAAATCGTCAATGAATTTAAGAGCATTGTGGATGGTAGCCCATACAGTATGGATCTTTCTGTAGATAGCCAAGAGGGGCTCTATGGCAAAATAGGCCAATACAGTACCTATCGCGAGCTCAATTTCCAGATGATAATGATGAGCAGTAATCTCGCTACCAATATCCTGATCGATAAGCTGGATGCCAAAAAGGTCACAGAGGCCATGCGGTCATTGGGCGCCAAGGACATAGAGGTATTAAGGGGAGTGGAAGATTTAAAAGCATACGAACAGGGACTAAGCAATACCACGACAGCCTATGACCTAATGCTGATCATGGAAGCCATTGCTGGCGGAAAGGCCGTGAGTGAAGAGGCTTCACTAGCGATGTTTGAGGTGCTGAAAGCCCAGCACTTTAATGAGATCATTCCCGGGCAGCTTCCAAAGAATGTCACAGTGGCGCATAAAACAGGTTCTATTACGGGAGTTCGGCATGATTCTGGGATAGTAGAATTACCCGATGGAAGGAGGTATGTTTTGGTTTTGTTGTCAAAAAATCTAAAAGTACCTAGTGAGGGAATTGAAGCAATGGCTGATGTCTCCCGAATGCTATATGAGTACATAAAAGGAAAAGAGAGGTGACCGAGGGTTAAACGTCCAGAAGAAAGCCAGTTTGGACCGTATGTCCAAAAAGGTTTAACTTAAAACTAAGAGCAGATAATTTGTTGTTTATGGATGATTAAACCTAAAGTCACCCTCTACTTTGCTTTTGGGGTAGCTTATGTACTTGTGTGTGTTTTTTAAATATCGGAAAACGGTTTTTGAATAAAATATATTGTGTTTAACAAAGTTATTTTAAAATACTGAAAATCAAAATTCTGACTTTGCTATTGTCGATTATTTATAAAAAATAAATTTTTGTTAGTGAATTTTCAATCAGGGTGAAGTTTAAGTGAATTGGCTCATCTTAAACCGGATTAAATTATGCATAAAATGGTGCGCTATGGATGAGAGGCGGTTTGGGATTCATCACTATAGGGACTTAGGGCATAATGGGGAAATTTTCCTCATCTACTTGTCTTTATTTTTAGCCTTGAGTATTGGTTGTTTCATTTTTTGCAGGCCTTTGGAGTCAAAGGTCAGCGACCTGTTGTCCTTTTAGAAACTCCCTGAATTCTTCTGTATCAAAGTTGCTCATTCCTTCTTGTCTAAAGAGGATTTTACCGTCAGGGCCGATGACCAAGGTGGTAGGAATAGAGGAATGCTTCAGTGAGGCATTGAGTCCATAGCTGGCGTGTGCCACTGGGAAAGCGAAGCCTTGGCCTTTTATGTACTCCTTTGGCTTTTCAGCATCTTTATCCAAGCTGACCATCAGAAAGGCGATGTCCTTTTCGTCTTTGAGTTTTTCATACAGGGATGCAATATGCGGCATTTCGGCTCTACAGGGAGGGCACCAAGTGGCCCAGAGATTGATAAAAACGGTTTTGTTGCGGTAGTTTTGCAAGTCCACAAGATGGCCATCAAGGTCAGTGAATTTGGCACTGTAGTCAAAATTCTTTCCGACTTCGTTCTGTTGCTCGATGTCAGGTTTGATCAATCCAGTGGAAAGGATGATGGATTGTATTTTGCCGACTATAGGAGCATACCAGCCCATGGCATACACAAAAACAAAAACAGCCAGGATAGCTCCCCAGCTTTTTACTTCTTTTTTCCAATTCATTTTTTGGGTGGATTAAAAAGCGCTTAAATAGGATGTAGGTTTTATTGCTTAACGGGAAGTTATTGGCAAAGTTATGTTTTGATTTACAATCCTTTATTGTTACATGTCATAATTAAACCGAAATCCTCTCAGAAAACTGTTGCATAAACTTTAAATTGCAGCTTTTAAGGATGGCATAAGTAATATAAGTTTATGAATATCAAGCATTATCTAAAAATAGCCGAAGAGCTAAGTATCAGACAGAAACAAGTGTCTGACACCATTGAATTGTTGGATGGGGGAGCGACAGTGCCCTTTATTTCCAGGTACCGAAAGGAAGTGACCGGGTCATTGGATGAGGTGCAGGTGGCTGCTATCCGGGACAGGGTACAGCAACTTCGGGATTTGGATAAGAGGAGAGAGGCCATATTGAAATCCATCAAGGAGCAAGAAAAACTGACTCCAGAACTGGAAGGGAAAATCAACGAGGCAGAAACCATGGCGGCTTTGGAGGACCTTTACCTTCCGTACAAGCCCAAAAGACGGACCAAGGCCACCATTGCCCGCGAAAAGGGTTTGGAGCCTCTGGCGACCAAGATTTACGAACAAGCGTCCATGGACGTGGAAGAAGCGGCGGCTTTTATTGATGAGGAAAAGGAAGTGACCTCCGTGGAGGATGTCCTCCAAGGTGCCAGGGACATCATCGCCGAGTGGATCAATGAAAACGCTGAACTACGTAAAAAAATGCGTGACCTCTTCATCGAAGAAGGGAAGTTTGTCTCCAAGGTAATCCCCGGCAAGGAAGAAGAGGCGATCAAGTATAAAGATTATTTTGAATGGTCAGAGCCCATCAAGACAGCACCGTCCCACCGCGTGCTGGCGATGAGGCGAGGGGAGAAGGAACTGTTTTTGATGCTGGATTCTTGTCCCGAAGAGCTGGATGCGCTGGCGCTGATGGATAAAATGACCGTTACGGCACAGAACACCAGTTCGGAGCAAGTGAAGCTGGCGATAAAAGACTGCTATAAGCGCTTGATGAAGCCTTCCATGGAAACCGAGGTAAGGCTCTATACGAAGAAGAAAGCTGATGAAGATGCCATTAAAGTTTTTGCCGAAAACCTAAGGCAATTGCTCTTGGGAGCTCCTTTGGGAGAGAAATCAGTGATGGCCATCGACCCAGGTTTTAGGACGGGATGTAAAATGGCCTGTCTGGGACCACAGGGGCAGGTGCTGCATTATGATGCCATCTATCCTAATGAGCCACAGCGTAAAACCGCCGAATCGGCAGCCTTGGTAAAGCACTTGGTAGACCAGCATCAGGTCGAGGCCATTGCCATCGGAAACGGTACGGCCGGTCGGGAAACCGAGCAGTTTTTTAAGTCCATTGGTTTGCCCAGTAATGTATTGATAGTGATGGTAAATGAAAGTGGCGCATCGATTTATTCTGCCTCGGAAGTGGCCCGGGAGGAATTTCCTGATTTGGACTTGACGATCAGGGGTGCAGTGTCCATTGGCCGAAGGCTGATGGATCCTTTGGCGGAGCTGGTGAAGATCGATCCCAAATCCATCGGAGTGGGCCAGTACCAGCACGATGTGGACCAGTCTGCCCTCAAAAATTCCCTGGATGATACCGTCATGAGCTGTGTGAATGGCGTGGGTGTGGAAGTCAATACCGCTTCCAAGCAGCTGTTGACCTACGTGTCTGGATTGGGGCCGGCCTTGGCACAAAATATCGTGAATTTCAGAAATGAAAATGGCCCTTTCAAAAGCCGAGAAGATATCCGAAATGTACCGAGACTCGGCGACAAGGCCTACGAGCAGGCGGCAGGTTTCCTTCGTATCCAAAATGCCCCCGATCCGCTAGACAGAAGTGCCGTGCACCCAGAGCGCTATGAACTGGTGCATAAAATGGCCACCGATCTGGGGTCCAATGTGTCCGAGCTGATCAAGAGTGAAGAGCTGCGGTCTAAGGTGGTGCTGAAGAATTACGTGACGGAGACGGTAGGCTTGCCCACTTTGCAGGATATCATGGAAGAACTGGCCAAGCCGGGAAGGGATCCACGTGAGACCTTTGAAGTGTTCAGCTTCCAAGAGGGCGTGAACGAGATGAGGGACCTCAAGGTAGGCATGAAGCTTCCGGGCATCATCACCAATATCACCAACTTTGGAGCATTTGTGGATGTGGGTGTTCACCAAGATGGATTGGTGCACTTGAGCCACTTGGCCGACCGCTATATTTCTGATCCCAACGAAGTGGTCACCGTCAACCAAAAAGTAGAAGTCACCGTGATGGAGGTAGACCTTAACCGCAAGCGTATCGGCCTGAGCATGAAGTCCGACCCATTTGCCGAGCGGGGCAAAGGAAAATCTGGCGGAGCCAAGCGCGAAAGGAAAAAAGAAAAAGAACCCGAAGGAGACTTGGCCGCCAAGCTGGCCATGCTGAAAGGCAAGTTTGGGAAGTGATGAAGAAAAGGAATTAGAACAAGTAGCTTGTTTTTTACTTGTTGAAAAACCGATAAAAGCCGACTGATGGATCAGTCGGCTTTTATTCTATTATGACCAAGAGATGAATTATTATATTATTTAGGCAGTTGCGTATCTATGCGTAGGTGGTTTTTAGGTTTTTCTTTGGGAATCCCTTACTTGCTAAATACTGTTTTGTTTTTATTCTTTTAGACGACTACTCCAATGAAAAGACTGTTTTTATTATCCGCTTTGGCCGGAATGTTATTTGCGTGTGAACAGGTGCCCTCTGAAGGGCCCAAAAATGAGATGAATGAAAAAAATGATTCTGAAAAATTGGAAGAACCGGATCACCTGATAAGTTAGGGGAAAAAGCTGGAAAATCCGTATACCGTGGCCAATATGAGGGAGGCATACCTTAGACTGAGGCAGGACGATAAAAGTATCTTATACGGAGCTAGGGAGGAAGAGCTTCAGATTGAGGTAACGGATTATTACGTACGTTTTCTACCCAAAGATGATTTTGAGATGGCCATACTCAGTGAGCAGGACAGTTTGGTGCTCTCGGACTTCCCGCTTGACTATGAGATCGAAGAGGGAGTGGCCGGGGCATATCATGACCCTACGGTGGCCAAGGACCGGATTACTTGGCAGTACACCGTGGTCCCCAGGGACTATATGTTCAGGGATATGGAGTACGAAATACTGGCAGTGCTTTTTCTTCAGGAAGATGAGGAAGAAGTGGGGGGAAAGACAGCAGTGAACCGACTAAAAAGACAACTTGTAGGGATTCAGTGGAGAGAGTTGGAGAATGAGGCCTTTCGGATCACGGCAAATGAGGAATATGTGGAAGAATGGAACAAGGAAGATAAAGGAGAAGCAGCCAGAAAAAGCTGGTATCCAAGTGGCCGGATCATGTACGAAGACAATACCACTGGGGAAATCCTCCCCATCGCCGGCGTGAAAGTAATGGTGAAACGCTGGTTTAAAGTGAAAGAAGCCATTACCAATAGTCAAGGATACTTCTATGTCAGCAAATTCAAGAGCAAGAAGGTAAAATGCGGGATCAAATGGGAGAGTGGCGACTGGGACATCCGAAGCGGAAGCTACGGGCAGGCCTGGTACAGCTACGAGACCCTGAAGAGGGGCGACCAGTGGCGGAAGACCATCATGAAGAGCGGCACGCCGCTGAACTGGCTGTACGCCAGCGTACACCGCGGCGCACGGGAATACATGTACGGCCACTACCGCTACGGCATCCGGAAGCCGAACGCCAACGGGGGGCCGGGCGCAAAGATCCGCATCGGTGTACGGGACAAGAGCGGCCGGGCGCATTACTTCTCCTTCAACAGCCTGGTGGGATCCGCAGAGGTGCTCATCTATTCGAGGGAAAAAAGCGGAAAGGTGCTGGACAGCCGTGACCTCTTCGCCACGGCGGTACACGAGCTGGCGCATGTGTCCCACTGGGACCTGGGCTATACCAATGCCGAGTTCGCCGCGTCCGCGGTGGGCAAGCCGAACGATCCCCGCCTGCCCGAGAGCTGGGCCGTTGGGGTCGAGTATACCGTTACCAATGCTTATTACCCGGACAGGGGATATTGGAAGTATGACTTTCCTTATGAATTTAATCTGCAAAATTTAACCTTGGAGGACATAGAAGACCAAAAAGGCTATACCCCGATCGTAATCGATATGATCGATGATTACAACCAGTCCGAAAGAGATAAGAAAGGGGAAGAATACCCCAATGACCGTGCCAGCGGCTACACGCTAGGCCAGTTGGAGGATGCCCTTCCGAGGGGATTTGGCGGTTGGTGGAAATGGAAGAGCCGCATCCAGGACAAGTTTGACAATCCCACCGAAGGGGAGGAATTGGACTATCTATTTAGTGAATACCATTAAAACGATAAGGTCATGAAAAATATTCATAATTTATTCGCTGCTCTTATACTAGTAGCTTCCAGCTGCGTGGACCTGGCCTATGATGAGTTCCACTATACCATTTTCAACGAGACAGATAAACAAGTCACAGTATTGGGTTTTTATACCAAGTCGGTCCCTTATGGCAGAGGTAGGGCCGAGGCGATTTTGATCGGACCCGGATCCAATTATACTGTAACTAGGATAAATGGCATTGGTAATGATACTTTTATGCGTTTTTATTCGCTTAAAGGAGGGGGGTTGATTCGGTAAGGGTGATTTTTGAGGACAATAAGTTGCTGGTATATACGGACAAGGACAGTTATGACAATGTAAAAGCTTCAACTATACTAAGGGGGGACAGCAACTATCAGCACCGCATCACCGAAGAGGACTACGCCTTAGCGGTAGACTGCGGGGAGGACTGTTATTGACAGGGGGGCGGCCTGCTTTTCCGGGAGCGGAGCTTGTCCGGGCTCCGCTTCTTTTGGTCTTTTCCAGCTGGAGGACGCCCTTCCGAGGGGAGTCGGCGGCTGGTGGAAATGGAAGAGCCGCATCCAGGACAAGTTTGACAATCCCACCGAAGGGGAGGAACTGGACTATTTATTTAGTGAGTACCACTAAAAATCGATGACCATGAAAAATATTCAAACATTATTCATTTCGCTCATGCTTCTGGCCTCAGGCTGTGTGGATCAGGCCTATGATGAGTTCCAGTATAGGATTTTCAACGAGACGGATAAAGAAGTGGCTGTACTTGGATTTGCTAATCAATTGGATCCCAATACCAATGGTAGGGCCGAGGCGATTTTGATCAGACCCGGCTCCAATTATACTGTAACTAGGATAAATGGCATTGGCGATAATACTTCTATGAGTTTTTATTCACTTAAAGGGGGGGGTAGATTCAGTCAGAGTAATATTTGAAGATCAAAAGCTATTGATATATACCAGGAAAGATGCACGAAATGGCAATGCTAAAGCCCGTTCTATTCTTAGTGGAAAAAATACAGGTAAATATGATTATAGCCACCACATCACCGAAGAAGACTATGCCCAAGCGGAGGACTGTGGGGAGGATTGTTATTGACCAAAATGGTATGGCTAATGAAGCGGGGGGGCGTTTGGGATTCGCTTCTTTAGTCTTTCCCAGCTGGAGGCCGCCCTTCCTCGGGGATTTGGCGGCTGGTGGCAGTGGGAGCACCGTATCCAGGATATGTACGATAACCCGACGGAAGGCTCAGAGCTGGACTATCTATTTAGTGAATACCATTAAAGTGTAAGAAATGAGAGGGAAAATTATGTCAATGATGCTGATCCTTATCCTTTTGGGATGTGTAGATAGCAAATCGCATAAAGTATATTATTCTATTTTCAACGAAACTGATAAAACCGTTACGGTAGTTGGATATAATAGTAAGTGGAATTCTGAAAAGAAAGGAATGGCAGACCCGATATATATCGCTTCGCATTCCCATTATAAAATAGTTAGGATAATTTCTGATGACGATCATCAAAATTTTTATTCCTTAAGAAATGGAGGAGTTGACTCTGTCAGAGTGGTATTTGAAGACCAAAAGTTATTGGTCTATACATGGAAAGATGTACGAGATGGCAATGCTAAAGCCTTGTCTATTATAAATGGACAAAAAGTAGATGATAAACATTACGCCCACCACATCACCGAAGAAGACTATGCCCAGGCAGTGGACTGTGAGGAGGATTGTTATTGACCGAAATGGTATGGCTAATGAAGCGGTGGGCGTTTGGGATTCGCTTCTTTAGTCTTTCCCAGCTGGAGGCCGCCCTTCCACGGGGATTTGACGGCTGGTGGCAGTGGGAGCACCGTATCCAGGATATGTGTGTGGATATGGATTGTCTCACAAGTGAATACCAGTTCCTTTATAACATAAAAATAGGGAAGCAATTGTTTTTTTCCTCTGTGCGTATCTATGCGTAGGTGGTTTTTGGGAAAAGGACAGGGAATTGAGTTTTTTTGGTTCGTGCCAAATATCCATGTAGCTTATGTCTGTAAAAAACAATAAAGTGATCCCTGTCCTTATTTTTATGATTTGGTCTAGTTCTTCCGTTTTTGCGCAGACCAAGGATTTTGGAAAAAATAGCATTGAAGCCGGAGTGGGTCTTGGTGTAAATGAGGGATGGTCGGAGTTAGGGATGGGGTTCGTTTATACGTTAGGTTTCCAGCGGGAAATTGGCCTGGATGGACGACTGCGCATCAATCCCAACTTGCTTTTTGGAGGATTTATCCCCATAGGCTTTACTGACACAGAGGAACAATTTTACCGTTTAACCAATTTAGGAGTGGATGTAAATTATGACCTGATCCGGGTTAAATCGGTTTCACTTGTAGTGACAGCTGGTGCATTTGCCAGTTATTCTAGGGGACTTATCGGTACGGGAGGTTACTGGTGTGTGGAGGAAAATGAACAATCAGCATATTTTTCGCATGTTTATTTTGGCGCAAAAGGAGCCTTCGGGATAAGGTTAAACCCCAAGAAAAGCAAACTATCCTATGAGTTAAGGCCTATAAATATCCATGTAGGAAGTAGGCGTTTTGTGCTGGGATATCCCATGTTTGAAATTGCCTTTAAGCTGCACAAGAAAGCTACTCCTTCCAACTAAAAGTTTTACCTATGAAGAAAACAATAATACTCGGAATATTCATCTTGTTGGGCGTTGATCTATATGGTCAGTCTGAGAAGAAGCAAGAGCAATCCATCACCGTGGGCTTGGGGATAGGCGTGCATAATGGAGCCTATGAATCCAGTTTAGGGCTGGTCTATATGGTAGGGTGGCAGCAAGAACTGGGAGACAGGCAACGCCTAAGGATCAACCCGAATATGACCTTTGGCTCGTACAAGGATTACCTCACGGATACCAGGGATTTGTTTTATCGCCTGAGCGCATTAGGTGTTGATATCCACTATGATTTAGTGAAGTATAAAGGATTTTCACTGGTGACCTCTGGTGGTGTTTTTGTGAGTTATAGCAGAGGACTGATGGGAACGGGCGACTTCGAAGGCCAGCACCATTCGTCCGATTACTTTACGATGCTATACGGCGGAGCAAAAGCCTCTGTAGGCATAAGGTATGATCCTAAACAAGGTAGGATAGCTTATGAACTCATACCAGCCACATTGGCTTTGGGAAACAGCCACTATGCTTGGCTATATCCAATGGCCAAGATCAATATTAAGCTGTTTTAGTTTCAAGAACATTTGAGAACCACATAGAAACATGAGGACACATATTTCAGCTAGTAATCCTATGTTTTTTTATCTGCCTATGTTGTTCAAACACACTTGACAAAGCCCATGAAAGATCAAGGACTGGTTTTTATTAAGAACCCCATAGAAACATGAGGGCACATAGTTCATCTAGCAACACTATGTTTTTTTTAAGTGATTTTAAAAGTCAAGAATGATAAATTATGAAAAAAGACTTGACAAAGAGACATCTTGACCAATTGACTTATAAAGTGGTGGGGGCAGCTATTGAAGTTCACAAAGAATTAGGTCCAGGGCTTTTGGAGAGCGTATATCACAGATGTTTATGTCACGAATTGCAACTTCGCAATGTACATTTCAGATCAGAATTGGCCATGCCCATCGAATACAAGGGATTAGAGGTCGATGTTACCTTGCGGTGTGATTTTTTTGTAGGGGACTCTTTGGTTGTTGAGTTGAAGACAGTGGAAAGCGTGTTGCCAGTACACGAAGCCCAGTTATTGACCTATATGAAATTACTGAAAGTACCAAAGGGGATTCTAATCAACTTCAACGTCGCCAATCTTTTTAAAGAAGGGCAAAAGACATATGTGAATGAACTTTTCCGCACACTGCCTGAATAATAGCCAAACATAAGGGAAAAATACTATAGTTTTCTATGTGCCTATGTTGTTCAAACACACTTGACAATGCCTATAAAAGATCAAGGACTGGTTTTTATTAAGAACCACATAGAAACATGAGGACACATATTTCAGCTAGCAACCCTATGTTTTTTTATCTGCCTATGTTGTTCAAACACACTTGACAAAGCCCATGAAAGATCAAGGACTGGTTTTTATTAAGAACCACATAGAAACATGAGGGCGCATAGTTCAGCTAGTAACCCTATGTTTTTTATGTGCCTATGTTGTTCAAATACTTTTGACAAAGCCCATGAAAGATCAAGGACTGGTTTTTATTAAGAACCCCATAGAAACATGAGGGCACATAGTTCAGCTAGCAACCCTATGTTTTTTTATCTGCCTATGTTGTTCAAACACACTTGACAAAGCCCATGAAAGGTCAAGGACTGGTTTTTATTAAGAACCACATAGAAACATGAGGACACATATTTTAGCTAGTAACCCTATGTTTTTTTATATGGTTACCCTCAAGCCATTTTTCTAAGAATAGCTCTCATAAGTGGAGTTGAGTTAAAAACTCGATTTTCGTGGTTCCGCAGCACAGCTGCAGGAACAACAGGCTTTTTGCCACAAAGTAGGTAAGGCACTAAGGGGAAGTGCTGTACCTACTATTGTGCCCTATGTGCCTATGTTGTTCAAATAATTTTTACATAGCCCATGAAAGATCAAAGAGTGTTTAAAAATTATACCGGGCACTAAATAGCGCGATCCTGCTTTCCCATTCTGCTCGGAATTCTTGGTAGAAGTCATTGGATTGGTTGTAGCCGCCAAAGTTGCGGGTGTTGAAGACGTCACGGACGCTGAGTGATAGCTGCAGCTTGTTGTCCATTAATTTTTTCAGCAAGGTGGCATCCATACCGTAGCGTGCAAAATCTCGTCCTTGTGCTTCTACTTCTGGGGATTCATAATCGCCCACCAGCTGCAAGGTGAAGGCATGGGGAAGCTTGAAATCAGTGGTGATTTTGGAGTTCCAGGAAAAGCCTTTGCTGACAAATTCCTCACCGATATTGGACCCATCCACTTTACTCTGGAACAAAGAGACACTTCCGTTGATATTCCACCAATCGGTCAGGTCAGCCATGCCGATAAATTCCAGTCCATACGCTTCGCCGGTGTTCAGGTTGGCAGGCTGCTGGTAAGAAATCCCGTCTTCCACCAAGGTGATATAGTCCAATACACCATCCACATGCCTATAGAACAAGTTGGTGGTCAAGCTGGCCTTTTCCATATTGATCATATGGCCCACTTCCAGTGAGTTGATCATTTCGGGTTGGAGGTTGGGGTTACCTCTTCTCACGCTGAGGGAGTCGGTGATATCCGGAAAAGGATTGAGCCTCCAGGCGGTCGGTCTGTCGATTCTTCTGCTGTAGGTAAATTTCAGGCTGTTTTCCTCATTCAGCTTGTACAGTGCCTGGACACTGGGAAAGAGGTTCAGGTAATCCTGCTCGTTCAGTTCGTTGGTGTTGTAGAGCAATCCTTCTACGAGGGTTTGTTCGGCCCTTGTGCCAAGGGAGATGTCCCATTTTTCGCCCGATCTGGAATAAATGAAATAGGCAGCGTGGATTTGGTCTTTGTAGAGAAAGTGGTTGCTGATGTCGGTGTTTTCTACGAAGTCATTGGTACTTTCGGAGAACTGGTAATATTTGTAATCATTGTCAAACTTTCTGAAAGTGGATTTTAGCCCCATTTCCAGCTTTACTTTTTCATTGACTGGGTGGATGTAGTCCGCTTGGATGACGGAGGTGTACCTTTTTTCATCCGTCAGGGCTTTTTCTCGACCGTTGAGGTTTTCCGGTGTCGCTTCTGAGGCATTCCGGTAGATATTGATGTTTTGGGTTTTGTATTGGTTTTGATAGGAATTATTGGCGCTGATTTTCAGTTCTCGGTTCTTGTCATCAAAAGTCCTTTCATAGATCAGGGCATTGTCATAGCCATCATCTGTTTCAGACTCGTTGTTTTGCCGCACATACTGGAGCAAGAGGTCATCGGTTTCGCTATCGGTCATTTTGGAGTACAGCGAATTGTTTTCAGCATCTTTGCCTGTAAAATACACCCCTTGATAACTAAGGATGTTTTTGCCAAAATAATAATCAGCGCCGTAGTTGAGGTTATGGTTTTTTCGTCTGTCGCTATTGTCTCCTTGTTGGTTGAGGAGTTCATTGTCCTCATATACCTCTCGGAAGGTGGAGCGTTCACTCACACCTTTCCAGTCCCGGTAATTGTAGCCTGCATAGACATTATACTTGGTGGTAGTGTGGTTAAACCTGGCGCCGGTATTGAGCCGACTGCGCGTGCCATAGGTGAGCTCTGCACCGCCGTGGGTACCCATATCTTCTCCTCTTTTCAGGATAATATTGATGACCCCACCTTCGGCTTCTGCATCATAGCGTGCATTCGGATTGTTCACGACCTTGATTTGCTCAATGGCACTGGCGGGTATTTGGTCGAGGTTTTGGGTGAGTGAGGAATTTCTTCCGTTGATCAGGATATTGGTGCCAGAGCTTCCTCTAAGGGATATGGAGCCATCGTCAGATACGCTGATGGATGGGGTGTTCCTCAAGATGTCCAGCAGTGTGCCTCCGACATTGGCCAGGTTTTGATCAGGGGTGATGACCAGTCCTTCGACGTCCGTACGCATGGGGATGGTGTTGGACTGGACGACTACTTCGTCCAGCTGCTTGCCTTCAGAGATCAACGTGATCTTGCCTAGGTCACGGTCTTCATTGACATTCAGGCTTTCGATTTTCTTGTTTTCATATCCGATCAAAAACACTTTTACATCATAGGTTCCGCTTTCTGTCCCGAGGTTAAAATTCCCGTTTTCATCAGATTGGGTGTAGGTGATGGTTTCGTCACCTCCCGCTTCAAAAAGTGCCACTTGGGCAAATAGCAATGGCTCGTCATTGTCACCATCTATAATTTGTCCAGAAACAGTCAACTGGGCAGATGCTATCAACGGCGATAAGCATAAAAATACAATAAGTGTGAAGGTGATTGGTTTCATTGTTTGATAGATTAGTATTAGTCTTAACCAAAGTTAATGTGGTAGGGTTTAGGATCGAGGGAGCTTTTAGATCAATGGGTAAATGAGCTGATTTGTGGTACCCTAGCGATAAGATGATAGTAGGGTAATGCCTTATCTGGCCAATATTCCGGAAGTGAAGGTTGATGCATAGAGTGATTTTGGTTTTTTGTGACAATATGTGTCTCAATTTGGTTTTTTTAACAAACTTATTTTTGTTTATTATGTAAACATTTATATCTTAGTGTTTGTAAAAGAAACATTGATAGATAGTTAAGGTACATGGAAAAGTCTCCCAAAATCAGAATCGTAAGTAAGCTGCTTGCTTCAGGAAACCATCAGGTAAAATTCTTTGTTGAAGACGAGATTCATCCGCGGTATGGATATTTATTGGTACATGGTGATCGCGCAGTCTCCGATGTTATTGATGAAATCCGTGAGCGAATGGAATTGATGGAGCGATCGAATATGGATTTAAACCGGTTTTCGTTTAAGAGTGAGTGGAGAGACGATCATAATTTTTATCTTTATAGTGCTTAATATCACTGAAAATGCTACTTGGAAAAAATCTTAGGTATTTAAGGAAGCAAATGCAAATGACCCAAGAGAATCTATCTGATCAATTGGGGATTAAAAGGACGATGATTTCTGCCTATGAAGACGGAAGGTCGGAGCCTAAATTGTCCACGCTTAAAATGATTGGGGACATTCTTTCTGTTTCCATTGACGAGCTGCTTTTTCATGATATAGAAGGCAAGGGGAGGAAGGCCCTTCAAAAGCGCGATGTCAAGATATTGACCGTATCGCTGGATCAGGAGGAAAATGAGAATATCACCATGGTCCCCCAAAAAGCATCCGCAGGTTATCTCAACGGCTACGCTGATCCAGAGTACATGCAGCAACTTCCCCAATTCCATCTGCCTAATCTAGCCAAAAACGCCACTTATCGAGCCTTTGAGGTCAGTGGGGACAGCATGTTGCCTTTGGTGCCCGGTACCGTGGTCATTGGGGCTTTTGTGGAGCAGCCTGCTGAAATTAAAAGCGGGAAGACTTATATTTTGGTTACTGCTTCAGAAGGGGTCGTTTATAAAAGGGTCTTTAATTATCTGGATGAAAACGGAAAGTTATTTTTAGTATCTGATAATGAAATGTACAAACCCTATGAGGTTCCAGGCGAAGAGGTGGAAGAGGTATGGGAAGCCAAAGCATTTATCAGTACTGACTTTCCCAATCCAAAGGACAAAAACAAGGCAGTCACCTTGGAGGATTTAGCGGAGATGATTTCAGAATTGAAGTACAACATTAAAAAGTCCGGTTAAGTTTGCCGGTTTTTTATGGGATTGTCGTCCGACTAAATTTTACCTACGCTGAAAAAGTAGGTTTAAACGAAAAGAGTAAAGATTTTTTTGATTTCCAAAACTACCCCATCCTTTGAAAGACTGATTAGAAAGCCCCCTTTAGGGTATTTAGGGGCGTGGTTTAACCCGGATTATGCGTTAGGAATCGTAGTGAGAGCTGAAAGTGCAAGAAAATCAGTTAGTTTGGAGGTATTAGCGTAGCACCGCTACGGTTATGCCGAAAACTAAAGTGAAACGGCTGATTTTGAGGCAGTTTCAGGTCGCAACAGATAGGCTAATGCATATTCCGGGTTTAATGAATCCCCTTCGAAAGTAAAATCTTTGCTTGGACGCCAATGGATTTATATGAGCCCCATGCTTTGTTTTTTTTGTCTCCTGTCCCCTTCCTTTCGTAAACTTATTTACCAAAAAAAATAAACTAAGAGGGATTATATATATAAAAATATTATATTTATGGTCTTAGATTTTAAATAAATATGCTGTTCTGTGTGCGTGAAATGGTTAGTGCAGTGAAATTAGGTCAAGAAGTTCATATTGCATCGCCATTGACACGTTGAAAAGAGTGGCTTGGAGGTTTGTTCTGGAACAGTATAATAAGTAAAAGGAATAAAATTTAGATACTATAAAATTAAAACTTGTTTAAATGAAAAAGACAACACTGAGCATCGTTGCAATGGCGGCCATGATGGCGGCATGCAGTAGTGGTAAAAAGGATAGCGCAGGAGAGGCGGAAGTGTCGGAAGTAAAGGCTTCTGATGTAGGAGCTGAGGCCAAGGACAATACCCTCACAGCGGCAGAGAAATCAGAAGGCTGGCAGCTACTTTTTGATGGCAAGAGTGCTGAAGGCTGGAGAGGCTATAACGCAGAAGAGCTTCCTTCTGGATGGATTATCGAGAATAGTAATTTTATAGCACTTGGCAAAGGAGGAGATATCGGAGGGGATGTAGTCTATGGGCCAGAGGAGTTTGGTGAATTTGAATTGAAGATAGACTGGAAAATAGCAGAAGGAGGAAACAGTGGTATTTTTTATCACATAGTGGACGAGGCTACTCATGAAGCACCTTATAATACCGCCCCTGAATACCAGGTGATCGACCAGATTGGTTTTCCTCAAAAGTTAGAAATGTGGCAATCAATAGGTGCAGACTATGGCATGTATACACCTGATTTTGAAGGGGCCGTTAAGCCAGCGGGTGAGTGGAATACGACTAGAATTGTTTTTACAGAAGATAAGGCAGAATATTTCCTTAATGGTAAAAAGACTGTTTCATTTGACCCTTGGTCGGAAGACTGGGAGAAAAGGAAAGCTGAAGGTAAATGGAAAGACTATCCAGACTATGGCGTGGCAAAGTCAGGCCTGATAGGCTTGCAGGATCACGGAGCGAAAACTTGGTATAAAAATATAAAAATCAGAAAACTATGAAATACGTAAAAACCCTTCTGCTACTTCTCCCAATAGTAGTGGTGCTGACTGCCGGAGGTTTGGCAGGTAAAAAAATTAAGCTATTTAACGGTAAAGACCTGAGTGGATGGACCATCTATGGAACCGAAAAGTGGTATGTTGAAGATGGGCTACTGGTTTGTGAAAGCGGTCCTGATGAGGCTTATGGTTATTTAGGAACCGACGAACATTACAAGGATTTTGAATTGGAGCTGGAATTTAAGCAAGGTGCAGATGGTAATAGTGGGGTGTTTATCCGCTCCACCGTGGATGGAACCAAGGTTTCAGGCTGGCAAGTGGAGGTAGCTCCTCCTGGACATGATACAGGAGGTATATATGAGTCTTATGGAAGGGGATGGCT